>DDUR01000037.1 GCA_002344895.1 Ignavibacteria bacterium UBA2333
CCCGCCGAGACCGACGCGAACACCCGGCAAGGCGCGGCTGACCCCCCCGGGAGCGTAGCGACCGCCCCGCGAAGCGCAGCTGAGCACCCCGTGAAGCGCAGCTGAGCACCCCGCGAAGCGCAGCTGAGCACCCCGTGAGGCGAAGCCGAACTCTACGTTCTCCTCACAACCCAAACGGCTGTGAACATGATAAGACCTTGAACAAGAAACACCGTCTCAAGAGGAGCAACCATCGTAATGAGTCCACAGAGTAATGGACCTGTTAGATTACCCGCGAGTGTAACACTCGAAGCAAGACCCATAATTCCACCTCTGCGGTCTTGAGGTACGTGTCGTGTGAGTTCGGCATACGTTAACGGTACAATAGCTCCACTCGCGAGGCCGATGATGGCACGTAATGGAAAGAGCCACTCATACGTGGGAACGATACTTTGTAGAATCTGACCAACTGCTACCATGAGACCTGCGACAGTGATTGTTCGGCGATGACCGTGACGGTCTGAACGTGCTCCCCACCACGGTGCGCTGATGATAACACATATGCCAACGATACTGACTATCGTACCAGATAATGACGACAATAAGGCCGTTGGTGCACCAAGTTGTTCAAGGTAATATGGGAAGATCGGCGATGCGAGCACGATACTACACTGGGCAAGAAACACAACGAGGAAGCTCTTGCGCAAGCGGGAATCGCGTGCGGCAATTCGAACCGTGCGGCCAACGCCCATGGATCGACGTCCTCCTAGTACCGACGTGTCTTCGCGAACTCGTACGGCGATGATAATCAGACTTATAAAACAGAGTAGTCCAACAAAGAAGAAGACCGTGCGGTAGCCAAAGGCGTCCGATACCGCACCACCAATGAGTGGACCAATGATGTTACCTGCACTGATGGACGTCTGTAGTGTTGCCAACGCCGTACCTGTTTTCTCCGTTGGTGTTTGTGTGCTCACAAAGGCATTGGTACTGGCGATAAATCCCGATACTGCTCCTTGAAGGAGCCGCAAAAAAAACAATGTCCAAATGTTTGATGCAAAGCCCATCAACGACATGGTGATGCCGAGTCCGGCCACAGCGCGCATCACCATCAGTTTCTGGCCGTACTTGTCCCCCATTGCTCCCCATACAGGTGTGAGGAGGGATGACGTCATAAATGGTGCTGCCATGATCAGACCTGACCATAACGGCACGTCCTCACGCGCTACTCCAAGTTCGGGTACGTACAATGGTAAAAATGGCAAACAACCACTCATACCAACCATGGCAACAAACTGTGCAAACCACAGGATAAGGAGGTTCCGCCTCCACGGCTCACCAGTTGCCGAACGAAGTTCAGAGAAGACGGTTCCGAGTCGTGCCCTCATATCATCGGCCTTATCGCCGTCGGGCGATGAACCATCCGATGGCACCGGCGATGATCATAATGCCGATGTACGGTAGCCGATCTTCAATGATCCCAGGATAGAATGCCAGGATCATTCCCATACCAGCAACCATTCCACCAAGATGTGCTTCGTGGCCAATGTTGTCATACCTATTTCCGGTTCCAACAATGCTTACGATGATGTAGAGTGCACCAGCTAACCATGCAGGCAGCGGTATTGGCATTGGCCAGATGATCATTGAGAGATTTGGTTCTGCAAGTGTAGCTGCACCAACAATGGCAGAGACGGCACCACTGGCACCAACGGCTCGATAGTCCAAAGAATGTCGATGAACAACGAGAGAAACAAAGGAGCCAACAACGGCACCCAGGAGATAGGTAAGTCCATATCTCCATGATGCCATGACATGCTCTAACCAGGACCCAAAAAAGAAGAGTGTAAACATGTTGCCGGCGAGATGCATGTAGTCGGCATGGACAAGCGCTACAGTTGCAAACCGCCAGAACTCATTGTAATCAAGAGCACCGCGCACACTGAACATCAGACGCACATAGAGTGCCGTGTTCTTAAACGAGACGATCGTGACCGCTACGGTAGCGATCACGATCGTCAGAGTTACAGGCGATTGCGCGAGATCCATTAGTTGCCGGGCAACATCGTGGTGGCCATAGGTTCGACCGACCTGCCAAGTTTACGACGTAGTTCCTGGATACGGCTTTGCAGAGCCATCGCCGCTTCCATACTGCGTCGATCTCCACCCTGGATTGGATACTTCGATTGCAGTGCCTCTGCTACAGAGAGTGCACCTTCGGTATCACCCGATGCCAGCTTGCGGTCGATGTCAAGTTCGTCGATCATAAAGAGCAGAACAGGATCCTTACCGAGGCGCAACAATTCGCCATAGTATCGTTTTGCCTCATTCCAGCGTTCGAGCATCTTACATGCCTCTGCTGCGATGCGCTCTGCAGGCATACGCTCATCGCTATAGGTCCGATCCCTCTCCTTCAGTTTAGGATTCTTGATCATTGCGTCTGCACTGGCAAGAAGGAGTTCTGCCATGGCATTTCGCTCTTTCTTCATTCCGCAAACGTCATAGAACGATGCGAACTGGAACTCATACATTATTCCCAGTGGGAACATGTCAACACTGATGAGTTCATTCATCTTGTTCAGGATCTTACCCGCCCGTGCTGTATCGCGTTTCTCGTTGAGAACGTACGTTGCGTATTTGTAAAATACGTTACGGTAATTCATCATGTAACCACGATGAACGTCGTCATAGTAGACGTCCTTATTCGCAAGGTTGCGGAACTTCAATCCAACAGCAGGTGTGAGGGAATAGTCGTCGTTTGTGGCGTACTTGGAGTCCATCAAGGCCTTCCACATGTAGTCGTCATCTACACCCTCTCCAATGGCCGAGCGCTGTGGAGCTGGACAGACTCGGAATGCCATACCTTCAAGGCGCAGGTAGTTGTCAAGACCGCAATACTCATCAGCCCACGACGGGTCTCCAACAGATGTACTGAAGTAGACAGGTCGCGTAAACCGGGTCTGCTTAAGAATATCGGCTACTAAACGGTGTTGCACACCGAAGAAATACTCGCCGTTGCCCCTTTGCCGCCCCTTAAACAACCATGACATTGTGCCGCGGTTGATAACTGCAGTATCGGTTGTGAACTTCCGCAGAATATCGCGGTCAACATTCACAACGATCTCACGTGCGGGGCCGAACTCGTAACCAAGGGCACGACGGTCATCCTCTGGTACTGATAGTGACTCGTCAGAGAACGACAATGGAATTCGTTGCGCACCAAATGGTTCACGATTCTTGAGCTGCTCAACGTACCACGTTGTTTGACCAAGCGAAAGGTTTACAACACGTACATCTCGGCGAACTCCAGCCACGTCTTGTAAGTACCAAACCGGGAAGGTATCGTTGTCACCATTGGTGAATACAATAGCGTCCTTGTCGAGTGACTGCAAGATGTTATAGGCATAGTCAAAGGCCATGTAATTACCGGCCCTCGAATGTGTGTGCCACTGTTGAATGGCCATGTTGAGCGGTGCTATGGCCAACGATGCAAGGATACCACCTCCAACAACGGCAACCTTGTTGCGCATCTTTTCGAGTATCGCAAAGACGCCAATTCCCGTCCACATGGCCCAAATCATAAATGAGCCAACGTAGAAGTAGTCGCGCTCTCGCGGTTGCGGATTCTGTTGGTTCTGCTGAATGGCCGCTAGAACACCCATCATGAGGAATCCCACAAACCATACCCACGCCATCTTTGGATCGCGTGTGAAGTGGAAGATGAGTCCAACGAGTCCTAACAAGAACGGTATAGCCCAGAGACGTATCGGAAAGTGTTCCCCCTGGCCATTCTTGTAGTTATACAGTTCTACTTCTGAAGATGAAGGGATAAAGGCCGACGGAGAATCCTGCTCGTCACTGATACGACCAATAAAGTTCCATGCGAAGTATCGCAGGTACATGTGATCGATTTGATAATCCCAGAGGTAGGCTAGTTCACCCATTGTGTGAACCTTCATCTTGTCATAGTCCGGTACACCAATCTGGCTGCCGTCCTTCCGAAGAGCACCCTTTACCGGTGGTGGTGTCCAACGTTGTGTTGGACCATCGCCATCATACTTCCGGTAATGCATGACAAACCGATCCTCGGTCTGATACCGTCGTGGCCACATCGGGGCCTCGCCGTATTGTTCACGACCGAGGTAACTGACGAGCTTTTCAAAACTGTCAGGCTTGTTTTCATTCATCGGAGGGTTACTGTTGGAACGAACAAGCAGGTGTCCGTACGTCGAGTATCCAAGGACGATGAGCAGGAAGGACGTGGTTGTTAACGATAGGATTCCATGACCTGTTTTACGCCCATACCATGCTCCCCATGCTGCCAAGAGCAGAATACCTACGCCAATGATTTGGACAAACGCACTATCCGTGATGGCATACTCACGCGCCTCAGAACGGAAAAACGGTAACGTACCAGCAAAGAATGCCGGCAACTTCATGATGATGAGGTTATACGTTACATAGAACGTCACGAGCCCAATACCAAGTGTCAGTAAGAGCGTCGCTGGACGCACTGGATACTTGCGGAGATAGATAAGCAGGACGAGCGAGAAGATCGTCAGGATCGATAACAGGTGGACGCCGATCGAAAGGCCAATCAGGTAAGCAATGAGCAAGAGATATCGCTCGGCACCCGGATCATCTGCCTTTTCATTCCAGACCATCATAAGCCAGAGGATCACAGCTACAAAGAGGCCGGAGGCCGCATACACTTCAGACTCAACGGCGTTAAACCAGTTCGTGTCGCTATAGGTATAGACCATCGCCGACACGAAGGCACTTCCGTATACGAGGATTGCATTCCCTACTTCGTAGAGCGGCTCACGGAAAAAGTTCCGGATGATCTTCACCGTGATGAGATACAATAGCAGCACGGTCAAGGCGCTCGAGACAACACTCAGCAGGTTTACTCGCCAGCCATCGTCACCGATTGGCAGGAGATGGAAGAGTTTTCCCAGCATCAGGAAGAGTGGGGCACCTGGAGGGTGCGGTACCTGCTGCTGCACTGCGGCGGCCGTAAACTCACCGCAGTCCCAGAAGGGCACGGTTGGTTGGACCGTCAGGAGGTACGTCACCAGGGAGATGACGAGGGCAAGGGCACCGAACCCCCAGTGCAGCGATTTGTTCTCGTTCTGCATGTGTACTACGAATGGTTAAGAATGAACGTGCAAAGGTAAGAAGGCCGCCCCTATGAGACCCGCATCTTGTCCAAAGGCAGCCGGGATCACGGAAAACGATGCTGCAATCGTCGGAATTGCTCGTTCGCGGATGGTTTTGATAAGGGGCGAAAAAAGGGGCTCACCAGCCGCCGATATTCCCCCGCCCACCACAACCACACGAAGGCCAAGTACAGCCATGGCCGATGATAGACCCAATCCCAACCAGGTTGCCGTCTGCTGCAATACTTCACGAGCAACAGGATTTCCGTCATTCGCAGCCCGAGCAAGGTCGACAATGTCGACAATATCGGTTTCCGAAGGAATCGTCGACGCAAGCCCGGTCTGTTGTAGTGTATGAAGGATTCCAACACGACCAACAAACTCCTCAAGAACCCCGGCACGAAAACCGCGCCCTTGAGACCGCTCTGCCTCCGTTGGCTGGATGTCGGCGCGAATGATTATGTGTCCGATCTCTCCGGCATCTCCATACGGACCAGTATGAAGTCGGCCGTTGAGTATCACTCCCCCACCCACTCCCGTACCGAGCGTAACGTAGAGCATATCCTTATGCCCCTTTCCAGCCCCATAACCATATTCGGCAAGGGCGGCAGCATTAGCATCATTTTCTACGACGACGTGTTGATCAACCATGCTGCGAAGAATGTCACCCAGAGGAACGGAATCCCACCCCGGTAAATTCGGTGGACACTGAACACGGCGTGAGGAAGGATCAACAACACCGGGAACACCCACACCCCACGTTGATAGGTTAGGATGTACTTCGTGCAGCTCGTGAACGATACGCTGCAGCTGAGTTATCACATGGTCTAATCCCATCTCGGCCTGTGTTGGCACAGACCGTTTTGTCAGTATCGTACCCGCATCATCAAGCACACCGTACTTGATGTACGTCCCACCAATGTCAATTCCTGCATGAAGAGTAGGCATGGCGGAAGATAGGGATTGGTGGGGAGGCAGGTGGGGTGGCAGGTGGGGTTAATGGTGGGG
>DDUR01000085.1 GCA_002344895.1 Ignavibacteria bacterium UBA2333
GCGCCAAATCTACCGCCGTTGGCTAGATTGGCGAGGCGGAAGAGCAGGCGATAAAGTCGCCTTTTCTGAGGATGCGAAGGGATACATGATTGTGAGGGAAATCAGCGGTGAGCCATTCATTGATTTCCATGCAACGCTTACTGGTCCGGCAAGCGTACGTTTTGAGTATGAAAACATCAGTTGCCGATTTAGTCCCGATTGGAAGTACGTGTATGATTGCGGGAGTCTAGAGGTCTATGTAAGTCGTCTGAACGTGACTACTCACAATACACCTATCGAAACAATACCCAATTCTTATCTCGTCTCTCCAAATCCGTCGACGGGTGCTCTCACGGTTTCCGGACTGGATGTGACAGACGGACCAGCGACGTGGACCATAGCAGACATCACTGGCGCACAGATACGTGATGGTGCCGTCATGATCACTGGTGGCAGATGTCATCTTGATCCCGGTGCACTTCCTCAGGGATCATACTTCCTCAGTTTGCGGCGCGAGGACAGATTGCTTCTTACCCACCAGATACAGCGGTAGGAGGCACCATGAAAACGATTCTTTTTGTCGTCGCACTTTGTGCGACGGTACTTCTCGTGCGCGCACAGGACGTTGAGGCACCACAGCTTAACCAGAATGACCTTGGTTTTAAAGAACGGAAAATACAGTAGATCGTTCGTGTGACGCACTACGAACCGTTACCAACGACCTCTTGTTTGTAGGTGTTCAACAGCACCTGCGAGCATTGGTAGGCATCACTCCACGAACCCTCAGAAAAATTAACTTTTTCGAGTTGTTGGAAATGAGTGAATATTTCGTACGTTGTTTGGTTGCCCGTACAATTGGACAAACGACTTTTGTACTCGTCACGGTGACGTGCTCTTTCTCAAGCCGGTATCACACATGTCACGAATGGTACTTTTCGGGCCGACACTTCAGACCGATTGACCTGTAGACCAGTTACATACGATTCGTCACGTTTTTTTTCTTTATTACATGGAGGTTCAGATGAACCGAACGTATAGTGTCGTGATTATGGTAGCATCCGTGGTCCTGACATTCCAGTCAAGTTTTGCGGCCGAACTCGAGCCGCGTAAGGCCGATACGTTGTGGACTCGTACAACTCAACAGATTCCCCACGTTTGGCAGTTCGTTGCATGTGCAATGGGTGGTGACCCACGAGTTATCGTCGCTGCGACATCAAGTGGTGATCTTATCGCCTTCGATGCGATGACAGGTGACACACTTCGGCGTGTGAAATCGCAGCTGGGCTCGGTTTATAATATCTCCTTTGCGCGGAATGCAAATGTATTTTCGACGTCATCTCCCTTCAAGGTCAAGATCTGGCGATGGCCTGAAATGGACATAATCAGGGAGTTCTCGATTCACAAGGATAATGGAGACTACAACGATCACGTAAATGCCACTCTGACTTCTGACGGTAAAAAGGTTCTCATTGGAGGAAATAATCGCGACGTTAAATTTACCGGACTCCATGACGTGGAAACGGGTGAACTGCTCCATCAGTTCTCAGTTTTACCGACACTTGAACCAAAGATTTCCGCGGATGACCGGATTGCTCTCGTATATACAGACAATCCGCAGGCGTACGACCTGACGACCGGTAAGTGGCTAGCAACGTTGCCGAGTGGAGGAAATGGAGCAACATCAATGGACATCTCTGAGGATGGTCGTTATGTTGCTGTTAGCTGTGTCGCGGACTGGGAAGAAGATGGTGCTGTCACATTTTATGACATGGTTGAACAGCGCCAAATCTACCGTCGTTGGCTAGATTGGAAGGACGGAAGATCAGGCGATAAAGTCGCCTTCTCTGAGGATGCGAAGGGATACATGATTATGAGGGAAATCAGCGGTGAGCCGTTCATTGATTTCCATACAACGCTTACTGGTCCAGCAAGCGTACGTTTTGAGTATGAAAACATCAGTTGCCGATTTAGTCCTGATTGGAAGTACGTGTATGATTGCGGAAGTCTAGAGGTCTATGTAAGTCGTCTGAACGTGACTACTCACAATTCACCTATCGGAACAATACCCAATTCTTATCTCGTCTCTCCAAATCCGTCGACGGGTGCACTCACAGTTTCCGGACTGGATGTGACAGACGGACCAGCGACGTGGTCTATAGCAGATGTCACAGGAACACAGATACGAGACGGCGATGCCATAATCACAAGTGGCAGCTGTCAGCTCGATCCCGGTGCACTTCCTCAGGGATCATACTTCCTCAGTTTGCGGCGGCAAGACAGATTGCTTCTTACCCACCAGATACAGCGGTAGTTTGGCTGGCGCTACTATGGCAACCCACTTTCTGGATCAATGGCTACGGCCAGAGCAAACCAGTTCCTCTATGACCTCAGCGACGCCGGACTGTATCCGCATGCGGCGGCACGTTACTCCATGTCGGTCCATCCCGGCTGGAGCAAGAACCGCCGTATCTACAACGACCTCGGCGGTCAGTGGCGGGAAGGCAACGTTGCCCCGGACATCACGTCTTCCTCGGAACGGTTCTTCCGCGAAGCAGCACCGCGAGAGAGGTCTCTGCGCTTGTGGCATGGCTTCCGTGGCCACGATGGACGAAGTGCTACGATTGCCGATGCCGTGCTCAACGGTGACAACCATCCACTTCGGTTTGATGTCCGCAGCGACAATGAGACACCTGCGGACGTCATCGACGAAGTAGCCACGGAATGGTTCTC
>DDUR01000077.1 GCA_002344895.1 Ignavibacteria bacterium UBA2333
TCTTGTGACCGGATCGTGCGGTACGGCGTCAACGCGTGACGTGACGGTATCGATTGATGCGACAACGTCGGCCGTCGACGATCAAAACAACGCATCCTTCCGGGTTAGCATCATGAACGGTGTTATCCACGTTGAACATGCGCCCGGACGTATTGACCGTATTGACTGTGTTGATGTCACCGGGCGGCAACTCAGAGCAGACGACCTCCGTGTGTTCCGTGGACCGGCATTTGTTATCGTGACACTCGCTGACGGGCGACAGCATCGACGGACCGTGGTGCTGCCATAGGCACGGTCCCGATCAGTTCACTAGCATCTTCACGTCCCTATGATATCCGCGACACGTGGCGTGTAACCTCGTGTTGGTGAGCAGTGTTGTGTGCAAAAAAATGTAGCGCGCGACCTTCTCATAGAATCATGAACAATTACCGTAAGTCTGCGTTCACACGAATCGTGTGTATGATGATCGTGCAGGCCGCATCTATGGCGCACGAAGCCTCAATTCGTCGAATTGACGGTTATGTTCAACTCTATGCAATTGCGCGGAAGAGTGAAGTCGAACACATTATCGTGGGAAAAGAAACTCGAGAGTATAATGGTGGGTACGTCACCGATGGCGTTTACTTCGTTGTGAGTGCCGACGGCAGTTCTCCGATCTCGAAACATCGATTTGCAGAATCTGTAGACTTTGACACTGACCAGGATACAAGCTTCGTGCCGTTCACTGTAGACGCTATTGACAATGACAACTACATTGTCGCTGGATCGAAGGGAATCGTCGCCAAGATGGACTCACACGGAGCGTGGAGTCTGTTACATCGCCCATGCGAGGAAGACATTGTTTGTATTGACTTTCGGTCACATCTCGTAGGCGTGGCGTGTTCGGGAAAGAATCACGTCTACGTGACATTTGACGGTGGAATGTCGTGGCAAGGACATCTCATATCCGAGCTTACGTCGATTAATGAGGTGAAGTTTGTCAGTGACGAAATATTACTCATTCAGCTGAATAGCGGAACGCTGGTAACGTACAATGTGCGAACTGGCGACAAGGAGCTAAACACTGGTGTTGGTGGGATTGCCTCGAGTCAAAGTCGGATTGCATATCACGATAGAACATGTCTACTTGTTGGCTCCATGAGAAAGGCAACGAATATTGGGCATCAAGCCGATGTAGTGTTGCGCCGGAGTACGGACTGGGGATCGACATGGCAAACACTCCTCGACGGATTCTACGAATCAACGGCATTCGGTCTGTTGGTTGTCTATCTGAATGATCGTGGAATTGGACTTGCCCTTGGTGTTGGTAGAGCAGGGTTCTATTCGATGGACTCAGGTGCAACGTGGACGAACTTCATACTTCCGGACAACATTCCAACTTCGTTTGTACCGTCGGATGTAACACCCCTTGGCGACAATAGTTTTCGGATAATCGACAATGGGCAACCGATGATAGTCGACATCCACCTCAGTGTTCCGATGTCCACAGAGACAAATTATATAAATACTTCTTCTTATGATTCCCATGACATACGCTGTAAAGATCATCCAATGCGGAACCTCGTCTGTGATTATACGGGAAGATTAACGCACGAGAGTGTACTCCAGCAGAGTTGTGACAATAATCAACTATGGTGTCCAATGGAGTTAATGCGTCGAGCGTGCTGTGGATGGCCTGTTATATGCAGATGAATCATGAAGATGTGTAACCAGTCAGAATCATGTCTGTTGTGTCAAACAGGATTGCAATTGTACTGCATCAATTGCCATTCACAATCATGAAAAAAACTTGAGCAATGGACACCAATATGACCGTACATCGAACCGTCTTGTTTGTACTTTCCATGACATTCTTCCTGATGTCAGCTAGTGGAGTTATGTATGCCGGCATTGGTGGAGGCTCCGTGATAGCATGTACTCCAATTATGGCTGACAGCGGACTGCACCTAGGTGATGTTGTCGTTGTTGACGACAGCTCCGTAGTTGTTTGCGGTTCGACGAAGAGCGCAATTAAGGCGGGGCAAGGAACGAGAGTTAAGGGGCAATATCAAGGGGCGACCGATGGATTTGTTGCAAAGTTGTCGCGCGATCATAGACGTATCGAATGGCTCGTATATGTAGGAGGAAGTGGTTCGGACTCTTTGTTTTCGATTAGCCTAATGAGCGACGGCTCCATTGCTGTGGCCGGTATGACAACATCAAGTGACATTGTTATGCCATCGACAACTGCTTTTCGAACGAGAAGGGGTCAGGTTGATGGAGTTATTGCAATTGTAGATGCGAATAACCAAGCAATAGTTGCGGTGACATACCTTGGCGGTAGCAAAGACGACGTTTTACGTTCAATCGCGGTCGATAAGGATGATAACGTGGTTGTATGTGGTTCGACAACATCTAATGATCTGCCGGTACGCGAAGCATTCGACGTGTCATTTAATGGAATGATGGATGGCATGGTAGCAAAATTGTCACGCACATTGTCGCAGCTGATCTTCATGACGTATCTGGGAGGTGGGTCAACGGATAACTTGACGTCCGTAGCGCTTGCGTCTGAAGGTGATGTACTGGTAACAGGTTGGACTGATTCAGACGATTACTCCATTTATATTCGAAAACATCTTGAATGGCACGAATTTGTAAATGCAGATAGTTCGTATGACGTTAGCTATAATGGGGGACGCGACGCGATAATTACTGTATTGTCAAGTAATGGCAATGCGCTAGTCCTTTCATCCTTCTACGGTGGAAGTCAGCGAGATGAAGGTCTTGTGGCAAAGTATGACGCGAAAGGGAGACCAACCATTCTAGGGGTTACGACGTCAAAAGATCTTCCGATGATAGGTGCATTCCAAGATCGGAATGCAGGGCGAATTGACGGATTTGTCGCGTCGCTCAGTACGGATGGAGAGGAGCTAATGTGGGCAACATACGTCGGCGCATCGGGAGATGACATCTTAACTGATTTTGAACCTGGCGCATCATCACAGTGTCTCATTGTTGGTACAACAAACTCAAACAACTGGCAAACAACGCGTGCTCCTGAAACGATCAGGGTCGATGGAGTTAGTGACGTCATTGTTCTGCAGCTAGACGGACATGGCCTGAGCGACGTTACGCTTATGGGTGGTAGTGGAGAAGAGAAAGCTCCTTCGCTATCCATCATTGATAAGAATCAGTTCTATGTAGCGTGTGGATCAACTTCGCGCGACGTGTTTGCAGGAGATACAGCCGTGCATCTTGCTGGATCGCAGTCTAGCAATGCCGGGGCAGTGTTCGCATTTAGTACTGGAAATATTGACCTCGTATCAATAGGAAATAGCACGGAGCTTTGCCGAGGAGCTCGTGTTGCTGTGTCGTGGTCCGCATATGACGTACAGTCTACAACAACCTTCTCGTTAGAGTTTGAAAGCTCTACTGGCAACTGGGTAGAGCTTGCTAACGGCCTGACGACTCGGAGCTATTCTTGGGTCGTTAGCGATGTAGGTGCGATGACGCGCTTACGATTGAGGTCATCTTACGGACACATAGTAACGTCAAGTTCTTTTCACGTCGCTGATACAACAGAAATTATTCAACAGCCGACGAGCGTAGCTGCTTGTTCTGGCGACGAGGTTGTGTTGGTTGTTCGTAGTCATGGAGAGAACCTCGAATACCAGTGGTTGCTCAACGGAATGATCATAGCGGGAGCGAACGATTCAACATACTCGATCAAGAGTGTGGATCAATCATCAGCAGGTGAGTACTACGTAGTCGTCAATGGGTCCTGTGGCTATGCACGATCAACCGATGCACACGTACGTGTCGTGTCAGCAACG
>DDUR01000005.1:0-26412 GCA_002344895.1 Ignavibacteria bacterium UBA2333
CATCATCGACTATTCTCCGGGAGACTTCTCCCGGAGAATACCACACTCGCCGATTACAATCTCGTAAGGGGGCGAAAGGGGCAACAACAACTTCTCCCGGAGAACATTTCTGGCGTTCTCATCGGCCGTCGTAATCCACGCCTCACACGATCTGCGGAAACAATTGCCGTTCTTTCGAATCGTTATTGCGTCGGCTAGGTAGCTCTGTTATCTTTGCGCCCGCCGAGCGGTATTCGCCATCGTAATTAGCCAGGAGAATGCCGTTCTCATCACCTCCGAAAAGGAGCTATGTCATGTTCTGGACCCCCGAACTCGCAACCTACCTTGAAGATGCTCCTTGGCCTGCAACAAAGGAGGAGCTTCTTGACTATTGCAATCGCACGGGTGCTCCCATGCAGGTCATTGACAATCTCATGGAACTTGATGACACTGAGGAGCAGACGTATGAGGGCATTGAGGACATCTGGCCTGAGTATGAGGCCGCCTCTGATGATATGTTCTTCAATGACGATGACGACATGAACGATTATTGATCGTTTGCGAAAGTGTGAACACGCCCGGTTCGTTCATTCGAATCGGGCGTGTTCCGTTTTCTACCGTCAATCGGCCCTATCTTTACCGTCGTGGTTCGCCGCTCCTCCACTACCATATTCACGCTCGTCGCAGTCTTTTTGCTCACAGGATTGCTGCCTGCGTATTCGTCGGTGCAAGATTCAAGCTCACGCCCACTTCCTCGGTCAGGTGCGTCGAGAACACCACGTCTGTCTGAACTTCATGCCATTGCCTTCGAAGGTTGTAGCCTAACTACTCCTGAACAGCTTATCGGTGTTGTAGAGTCACGAGAGAGTGAGCTTAGTATAACGCGTAGGTTTACGCGGTATCTCTACGATAATCTCCGACGTAATCCCGCAACGCCTTCAACGGTACTACAGTATCTCGGAAGAATTCAACGCGAGGTTCAGAATGAGCTTCGATATTATAATGCTGCAACGGTGGAGGCAGATAGTAGTGCACTTCTTCTATGGCTTAATCAGAATGGATTCCACTCTGCATCAGTCCGGACACGCTTTGAACGTAATCTAGATGATGGTGTTAACACTCTGGTCTTTACCATTAATGAAGGTGTACGTGCTGAGGTTGACACTCTGGCCTACCTTGGTTTAGAAGAGGTCTCAGATGACATTCGGAGGATCGCTCTTCAAAAGAACTCCGTTCGTTCCGGTGATCCATTCGTTGAGTCTTCAATCGAAGAGAGCGCTCGAGCTGTCGTCACGTCGTTGCGTAACAATGGATACTATCGAGCGAGAACAGTTGGTTCGCCTGCAGTAGGCCAAACCGACGATCTTACTGGTGATACCGTCGTTGTTGTCATCGAACCCGGAGAACGTGTTCGTATTGATTCAATTTCGTTTGAAGAGAATCCCAACGGTTATCCATCAGTTCATGAGTCAACTCGACGTCGCCAACTGGAGTTCGTAGAGGGTGAATGGTACAGTGAGGAGAAGATTATTCGATCTCGTGCCAGTCTTATGTCGTTGACTACGTTTGAAATTGCGACAATCGACTCAATGCCTGGTAGACGCACAACAGATTCAACAATTCATCTACGTGTCTTTACAAAGAATATCAAACCCTATGATGTAGGTGCCAACCTCCTTCTCTATCAGACGTCACTAGATAACTTCCTTAACTTCGGTGTTGGTGCTAACGCACAGTACCGCAATCTCTTTGGCGGTGCCCAAGTTGCAAGTCTCACAGCACAATATGTGTTGCAGGATGTGTCCCGTGCCTTTCAGGGACAGCAGCTTGAAACTGAGGCAATTGGCTCCTTCGTTTTTGCTTGGCCCTCTCTCGCTCGATTTGGAGGTGTGAGAATGGGTCTTCAGTCCAGTGTTTACTATTCACGCAGAACGCTGATTAATCCATTTAAGATTGAATCGTTCGGTATTACCGCCCGAACACCATTCAATCTTTACTCGTATACATTCTTCAACAGTGCAGAACTATCACTCGGACTTGATCGACAGGTTCCACGTGATTACTTGTCGAGTCTCGGTGACGCACTCCAGGAAGCTAACAATGCTGCCGACAGTATTGCTATTGTAAGTACGTTTAATACGTTTCGTGCACTTGATGACTACCTTACGAACGAACGAGGTTTCTTCACTGGAGTCTTTGTTGGGGGAACGATCCGCGGTGAACATCGCGATAATCCAGTCAATCCTCGTCGTGGAACATTTACATCCTTCGCAACCGAGTTGGGATGGGGCGCAGGAAAGTTTATCCGACTCCAGTTCTTCAACACATCTGCTTCGCCAATTCACGATCGACTCATCTTCGCAACAAAGGTAAACTTCGGACATATTGTCTTGCTTGACTTTTCACGTGAAGGTACGGCGAACACCTATGTTCCGCTCGAACGTCAGTTCTTTGCTGGTGGCGCTGCGAGTATTCGGAGCTACCCATCTCGTAGACTTCACAATCCGCGGTCTGGGCGAATTGACATCGACGAGAATCTTCAACCGTTGCTCGCGAATATTCTTGGTAGCGGCTCGCTTATGGAACTGAGTATGGAGTTACGATACACGTTCCCAAGACCTCGCGGTCTATCAGATCTCTGGGCCTCACTCATCGAGCGCAGCGGCGTCACGGCATTCGTTGACTATGGCAGCGCGTTTAACCGGCTTACCCGAGAGCTGTACAATACCGCTACGATTGACGACTTCATTAGCGGTAGTGTTCTCGCTGGTGGTATCGGTTATCGCTTTGATACACCGGTTGGACCATTCCGGATCGACATTGCTACGAGTCTTTACGATCCGTCACAAGAGAGTCCGTTTATTGCCGGCAGACGGAATGCTTTGGGAACAGCAAACTGGCAGCTGAGTGTCGGCCTAGGACACGCCTTCTGATACGTACATCAGCCGGCTTGTACGCGCCTTCTGGTGTGCACCATAACCGACTGATATACGCCTACCCTTAGTTGGGAAGTTTGCCGATAATGGAGTCCTGCAAATCGGGCCTCGGCGCATTCGCAATGAGTGACATAATTCCATCGGTCACAAGGTGCTGATGTTGAACAACCTTGAGTCCCTCACTCGTTAACCCATCAAGAATCGCAGCACTCTCACCACCTGTGAGAACAACAGGCACACTCTTTCCCTGGAAGACTGATTCTTGAAGTGCTTTAACGGTATGCACTATTCCGCCGATCACACTCGCCGTTACTCCAGCCATGAGGCATTGTTGTGTGTTTACGCCAAGATGCGTCGTAGGAGGAGCGTACTTCATTTCAGGAATCGCTGCCGTTTGTTTTGACAGACCAAACAGCTGCGTACCGAGACCTGCAAAGATTACACCACCTAGGAATACCCTATCCTTACTTACGGCATTTACGGTTACTGCGGTTCCACAGTCAACCGTAATGAGCGGAGGTGCCGAATCCCCCATCGCGCCAATTGTGCCGAGAAGTCGGTCAATACCGACATTCTCAACTGTACCAAAGTTTAATAGCTGCTCGTTACGCATTAACAGAGAGTGTGCGTTGAGCACCTGATGACCAGGAATACGCTGGATGACTTTTACAATAGCCGTTGTTTGTTTGGGATTAACGGACGATAAGCCGATCAGGTAACGACTTGATACGTGGTCTCGGAAATGGTGCTGCACATTCTTCTTCCACTCCTTGTCGTACGGGAACGAAAGAAAAACGTCCTTGTGGTGGATCTTTACCCGGCTGTTACCGACATCAATACCACAGATGCCGTAGTCAACGCCGTTGATCTCAATCCTCGTATCGTACAGTGTCGCCATCGGAAATTGTTCTCTCGATCTGTGTCACTTCATTTTTGAGAATCAATCGTCCATCAGGAAGCACCCGAACAAACGACCAACTCGCGGAGTCACCTTCTATCCTCATTCGACGGATACCCCGCGAGAGCTCATCCACCCACTTCGCATGGATTTCGGGCCACGGTGTTGACATAAGGTCAGACAAGAGGTCTCGTAGCTCCGTGATGAGAACCGACGGATTTGCGGGTATGTCCAAGAGTCTCAGTGACGTACAACGTTGTCCGATAGTATCAGGGAAACCAACCTGTTCCACGTTGATACCAATTCCGAGGATCGTTGACAGGCACCGATTGCCCTGAAATTCATGCTCTACGAGGATTCCGGCAATCTTCGACCATCCATCCGGGGTACGGACTTGTACGTCATTGGGATATTTGATGCGTGCCTCAATGTTGGGAGCATGCTGGCGAATAACGCGAATGACGGCAAGGGCTCCGCGTGCCATAAAGGCAGACAACTCCTCAACTGGTACATCAAGACTGTGTCTGATTCCCAATGAGGCGTAGATGTTCGCACCAAAATCGCCGAGCCATTGTCGCCCCTTTCGCCCCCTTCCAGCCGTCTGGTGCTGTGCGCTGACCCACACATATGGATAGGATCGCAGCAGTTCGCGAGCATAGTCGTTCGTACTGCTGACGATGGGCAAATGAAACTCAATAGGGCGAATCACAGCCGCCCCCCGCAGAACAATGTAAAAGATGTTGCGATTGAGGTCTCTCCTTCTCGTTGGGCGCAAGATACAGATGGAATCGGGCCGGTCGATACGTTCGGTAATTTGTGTGTTCCATGACGACACTACCAACGAGCGACACGATTTGCGCGCGCGCAACACCTCCGGGAATTGCGGGTCTTGCCGTTATACGGCTCTCAGGCCCCGATGCCATCGCCATTGCAGACAGACATATCAACGGCCGTGTGTCACCTAACGAAGCGATGGCGAGGACTGTGCACCAGGGATGGTGGATGGATGGAGATGTTCGTATTGATGAGATCACCTACGTGGTGTTCACAGCACCTAAGTCGTATACCGGAGAACATGTCGTTGAGGTGTCTTGCCACGGTGGCTACTTCGTCACCGAGCAGATTCTTACGTCGTTGATCGGCGATGGTGCACGACTTGCCGAGCCTGGTGAATTCACAAAACGCGCGTTTATGAATGGTAAGATGGATCTTACCCAGGTTGAGGCCGTAGCCGACATACTTCATGCAGAATCCAGAGTTGGCGCGCGTACGGCCGCGAAACAGCTTGCTGGCGGCTTCACACGTCGACTCACAGAAACGCGAGAAAAGTTAATCGGCGTGCTCGGTCTCCTTGAATTAGAGCTGGACTTTTCTGAAGAGGACGTCGAGTTCGTCGACCGGACACACCTACGTAATTCGGTACAAGAAATTATCAATGCTAGTATAAATCTTGCAGGTACTGCCTCCTCGGCTGAAGTGCTCCGTTCCGGCTTTACGTGCGCTGTTGTCGGTTTTCCGAATGCTGGCAAGAGCTCCCTGTTTAATGCCCTACTGTCGCGCGAACGTGCTATTGTAAGTGACGTTGAGGGTACAACACGTGACTACATCGAGGAGACCATTCACCTTCACGGATTCTCGGTGCGGCTCATTGACACAGCCGGACTGCGTACCTCAAGCGACGCAATTGAGGTCCAGGGTATGGTTTTAACACGAAGTATCATCGAACAGGCAAATCTTGTCGTAATCGTCAATGACGTTTCGCAAGGCCTTCATGCCTCGGCAAGCCTAGTTGACGAGCTTACGCGACAAGTGGGACCGTTTGACGCCGTTGTGGTTCAGAACAAGTCGGACCTGCTTCAATCAGAACTGTCAGACGTTGGCACAAACGACCTCCTTGTTTCGGCCAAGACAGGATCTGGTATTGATGAGCTTCGTGATCTGTTGTATGATCGAGTGAAGGTCTCAGCTGAGGGTATCTCCGACGTTCTCGTTAACGCCCGCCAAGCCCAGCTCTTGCAGCAGCTTGTGGTTTGCCTTCGATCTGTCATTACTGGTATGGACGAAGGATTGAGCTCGGATTACCTTGCCGTTGACCTTCGGGCTGCACTTCGCATTCTGGGAGACGTAACTGGTGAGGTTTGGGACCCTGACGTACTTGAACATGTTTTCTCCCGTTTCTGTATTGGTAAATAACTCATGACCAATGACATCTCCATCAGACCTCTTGAACTTGAGGACTTTAATGCATTCCTCGATATCCAGCGAGACGCTCTCGTTCACGCGCCGGAGGTGTTCGGATCTGATTACGAATGGTTTGAGGCACTGTCACGACTCTCAAAAGAACAGCGCTATGAGATGTATTTGGACTTTCCCTATCGATTCCTCCTTGGTGTAGTACATGCCAACGGGACAATTCTAGGGATGGTAGGTTTCTCAAATGAACATGGGCAGACAAAAACACGACATAAAGGGCGGCTCTGGGGCCTTTACGTCCGTCCCGAATACCGAGGACATGGATTCGCCCGCACTCTGCTCTCTGGTATCATCGAAGCTGCCCGTGATGTTGTCGGATGTGAACTGTTGCAGCTTAGTGTTTCAACCATGAACCAGGCTTCATATCAGCTCTATCTTCGATTCGGCTTTACCGTTTATGGTACCGAACTCCGTGCCATGAAGGTTGGTGATGCCTACGTAGACGAATACCTCATGGTGAACTACCTGCGCTGACGTTCCACGTGGAACCTTTTTGACGCCCCGTCAGCCCCTTCCTACGAAGTACGTGGTCGTCAACCTAGGCCTACATGGCTTGTTAGGGGGCAAAAGGGGCAAAATCTTATGAAACACACGAAGGTGCCGGGGACCTAAAGGTCCCCGGCACCTCAACGTTCGGGACGATACACCGAATCAGGGAGTCTCAGCGGAAGATCGATTCTCGCGGTCGATCCCATATCCTCCGACCTGATTGTTTCACGTGGAACGTTTCTAGCGCTCACGAAAACCTCCGGTATCGTGAATCTCCCAGCAATGTTCTCACCTCCTTCGTCATCTGTCCAGTAATGTCGTTCCCGCAGGTTCCAACACGCGAATCAGCACTCGTTGGAAGGTGCCGGGGACCTAAAGGTCCCCGGCACCTCTGTTTCCCGGGTGTTGCTGGAGTATTGTTTCACGTGGAACATTCATCTGGCCGTCTGCTGCGAGAATATTCCCGAAATTGCAGGTATCATGAAGTTTGACACGCTTGTAATCGGCGGCGGACATGCAGGTATTGAAGCCTCTGTTGCGGCTGCCCGCATGGGCATGAAGGTTGGCCTTGTAACGATGGACATCAACACCCTTGGCCGACTTTCGTGTAATCCCTCTATCGGAGGGAGTGCCAAAGGTCACTTGGCCAAGGAAATTGACGCTCTCGGTGGCGTTATGCCGCGCATCGCCGATGCTTCCGGTATTCAGTTTAAGATGCTGAATACGTCGAAAGGCCCTGCTGTGTGGTCTCCTAGGTCTCAAAACGACAAAGACCTCTACCCTCTCTATGCCCAGAATCTCGTATTGTCTACTCCAGGAATCACGATTATTCCGGAAACTGCCGAAGAGATTCTTGTAAAGAATGACGCCGTTACCGGCCTTCGAACAGCTTCCGGTGAAGAGATCTACGCAAGAACGGTTATCCTGTGCAGTGGCACATTTCTGAATGCCGTGATGTGGACCGGTATGACAAACACGGAGGGTGGGCGTGTTGGTGAGCGTGCATCGCACAAGATATCCGATCTGCTTGCCGCCTACGGATTAGAAAAAGGACGGCTCAAAACAGGCACCCCACCTCGTATCGATAAACGATCAATCGATCTCTCCGGACTGACACCCCACAATGGTGATGAGCCCCCTTGCCCCTTTTCAATAACTACAAAGCGGGTTAAGAACTGGTTGGCTTGCTGGGCAACTACAACGTCCGAGCAGACACATGATATTCTGCGAACTGGCTTTGACCGGTCGCCGATGTTCACCGGGAGAATTCGCGGTGCTGGTCCCCGGTACTGCCCATCTATTGAAGACAAAATCGATCGATTTTCCGAGAAGTCATCCCACATCATTGTCCTGGAACCCGAGGGCATGTCGACGGATACCGTCTACGTGAATGGATTTTCGACAAGTCTTCCGCCTGACATTCAGGAGGCAGGATTACGAACGATACCAGGTCTTCAAAATGCCAAGATCCTTCGCCATGGTTATGCTGTTGAATACGACTTCTTCTTTCCGTACCAGCTGACGTTCGGATTAGAAACAAAGGCCATTTCTGGACTCTTTTTTGCCGGACAGATTAACGGTACCTCTGGATACGAGGAAGCTGCCAGCCAAGGTCTCATTGCCGGGATTAATGCTGCACGTAAGGTTCGTGGTGAAGATCCCTTTGTCCTCTCCCGATCAGAAGCATACATCGGTGTCCTCATTGACGACCTCGTGAATAAGAACACCGAAGAACCATATCGGATTTTTACGTCTCTCGCTGAATACCGCCTGCTCCTTCGAATAGATACGGTCTACGATCGATTATTACCCAAGGCACACACACTAGGCTTAATCGATGGAAGTATTGAGGCACGATGGAGACGATCGTACGAGTTTCGACAACGGCTTAGCTCACTTACGGAAACAACCAAGATTCAACCTGCAGCAGCGAATCCTGTTCTCGTTGAGAGTAACGAAGATGTGATACCTGAGACGACGACTCTTGCAACCGTTGCACGTCGGCCGACAGTACCTCTGCGACGCCTCCTTGATGCTGTCGGTGTACTGTCCCCTACCCTACTTGATGAGCACAACGACGATGTTGTGGCAGTACAGACAGAAATTCGGTACGATGGCTACATCAAAAAACAACGCCGTGACGTTGAACGGTTTGCGCTTAACGAGCAACTCAATATTTCGTCAACGTTTGACTACGACCGGGTTTCGTCGTTGTCTACGGAAGCACGTGAAAAGCTGAAACGTATTCGGCCTCAATCACTTGGTCAGGCGTCACGTATACCCGGCGTCTCAGCTGCTGACGTAAGCATACTCACTCTTTACTTGAAGTAGTGGTGCCCAACCCAAGCGATACGAAAAAGGGTCGATATAATCGACCCTTTTTACGTTCAACTATTTGTAAAACTACCTGAATTACCGCTGAATAACGAAGCGGCGAGCTGACGGCCTTGAACCATTCGTCACGATGGTGTAGGTTCCCGACGGAAGCTCTGCAATCGGTAGTACGGCGGCTTGCTCGAACGGACCTGTAAACGATGCGGCCAACAAACCAACTGCGTCGTAAACATCAATTCGCTCTACACGCGTTGTGAGTGAGAGTCCTACAATGGAGTTCGCCGGATTCGGAGCTATTGCTGACACGACCTCAGGAACGTCGTCGACAGACATGTTCACGTCGTAGATCTCAACCGTAGTTTGCGACGTTACATTGTCCTCTGCATCACCACCGAAGGCTGAAACCCTGATTGTGTATCCAGTACCCACTGGAACAGCTACAGGAATACGCCACAGAAATCCGGCATTGGAGGACGGAATCGAATCACGAATCTTCCATACTGACTCACCATCCTTCATAAGATCAAGGCGGACATACGGTGCGAGGTTTGTTTCCCACGTAATGACGTAGGCGCTGTCATGTGCCCAGCGGACATTTTCCGTTGGTCGTTGCAATTCAACAAATGGCTCGGTCAGAAGGAAACTATCAACGGTTGACCACGACGACGCTGAGTCCCGCGTTATAGCCATTGCTCGCCAGTACAGCATACGTTCACTCAGCTGCGACGCCAATGGAGCCACAATTTCGTCACTCGACGTAGTACCATCGATGATCGACGCTGACTCGAAATCATTCGCGTTCTCACTTACCTGAATCCTCACCGAATCCGCACGTCCGTTGAGTACAGTCCTCAATCGAACTGTACTACCATTCAGAATACGCTTGCCACCCTTCGGTGACTGTAAACCGACCTGTAAAGGGGCAGAGGGGGCAACCTGAGCGAATCCAAATGCAAACTCGCCTGCTGACGTTACATCAACAACAATCTCACCCGATGACGGTGCCCAGCGTGTGGTTTGTGGTACAAACACACCCTTACCAGCGGAATCACGACGATAAACAACGATACGGTCTGCTACTGATGTGAGGCCGAGTTGTTCAGCGTCAAATCTGAACACAGCAGAATGACTCTCAATTCCTTCCTGCTCAACAAGAACGCGAACTGGAAAGATGTGAGGCACCTCACCCGTAAATCGAGGGTTTACCGGCGCCCATGGGAATCGTTTTGCCGTTGTTGTGTTGTAGAAGAACGACTCAAGTTCAGTAAACGTAATCGTGAGTCCTACCGTATCCGTGGCATTTTGATAACGATACGTGTTACCGCGAAGAATCTCATCAATCATGACATTCGCTGCAGCACGACCAGGAGGCCAAAACGGATGTTTTGTAGCTCTGTAGACGTACATCGATGATGGGAAGGACGCTTCAAAAACAACGTTTTTCTCCGCGTCTACTTCTGTTACGCCAGGTGCCCCTTCGGCGGCAGCCGAGCCCCATCCAATAATTCTGTGTCCATTGGCCAACGTCTGTACACCACCTTGAAGTCCGACGTAGATGTCGGGACTATGTCTGTAGTCCCACACAAGTGTTGCAGTCTTCGTTGTCTCGTCGAGTTGATACTCAACAGCACGTGAGTATCTCGGCTGATGTTGATTCCCGTTATCAAACAAGGTTATGTTACCGTTTGGTAGACGCCTTACGTCGTGCTGATACGAGAAATAATGTGGAGCATTACTCTCGTTCTCATTGATAAAGGTAAACTGATTCCGTTTGCCGCCCAGGATCCACATCACCTCGCCTGTAGTGCGATTAATCTTGAGGATCTGTGATGAATGGCGCATAGATGCCAGCAGGTTTCCATCAACATCGGGCCAGATGGCGTTGTTGTGGATGTAGCGAATTGTGGCACCCTTAAGATCTTCGTACGAATCCGTAACTGGAATGTGATCCAGGCTTCGCCATTGGAAAAGAACGTTTCCGTCGATATCAACTTCCTGTATCACCGCTTGAACAACAACAGCGGCTGGGTTGCCACCATCAACGACTGCCGACATATCCGTTATGACATCTTCGGCACCAAGTAAAATTCGATTCCCGTTAGGAAGCACGTGGAAGTCGTGCATCGTTGTGACGTAACCACGTCCTTGTTGTAAGGTATCCTGGGCAACAAAATTTGAATCGATTACAATGATGTTAATCGGAATGGATACACCACTTGAGGCCGAAAACTCAGAATAGCCGATTCGTCCATCAGGTAACACCTTCAGCTCAAAAGGAAATCTGCTCGTTCTTGACCAAACTTGTGGTACTCCGGCACTATCATAGATCGTGATGAAGGGCTCAAACGGTCGTGGAGTAATACGGTTGTTCGGCCCGAGGTACAGGAATCCTGGAGCTGGGTTCGTTGACGTGGTCACCGTCAGCGGTGCCATGTCGGACGGTGTCTCAAGGATAAGATTACCAGGCGGGTTTGGAATCACACCCCCATCACGGCGATCTGGTGTCCGTACTGTTCGAAAGCGGAAGGTAGTGTCAGGCAACCCCGAAACACGACCCGCGAGTTCAACAACGACGATTTGGTTCTCACCAAACGTTGTACGCGGTGTGATGTTTAACGTTCTTCCGTCACGAGCCCTCGTGACAAGAACATCATATGGCCGTCCAGACGAACTCGTTACAGAAATCGCACGATTCAGCGCACGAAGATCATCCGACAGTTCTTCCGTTGACGTTATGACGATTGTCGTTGACGGAGAGGCTGAAGATGATCCGGGTGAAGGAGACACATAACGAGCCGTCTGAGCAGCAGCAGCAGACGTCAAAAGAGCTGCCGCGGCTAGCAGAACGGGTAGTCTAAAGTTCATCGGAACTCATCCATGTTGTGGTCAAGTGCGGAAACAAGTGCTTAAGGAGCCTAAGATCGTACTTTTGTTTCATGCTTCCCAATCTGAGTGTCGTGGTCATCACACGAAATGAGGCCTCTCGAATCAAAGCCTGCCTGGAAGCCGTGCGTTGGGCTGATGAGATCATCGTAGTTGACTCTGGAAGTACTGATGAAACCGTGCAGATTGCCACCAATCTAGGCGCACGGGTGGTTCATCACGACTTTGCTGGATACGGAGCGCAAAAGAACGTCGCCGTTAACCTTGCTACAGCTTCTTGGGTCCTGAGTATCGATGCGGATGAGATCGTAACGGAAGCTCTCTCGATATCGATTCGACGCGTTATCATGTCCCCTGAAGAGTTAACCGGAAAAAAACACAACTCCTCCGGAGAAATACTCCCGGCTGCCTACCGGTTTCGTAGAAGATTCGTATTCCTCGGAAAGGTTTTTCGCCATGGATCAGACAGTGTGGACCATCCGATTCGATTGTTTCGCAGGACAAAGGCCCGATTTAGTGACGATCTGGTCCACGAGTCCCTAATTGTTGACGGTCCAATAGCCGAAATTGACGGCGAGATGCTGCATCACAGTTATGAGACCCTCTCACAGTACTTTCAGAAGTTCGACCGGTATACGGATTTAGCCGCAGAGCAATTGTTCGCCAAGAATTCACGCCGGAACTCTCTTCTGACAGCGCTTCTGCAGCCTCTCTATTTTGTGCGTCATTACATTCTCGGTGGTCACATACTCAATGGATGGCACGGCTTCATTTGGTCAATCTTCTCGAGTTGGTATCCCGTTGTGAAGATCGCAAAACTGGAAGCTCTACGTCGAAGCCGCCGCTGACGTCCGTATTTTGCGGCCTTCACACGGATCCGCATTATGCTCGACATCAAATTCATCCGCGAAAACGCCGAGGCTGTTCGCCGAAACTGTATCAACAAAAACGACAATTCCGACATTGACGGATTGTTAGAGTTAGACCGTCAGCGTCGAAGCTTGATTCAGGAAGGTGAGGATAAAAAGGCACGGCGGAATGCTGTCTCACAAGAGATTTCGGGTCTGAAAAAAGAAGGTAAGGACGCCACGGCACTCATCGAGGAAATGCGATCCGTGGGCGACAGAATTAAGGCAATCGATGACATACTGCGCGACGTTGAAGAGAAGATGGACGACATCCTTCTTCGGATACCGAACATGGCGCACGAATCAGTGCCCGTAGGTTCTTCTGCTGCTGATAATGTTGAGGTACGTCGGCATGGCGGCTTACTCGACCGTGAATACCGAAAAGACCACATCGAAATCTCACGGAGCCTTGGCATTCTTGACTTTGAGCGTGGTGCAAAGGTCACAGGGTCGGGCTTTGGCTTCTATATCGGGAAAGGTGCACGCCTGGAACGTGCCCTTATCAACTTCTTCCTGGATACGAATACCAGTCGGGGCTACACCGAGATTGTGCCACCCTTTGTCGCGAACCCTGCGTCACTGAAGGGAACAGCACAGTTGCCGAAATCACACGATGACATGTACTACATCGACAAGGATGAACTGTACCTGATACCTACAGCGGAAGTACCTATCACAAACTTCCACCGTGATGAAATGCTCTCCGGAGACGAACTCCCAATTCGTTATGCCGGATATAGTGCATGTTTCCGGCGCGAAGCAGGAAGTCACGGAAAGGACACGCGTGGTTTTCTTCGTGTACACCAATTCAACAAGGTTGAACTCGTAAAGTTTGTTCGTCCTGAATCATCCTATGATGAACTAGAAGCCCTTGTGGGGGACGTAGAACATCTGTTAACCGCTCTCGGACTCACGTATCGCGTCCTACTGTTGTGCAGTGGCGATATGACCTTCGGTGGCGCAAAGACGTACGATCTCGAAGTATGGTCACCACACGAACAGAAGTGGCTGGAAGTCTCATCATGCACAAATTTTGAATCTTTCCAAGCACGTCGTTCTTCCATTCGATACAAAGAGACACCGCAGCACAAACCAGAATTTGTTCACACACTCAACGGCAGTGGTTTGGCAACATCACGTATCATGGTTGCCCTTCTCGAGCATTATCAAACAGCTGACGGACATATCACAATTCCCGAAGTATTGCAACCGTACTGCGGATTCGATCGTATCTGAACGGCTGCAATCTCTCACCTTTTCTCCACGCCACCAAACGCCCACTTCGCCCCTTATCCCTCTACATAACATCTTCTTCTTTCCCTTGATGAATTCAAGAGTTGTAAGAATATGTCTGTGGATACAGTGGGAAGTTTTCACTTGCACAGCCGTCTACACTAGTATTTGTGCGCCTGAGCACATGGTGCTCCACTCACTCACATGATGTGGATACGACGTGTGGAAATCGTATTGACCGTGAACGCTTTCGCATAACATTTCGTTTGATGTGAATTCAGGTGTACGGGAGAACAATCTTTCCGTGCTTTATACATCGCGAATGTTCATGATTGTGGACAAACCTGTGGGAATCGTCCGACTCGTTCTTGGTGACCAGCTTTATCCACAACACACGTGGTTTACCACTGTTGAGGATAACGTTACGTATGTGCTCATGGAAGTACGTTCCGAAACCGACTACGTACCGCATCACATCCAGAAAGTAGCCGCCATATTTCATGCGATGCGTTCATTCACATCGGAGCTACAACGATGTGGACATCGTGTGAGATACTTCCGCATTGGTGATGGTGATAATGTGGGGACGATTGCTGGTAATCTTAAAGTCGTACTCTCTGAGACTGAAGCTGATTCTGTTGAAGTACAAGAACCAGATGAATGGAGACTTGATGTAGTGTTCAGAACACTGTCCGATCAACTGAATGTCCCAGTTCGTATCGTTTCCAGTGAACACTTTCTGACCACGCGTACCGAAGTATCTGAACACTTTGCTGGACGACGTCAGTGGCGTATGGAGTCGTTCTATCGGTACATGCGTCAAAAGCACAACATCTTGATGGAAGGTGATCTTCCCGTAGGAGGAGAATGGAACTACGACGCTGACAATCGAAAAAAATGGAAAGGTAATCCGCCGGTACCACCTCTTACAATGTTATCCGTGGACGTATCGGAAATCGTAAACGAAGTACGCAGTGCAGGTATTCTTACCGTCGGTGAAATTGACGAGAAGAACCTGATCTGGCCTACAACGCCAGAGGCGGCAGAGCAGCGACTTCAGTATTTCGCGACCAACATCCTTCCTTTCTTTGGCCCGTATCAGGATGCTATATCATCTACGGAACGAACGCTGTTTCACTCACTGCTTTCCTTTGCCCTTAACGTAAAGATCCTTCACCCATGGAAGGTTATCTCAGTCTGTCTGGATGCCTGGAAGGCCGATCCAGACCGATACAGCCTCGCCTCTGTTGAAGGTTTTGTTCGCCAGATCATCGGTTGGCGAGAATACGTCAGAGGTGTGTACTGGGCCCATATGCCTGAGTATGCCGAAAAGAACTTCTTTAATCATCATCGTCCACTTCCAGTGTGGTATTGGACTGGACAGACGAACATGAACTGTCTGCGGACAGCGATTACGTCAACACTTACCACCGCATATGCTCACCACATCCAACGACTCATGGTAACGGGCGCATTTGCCTTGATGGCAGGTTGTGATCCTGACGAGGTGGACACGTGGTACCTCGGCGTATACATTGATGCCTTCGAGTGGGTAGAGATCACAAATACTCGCGGGATGAGCCAGATGGCTGATGGTGGACTGCTTGCCTCAAAACCCTATCTCGGAACGGCCACGTACATCAACAAGATGTCTGACCATTGTGGTACATGCTCATATGACCGTACGAAGCGTATAGGCGATATGGCCTGTCCGTTGAATAGCCTCTACTGGCACTTCCATCATCGGCACCGCGATAAACTGCAGCGTAATGTTCGACTTGCGATGACGTACCGTCAGCTTGATAGATTCTCCAATGAAGAACGTACGGCAATTCTTGACCACGCAGAACGTATTCTCAGTAAGCTCGATACCTTGTAGTAATTTTATGTATGATCATCTACAATCCCAAGAACTGGTTTGCACTGATTTTTCAGTTTCGCAAAGCAGATACGGCACGCAGGCTCGCACCGGCCATCCTTGCCATTGCAGCATATACAGCCGTTGTAACGTGGATTGACGAACATTATCTTCATGCACCGTTGCTGAATACAACGTCGATTCATTCACTTGTTGGAATCGTGATTTCACTTGTGCTTGTGTTTCGGACAAACAGCGCATATGATCGGTGGTGGGAAGGTCGGAAACTTTGGGGACAGCTTGTAAATACATCTCGAACTCTTGCTATGTCGTGGCATGCAAGGGTCGAAGACGAACAGTCCCGCAGACGAATTCGAGTTCTCTTAGCCGCATTTCCCTACTCACTCAAGGAGCACCTCAGAAATAGCCGCGACCTTGGACCAGAATCACGAGACGTTCAGGAAATCATCGGAGCTGAAAGCATCCATGCACACCTACCGAATGCGCTGGTTTCAGCACTGACGGAAGAAGTCTATACAGCACGTCAACGAGGTTTGATTGATGGTTATGACGCAATTCTGTTTCAACCGATGTTGACGATGCTCAGTGACATCAATGGTGCTTGTGAACGAATCAAGAACACACCGATACCATACTCCTATAACATCTTCATCAAGAAGGTCATCTTCATTTTCTCACTTACATTTCCATTTGCTGTGGTAGCAAGCTTTAGCTACTGGAGTGTGCCTATCACGGTTTTTGTGTTCTATGCCCTGGCAAGTCTTGAAATGATTGCAGAAGAAGTCGAGGATCCTTTTGGAACAGATGAGAACGATCTACCGACGGAAGTACTTTCGGACAGAATTCGTGCCAATGTTCACACTTTGTTTCGGCAACAATGAGCACGATTCTTCTTCTCATCGTTAGTAACGTCTTTATGACGTTTGCATGGTACGGTCACCTTAAACATCGCGACGTGTCGTTGTGGAAGGTCATACTCATTTCATGGCTCATTGCCCTGCCCGAATACATCTTTCAGGTGCCGGCGAACCGTATGGGATACGGCCAGTTTACAGCTATAGAACTAAAGACAATTCAGGAAGTCATCACACTTTCTGTGTTTATCATCTTCAGTACGTTCTATCTTCAGGAATCTGTGAAGTGGAATCACCTCGCAGGTTTCGGACTCATCCTCGCCGCTGTCTACGTGACGTTTAAGGAGTGGTGAGATCAACAACTATCGACGACATGTCGACACCGTTCACAATGATGTGAATATCGTGAGGCCCTTCATAATGCTTTCGCGTTGATAACTGTGCAAAGGCATGTTTTTTCTCCAGTTGTAACATGCCCTTAGGCTTTATATCAACGATCTTCCACGCAAAAACCTTACGCGATGCCTTATCACCAGGCCGCCGGAAATGAACGGCATAGGATACGCGTACATGAACGGGAGACTTCGATGTGTTTTGGAGTACAGCAAACAACTGTACTGAGGAGCCGATAGGTATTGAAGAATGCGATGCGGCAAAAGATGTGACATCAATCGATGTCGTGCGCGCCTGGCCAAAAATGGCGAGTGCGTCCTGCCGGCCTGATTTCAGGAGCGTCCGACACGCATGGCGCAACAGCGCTGTCCGAAGTGGAGAATCATTCTTCCATTCCTGGGCGATACGCACAACAAGATCTGGATGATCCTTTGAAATATCATTCAGGTTATTCGCTACACTCCTGCGAACGTAGTCTGATGGGTCATCACGAAGCCGCTCTAATACCGGCAGAATTGGAGTTGGATCTTGCTGGAGATGGGGCAAAGGGGCTGCCCATGGTAGACGCGGACGAAAACCCTCCGAAGCAAGGCGACGTACGTGGTGGTTCTCATTTCCAGCCCAGACAAGCATCTGCTGCTCCATCTTGTGTCCATACTGACGCAAGAATGGCCGCACGGCGAACTCTGACGACGACAATGTGGTGAAGAATTCGAGCGATCGAATGGAACGTTCATAATGTTCTGTTCCGTACACCTCTACGAAGTCCGGAAACACCATACCAGCAAAGCCACGCACCTGTGGCGCGAGACGTTCGAGAATACCGACGGCCGTAGCATAATCACGGGGCAAGAACTGTCGGAAGCCCGTGCTGATGCGTCGCATACGAGCTTTCAGCTCCAGCTCGTCCCATCCCTGCAGGACAAATGCCGAAAAGTCTTTGGCGTGGAAGTTCGTCCGTAACGACGAAAGTCCATCGGCCAAGGACCGAACAACTGCTGGCGAAAAAAACTCATCCTTCAACAACGGCCGCTGTACCGTTGAAGCCCCCTTTGCCCCTTTCGATGTCATATCAGCCAAGATAGGCGGAATACATCCAAATGAGCTTCTCCTGTTGTCGAATGTAGTCGCTCATGAGTGCGTTTGTGCCTTCATCACGTGCTTCTGCTGAAAGCTCGAGCAACTCTCTCTGTAAGGCCACAACAGTTGAAAAGGACTGGACAACTGCAGTGACAGCCTTACGGCCCTCCTTGACGTTTTCGACGGCTTTGATGCGAGATTCCTGGAGGTAGGCTCCAAAAGAGTGCATCGGTGCTCCACCTAGCGTAAGAATGCGTTCAGCGATCTCGTCAATCTTGAGCTGAAGATCCGTGTAAAGTTCTTCGAATTTGACGTGGAGCTCAAAAAACTTTTCTCCCCGAATATTCCAATGGAAGCCGCGTACGTTCTGATAGAACACGGCATAGTTGGCAAGGAGGACGTTGAGCTCGTCAACGAGATGTGTGGCCTTCTTCGGATCAAGGCCGATGGCGTTTTGCTTTGCCATGGTCCCTCACGAAAGTGGATTATGAATGCGACGGTGACGATTGAAGAGCGTCTTTGATGTACGAGATGGCCAAATCCGTCGTTGCTCTGATGCCGTCGATGTGGGCTCGTTCCACACCATGTGATGCATGTACGCCTGGTCCAATCAGGGCCACTCGCACGTCAACACCGGCCCTCCAGGCAGCCGTTCCATCCGAACTGTAGTAGGGATAGACGTCGATGGAATGCGGAATCTCGGACCTTTCAGCTAGCTCGATGAGACGTTTGCGGAAGCCGTAGTCATACGGTCCACCAGAGTCCTTTGCGCAGATAGAAACGACTGTTTCAGAACCTCCCAGCCCATCTCCAACAACACCCATGTCAATAACGAGCAAGTCCTTCAGCGTTGGCGAATAACCCGTCGTACCACCGTGTCCAACCTCTTCATATGTGCTGAAAAAGAGCTCTACAGGCCATTGTGTTCCGGACTGCAGGAGACTTCTGGCGACGTCGTACAACACAACACATCCTGCCTTGTTATCAAGGAAATGGCTTACAATGTAGCCGGATGACGTTGTCCGTGTACGTGGGTCTACGCAGATGATGTCACCAACACGGACACCGAGCTTACGAACGTCATCAGCCGACTGGACAACCTCGTCGAGTCTCACGTGCATGGATGACGTGGTACGCTCTGCTGTTGAGGCCTTATTGTTTGCATGAACGGATGGGTTGTCGAGTAACATTGTCCCCTCAACTACCTTGCCTTCAAGTGTACGTACACGTACGTATGCACCATCGTACACAGCCAGGACTGGTCCACCAAGTGGTGAAAATCGTAAGGTACCATTCGATTGAATCGAGGTGATGATGGCACCTAATGTGTCGGTGTGAGCGGCGAGTGCAATTGTGGGATTGGGCCCGAGAGCACAACGAATAGCCCCCTTCGTTGTCCGCACGGGATGGAGTCCCAATGCTTTGAGGGACTCAACGATAAAATCACAGGCAGCTTCGGTGTAGCCTGTCGGCGAGTCAATAGACAACAGCGTACGCAGCCATTCGAGCGATACATCGTGTGGTTGATTCATGCGGCAAACATAGTGTGTGAGGCCGTCGTTTGCGATATTGACGGTCTATGCCACATATCCACTCTGACCGATTCACACTTCAGAACGGTCTCCGCGTTGTTGTTTGCCCTGATCACCGCACACCCGTTGTCACAGTTCTTGTGATGTATCGTGTTGGTTCTGCCGATGAGCAGCCAGGAAAAACTGGTCTTGCTCATCTCTTTGAGCACCTCATGTTTGACAACACCACGTCGGGTATTGATAAACAATACGATCTTTACTGTGCCCGGGCGGGCGGATCTAACAATGCATACACGACGTATGACTACACGACGTACTTCGTCTCCTTACCAGCACATCAAGTCGAACTCGGCATGTGGCTTGAGGCAGAACGTATGCGTGACTTTCGTATCACGGACAAAGCACTTTCTACACAACGAAGTGTGGTAATCGAAGAGATAAATCAGAATGTGGAGAATCAACCGTACGGTGTGTGGAGACGGCTAGTGGAAGAGGCATCATATCTCCCTGCTAGCTCGTATTCGTGGGAAGTGTATGGTTCGGCCGATGACGTTGCTGGTGTTACGATGGATGACGCACGTTCGTTCTTTGATACGTTTTATGCTCCCAGTAATGCCGTGCTCGTACTGTCTGGCGATATCACCGTTGAACACGCACACGAACTCGCAGAACGGCACTTTGGTACGATTCAGGCTCGCAGTGGACCACAGAAGCGGAATGTGTTTGTAGCTGATCATGAGCGCAAGGGTAGTAAACTCGTATCTCATGACAATGCTCCACTCCCATCTGTGTTTCTCGCTGTTCATGCGCCTGGATGGAAGGATGATCAACTATATGCTGCAGAAATAGCCACCACGGTTCTTGGATCTGGACGAACATCACCGCTGTATCGCCGCCTCGTAAAAGAGTTGGGTATTGCCTCTGCAGCTGATGCATTTACCGAGCGGCGTGAACACTCGTCACTCATTCATGTCCATGTCCATGCAGCGGATCCGAAGCAATCTACTGATGACCTAGCAGCGGAAGTCATAAAGACATGCTCCGAGTTCCAAATGACGGAAGAACGGCGACAGAAAGCCGTTAACAAAGAACGTATGACGTTGGCAAGTGAACTACAGCGAACACGTGGTGTTGCAGACTATGTAGCACACGTTACACTTTTCCATGATGATCCCAACATCGTGAATACCGTACTCGACCGCTACGAGAACGTTACGTCTGTTGAAATCGAATCGTTTATTCATACTCTGGGAGACATGTCCCAGGTGAATAGAGTTGATATGGTTCCAGCCTAAACAGCTGGAACACGATGTAACCGTTCTGCAGCAGCGAGGAGAGTTTCATCCTTCTTTGCGAAACAGAAACGAAGCGCATCATCGGACATGCCAGGTAATGACGTGAAAGGTGACAATGGAATCGATGCCACTCCATTCTCTATCGTCAACCGCTCTGCAAGCATACGGTCTGATTCGTTTTGCCGACGCACCCTCTCCGTACCGAGGAGCTGGAAATAACTTCCACGACATTGACGTATCGTAAACGGACTACCCTCAAGTGCACTGCGGAAAAGATCACGTTTCTTCTGAAAGAATTCCGACAGTTCGGCAAGAAGCGATGTCGACGTCATCCACGTGGCCAAGGCAGCCTGAGTCGGCGTGTGAACACTGAACGATACAAACTGGTGAGCTTTACGAAACTCTTCGGTGAGCTTCTGAGGAGCGATACAGGCCCCAACTTTCCAGCCAGTTACATGGAACATCTTGCCGAATGAAAGAACGGACAGCGAACGCTGATTGAGTGCAGGAACATGACGCACCGACACGTGTTCTGTTCCGTCAAATGTGATGGACTCGTACACTTCATCAGACAGCACGAGAGTCGACGTTCCATCTAGGTACCCGGCAAGTGTATCTATATCCGTCCGGGACCAGACAGAGCCGGTAGGATTGTGTGGCGAGTTGATAATAACAAGGCGTGTACGGCTACTCAGTACGCGAGCAAAGGCTGACCAGTCTGGCTGATAGTTAGGGGGCAAAAGGGGCACAGGGCACACACGACCGCCTGCAAGTAGGACGGCTGGTGCATAGGAATCGTAGGCTGGTTCGAAGATGATGACCTCATCTCCAGTCGACACAAAGGCTAGGATGGCCGTCGTTAAGGCAGCAGTGCCACCGGGCGTAATCGTAACGTCCGTTTCCGGATTGACCTTGTATGTACTGCCGACGGCCTCCCGGAGTACCGGGAGGCCTAACATCGGCGCATACTGATTCAATCCGGAGCGAATAGCGTTGGTAACAAGATCTTGTAATCCTTCAGCTACGTCGTAGTCTGGGAAGCCCTGTGCGAGGTTAATAGCGCCATGGTGTTGCGCCAACGCCGTCATCACCGAGAAGATCGTTGTACCAACTTCAGGGAGCTTCGATGGAGGAAGAAGCACCCGGATTCCTTACTCTTCTTCGTCGAAAAGGACCTTTACATTCTTGGCGACATAGTCGCCTTCCTTGTTTAATCCTAAGCCGAACTCCACTGGATCCCCTTCGCGGACTTCAAGGAAATCTGCGTTCAGAAGATCTGAGTGATGGAAGAACAGGTTGTTATTTGGATAACGGATAAATCCGTAGCCATTCTTTAGGCTGAGAATCTCGCTCGTGTACCGCTCGTCATTAATTGTCGGCTGAATCTTCGGCTCCGGCCGTGCAAGCGTCTTGGCTGGACCAACAACCTCTGTGCCCTCAAGAGGAAGATCCTCAACAAGTGTACCTTCATCATCTTCATCCGTCGTTGAATACGTTCTGCCCGTATCCATAAAGCGAGCATCGCCTACGCCACGTTGTTTTTCCTCGTTAATCTTACGCTCGACAAACAGGCTCTGAATAAGTGGGTCGTTCTTACGAGCTCGGTTCTCGATGAGTTCATGCATTGCCACAGGATACGTAACCTCTTCGAGCAATTCTTGTGACGTGCGCGTCACAATACGGTTACCTTCTTGATCCGTGAACTCGAAGTCCCACGAAAGGACCATAACACGTGTGCCGAGAGTATTCAGCTTACGAACGAGAGGAACGTAGTCACCATCAGCCGAAATCAACACAACAACGTCTATACTCTTCATGAGGCATAGTTCGTAGGCTTCGAGAGCCATCCAAACATCAATACCTTTCTCTTCGCGACGTCCACCCGAGTTACGCAGTGGAAGGTAGTGTGTAATAACGCCTTCCCACATGAGAATATCGTCGAATACACGTTCGTAGTATAATAGGTTGCCACGTTGTTGTGCTTCGAGGGCTGGTAGACGACCGCGGAAGAAGTGGGCGTCAACAATCTGACTACGGCGTACATCTTCACCTTCAAACTCTGCCACCTGATGGCGTATAAACTCGTGCAGACCGCGGATGCTAATGCGGCTCTGTTTTGGGTGATTAAACGCGTAGTAATTACTCACATGCAGAAAAAAGTTTCCGTCATAGAATACGGCTACTCTCGTCAGCTTAGTGCGGCTATTTAGAGCCATAACTCATCCCAGATAGTGGTACGACAAAAATGTTCCGACATACCGGCAAACCACCGTGGTGGAAAGTAGGTTTGGTGAACCATGGTTTACCAGGAAGCACGAACATGAGAAAAAAAATCATTGGGTCTGCGTACTGTTGTAAAAATATCTTCCAACTCATCGGAGACTAGCGTGAAAATTTCCGTCGTAGGAGCAGGCAATGTTGGCGGTGCACTTGCCAGAAGCTGGCATGATGCGGGCCATAGCGTAATGGTAGGAGCTCGCGATCAGCAATCACCAAAGGTTCGTGCGACAGTTGCGGGAATGCCTGACATGCAAGTGGCCGATGTTCATACGGCCGTGGCACGCGCTGAAGTCCTACTGGTTGCTACGCCAGCTGCAGCCGTCATGGAGGTGATAGATGCCGTAGCGGCGGGGTACCGCGAGGGACTTGTTGTTATCGATGCAACGAATAGTGTGGCGGTTCGACCAGGTGGTTACGACAACGCAACGGCCGCTTTTACCGACAAATTGCCCAACGTGCGTGTAGTAAAATGTTTCAATACTGTCGGATTTGAAGTGATGGTCAATCCTATCATCGACGGCATTGTTGCAGACATGTTTATGGCCGGTGATGATATTGATGCGAAGACTGCTGTTCGCACTCTCGCGTTAGACGCTGGCTTTGGTGAGTGTTTCGACGTTGGTGGGGCAGATGCCATACCGTCTCTAGAGCACATGGCAATGGTATGGATCCGCCTAGCTATGCGGCAAGGATATGGTCGTTCTTCCGGATGGAAACTGTTGCGATCAGGTTCGTAAGCAATGTGTGTGGGACGTGCCTATCAGCAGTTATGTAGCTACTGAGCTCCGGCACGTTCCAGCACGTCAATAACGAGTCGACGCTTGTATTCACGAGCATAATCCATTGCAGACTTGCCCGAAAGGTCTCGTGCTTGTACATCTGGTTTGTACTTGAGGAGCAGCCGAATCATCTCATCTTCTCCAAGTACGGCCAGCAACATAAGAGGCGTTCTACCCTGAGGATCTCGTGAGTTGGGGTCTGCCCCATGAGTTAGCAACTCCATCATACAGTTCAGATGACGGTATCCGCAGCTGATCATGAGCGGTGTATTACCCTTTTCATCCTTGGCTTCCTTGTCGGCACCAGCATCCAGAATCAATGTAACTGGTGTTGTTACCCCTTGTTGTGAGGCAACATGTAGAGCTGTACGCTGCTTCTCGTCTCGAGCCTGAACATTGGCACCGGCAGACAGCAGCAGTGATATTGCTGCTTCAGATGAGTGAAAGGCTGCAGCATGAAGAGGCGTCATACCATTTGGTCCAACAGCGTTAACATCGGCTTTTCGCTGGACAAGGAAATCGATCATTGCCGAGTCCTTGTTGATGATGGCATGTAGTAATGGCGTAAGTCCCTCAGAGTCACGCTCATTAATATCACTTTTTTTGGCTTTTAGCACACGCTCAACCTTCTTGACATCGCCGGATTGAACGGCTGATATCACGGACTGAGCAGAAACTACAGACGGGTCTGCTCCGAAGAGCAGACCCGTCGCAAAGAGAATGATGAGGCGTGTTGCGATCGTTTGATCGTTCATAATGTTCGTCGTTTTCAGAAACCTTGCTTCTGAATGAAGATACCCTTGTCGACCTTCGCAAAAAACTGCTGATAAAACGATGGATCAGCAATTGTTTCGACCTCCAAGGGCTGGCCGTTATTGTCGAGTGTTTTCGCTTGAAAGTTCACGCGGACCTTGGTGCGTGTACCAATCTCGCTAACGTTGACACTTGCTTCAATACGCTTGAACTTGGCGTAACGATACTCATCACGACGTTCACGAGAGCGATTTGAGTACGAAGATCGGAAGACCTGTTCAAAAACTCCGGACCAGAAGTCGTCACTGTTGTTGGACGAGTTTCTCGACGTTGACAGCTGAATTTCCTTCTCTGCCGTGAGTAATCCTAGGTCGATGACGGCATTCTTGACCACGAATCCATCATCCTGAAGTGTATTCAGAACGGCTTTCATGATAAGCTTGACGTCATTGGTGTCATATTCCCTCGTCTGAAACTCCCGCGTTTGCAGCTGAGTTTGAGGTGTTAAGGGGCGTTGAGGGGGCTGGTTAACAATTGTACAACCAGTTACCGCCAGCGCAAGGAGACCGATGGTGAGAAGAATCGTTCTCATGATCGTCAGAACTTACTCTGATGGTAGGTAAACGACTGAACCTTGTCGGTTTCATCAAACTTGATGACGACGGTCAAGGTTCGCTGGGACGTCGCAGCGGCTCCACTTTGGTTAGAGAAGCCACCGAGGATGAGGAAGAGACCGTTCTGACTCTGTGAATACGAGGCTTCCGTGGCGATCTTATCGTACACCCACGTGATGTTACCTTTTTCGTCGCGAGTAGTGATATTGGGCGATCCGAGAATCTCGGCTACTTGTGCGCCTGACATTCCCTTTTTGATTTCTGCCTGCACCTTACCAGCCGTTAGTCCATTTTGACTATTGGTATGGAGGTCGTTGTAGTTGTCTTGAGCTGATCGGCAACCGCCGATCACGAGTACGCCCGCGACGACGAGTCCAAGGGCGAGAGAAGTTGAACGCATGATGAACTCCAATGAGGGGATTCGTTTCCGATGGGTGAGAAAAGAGAAGTAGCCTCAGAACATAGCGACGATTCCAACGGTAAACAGTACACTCGAGGGGTTCTTTACTGTAGTGTTTACGGCGCGGTACGTACTGCCGGTACCCACCAGTTGGTACGAAGTCACAGAAATTGAGGACGAAGAAAGATACCTCATGCGGACGTCGATCAACACACGTTCCAAGGTGTTAGGGAGATCAATGATGTCAACCACCTTCACCATGACGCCGGCACCTGCACCGTATTGGAGCTCCCAGCTTACATCTCGTTGTGTGCTTGAGACATCGTAGTCCCGCTCGCCGTTATACGTGCGACGTTCATACGAACCATTAAACACACTACCGCCAATTATGGCTTCGGCATATGGGAAGATCCACGACTCGAAATTGGGCTGCAACCGAATGGCGACGTTAAAAGGAATCGCGTTGGACTGTGTTTCATATTCGGTTGTATCAGACCAATTTCTATACCGCTTTCGATCGACGGAATAGATCAGGTAATCGGCATTGAGTACGATACTGACAGGGATCGGATCGAAGTAGTAACCGGCATGCACTCCAAAGCCCAATCCAGGCGGATCCACGCCAATCTTCGTTAGCGAG
>DDUR01000005.1:26651-27145 GCA_002344895.1 Ignavibacteria bacterium UBA2333
TCGCGAAACGCACCTTGCGGATTACTGTGCGAGAACGAGATGCCGGCAAACCAATTTAGGGGCTTACGCTTAACGACATCAATGATGGAGTCGTTCACGATAAAGTCAACCTGAGCCCTGGAAACCACGGTTGTGGCCATCATGGCAAAAACAAGCAAAGTGCCAACAAGATATGCTCTAGGTGTCGTCATGGTTGGTGAATTACGACGATATACGCGTTCAGGTTGCGTTACGGCGAGAAAATACACCATCATTACGTCTTCGTGATTACGCCATGGTAACGAGGAAGGCAGTCTCAGGTGCGGGAACTTTGTGCCAAGTTCCAAAGGGAGATCCTGCAGCATGACCTCACGACGGGACGTTCTCACCATGTTGTCCATGGTGGGAGCATCGACGATTGCCGCGCCGACTGTGGTTGGCGCAAAGCTTAGGGAAACCATTCTCCGGGAGGGGCCCTTCGAGGAGGTGCCGGGGACCTTTAGGTCCCCGGCACC
>DDUR01000071.1 GCA_002344895.1 Ignavibacteria bacterium UBA2333
ATTAACCCCACCATTAACCCCACCCCCATGCTCCCCTCTATCTATCGCCCATCTGAACCCTTTACGCTAGGAATACTTGGCGGTGGACAGCTGGCAAAGATGACGGCACAAGAGGCATATAGGATGGGACTGCGTGTGGCAATTATTGAACATGGTGAAGACTCACCAGCGGGAATGATGACGAAGCTTGATTATCCGTTGGGGTGGAAGGATGAGGCATCGCTACAGAAATTTATCGCAGCAAGTGATATTGTGACGCTAGAGAATGAGTTTATCGATCCGACTATTCTCGACGTTATCGCAGAGCAACGTTTTGTGTTTCCAACACCGGCAACAATGCGTCTGGTGCAAGACAAGTACACACAAAAGTTGACCTTCTCTTCACAGGGTATTCCCACACCTCATTTTGCCGAGATTCATAAAAAGCTTGACCTCTATGCGTTTGGGGAACGCCATGGATATCCCTTTGTAGCAAAGACTCGGAAGTATGGTTATGATGGATACGGAAATGCTACCATAAAAAGCGACACAGAGATTGATGGTGTGTGGCGAAAGTTTATGGAAGGCGAAGAACCACGCCCATTGTTAGCCGAGTCATTCGTGACGTTTACAAAAGAACTTGCCGTTTTGGTTGCTCGTAATCGCCGTGGTGAGCTGGCTGTCTATCCTTGTGTACAAACGATTCAGCAGGGTCATATCTGCGTTTCTGTCCTAGCACCTGCACCAATTGAAGACGTCCTGCAGAAACGTGCGCAGGACATTGCTGTTGCCTGTGTAGAAGCAATTGACGGTGTGGGTGTGTTTGGAATAGAGATGTTCCTCACGGTGAACGATGACATTGTCTTTAATGAAATTGCCCCGCGTCCACACAATAGCGGACACTATACGATCGAAGCATGTTATACCTCACAATTTGAGAATCACGTGCGTGCTGTTACCAACATGCCGCTTGGTTCAGCTGATTTGCGTGTTGGTGGTGCGGCAATGATTAATCTTCTTGGCGAACGAAGTGGAACGGCCATACCGGATAGTGTGATGGACTGTTTACGTACACCGGGCGTGTCACTGCATCTTTACGGAAAAAAAGAGTCGCGTGTTGGCAGAAAGATGGGACACTTGACGGCAACGGCTGACACAATGGATAATGCCTTTGCCTTGGCAAATTCAGCTCTTGATGGATTTATCTGGTAAGGTTGACGCAGAAACGCACGTCGTGTCAGGCTGACGCAGCCGTCGACCTGCGGAATGCACTCTTAAGGAGTCCAAACACCGAGATCTCGTAATTCACGCGAATGGAGACGAGAATTCCAACGATTCCGAGAATGATGTTTCCAAGCCACATACTGAAGGCCGGTGATAACAAGCCACGATCGGCGAGTTTCTCACCACCAATAAGACTTGCCCAGTACACAACATAGAATCCAAGAGAGATAGCCGCACTAATACCAAAGTTGCCTCCCTTGGTGAGAATTCCCATCGGGCATCCCACAACAATAAAGAGTATACAGGCGAAGGGAATAGCATACTTCTTATAAATTTCTACTTCGTAACGCCGAATTGTATTTACCTCTCCGGAGCGTCGAAACGACTCACTTTCCAACTGCGAACGAATACTAATTACGGTAGACTGTGCTCTGAGAAGGGCTGTTTGTGTATCGGTTGCCCCATTTGCCCCTTTCCCTGAAAGCCAGGCAATGTGACCACGAAGGAGTGAATCGGTAACACGATCTGAAACAGCGACGATGGCCGACGATCGGTCAACAATCTCTTGCATGTCCGAAATGCGCATCTCACGTTCACCACGCGATGAGCCGGTGGGATCACTCTGTTCGTAGAAGAAGCGATCAGATGGCATAGCAATCTGATGACGAGCAAACGTAATCGTTCGATAGTCCATCGGACGGCGACGGTTCACTTGGTGAATCTCACCGCTGGAAAGCTGGACAATTAGACGTGTGCTTGATGGCGAAAAACCAAGTTTGCCAGTGTCGGCATTGACGATGTTTTGCTGATCAGCTCGCGAATTGTCGTAAATCGTTACTCCGTACATCGTTCCTGCTGTATCCATATCGCGAGCAAGAATTGTATAGCCTTCAATCTGCGTCGTAAACTGTCCAGCTTCAACAGCAAAGGTTGGTTTGGTACGGTTGATGTCGCGCATCATGGTTGACAGGCGCAGATTACTGTCGGGTAAGACGTTGTCTGTATACCAGAAGACAAAGGCCCACAGGGCAAGACCGCCAATGACCGACGGCACCATCATGGTAAACAAGCCCATACCACTGGCTTTAAAGATCGTCGTCTCATGTGTTGACGAGAGACCGCCATAGGCCATGAGTGTCGAAAACAGGACACCGATTGGTACGGCAAGGACAACAATCCACGACAAACTCAGAACGATAAACTCGACGATGGTAAAAATGTCGAGTCCTTTACCGGCCAGCTTATCAATCCAGTTGATGAGCACCTGCATCAGGAACAGTGCCATAATCGTTGCCGTTCCAAAAATGAACGGGGCGATGTGGGCGCGGAATATGTACCGCCAGATTAACATCAGGACGACATTTTCCGACGGATATCATCGATAGCCGCCTGGAAGACGTTGGCGCGTTCTGGTTTGGCCTGCATCAGAACTGTATATGCCTCAATTGCTTTATCGAATGAACCTTGCTGAGCGTAAATACGAGCGATGGTTTCGGTAACGAGTGCCTTCGGACGTGATTCAGGTTCTACATCTGGGGGAGAGCTGAGTGGAAGTCCAGGTGACAAGGGTTTTACCTCGTCAGGACGAGGCATACGTGCCTTTTCAAGTCGTTGTGCAAGCTCTTCAAGTGACGTGCGCCGCTGCGGTTGTGGACTGCGTTGTGACGCAGGTCCGGATGGCCTTGACGATTCGCGGACACGCATTGCTGGTGACGAGTTAAAGTCACGAAATGGTGGTGGTTCACCCAGATGCTGAATATCGCGACGACTACGTCCCTTTACCCCTTCAAACCGTAACGACGTGAATTCAAGTCCAGGAATCAGTCGAACCGTTGCAGCACGAATGATGCGTTTGTCGTTGGTTACCGTACCACGAACATCAATGATACGGAGAGAAAAGTCCGACGCTGTTCGAGGTTGTGGTGATACAACAGTGGGTTGTGTTTCTGGTAGCGATAGGACAACCGGCGGCGGGACAGTCTCTGTTGGAAGAGTGTGCACGACGATACGATCGTCTGCGGGAGGTTCAGGAGCGTTTGTTGTTGCGTGTGACGTCGACGCCTCTCCGACCGGAACAGTAACCTCGTGTACAAACGGAAAACCGAAACGACGGAGGATTTCGGCCTCCATCGTTTCGGCATCGTCAATTCGACCAAGATCTCGGTAGGCCTTTGCGAGAACAACGTATCCCGTTGCATAGTCCGGCCAGGCGGAGATACCGGAAGCACACAGGCGCGCAGCATCAGCAGCACGACCTGCTATCAGAACGTCGTGTGCTTCTACGGCAAACCGAGGCCGCACCGAAGCGGAGTTGAGTTCGATACTGTCACCTCTTACCGACGGTCACCAAGCAGGCGAAGAAGGAAGAGGAAGAGGTTCACAAAGTCAAGATAGAGTGTCAGCGCGCTGAGGATAGCCCGCTTTGTGATAAGGCCAGCCTCGGAATACATCACAACTGCCTGAGCACGAAGTCGTTGCATGTCATAGGCCGTTAACCCCGTAAAGACCAGCACTCCAATAACGCTGATGGCGAAGTCCAACACGGAACTATCCATAAACCAGTTCACTACCGAAGCGATGATAAGACCGATGAGGCCCATAAACATGAAGGAGCCAACACCCGTAAGGTCACGTTTTGTGAGGTAACCATAGGCTGCTGAAACACCAAACATGCCACCGGCAATGAGGAAGACCTGGAAGATGCTGCCGAGTTCGTACACAAGAAAGAGGGCAGAGAACGACATGCCATTGACGATGGAATAGGCAAGGAACGTACCAGCTGCCGTTGAGGGCTTCATCGAATCAACACGAGCGCTGAGGAAGAAGACCATACCCAGTGGGGCAAGCAGTACAAGCCAGTACAACGGCGTTGCGAAGATGGCATTCAGAATCGTGGGTGATGAGGCAACACCAAAGGCCGTCAACCCCGTCAGCATAAGGCCACCTGTCATCCAGGCATAGACCTTCTGTACGTAGGCCCGCATATCGTCTGTGTGGACGTGTGCGGCGACTTGTTGAGCGGAGAGGACATCTCCTGCAGCGTCACGTTGACGCATGTATTGGCGTGAATCCATAGGATCCTCCTGTGAGTCGACTATTTCGTTCTCGTGACAACAAAGTTAGCGAAATCCACGAGGGCTGTTCGATACTCTGAAGGGGCAAAAGGGGCAAGCAGTTCTACTGCCTGACGTTCGAGTTCGTGAGCCTTTTCCTGGGCTTTGTTGGTGCCCTCGTAGCGTTCCACGAAGTCTATGACGGTTTTGACATCGGAAGATTTCGTACCACGGCCTTTCACAATAGAAAGCATGGCGTTCGATTCTGACTTGGGGGCAACGGCGCAGGCGTAGAGTAGGGGAAGTGTAATCTTCCTGTCTCGAATGTCATTGCCAACCGGTTTACCCAGAATGGATGACCGTGACGTATAGTCCAACACATCGTCGCGGATCTGAAAGGCAAGGCCAACAAGCTCACCATACTGACGCAGGGTAGCTCGAACTCCAACATCATCCGTTGCACTAATAGCGCCTATCTCACAGCAGGTTGAAATCAACGAAGCCGTTTTGTCGCTGATGATACGGAAATACGTTTCTTCGTCAAGGCGTTTTTGCCGACGCTTCTGCAGCTGAAGAAGTTCACCTTCACTCATCCGTCGAACAGCGTCCGACGTGACCTTCAGATAGTCAAATTCATCGTTGTTCACGGCGATGAGTAGACCACGAGACAGCAGGTAATCACCAACCAGTACGGCAACCTTGTTTTTCCAGACCGCGTTGATCGAGGCCATACCACGTCGTTCTTCAGCTTGATCCACAACGTCGTCGTGGACAAGGGTTGCTGTGTGGAGAAGCTCAACCATTGCCGCACCGGTATAAGCTCGGTGGGTGATTCCTCCGCACATACCTGCTGCAAGAAAGACCAGCGTAGGGCGAACACGCTTACCACGTTGGCGAAGGATGTAGCGGACAACGGTATCTAGCAGTGCTGCTCGTGAGCGCATCTGCGCTCGCAGGTATGTATCAAACTGCTCAAGTTCGTCGGCTACAGGCCGTGCGATGTCGTTACTGGAGATGGTTTTCGTCATCGCGGTTTTGGTGCCGAGAACTTGGCTATGACAATGCTGATTTCAAAAAGAACGTACAGTGGCACGGCCACCATAAGCTGCGTCAGCGGATCTGGTGTGGGCGTGATGACGGCTGCAAGGATCAGGATGATAACGATGGCATGCCGACGGTACTTGTTCAGGAAGGCAGCAGTGACCATTCCAAAACGTGCTAACACCCACGTCACCATCGGCAACTCGAAGATGAAGCCCGACGCCAACATCATGTTGATGAAGAAACTGAAGTAGGACGTGACTGAGATGATGTCCTTGATGTTGGCATTTCCTACCGTGTCGATGTACGACATCATACTGGGAATGAGGACGTAGTATCCAAAGGCCAGGCCGATGACAAAACAAATCGTTGTGAGAAGTGATATCGTGCGTGCCCAACGACGCTCATGATGATACAGGCCTGGTGCAACAAAACTCCAGATCTGATACATCAACCAAGGGAACGACAGAACAAGACCGCCGAAAAAGATGACCTTAAAGTACAGGAAGGCCTGTCCGAATGGCTCTGTATTCATAAGTTCCACCTTGGCTTCAAGGGCAGGCCGCAGCAGAACGTACGTCATGAGCTCTTCTCGCCAGAAGGCGACAACGATACATGCAATGAGTAATCCCAGTACGGAACGAAACAGACGTATACGGAGCTCTGAAAGATGCTCCATAAAACTCATTTCCGAACTTGCTGTGTCCGGCGCTGTCTGTTCGTCACTTCGTTCGTCGCTCATTGAGCTACGAAGATACGGAGACTGGCTTCGCCTGATGGTCACCGAGATGTTTCCTTAGCGATTCGTCGTAACGCCATTGCAAAATGTAGGCCTTGCAGTGATTCGGAAAAAAGCAAGGGAAAAATGTTCACTTGAACCAACTTTTCTACTTGCAGAGAATGCTTCCATGACAAAACTTTGCAACCCCTGAGTTCGGGGGACAATCGGTGGTGGGACCACCGGAAAGCCGCAGTAAATCTGGGTTTTCAGCGCCGATTGTCGGTAGTATTCGATGCGTTTGCATCACATGCATGGGAGGGAAGTCGGGTGAAAACCACCGAGACGCTAAACTTGTTCACACAAACCTCTACTTCAGAACCGACAACTACGAAATCAGCGATGCCAAAATTGTCACAGACGGGTGGAAGCTCGGACGCCGAATCCCTCTGGGAGCGGTGTCTGGGAATCATCCGCGACAATGTGTCGGCGCAGGTTTTTAAAACGTGGTTTGAGCAGATCCGTCCGCTCAAATGGGACGGAACTCTGTTAACCGTGGAGGTACCCAGTCAGTTTTTCTACGAGTGGATCGAAGAACATTACTCTTCGCTCCTGCAGAAAACCATTCAGAAGGTGATGGGCGCAAAGGCCCGCCTTCAGTATCAGGTTGTTGTTGATGAAGGTGATTCGACGCTTGAGCAGCGTACCATTCGGTTACCAGGTGCTCGTGGTGCCGGACAAACCAAGATTGCCTTCCCGGAGTCAGGAGCCCCTTCGCCGGCAAAGCCGGCGGCCCCTTCCGCTCACTATCCAACGTACTTTAATCCGCGATATACGTTCGAGAACTTCATTCGCGGTGAGAACAATCAGCTTGCTACATCGGCAGCGATGGCCGTCGCTGATAATCCCGGAAAAACTCGCTACAATCCGCTTGTGATCTACGGTCCAACGGGGCTTGGCAAAACACACCTTGTTCAGGCAATTGGTAATCGTGTTCTGCAGCGCGACAGAAATGCACGTGTGTTGTACACGAATTCTGAGAAGTTCACCATGGAGTACATCAATGCGATTCAGACAAATCGTGTTGCCGACTTCACGAACTTCTATCGGAGTGTTGACGTCCTCATCGTGGATGACATTCAGTTCCTGGGTGGTAAGGAAAAGACGCAGGACATGTTCTTCCACACGTTTAACGCCCTACATCAGGCCGGACGTCAGCTCATCCTGACGTCGGACAAACAGCCAAAGGACCTTGCTGATGTTGATGAGCGCTTGATCTCACGCTTTACGTGGGGATTAACAGCCGACATCGGAATGCCGGACTTCGAGACACGGATGGCCATTCTCCAGCAGAAGAGTATGGAGGAAGGCACCGATATGCCAGGTGATGTACTTGAATACATTGCCCGTCATGTAACAAGCAGTGTTCGAGAACTTGAGGGCTGCCTCATCTCGTTACTGGCAAAGGTGTCTCTGGATGGACGTGAGCTTACACTTGAGCTTGCTAAGGAAGTTGTACGCGGCGTTACAAACTCACCAAGTGCACGTTCGCTGACGATTGACGACATCAAGAATGAGGTCGCTGCTTACTACGGCCAGGATGTAGCATTGTTGTCGGCAAAGACGCGGAAACACGAAGTTGTTCTCGCTCGACAAATGTCGATGTACCTTTCAAAACAGCTCACGAAGATGTCGTTAAAGAGTATCGGAATGCACTTTGGCGGACGTGACCACACGACGGTGCTTCACTCTTGTCAGCAGATTCTTAACTACATCGATACGGACAAGAAGGTTCGTGCAGATGTAGAACATCTGCGAAAAGCGCTACTCCACTAGGAGTAACGCTGCATCAGTTGACCGTCAAGAAATTTGTAAGATAGTGACAATGTTTCGGCGTATGGAGACCCAAAGGAATCCATACGCCGATTGTTTATGCGCCAAGACGTATCAGAATGCTATACTCATCCTCGGTTAATGGACTCACACTCAGGCGGGGTTGGCGTACGAGAGCAATGTTCTGAAGCTTCGTATGTGCCTTGATGGTTTCCAGAGAGATCGGGTGCTTCAGTGTAGTCACGGGAATAAGATCAATGGCGAGCCATTTACCTTCTGTATCCGTTGGGTCCTGATAGGCCTGCTTTGCCACCTTGGCAATTCCCATCACACGCCGCTCGGTGCCTGTGTGATAGATAAGCACAATGTCGCCCGTCTTCATGTCCTTCAGCACGTTCCGTGCCTGGGCATTCCGAATACCCGTCCATTGAGCCCTTCGTTCACGAATGAACGTGCTCCAGTCATACTCTGTCGGTTCTGTTTTTGCGAGCCAATGTCTCATTTCGATCGTTCCTCATTCTTCTTCACGACGATGCGAAACACCGTCGGTGAGTTAGTTGCAGTACTCATCAGCGTGAAGTCAACATTGTTGACGCTATCAACAAAGCCACGCGTATTCACGGTGAGGTAGATGGCTCCCGGTTTATCCGGAACAGCCGTTGAACGCTGCACCGAAGCTCCGGCGCAGCCACATGAACCCTTTACGCCGAGAATACGAACGGTGTCGGTTCCGATATTCAACACCTTTACCATTGCTGTTACATATCCCGAACTATCAGCCGTTGTCACCAATACAGGTGGATCAAAGGCAACCTTCGGGCCGCCCGAACTGTCGGTCGACGGTGCAGAAGCACAGCCGAGTACAAAGAGTAGGGCTAGGTAGATCATACTATCTCTCCAATGACGGCTGGAAAGACGTCCGTGAAGTCATAGAATCCCGTCCGTTTCTCAATCCACCGTGCAGCTCGTAGTGCTCCTAGGGCAAAGGCCGATCGGTCGCGAGCATCGTGAATGAGTTCCAGTCGGTCATGCGGTCCGTCAATCGTTACCACGTGTTTGCCAACGATGTGTCCACCACGTGTTGACGTAACGTGCAGGTGTGATGGATCAATCGTTCCGTGTTGTGTTTCTGTTGTGATGTCTGATTTGCGCTGAATCTCTTCCTGGAGAATCCGTGCCGTTGTGAGTGCCGTTCCACTTGGACTGTCCTTCTTCCGAAGGTGATGCCACTCGTGGACCATCACGTCGTATTCAGGAAGAGAGTTTATCATCATACCCAAGGCACGTGTGGCTCGGAAAAACATCTGCACACCAACACTGAAGTTGCTTCCCCAGACAATACCTGTGTTCTTCGTTGTTGCAAATCCACGTACAACGTCGAGCGAGTCATACCATCCCGTGGCACCGATGACGAGGTTACAACCGGCCTCGGTGACAAGACGTGCATTCTCAACAACAACGGACGGTATGGAAAAGTCGATCGCAACGTCAACATTGTCGAACGATGAAGGGGCAAGGGGGCTGTCCACATCAACGATGCCAGCTACGGTACATCCTGCGCTTGCAGCATGGCGCTCAACTTCACGTCCCATTGCACCATAACCAATGATGAGGATACGTGTCACGATATCACCTCATGTTCAATCGGTGATACAACGGCTCCCTCATCAAGTCGAATGTTTCGGGCCTCCGGGAATGCGGCCACAAGGGCAGCACTGTGGGTAGAGATAACAAGACCAATTCCGTCAGCACGTGCGGCTCGTAACACATCAATTACGCGTGCAGATGATCCATCATCGAGTGTGCCTGTTGGCTCATCGGCAAGAATCATATCAGGGCGCGTCACGAGGGCACGTGTTAAGGCAACGAGGTGCCGTTCACCGCCACTGAGCTGATGTGGGAACTTGTTGCGTACGTAACTCACACCGAGATCGGCCAGACGTTCCATGGCGAGTCGGGAGGCTTCTTGGCGCTGATAGCCGGCAAGAGACAAGGGAAGCATGATGTTGTCGAAGACGTTCAGGTCATGAATGAGCCGACAGTCCTGTCGTACGATTCCAAGACGGCGGCGGATGGCACGTATGGCACGTGGCCGCATCGACCGTGTTGGTACATCGTCGATCTGTACTTCGCCTGTTGTTGGAATCAGGTCAACATCAAGTAATCTGAGGAACGTTGTTTTGCCGGCACCCGTCGCACCGGTCAGCAACACAACGTCGGCTCCGGCAAACTCCGCAGAAACATCGCGGATTGCTGGAACACCGTCGAACGTTACCGTGACGTGCCGCAGGGAGAAGTGCATGTGCAAAATTAACGAGAGGGAAGACGCTTACCGCTCCCCATAAGTACGGCTATTGGTTGTGTGGCTGGAATTGCCTCAAGAACAACCTTTACAACAGCCATAATGGGCACAGAGAGGATCATGCCCACGATGCCCCACATCCAGCCCCAGAAGGCCAGGGAGAACAACACGAGAACGGGAGAAAGGTCAAGAGAGTCGCCCATTATCCGTGGCTCTAGGATGTTGCCCATAAGATTCTGCATAGCAGACAGAATCACAACAACAAGCGCAGCAAATCCAAAGGATTCAAACTGCACAAGAGCAACAAAGCCGGGAATAAACGTTGAGATAATACTGCCAATGTTTGGCAGATAGTGAAACAGGAACGTTATCAGTGCAATCAGGGCAGCAAAGTCTACACCCATAATGGCGAGGATGATCCACGTGAGTAGACCAACAACAATGTTCAGAAGGGTCTTGATGCCAAGGTAACGCAGCACCTTGTCGTGTACCGTCGTGAAGATCGAGACGATGTCAACAGATGGAATCCGGTCACGAATGGCTGCAAGCTTTCTGGGAAAGGTTTCGCCGGCGGGGACCATAAACACGAGGAAGAGTAAGACCAAGGTCCCGTCGCCAATCAGCGTAACGAGACTGCTCACACTCGACGTAGCTAGTCCTGCCAGAGCAGAAGGATCGAGGATGTTCTCAAACTTCATCGCACTCGGGCGGCCAAACAGATCCACCGATAGTTTGCGGATGCCAAGATTGGCTTGTGTAATAAGGTCGGACAATCGAGCTTCATAGAGGGGAGCTTTTTCCGTGGCTGACACAATCCCAGCGGAGATGATCATGGAGATTCCCCATAGTGCACCACCAGCGATGAGTAGCACAATAGGGATACAGAGGGCCATCGGGACTTTTATCGCGCGAAGGCGCACAACGATGGGCCGAAACAGAATACTCAGCAGACCAGCTAGGATAAAGGGCAGGAGGATTCCCTGCAGAACATAGAGGACGGCACCGGCAGCAATCACCACGAGGATTGCCGTTGCAATGCCGATGTTTTTGGTTGACTGCTGCATCCGCGAAGATACCACTGGCGAGGGCGTTCCCGAGGTGGTCGCGATGGCGTATTTTCGCAGCCACTCGAAACCTGACGTCGAACGTCAGTCCGACTCAACCCGTCATCGTGACCTCATCCGTCACGTTGACACAACACATGCCTCTATGACATCACGCGGCCCCGTCTCTCGATACATCGAAGAACATTACCTCCACTTTAACGCGGCTGCCTTGATCGACGCGGCAAAGGGCTATGAGTTGCATCTCGCCGAAGGTGGCAAGATGATGATCACCCTCGCCGGCGCTATGTCAACGGCAGAACTTGGTAAGACACTTGCAGAGATGATCCGTCAGGACAAGGTGCAGATCATTTCCTGTACGGGAGCAAACCTCGAGGAAGATATCATGAACCTTGTGGCACATTCACACTACAAGCGTGTGCCACACTATCGCGATCTATCTCCACAGGATGAGTGGGATCTACTGGAACATGGTTTTAACCGTGTGACAGATACATGTATTCCCGAAGAGGAGGCGTTCCGACGTATCCAGAAACACATTCACAAACAGTGGAAAGACGCGCAGGACGCCGGTGAGCGATTCTTCCCGCATGAGTACATGTATAAGATGTTGCTCTCCCGTGAAATGGAGCAGTATTATGAGATCGACCCGAAGAACTCATGGATGCTTGCCGCTGCAGAGAAAAATCTTCCCATTATCGTGCCGGGCTGGGAGGACTCAACGATGGGTAACATCTTTGCCTCGTACTGTATAAAGGGTGAGTTACAACCTTCAATCATGAAGTCCGGCATTGAATACATGATGTGGCTTTCGGATTGGTACCGAGCAAACTCTGCCGGTAAGGGTGTAGGATTTTTCCAGATTGGTGGCGGTATTGCAGGTGACTTTCCGATCTGTGTTGTACCGATGATGTATCAGGATCTTGAATGGCACGACGTGCCATTCTGGGCCTACTTCTGCCAAATCAGCGATTCTACCACGTCGTATGGCTCATATTCGGGAGCTGTTCCGAACGAAAAAATCACGTGGGGCAAACTCGGTATTGAGACGCCGAAATACATCATTGAAAGTGATGCAACGATCGTAGCGCCTCTCATTTTTGCCTGGCTTCTGGGATACTAATGAACACAAGACGATTCTTTGTGGCGATGAACATCTTCATCGCTGTGGCACTGCCGTGCGCTGCCCAAACCCGCGTGCAGTCTATGGATGAGGTGAAAGTTGACTCAAATCGCGTTTCCCGACATGACTCCGTCAGAGTCGTTCTATCGCCTGCCATTACGGTAACGGCCGGAATTATTGATTCGTCAAAAACGCTCCTGCCGCGCACGCTTGACGTTATCACTGCACAACGCCTAACGGAGCTGCCTGCACGCGATGCCGTAGAGGCACTACAGTTTGTTCCGGGTGTTGATTTGCGACAGCGGGGACCGCTTGGTGTGCAAGCCGACGTGTCGATGCGTGGAGGTACGTTTGAGCAAACTGCCATACTTATTGATGGTCTGCGTATTAACGACGTGCAGACTGGTCACCATTCGGCCGCACTTCCTATGCTTCCTTGGGATGTTGCTCGGATTGAAGTTCTTAAGGGTGGCGCTGCACGCTTCTACGGTGCCGGCGCCTTGGATGGTGCCGTAAACTTTGTTACGGATGCCGGTGCAACAACACCTGTCCTGCGTGCATCATTAATGGGTGGTGATGCTCGTTTTACCGAGGGAAGGCTCTCCGTACAAGGCTCTAGCGGAAACCTTCATACACTCGTGAGTGCCCAAGCGTTGCGTCACAACGGCTGGTTACCTTCAACCGATGTCGACAAACAATCCGTCTTCTTCCGCAGTGCCTACAACGACACAAGTCACCGAATCAGCCTCCTTGCCGGCGTTAACAATCGCGCCTTTGGTGCAAATGGATATTACATTCAGACATATCCCATGGCATGGGAGCATGTGGTGTCGTGGTTTGCTGGAGTCACTGCTGATGTACGCCTCACAAACGATGTTCGGCTTGTAGCTCGCTCGTTGTACCGAATCAATTCTGATGAGTTCTTACTCAACAGAGATAATCCGGCCTTCTATCGAAATCTCCATCGAACGGATCAGTTCACAACACAACTTGGTGCTACGTATACCTCAACGTTTGGCGCAACATCGGTCTTTGTTGATGGCGGACGAGATGAGATAACCAGTACAAATCTTGGTGACCATCATCGGATACGAGGAAGTGTCATCGCCGAACAGTCTGTAGTACTCAATAGGTTCATGTTCAGCGTTGGTGTGGGAACGATGTTGTATTCCGATCGTACACCTCTACCTGTTGGAGGAGCTGACGTCACCTGGCAAATCAACGACGATGCGTCTGATGTAGCCTTTGTATCGGTGCAACGTAGCGGGCGTGTGCCAACATATACCGATCTCTACTATCGCGATCCACGGACAATCGGCAATCCATTGTTACGACCTGAGTCAGCGATCACGTCAGAACTCGGATATCGCCATACATCGCCGAGCTGGACCGCTACAGCATCTGTGTATCGGCGTGATGCCAATGACCTAATCGACTACGGATTTTTCTCCGATACGTCGGTGGTTATGCGTGCTCAGAATATTGGTTCTGTTTTTGTTAACGGCCTTGAAGCACGTTTCTCATTCGCACTCGGCGAGGTTTTTGAACGGCTTCAGGTTGGTCTGAACTGGCAAAGTGTCGTTATCTCGTCTCCTGTTCGAACCAGATACTCTGCTGATAATCTACGATTCCAGTTTCTTGTTGAGAGTTCGTGGCACTTGCCGCTTGATATCTACGCTACGACTCCGATTCGTGTATTTCAACGGGTAACGGAGCAGTCGGTACGTATTGTCCAGGATCTGCGATTACGGCGCCCCGTTGGCCCCTTCACCATCATCGCCGAAGTTACCAACCTCTGGAATGAGACGTGGGTCGAGTCGGGCTGGGTTGTTATGCCTCCACGATGGGCAAGATTTGGTGTTGAGATGATGTTGCAGTAGAATTTGCATTTCTGTTCTTTTTTTTTATGTTTCTCGCAGTGTCAGGGGTATTCGTTCGGCACGTTAAGGCACATCACTGATACCACGAACTTCTTTAACAGTATTGTGTGAGGTAGGGGATGAAAACAGTTGTCCTCATGTGTTCTATTCTGGCATGTTTGCTAGTTGTATATACTGACGCACATGCACAGTGCGACTCAACATACCAGCAAATCATGTTCCGGCCAGGCTATCGGGTATATCTATTGGACACAAATGGCTTGCCATCAACAGATACACTGGACCGGTCGGGTTTCGTTCCGGGATACAACCTTGAGTATCAGAGCGATTCCTCAACGCTAAGTGTACAGGTGTCTGAGTTCAGAGTTAACTCCAGCTGGATTCTTCTTCGTGACTGGTGCCACGGTAAGGTATGGAACTGGGATGATTCGGGAGACTCCGCATTTGCCGAGGTCTCCAACTCATTACTGTCCTCAAAGACCACAACACAGGTGTTTCCAATGAGACCGGGAGACACAGTGAGTGTCTTTCGGATGGCGCTCTTACGAGATCCTGCGGCGGACACATTGACATCGACACTGGCAAAGTTCCCGTCGCAAGGCACAATGTCGATTGAAATTGTCAATGCGTCTACTGAGTCCCGGATCGCCTTGCTGGATACTCTTTCGATTTCATCGTCGGGACATTCTCCATGCTGGTTTCTGCCGAACGCAGCTGTCTACAGATGTGTATACATCAATCCTTCAACAACGGACACAATTTGGTCATATATCCGAGTACATGTTGAATCAGCTGACACCACGCAGCTGTGGATGAGAAATGATCACATGACTGCAGCATTCTCCAGGGACTACATTTCGGGTTCTACTGACTATGCAGCACAGGTTCAGAATAATAGTATCTGTGCGCCTGGAGGCTCATCGTGTGATCTTTCCGTTGGAACGTCAAGTCTCACAGTCATCGCGAGCATAACGGCAAACGCAGGCGCGTACTCTCACGTGCGACTCGTTGGCCTTGATGGCCTGATAAAATCTACCGTCGTAACAAACGGACAGTCTGGGCCATTTAATCTCACAGCTCCCACTCCCGGCATGTATCTCGCAATTCTATACTCGGGAACTGTGCCAGTATGCACGAAACACATCATCGTGCAGTGAAGAGAGGAATACGTCGTACTACGTAAGTCAAAACAAAAATGAACCCCACAATGACGAACACGAAAGAACAGCGAGTACACCCAATGAAACCATACATCACTGTCATTACAGCCGTTCTCTTTCTGGCAAGTGGTCTTGAGGCATTGTCACTTCCGTATCCGAAGAGGCGACGTCCGCCTGAAAACCTGGCCTGCATTGGGGATAACCCTCAGCGAATTCGATTAATGTGTTGGTGTGCTCGAAATGCATTCACGAGTGATCCGAATCACGGTGGAGATGTCTTTTATCAATATATATGCACACCAGCAGCAATAACGATTAGCCAAAGGTGTGAGCGTCAGATCGAATGTGACCCTGGTGATCCAATACCACCTAGAGATCCATGGGTTGAACCAAACCCATATCTGGTGATCATGGGGCAGCCGTATCTGTTTTAGTCTCAATAGAAAGGCCCACTCAGAAATTTCTGTACAAGTAGGCAACTACCTCTTCTTCAACAACCCGCGTACACTCGATACGGCAACGTCACACATGTTATGTCCAGGTCACCTCACAACAGCAAGGTTGACAGTTTGACTACGTGTGCCGGCGGAGAGGCGGACGATTGCTTCAGTTCCACTCGTGATCTTCTATCTCACAACAACTGCACGTTGAGAACCAACAGTGACTCCGTAAACACCATGAGGGATAGACTCCATATCAATTGGTGTCCACTCCGTTGTTGTGTGGCCGCTGGCAACGGTGATACCGCGGACATCGGTAATCGACCAGGGGCTCTGGGGGACGGATGATTGAACAAGCCAGGATGTGCCGTTTGGTCGTAACCACGAGCCGGATGTTGGATCGGACACAGACGCCTGGACGTCACCAAGGATAACGTCGACGTACACAGGGAGGTGGTCCGATGCACACTTCAGAGCTGCTACCATGTCGGCGTCAACAACCGTGTTCTCGGGATCGTCAAGTTCGTTATTAAGTCGTGGTATACCATCGTTACCAAAATGTGTATACGTACTCACAATCGTGCGCTGAAAAAGCTGCTCACTCACAACAATCAGGTCAAATCGGTCATCAAGGCCGCCCCCTACGCCCCCTCCACATCCAGCCAGAGCGTTACGGGTTGACTGGGTGTAGAAGCGTGCGTCCGATGCGATGTTACGACGCCACGAAGAGCCGAGGGGATCAATAAATCGACGTAGGGTGTCCGATGCTGTGGCATGGCGATATGCTGGTTCAGACGTTCCATAGATGTTCCAGTCACCTGCGATAACAGCATACGGATGGGAACGCACGTTCTGCAGGAGTGTAAGCATTTCCGCACCACGCTGCGCAGCATTCTCTCCTCCGTCTGATGCTTTGAGGTGGACGGAATAGATAACGATGGTGTCCTGTTCCGTTCCATCTGTACGCTTTGTTGCAAGTCTGAACTCTGCAATGTCACGCAGATCCGTTCCAAATCTTCTCTGATCTACAAGATCAAAGAGTAACTGATCGTAAAAAAGCATGTTGTCTGTATCCTCACCGTCAATAAACGGTGACGAGGCAAAGGAGCCGTACGTTAACACGTCGGTAATCCACCGCGGACCAATGTCACCAGCATCAACTTCCTGACAAACAATAACGTTTGGCCGAATGGTGTTGAGTATGCGTTGAAAGTGTGGTACACGCCCGTCTTCGTTAGCCACAGAGTATTTCAGGACGTTATATGTACAGAGTCGCACGGTATCAGCGGCTTCGGCTATCGACGATGTAAACGACGTTAGCACGAAAACACCGATAGAAAGAATTGTTGTTTTCATGCTGCAATTTACTCACATGCCGCTAACGACGTCGCGGTGGCCGTTGCTCCGGAAGCCGTAGGCGATCATCACCATGTTTCCACGGTGCTACCATAAGTACGAGCCGCATCATTTCACTGTCATCGTTCATACCATGCTCAAAGAGTATGTCTTGTGGAGGACTATTGGGATTTGCGGGATTCTTCGCTGTATTATCATACACGGCGATCGCATTCAGGATACTTCCAGCTGGAATGTGTACTGGTGACTCAAATTGATACAAGTCTTGCCAATCAAAGTCCCAGGAAGGTATTCGTACAAGTCGTATTGTGTCACCTGACGGACTTTCTGCCCATACGGTGAAGGATACACCAAGACGATGCATGTGGGGGTTAATAAAATACACTCCGATATTATCACGTATTCGTGCATAGATACGGTGTGTGTCAACGTCACCTGCTCGAATAACTGTCTGTGATGTGTCCGTCAGTATCGGTTTAAACGCAGCAAAGACAAGATTGCGGACGTTGTTCTCCGTACCAAACCACATACGCACCTCTGCACGGTCGCTGTCAGAACGAGCAGAGGGTGAATAGTGAATGTTCCGCAAGAGCACAACACCACGTCGAGGAAGACGGAAACCGATTGTAGGCGGAAACTGCAAACGCTGTGTTCCAGGTAACCATCCACCATGAAAGGTCTCACGTGGTAATCCCGATGAACGGGATATTAGTCCGAAGTATGCATAGTCAAGTGAGTCATGTGCTGGTTGATCCTTCCCGTATCGGAAAAAGGCCGGGATGTTGCGGAGATCAACATCATCTGCTACTTCGAGAACTTGATAACTGGCATGATGTGCCAGTCGCCGATTTGAGGGTACATAGTCGATTGCCTTTACCGTGCGTTCCCGATCAAACTCAAACGGTATGGCCACACAGAAATATGTCTGCTCCATGGTAGGAGGAATATCCATGGTGAGAGGCATTGGCAACACAAGATCTGGACGTGTTTGCCGAGTTTGTGAAAGGGGCAAAGGGGGCTTTCGCCTCGTCGTGTCATCGTTTCCGGGTGGACAATCATTCCGTATCCAAGAGAGTAATGTTGTCTTCTCTTGTGATGAAAGTCTTCGCTCATGGGCAAAACGTCGCCACGTTGGATCATTTCTTTGTGGTGGCATGTAGTTGTCCTCCACCACAATAGCGATCGTTGATGCGCGCTTCCGCACAGATGAATAGGTGTCTAGCGGAAATGGTCCAACCTCTCCCTGTTGATGACAAGGCACACACGTACGAGCGAGAATAGGCGCTACGTCCGAGTATGTTGGAGGTTTTTCCGGCGACGTACGTTGTATTGCGGTGACGGTGTTGGTGCTACCCAGAAGTATGGTCACATACAGCAGCAACACAGAAAGCCGTAATTCGCATTGACGTTGTCCGAAAACCAACACATGGGCCATCAATAGTCACCACCAATCGTGCGTCGGTTGCGTTCTGAATTCGTGTACCGCGGAAGCCGTTGTGGACGCTTCGTAAGTCCGGACGTATCGGTTAACGCCTGCAAAAACGCTATCATATCAGCATAGTCACGTTGTGTAAGATCGATTCGATCTGGTGCCAGCGTTTGGTACGGATGCTGGATGCCAATTCCAGCCCCACCTCCAAGGTCGTAGAACTTGACAACATCCTCCAACTTGGGATAGGCACCGTTATGCATATAGGGAGCTGTTAGTGCGATGTTGCGTACGGTTGGTGTTTTGAAGGCGTTTCGATAAATCGGCGAGTTCTCCCGGAGAATTCCTCCGGCACGACCAACGTCAGGATCAATGACGGCGTTGGCTGTATCCGGCCGTGTGGCCACACCAAGAATCTCAGATTCCGACTCCAGGAAACGTGGTGGTACAAATCCTGCAAACGTTGGAGCAAAATGGCATGTGCCGCACGCTGCGCGTCCCATAAAGAGGTTCATACCTCGGCGCACATCAGCGGGGAGATTTTGTGTTTCTCCTCGCAGGTATCGATCAACGGGTGAATCAAAACTCACAAGTGTTGCCACGTAGGAGGCAATGGCGCGACCTAGGGTTGACACTTTTGCACCGCGTTGATGCTCATCCGGGAAGGCACGAGCAAACATCTCCTGATACTCGTCACTTTCATTGATGCGTTGAATAACGTCAACGAGTGACGAGCCAAACTCCTGACGATGTGTGACAACGTGTTGCAGAACGTCATCAAGGCGTTGTGCACGGAGATCATAAAAGAATCGGCGGGCAAAAACAGCGTTAACGAGTGTAGGTGCATTTCTTAGAATGTTGCCTGTCCTGCCAAGTGCGAGTGACGTTGTTTGACCGTCCGTAAAGGCCCGATCCGGCTGATGGCACGATGCACATGAACGCTCCATGGTTGATGATAGGATCGGATCAAAAAACAATGTGCGTCCGAGTTCAACACGTTCCGGTCGATTTGAGCTCGCATGTTCACCGGAGCTCCAGAGGGGATTCATAACGTCGGTTGAGAAGATGGATCTCGAACGCTCGTTCAGAATTGAGGGTAACGTTGAGACCTCCGACGCAAACTCCACTCCAAGAGCGGTGTGTATGTCGAGTATCGCACCGTATAAGGGATCAAGTGACGATCGAATCATCTCCACACGGTCAACATCATCGTATGAAGTTGCACTGTTGAGTAGCTGGCGTGCAGTGTTGATGTATTGCTGGCAGACGTCTACCTGTAAAGCTCTTTCACCAAGTGAAGATCGATAACCGTCTACCACATAGGATATCGTCGATAAGACAGTTACCTCATCACGTACGAGTGGTGTACTCGCCGGCCGATCAAAGTTTGTCAGACCGAGTGATACAATGCGAATCACGGACGTACGCATTGCCTCAAGCACCATTCTATCCGTCCACCGACTTCGCCGAACGGAAGCCGTTATCTCACGGAGCGCAATACCGAGTTTGTCACAGTGTATTCGTATGTCGTTTGTCGTCGATATCACCACGGAATCATCGTCATACAGTAGCTCATCAATCACCTGTAGACCCTGGGGCTCAACGATGTCAACAAACTGCGACTTCTTATCAAGTCGTGGTAGTGGGGCTCCGTTAACGTACCACGATACATATTCGGGGTCGATATAGTCGATAAACGGCTCGAGTGTTTTATACCGTAGACGTAGTTCTTCATACGTGGCACGTATCACAGCTACATCAGTGTCTGATGTTATTGATGTACACTGGGCCGACAAAGAGTCACAAGCTTCAAGCAGAGAAAGACTCTTCTCTGTGAGAAACGACGTTAACCGAGAGTGACGCTCAAACGAGGGCGTAGAGGGTGACAGGGCTGCCACAAAACAGGCGAGGGTGATACCTGAAATAACAAGGGAAAGTGTTCGCATAGTAGGATGATGTTGAACGACGAAGGGACCGATGAACAGTGTTCATCGGTCCCGGTCGCCGAATGTGGACGTCTGATGTATTACTTCGTTACGACAACACTCTGTGTTGAGCCATCGGCAAAACGAACGTAGTACGTGCCCGAAGCAAGGTCACGTATGTCCATCATATCACTGCCGCGTACAACACGAAGACGAGCACCTGTTGCATCGTAGAGAGCCGCGTCGGTAGCTACAGAGAACCGCAGTTCGCTTGATGTTGGATTCGGATAGACACGGATGCCGGTTGACTCTTCATCCTGATCGTCGTTGTCGATTGACGAAATCACTTGTTTGAGTCCACTTACAGCAAACGTCAGCGAGTTGTTAAACGGTGCAACATTCAGATTGCCTGGATGTTGTGAGTTGATGAGCACGGTATTACCATCATCAACGGAGATGATACCCGTGATCTCGGAGCCAAGAGGAGAGATTGCAAGACGGTAGAGATTGTCGATCGTTGGTTCTTTCGACATGTCGAGAAGCCATGCTTCACAGTTTGTTGAGTTGATACCAGTGTTTGGCATCCGACCCATTGAAACGCCGTTTAAGTCTTCCTCAATGACCATAAATGTTTTGCCATTGACGTAGAGGAAGTTCAGACCGTCGGGATTCGAGAGGTGTTTGGCTGGATAGTTCGCTGGTGTAGCATCATTCGTTTCGATAAACGGACCACCTTCGATAAACGAACGAACAGAGTTGTCGGCTGGATCGAACACGAGGACACGACCGTAGTAATCCCAGTAGGCAGAGTTGTCAATCGTTGTGCCCTGTGCCGTTGCCCGGTCATACGTGTGTTTCGGAAGAGTCCATCCCTCTGTTATGGCCTGAGCATACCGTGCACCTGGCTTGTCGTTCCCTGTCTCCGTGATGTAGATCTTTCCGTCCGTTGCATTGTAGGCACCCCACTCAAGTCGAGTAAAGCCCGTGATACCTTGTGTTTTGGCCCACTCATGTGGTGCCGACAGAATGGCCCAGTCCGTAGCAGGGTTGTTCGGTACTTCAACCCATGTTCCAGTAAACTGACCCTGATTCTGTTTGTAGAAGTACAGCTTACCCTTTGTGAAGTCGCCAGCAACGTCAGCTACGAACTTGGTAAGGATGGACTTGCCAGCATCACCATCTTCAAAAAGATAGACCGTTTTGTCATCAGGCATTACAACACCGGCCTCAAATCCCTGACGGCTCCAGTTGTACTGTTTACGAACGGCCTTTGCAGTACGCGGATCAATCTCAACCATCCAGTTCAGATTTTCATATCGTTTGATCTTCTTTCCGTCGAGGCCAGCAAAACCAGATGGTACCTTGGATCCGATTGTGAATTCTGTTGTATCAGAGAAACCTTCGGCAATCTGTCTGTTCGACGTTTGATACCACTCCTCAGCTGTCCAGATACGTCCCGATGGTGCATTGATACCACCACAGTTCATACCTGTTTCACCGACGGTATTGGCAAAGTCGACATTAAAGAACTTTCCTGTACGACCATCAGGCAATGTTTGGTCGAGTACTTCAATTGTTCCGTCGGCCTTCTTGCCGATCTTAAACATTGTCATACCGCCACCATCACCAATCGAATCGTTCTTCTGTACCATTTCGTGGTTCACGGTTACGTAACCGAGAACGTTACCACCTTCAGTAGAAGGCGTAAAACCGAGGAAGTCGTGCCACTGCTTGGCCTTTGCCTTGCCGGCAGGAACACCGTTTGTTGCTGTTGTCTGCACCTCATCAATACCACCAACAAAGATGTTCTGGTATTTCAGTGGTGACGGCGGAACGATAACGCGGCCGTGGAGATAGGGAGCCATTGTGACTGGCTCAATACGCACGGGAAAGTCCTGTGCTGTTGCGGCAACCGTTGTTGTAGCGGCTGCCAGTGCGAGAAGCGAACGCTTCATGGCGTAGTCCTGACGGATAGTGAATGGTGTGACGCTCTGATGCGACGGCATGTGTGCCGTGCCCCTCGTGCAGGAAGGTATGCGAAACTATCCGTGGCCTATTACGCCCGTTTCAGGCCGACGTAATCTTTCCGTGAGGTCTATGTTACTGTTTAGACGGCGTCTGAATGAGCTGCTGTAGCACGTCGTTTGAAGGGGGAGTGACAACCGATATAACGACGACACGTCCATCTACAAGTTCTACGTCGAGTGCCGTTGTGCCGTCCCAGATATATCCCATTCGTTTCCACGAGCGAAAGCCCCGTATGCCCCATCCACCAAATTCTCCAAAGGGGCGAAACGGGCGAAGTCGTAGTGACTTGATCTCGCCAGCTGCGAGGAAACGCCCTTTTCGGTGAAAGGGAGTTAAGCGCACCCGAATGCCTGTTGGATCGATACGCACATACATACGTGACAGAAGAAACAGACCAATAATCGCAACCGGAACACCAATACAAGCTAGAATCAGGGCCGTAATGGCTGAAGTTTCCATGGGTTCACTTTGGGACACAGCCCATGCTACGAGGACGGTAAACAGTCCTGAGACGCCCATGATAACCGTCAAGAGAATCAGGACGGCTCGTGGTGGTCGTTGTGTCTCTTCGAAGATCATACTGCAATTTCGTAAATGCTCACAGAACGCGACGTCGTACGATTCTGGTTGCCACTCAGTGCCACCTGGCTCATGATGGCAGCCGAAGGCCCCATTCTCACGTCCATTGTGGCGCGCTTACCAATGCCAGCAATCAATCTGGCTGCCTATGGCGTGGCTGTGGCGTTAGCCATGTTTATCGAGGCACCTGTCATTCATCTGTTGAGCACCTCCGTTTCGTTGTCGCGCGATCGTAGATCGTTCGCCCGAATACGAACATTTATGTGGTGGTTAAACGCCTGGGTCACCTTTGGAATGATTGTCGTAACAATCCCACAGATCTACGATGTACTGGCGGTCAACATTATCTCTCTTCCGAAACAAGTGTCCGAAACGATGTATGCGGGACTTGTTTGTATGATTCCGTGGCCTGCTGCCATAGGGTATCGGAGATTTTACCAGGGATTGTTGATACGTGCCGGTCTCACCCGACGTGTCGCCTATGGAACCGTAATTCGACTTTCGACAATGTTGTTGGCTGCAACAACACTTGTATCCCTTGGGAACTACGGCGGAGTCGTCATTGGAACCTTATCGTTATCCGTCGGTGTGATTTGCGAGGCGATAGCGACACGCCTCATGGCAGGCTCAACGATACGGCGGTTGGAGCAGGGGACAGATGAACCACCGACGTACGGGGAAATCACACGCTTTCATGTTCCTCTGGCGTTAACCAGCATCATGGGATTTGTGGTAACGCCAATGATTGCCTTCTTCCTTGGCCGTGCACCTATGGCCGTAGAGTCACTTGCTGTGTTACCCGTTGTTGACAGTCTGGTCTTTCTCTTCCGCAGCTTGGGATTCTCGTATCAGGAGGTTGGCATTGCCCTTATGGGCGAAAAACGTAAGAACTACGACGTCCTCAGACGAGTCGGTAAAAACATCATCATCGGAACGACGATTGCTCTGGGTCTGCTGGCATTTACTCCATTAGCAGACATTGTCTACCGACATGTGTATGGACTATCAGACAGACTCGTCGACGTTGCCCTCTTACCGACACAAATCCTGACGCTGTTGCCGGCACTCGCCGTATTGTACTCACTACAACGAGCTGTACTCATCACGGCCCGACGGAATGTAGCCGTCACGTGGTCAACCATCACCGAGGTAGGATTTATCGCACTCGTGATGGCAGCGCTCGTACCCTTTGCGCCGTGGAATGGGGCTATTAGTGCAGCAATTGCCATGGTCGTTGGACGAGTCCTTGCGAACGTCTACCTACGTCGGAGTGTGTTAGCCCTGGGGCCTATCCCGGAACGGCCAAAGGAAACAGGTACTGCCTAGGAACCTCCTCGTATCTTCGCACCATGGAAAATCTCCTTGAGGTTCGGAATCTTACAACGGAATTCCGATCTGATACCTTTACGATGAAGGCCGTCGATAACGTATCGTTTACGGTACGTCGCGGTCGAACACTTGGAATTGTCGGCGAGTCCGGCTCTGGTAAATCCGTCACAAGTTTGAGTGTGATGCGGCTGATTCCAAATCCTCCGGGACGTATTGTCTCCGGATCCATTCACTTTACCGAGCGTGATGGGTCAACAACGGATCTGGTAACGATCGACGAAGAGAAAATGCGGACGTATCGTGGTAATCGGATTGCCATGATTTTCCAAGAGCCGATGACGTCCCTTAACCCCGTCTTTCGTTGTGGTGATCAGATCATTGAGGCGATTCGCCTCCACCAGAATGTCTCCAAAGACGAGGCCGCAAAACGCACACTTGAGTTGTTTAACGAAGTGCGGCTGCCCAAACCTGAGAGAGTGATGACTGCCTATCCGCATGAGCTGTCGGGTGGACAGAAACAGCGTGTGATGATTGCCATGGCCATGTCGTGTAATCCTGATCTCCTTATAGCCGATGAGCCAACAACTGCTCTCGACGTGACGGTTCAGGCCACAATTCTCGACTTGATGCGCGATCTGCAGAAGCGTCATGACATGAGCATGATGTTTATCACACATGATCTCGGTGTTATCGCAGAGATTGCCGATGACGTCATCGTGATGTACAAGGGCAAGATTGTTGAGGCTGGTTCCGTTGCAAAGATTTTTGAGAATCCGGAACACCCGTATACAAAGGGCTTGTTGGCATGTCGACCACGCCTTGATACAAAACTTCGGGTACTCCCAACAGTCCGCGACTTTATGGAAGAAACGGACGATGGGCAGATAGTTGAGAAAATTCACGAGTCAGTTGAAACTAGGGTTCATGAGCTTGAGTTTACGCAACAAGAGATAGCGGATCGACTTCAGCTTATTGAAACACGGTCACCGCTTCTGGAAGTACGAGATTTAAAGGTTCATTTCCCTGTGAAGTCAGGGTTTTTTGGTTCATCGAAGGATGTTGTAAAGGCCGTTGACGGTGTGAGCTTTACGGTTCGTCCCGGCGAGACGCTCGGTCTTGTTGGAGAGTCGGGCTGCGGAAAGACAACGACGGGCCGCGCTATTCTTCGACTTGTAGAGCCAACGTCTGGCACGATCACTTTTGATGGTAAGGACGTACGATCGCTCGGGGCGTCGGAACTCAAATCATTACGTCGCGATTTCCAGATCATCTTCCAAGACCCGTATTCATCTCTCAACCCACGTTTGTCCGTTGGCAGTGCCATCATGGAGGTGCTCGACGTACATGGGATCGGAGAGAATGCCAAGGACAGGAAGGATCGAGTGCTGTATCTCCTCGATAAGGTTAATCTTTTACCACGACACTTTACGAATTACCCTCACGAATTTTCCGGCGGTCAGCGTCAGCGAATATGTATCGCTCGCGCACTTGCTCTGCAGCCAAAACTTCTCATTTGCGATGAATCAGTGAGTGCACTGGACGTTTCCGTTCAGGCGCAGGTGCTAAATCTCCTCGTATCACTACGTGATGAGTTTCATCTGACGTACATCTTTATATCGCATGACCTCAGCGTTGTGAAGTTCATCAGCGACAAGATTGCCGTGATGAATGCAGGACGTATTGAGGAGATGGGAACAGCGAATGACATCTATGCACGTCCCACAAAGGACTATACACGTCGTCTTATCGCAGCAATACCCGTTGGCTCAGTTGAAAGCGTTAAGCGTCGTACGGGAACGGCATGATTGAAATTCGTGGCCTCAAGAAGGCCTTTGGTGCAAAGCAGGTTCTCCGCGGAATTGACCTAACGGTTCCAACGGGTGGTACAACATGTATCATCGGAAAATCAGGATGCGGCAAAAGTGTTCTACTGAAACACATTGTTGGTCTGCTAAAAGCTGACGAAGGTGATGTGTTTCTCGACGGGAAGAATATTCGGGACTTTAACCGCGAAGAGATCTATGCCCTGCGTCGTTCCGTTGGATTTGTTTTTCAGGGTGCTGCGCTGTTTGACTCGTTAACCGTGTTTGATAACGTGGTAATTAGTCTTGTTGAGCATGGAGAGAAGGACACTGAAAAACTTGACTCTGAAGCACGTCGTGTGTTAAGTGCCGTTGGCCTGTTACCACCACGATCTGAATCTGGTACGGCCGCCTACGAGAAAGAGTATGCCATCATTCGCGAGAAAAAACCCAGTGACCTCTCCGGTGGCATGAGGAAACGTGTAGGTGTAGCTCGTGCACTTGTCGGAAGTCCGGACTACATCTTTTATGACGAGCCAACAACGGGCCTCGACCCTATCACATCGCAACAAATCGACGACCTCGTCGGTGAGCTGGCAAAGTCCCTCAAGGCAACGTCAGTCGTCATCACGCACGACATGTTTAGCGTCTTTAACATCGCTGATCATGTTGTGATGCTCGAAGCTGGACTCGTACAGTTTAGCGGTTCGGTAGCGGAGCTTCGGGCCTCTCAGGACCCTGTTGTTGTCGAGTTTCTGGCTCGATACGTCTAACGTGCTGTAACGAATCCGCCACTTCGTTCGTCTTCGCACGCCTAACTGGCATGTACGAACCATTTCTGACAGCCCCTTCCTTGCCCCCTAACCTCCTCAGAAACATACGCTTACGTTCGATTTTCGCCGCCATGTTCTTTTTGGCGGCTTTTCCAGTTTATGCCCAGTTGAACGTTACACTCGTAGCGTTTTCGACAGGACTGGAGATCGACAGTTTTCCGGACCGGTATCCCAGCCTACGGGCTCAGGTACGGGCAACACGTGGTGGGCAGCCGGTTTCACTGACAGCAGACGATATCTTTATCGTTGAGCGGAATACGGTCGTTCGTCCTCGAACCGTTACGTCCATTGGAAGCGGAGTTCACCTTGTTACATGGACGGCGACAGGAAAAGCCGAGGTACGCCGGTCGACGGGGACGAGTTATCTCCGCATCGTTGTGGAACAGGGAGGAGAAGTTGGTGAGGTTGATGCAGGCCCGCCCATGTGGGGAGTCCAATGGGTTTCGGTGACGGATTCAATGCGCCGACGTGTGTCGCGTGTGTTTGACTACGGAACTATTCCCTCAGGCAGTTATGGTACGGCGCGATTTAACCTGTTTGCACAGCGCGCACCACTTTCTGTAGAGTCCATCACCGTTGATGATCCGCGGTTTATTGTGTACTGGCAGGGAACGGAAAATACTCCAGCACCACCTGTAGAGCTCATCAACACGTCGTACTATCGGTATGACATTGTATTCCTGCCAACAGATGATACACCCGTTGTTGCGCTTGCGTCGATCAACTATGCAAACGGCTTACGCGAAGACATCATCCTCACAGCCAATCGGCGTACCTATCCAGCGCGTACGATTCTGAATCTTCTCAGTCCAAACGGTGGCGAGTCATTCGCTGCCTGTGATAGTGTTCCTGTACGCTGGACAGGTCAGGTGCCGGGATTTCGTGTCTTTGTAGAGTATACCACGAACAACGGCAGATCATGGACGCTGATTGATTCGACACTCGATAGTACGATGGTATGGGAAGTACCTGATGTTGTTTCCGATTCCATGCGTATACGCGTCTCACAGCGTCAGCAGCGATCCGACATTTCCTTCCTCGCTGGTGAGCGTTCACCAGCAACTAACCTTGCCTTCTCGCGCGATGGACTACATCTGGCCGTCGCCTTTCAGAATGGCATTGTTACGGAGTTCTCAACGGAAACTCGAACAATTACAAATAGATATACAATCGCCGCAATTTCGGGTGGCACTGTCAACGGATTAACGTATGTAGGCAGGTCACGAGACATTGTGGCATCCGTGCGCCGTTCCTCCGGAATCTTGAGTGAACTTCAAGCATTTGCGGAAGGTGGATCTGCACCACGACAACGGCGCACTCTTCCCGCGGACATTGTTGTTCGTCAACTTGGTTCTGACGCTAATGGAACAACCATTGCCCTGATTCCAAACTATGGCACACGTGTTCGTTTCCTTGATCCAAGTACTCTTGACGACGCAAAACTCGAAACTGTTGATGCTCCTATCACGTCAGCCTTTGTACGCGATGGTCGCGCAAGTGTCTTTACACTTAGTGGTAATATCATTGATTTTGATATTGCTGCCAGGGGGCAAATGGGGCTAACACCGACGGACTTTGTCGCAGATCGATTTCCGGTTATCCGGCAACATGCTCTCTCGGCAGACGGACGTTTTGCTGCGCTTGGTGGACAGCACATTGAGAACCAGCTAGACATTCGTGAACACCTGACGTTCCTGTATGACCGTCAGGAAGGCCGTATCTCACGCGTCATGTATCGTGAGGTCGGAACGGCCTTGGTCGCACTCTCCTTCAGTCCAAACGACCAGTTTCTGGCCGTGAGTTTCCAAGCATCACCGCAGCTGACAACGTACGATCTTAAACGAAGTGATGACAAGGGGCAAACGGGTGAAGCTTTAGAAGGTCACCGTGACAGTGTTACGGACATGGAATATGCATTGATTGGTAACTGGTTAGCATCGTGTTCAAAGGATGTTACCGACAACGTTCTCATTCGTCGGTTTATCACTCCTGAACTCGACTCATCAGATGCGATGTTCCGTGTAGTTCCCGTTTCGATGACGAATCGTGAGATCGTTCTGCCCTCGTTACTCATTGGAACATCACTCGATACCTTGGTAAATGCCCATGTCTGCAACGATGGTGATGTCGATGTTACGGTGCAACGCGTTTCCTTACGACATCGACGTTTTGCCTCGCTTCCGAATGCCGTGACAAACGTACGTGTAGCGAAGGGTGAGTGTCTGAGTTTCCGACTCTTTGCCTTGCCACTTGACACGGGCCGCTTAGAGGACACACTGCTGGTTGAAACATGCTCTCGAACCATTACAATCCCTGTTGTCATTAACGTACGTAATCGTAATCTCACGATTATGTCGGACCCCATGGACTTTGGAGACGTTTGTGTTGGATCTACAAAGAATCGTCGACTCGCCTACATACGAAACAATGACTCTGTTCCTCTGGAAATCGATGGAATTGTTGTTGATGGCGGAACGGCAGCACAGTTCAGAGTCATCACACCATTGATTGACTCCGTTATCCCACCTCGAAGTGAAGTTGAAGTAGAGATCCAGTTTGCCCCCGTTCGAACTGGACTTGATACGTCGACGATCATCATCCGGTACGAGGGTCAGCTATCGGTAGACCGTCGCGGCACAGTAACAGGTCGCGGATCCGGAGCTGACATCCGTGTTTCACATCAAGCCCTCCCATTCCTTCCAGACATCACCGAGCGAGATCTGGTGATATGGAACGACAGTGATAATCCACTCACACTAACGCGAGCAGATCTACCTGTTGCTTCTGGATTCACAGTTGTAACGCAGCTTCCACTGACGATTGCTCCGCGTGACTCTTCGAGTGTACGTATCCGTTTTGACGGCGATACGTCCATCACACCTGCGACCGTTGAGCTTTCGTTCGAACCATGTGCGGCACTCACACCTGTAGAACTTTCTGTGTATTCAGCATCTACGGTAGTGCTTCTTCCGACGGTCACAGCTGATCCTCGCGGAGATGCAACAATCGTCGTTCGTGCACAGCTCAATGAAGTACGCCCGTACAATGGGGTACGTACCGTTGAAGGAATGTTTACTGTTCATCCGCAACTCTTTATAGCTCGTACGGCTACCTCAGCGTCTGGATCGGCTGAGATTGTCTCTCAGGACATTGTTAATGGATTGCGTGAGATTCGATTCCGTGTTGAAGGCAGTTTTACCGACAGCACAGATCTTGTGACCCTCGTTGGTCCAGCGGGCCTTTCAGTTGTTGACTCTTGTGAGTTACTTGGTTTGCCAGACGCTCGTTGGTTTGGATCGCGTGTATCCACGACGTTCCGGAATGGTCTCTTACGAATAACCAATCCCAATCCTGGACGCGTGATAACGGATAAAGCTCCGACGATTGTACGTATTGCGCCGAATCCGGCTGCGGATGACGTAGAAGTCGTTGTTCGCGATCATTCCGAACAAGGATCACTTCGTATCATCGATAGCCGTGGCAATAACGTATCCGTTGCGATACTGCGCACAGAAGACGGATTCCGTGTTGGTGTACAGAATCTCTTGCCAGGCGCGTACTCGATCGTGTACTCAACTGTGGACGGTGTAACGTCAACACCGCTGAGGATCATCCGGTGATGAGACTACTGCACGGTTCCCGTATCAAACCAAGCGTTGGCTTTTTCATGGCCATCGTTTGTCAACTATCGTTCGTACTGTCAGGCTACGCTCAGACAGAAACGACAGAAATCAGCGGTGGTTTGTCGAACGTGACTGTACACGGAGGAATGTTTGCAGGAGCTAACCTGCATTCGGCAAACTTTTCAACTTTGCCATCATTGCCAAATTGCTGCGTCACCTTTAGTGATCGTATGGGACTCGGTGGTGCAGCAGTTGTTGGCGCGGAATATGATCTTTCGTCATTCGGTGATTGGGACGGAATCCGCCTCGGTGGTAACCTTTCATATTCGCTCCTGACGGGCGCACTTCGCGAAACGGAATTTGTCGGCAACATCATTCGTGGCTCAGATGTCACTCGTGGTATCACGGAACACCGTCTTGCTGTGACGTACGGCGTTCTAGCCATTGAGCCGTACGTGAGTGTCGCTTTGCCAATCCACGGACTCCGCGTGAATGTTGGACTTATGGCAGGACTTCCACTGTCACCTTCGTTTGAATTTCGCGAGTCACTCGTTCAGCCAATGGGCTCGGAGTGGACATTTGAGAACGGCGGTCGAGAGCGCAATAATCAAGAAGGTCCGTTACAAGACACGGAGCCGTTGTATCTCGCAGCAACCTTCGGACTGCGGTATGATATCTCCACAAACCGTCGTTTTGAACTTGCTCCAACAGTACAATACGCTCATGCGTTTACGAACGTTGTCACTGACACACGTTGGAGTATCGACAATATCCGTGTTGGCGTGCTCTTTCGTATGCGGCTCGAGAAGCCAGCACCACCGCCCCCTCCGCCCCCTCC
>DDUR01000089.1 GCA_002344895.1 Ignavibacteria bacterium UBA2333
CTCTTCCGATCTCTTCCCCCATCTTTTCGTAAGTTTTCTCCCCACAACCAGTCGTGGAGGAACCATGAAGTCGTATGATGCGTGGCACATCCGCAACGTAGCCCTCTTGGGCCATGCGGGATCCGGGAAAACGACATTAGCTGAGAGTATGCTCTTCGAGTCTGGAGAGATCACTCGGCGAGGTAGCGTCGAAGAGCGGTCGACGGTATCGGACTATCATGACCTTGAGCACGAACGTGGTTCGTCCGTCTTCAGCTCAATACTTTTCGCTGAATGGCGAGACTATAAGATCAACATTATCGACACACCTGGGTATATCGACTACGTCGGTGATGTTCTGAGTGCACTTCGTGTTGTCGATACGGCCATAATGGTACTCGATGCTCACAACGGCGTCGAAGTAGGCACAGAAACCATCTGGAAGTATACTGAGAAGTTTAGGACTCCTGTCATCGCAGTGGTCAACAAGATCGATCATGACCAAAGTAACTTTTCGCGTACCGTAGAGCAGGCCAAGGATCGGTTTGGACGCGAAGTCACCATTGTACAATATCCCCTACAAGAGGGCCCATCCTGTTCGACCATCATTGACGTTTTAACAATGACGGCCTATGTCTTTCCCGATGGTGGGGGGAAACCAACAAAACAACCTATCCCTGATTCTGAAGTTGAGCGTGCCTCCGCGCTACATAATGCACTCGTTGAAATCATTGCAGAGAACGATGAGACGCTTATGGATCATTATTTGGAGAAAGGTGAACTCGACGAGGCGGAGATGCGAAAGGGCTTGACGTTGGCCCTCATTCGACGTCAGATCGTTCCTGTGTTCTGCTCTTCCGCAAAGAAGAACATGGGTGCTGGCCGACTGATGTCATTTATTGATGTTGTTGTGCCGGCTCCTGTGGAAATGCCGCCTGTACCAACGGCTGGAGGTTCAACGTTAACGGCCGACCCCAAGGGCAAATCTTGTTTGTTTGTTTTTAAGGCAAGTAGTGAGCCCAACGTCGGTGACATGTCCTTCTTTCGGGTCTATAGCGGAACGATTCATACCGGTATCGACCTCGTTAATGAACAGACAGGCGTTACGGAACGTCTTGGCCAGTTATATGTTGTAAATGGTAAAAAACGCCACGATGTTGTCGAACTCGCTGCGGGTGATATTGGTGCCGTGGTGAAACTGAAGAACACCCACGTCAATAACACGTTGCATGAGAAGGGAGACAATCTTGTTCTTCCCCCCATTGAATTTCCGCCGTCGAAGGTTCGTATCGCCGTAGTCAGTCATCGTAAGGGCGAAGAGGATAAACTAGGTCTAGCGCTGAATCACCTCCATGAGGAAGACCCAACGCTCGTCATTGAACATGCGAAGGACTTGCAGCAGACTATCCTTCATGGTCAAGGCGAAATGCATCTCCAGACGGCAAGGTTACGGATCACGTCGCGCTTTAAACTTGATGTTGACTTTACACCTGCCAAGATCCCCTATCGAGAGACCATTCGGCGGCGTGTTGACGCAATGTATAGGCACAAAAAACAAACTGGAGGCGCTGGCCAATTCGCCGAAGTACACATGCGAGTCGAGCCATGGTTCGATGGTCTACCTTCGCCCGATGGACTTTCTGTGCGTGGAATTGAGGAGCATGATCTACCCTGGGGCGGCAAACTGGTCTTCGTCAATTGTATTGTCGGAGGAGTGATTGACCAGCGGTTTCTCCCGGCAATCATGAAGGGCGTCATGGAAAAGATGGCAGAGGGACCGGTCACCGGTTCCTATGTACGAGATGTTCGCGTTAGTGTGTATGATGGCAAGATGCACCCAGTCGACAGTAACGAAGCTGCGTTTAAAACCGCTGGCCGGATGGCATTTAAGGATGCCTTCATCAAAGCTGATCCACTGCTTCTGGAACCAGTATACGACGTGAATATCGTCGTGCCTGAGGAAATCGTAGGTGACGTCCTCAGTGACGTACCAGTCCGTCGCAGCGTCATCCAAGGAATTGACACGGACGGTCACTATCAAGTCGTACGTGTTAAGATGCCACTTGCCGAGCTGGATGGATATGCTACAATTCTGCGGAGTCTTTCGCAAGGACGGGCAACGTACGATTCAGCGTTTGCAGACTTTGAACCTGTGCCCACGCAGCTGCAACACAAGCTCCATCAGGACTACCTCGTTCATGCGCACGACGAGGAATGAGACGTCCTAGACGTAAACGAATTTATGGCTTATCAGCCGTCCGCACCAACCGAAGTGGGGGCCTCCGCAGGGGGCTCCCATTTTTTGCAAGTGCCGATAACGACAACGTATCCCCTGAACGATGCACGGACCACGTAGCCGTCGTACCTTTCTTCCGAAGTACGGCACGGCGTGCACGCCAATCCAGTTCAACATCATACGAAAACACATCGTCCTTCCAACCAGCTGACTGAGCAGGAGAAAAGAGATACTGCTGTCCTTTACCATCGATGTATACACCTGTAAGGAGCGCTGAATTCAGGATGCGCGACAAGACAAACGATACATCCGTGTTCTTCGATGGCATCTTGCCGAAAACGATGGGTTTTGCCTCGATATTATCCGATCTGTGTAAGGCAATATACTCACCACTTTTATCATCGGCGGCAGCAATCCATGTTATACCTGACCATGTGACACGCACCTGCGCTCCGAGACCTTTTGTTGGATTCGTTACGACTGTTGCCAATGAAGGACTACCGTCACGAACACATTGAACATCCGTATTCGTCACCATGATGATCGGCGACGTGGGGCCAAGCGCAGTGAGAGCTGAGTCAACATTGTGTGTCCTCTTCAGCGTCTCAACAAATTCCATATTCGCCCAGATTCCTTTGGGAAGGGGCGAAGAAGGGGCTATGCTCGCCGTTGTCACACCAACGGCGAGCAGAAGAATGACAAACTTCAAAGTTTTGTTGCGATTGATTTTGCTTGCAAGAATAGCAGGAGGTAGTCACGACCGCCGGCCTTTGAGTCAGTTCCACTCATGTTAAACCCACCGAATGGATGACCACCAACCATTGCGCCAGTGCACTTTCGATTCAGGTAGAGATTTCCAACGTGGAATTCAGCCCGTGCCCGATCGAGTTTCTTTTTGTTCTTCGTGTAAACAGCACCTGTGAGGCCATAGATGGTGTTGTTGGCAATCTTGAGGGCGTCATCGTAATCCTTTGCCTTACATACGGCAAGAACTGGACCAAAGATTTCCTCTTGCATAAGGCGTGCCGTTGGTTTCACATTCACAAACACGGTTGGCTGAATGTAATACCCCTTTGCCCCCTTCACCTTTTCACCACCGGAGATAAGTTTGCCCTCTTTTTTTCCGATTTCGATGTAGGAGAGGATCGTTTTTTCTGCACGAGCACTTACAACCGGACCTATACGACCATCATCTGCCGGATCGGCAATTTGACTTTGTAATGCGTCGACTGCGACCTTCAACTTTGCTACGAATTCGTCGTACACCTTTGCATCGACAATGGCTCGCGAACACGCTGAACACTTTTGTCCCTGGAAACCGAATGCTGCAGCCACCGTACCCTGAACGGCTGCATCAACGTCAGCTTCACTATCAACAACGATGGCATCCTTTCCACCCATTTCAGCAACAACCCGTTTAATCCAGATCTGTCCCGGTTGTGGTGTTGCTGCCAGTTTATTCACATGAAGACCAACCTCCATTGAACCTGTAAAGGAGATAAAACGAGTCTTCGGGTGACCTACGAGATAGTCACCAGCTTCAGCTCCGCTGGCTACGAGAAAATTCAGTACACCAGCAGGAAGACCAACTTCGCGCATGATCTCACTAAAGAGCCATCCCATCATCGGTGAATCGGATGATGGCTTTACGACAACGGTGTTGCCTGTGACGATCGCAGCTGACGTCATTCCTACAAGAATTGCAAAAGGAAAATTCCACGGCGGAATGACGACGCCAACTCCGAGGGGCAGATAGACAAGTTGATTGTGTTCACCGGGTTGCGGTACAATCGGTTGTTCCTCGGAATAGCGCAGTGCTTCCCGACCATAGAATTCAAGGAAGTCGATCGCTTCGCACGTATCAGCATCTGCCTCAAGGTAGTTCTTGCCTACTTCTGAGATCATCCAGGCGTTGATTTCGAGTCGACGTTTGCGGATTACGTTAGCAGCCTTAAACAGAAACTGAGCGCGTTTTGGCATCGGTACTGTTTTCCAATCCTCAAAGGCTTTTACAGCAGCTTGCATCGCCTTTTCTGCGTCGTCCTTACCCGATTTCTGAAAGATTCCTACAACTTCATCGGGATTTGCTGGATTGGTGCTGGTTGTCTTCGCCTTCGTCACAACCTTCTTACCGTTAATGATGTTCGGATACTCTTTTCCGAACAACTTTCGCACAGCATCAACAGCGTCACGCTGTTTTTTTGCAATTGCTGGTTTCGTGAAATCGAGATAGACTTCGTTGACGAAGGGCTTCATGACAGGTTCTCAGAATGAACTGAACGGGTACGGCAGATCGTTTGACGAGCGACGTCATAACGAATGACAAAATTACGGAACCGAGGCTAGCTCGTCATCGTACTTTTGTCACATGATTGAAAGCATCGTGACGTACATGCAGGGCTTACCAGTGTGGGGTGTCCTGATTTTCGCCTTCCTCGTTGCCTGGGTTGAGAATCTCCTACCGCCCGCTCCGAGTGACGTGTTACTGGCGTTCTGTGGATCACTCGTTGGCTTTGGCACGGTAGATTTTACGACCCTGCACCTCGTTGCGACAACCGGAAGTGTAGCTGGTTTTGCGACGGCCTATTGGTTAGGTCGGACGTATAAACAATCGCTGATTAATGCTCGCTGGTTACCATTTATCACCCAGGATCTTGTTGATACGTCCCAGAAATGGTTTGACAAGTATCACGGTGCGATTATCGTGGCCAATAGATTTATGGCAGGAACACGTGCCGTGATATCGTTTGCTGCAGGCATGACGAACATGCCTTTTCCACGAACAACACTTTATTGTGCTGTTAGTGCTGCGGCCTGGAATGCACTCCTCATTTGGGGTGGAATGTTGTTAGGCACGAACTGGCGAAACATAGATGGCTACGTTAGCACGTATGGGTGGGTGATAACCGCCCTCATCGTTGCCATCGTAGCCATCGTTGTAATTCGTCGGAAACGTCGACGGACGTCAGCCCTCGAGACCCCAGTCGACAAGCAGGGAGAATCGTAATGTGTTAGCCAGCGGATGATTCTCCTCGACCGTCAGGATGTAGGAGAAATCGAGCTTAAACAGTTCGTACACAACGCCGGCACCGATGGTGAAGAACTGTCGAGCACCTGCTGCCTTGGGTTCGGTAAAGTAACCACCGCGAAGTGCTACGACCTGATCGTAGATGTATTCCATACCGATACCAGTCTCGATACCTCCGGTACCCCATGACGTCACGAAGGACGTTGGAATCGGGTCCGAACCCAATGAATCTCGTCGGACCAGGAGTTTTGAAAAGTCAGCACTAATCAGCAGGTCGTTAAACTCGTCTTCGACAAGCTTGATGGCAATACCCGTACGAAGTGTTGTGGGCAACGGATCTGACTCGCGATCATACGTCATCTTCGGACCGACGTTCTGCAGGTTCACACCGAGACGAAGGACGTTGTCGAGATTCATGCCGAAAAAGTCAAGCTTCTGGGGTTTCCAGAGAAATCCTAGATCAAAGGCAGCACTGATTCCAACACCTGCTCCGGCACTACCAAGGCCGGCTGGAGCTAGGTTCGACTGGATGTACTTGATGTTAACGCCAGCACCAAGGTCTTCGGAAATTGTTGTTCCGTACGAAAGTGAGAGACCGAACTCATTCGAACGAAACGTTCCAAGTACGGTACCATCACTTAATGTGCGCTTGAACTCACCCAGATTCATAAAGATCACCGTCCCGGCAATCGTGCCGTCGATAGCGTCGACGTACTGGGCATACGTACCGTACGAGTAGAACAGATCCGCATTAAACTGCGGCAGCCACTTCGAAAAGCTGAGTGCGATCTGGCGTGTATCGTTAAAACCCAATCCACCGGGATTCCAGTAGACGGCATTCGCATTATCGGCAATAGCCGTTCCAATATCGCCCATGCCGCTTGCGCGAGCATCTGGACTGATCAAGAGGAAGGGCACTGCCGCTCCACCCACTTGGCCGAACGAAGCAGACGTTACGAGCGCAAATGCTGCAACGACTGCCATGCCCTTACTGATCATCGTCATACCGACTCCTGAAATTCCAGCGTTGTTGAATGGCAAAGTTAGCGAATGAGCTGTAACGCTCCTCGAACGTCGTGCGTTAGACCGTCATCCGTTGTGATTCTGACGGTACAGACGTAGACGGCTGTTGAGAGTATATTTCCTGCTGTGTCCCGTCCATCCCACTCGGATTCTGCGGACTGAAGGTCGAGAACACGCATATCGCGTTCAAAGACAAGTCGCCCTTGCAGGTCGTGAACCATAAGTCGAGCCGAGAAAGGCTTTGCAAGATTGTGCGTAAATCTGATGGAAGTTGACGTTGTGAACGGATTAGGGGCAAACGTGAGACCCTCCGTGACAATTCCCGCAGAAGCGTCAACAATGCGGAAGACGGTCGTAGCCTCGGAAACATTGTTCAGAATGTCCCACGCTCGTACACGTACGGTATGAACACCCGGCGATAGGCCAAAGATCTGTTTGCTCGCTGTACCCGCCTTACTGTCTTCAAGTGATGTTTGGAAGGTGGAGGTCAGATTTTCAACCTTCATGCCACCATCAAACGATGCCTCGAGATCGTGTCCAATGCCAATCCCTGTTGTGTTTATGCCCGTTGCGTCTTGTAAGTCAACGATGAGAATCGGCTCAGCACGAACTATGTCTCCACTGATAAACCGACGGGAGTCCATAAAGATCTTCATGGACGGACCTTCAACATCGTTAAAGGATACCGATTCAATGCCGTTGACTGAAACCTTGTCAAAGACACCCATGGCAAATGTGAGTGAGTCATCACTGCGTGCATAACCGAACAGTGATCCATTACCGGGGGCAAAGCTGATGTCCTTTGGTACGATAAACGTTGCCGTGAACCGACCGTTTTCCACACGATACGAGCCCTTACTGAGAGCAGCACCGGGACGGATCCACGTGTTCATCGTCTGAGCAGGATCGGTATCGCGCATACGAACGGTCGTGGCAGCATCTGAAAGTGTAACCTGCACGACGCCGTTCATCGGAACAAGCGACGCGTCATCGAGCGGTGACGCAATGTGTCCCGAAACCGTTACAGTAGAGAGAGCTTTCACTGTGAGTGCGGACGTCGAATCTATCGTCACTCCATTAATTGAGTCGAATACGACCCGTTCTCGAGGTAATAACAGACGCATGGACGGATCACCCAGGATGACATACTTCCAGTCATTCAGGAAGCGGTGGACGCCCTTAACATCCATAAATGCATCACCGATCCTTGGGAACGAGCCGTCTTCGTCACGCTGAAACAGCCTCGTATAGAAGGCTCTGTTCAGAACGTCATTACTAAAGGAGTATACCACACGTGTTGACGAGAATACGGCAATCGCACCACCACGAGGAAGCAGGAAAAGTTCCTCAGCTCCGGACTGTACTTCCGTCATATCGAAGCGAGCAAAGTCACACGTAGCGGCTGTCAGGAAGAATGGCTTTTCCGCATTCGTGAACTGTCCAATGGTCGTTTCACGGACAAGGATTTGTTCATCGGCCCATACCCGTGGATTGCCATGCCCCACCCAGTTAAGGAATAGTGCTCCGGTCGTATTGACGGAGCTGACAAGATCCTGTGTCGCCGCAGGCTTTCGTCTACCACGAGCAACATTTTCCGTGGGATACTCAACGAGATAGATTTTCCGCGTCTGAATTTCATTCGATACATGGTTAATCGTCAGGTTCTCGCTTTGCGCCAAATGGAGGTCACCATCCGACTGACCTTGTGTTCCCTTCGGACCATCATCGGCGATTGTCGTTAGCCGTGTTCGCCAGTCATCTGTTGAGGCAGAATGTTCGTATAAACGTAGTTTCTCAATAAAATTACGGCCCTGGGCATCACTCGTAATTGTGATTCGACCTATCGCAACGTCTGGTGCAGTATCCTCACCAACAGTACGCGCAAAGACATCGTCCGAGGTATATGACTTGATGCCATCCGTATCGCCAATGGCATCAAAGGACTGATACGTTGGCACAAAACTAATCTGTCCAGTAGAGATGTTACGATAGTCAAAGTGTCCGTCTCCCCACAACAGCACATACTTGGGTGCTTTTGTCCACGTCGTCATAGCCCATGAGAGATAGTCCCGCAGAGCTAACGGGTCCTGCTGACCATATGCAAATTCCGTAAACACATCTGACGTTGTAACGACGGACACTGAGAGCTCACCGAGTGACCGGCGGTATTCGGCATACTCATTTGCCGACGTCAAGAGGCCTGGATGTGTGATAACGACGATGTCTGTATTTGCTGGCGACGAGCGCAGGTTTGGGAACGTGATCGCTTCGTACTGTGCTGAGCGCAGCGAACTGGCAATAAAGTACCGTCGTTGTTCGCCTGCTGCGAAGGTCTCACGGAACGCCGCGATATTCCCAGTTGATGATACGTTTTCAACAAGAACCGGTGCTGCACGATCCGTTACGTCGAAGATGAATACATCTCCTGAGAAGCCGGCGATGTCAACTTGATACGTTCCTGCCACACGCGCGTCAATCCAGAACTCAGCCTCTCCGTCTGTTGCCTGAGGTGCTTTCGGATAGGCAATCTCAAGCCAATCAAGGACACCTGTGCCAAGCCGATCGTTCGATTGATACGAGAAACGCAGAGCAGACCGTCCGTCCATTGGCAGACTCGACGCTGGCAGAACGCCTGATACCGAATCATTAAATGCATCAAGGTACATCTCTTGCGAAAGTCCCCGCAGGTCTCGTTGAGCAAGTGTTTGACCATTGTCACTAATACTTACCACACCTCGTTGGCTGCTTCTGTGAGCCACACAGAAACGATACCGTACAGTGTCAACACGTCGGAAATTCGGCAACATCGTTGTAATCGTCAATGCGCCGTTATTGTCGATTGGCCGTCCTAGCCAACGCCTACCGGATCCGAGAGTAAATAAGTTTGTGATGTCTTCTTCTTGATAGATACGGCCCGTAACGTGTGTCGGGCGAACCGTAGCCTCAGCTTCGGCAGCTTGACGCATTTCAGCACGTTTGCCTGCTGTATTCCCCCATGAAAGGAGATATCCCGAACGGTTCCCATAATGATTAATCGTGTGGATTACCTTTTGTCCATCCTTGTCAAATCCACCTGTCGATGAAGCATAGAAGATGACGTCGCGAAGTGATCCATCCTGCTGTGTGCGAACGATCACGGGGATCTCATTCAGGACATTATCCTCTCTGGTTGGGACTCGCTCTGCGAGTTCCCTGCCACCGATTCCGAAAATCCGGATAGAACTTGCTCCCGCCGCATCCGTTGGTCCACCAAGATTCCGTAGTTCGTCCGCCGAGATACGATAGATACCTTCACGTTCGATAAAGAACCGGGCAACGTGCGGCAATCTCTGATCGTCTGCCTGTACATCATCAACCCCGAATTTTTTTGCCACTCTTTGAACGTTATGATCAACAACAAAGAATGCACTCTCGATGAGTGTAGTTGTGCGGCCATCCGACTCAGCCAGAACAACTGCAACAGTTACGATCGGAGTACGCCTGGAATAACCAGTCTCAACTACTTGTACACGCTCTGACAGTGTTCGATCTACGGCTCCGTGACGTGGGGGATCAGAGCGTAACGGTAGATCAAGAATCCTTGTTGTGAAGTTCGATGTTTGGATGGATGCTGACTGGACATCACCGGTCACAGGAATGTTCACGTATCGAACCCACTGTATCCGACGACCATCTGGTGATTGACGAAGCGAAACATCTGTCGCCGTAGGAACGAGGTATTGTCCCCCGTCGTGAACAATCGTATCCCATCTATTCCATCGCGGGCGCACGGTAACAGTCGATGAACGAGCCGATTGTGACGTAATCGTGATACCATCCATCCCCGCCAAACGAGGTGCTGCCGATGACGACGACAACATGGCCACAATGGCAACGACGGTTGCTACGGTCGCGCGAAACAACGTTGACATTTTCATGGAGTTGAATGGGGCTGGGAAAAATTTTGCGGACACAAAACGTCGACGGTGTACAGACGTGGATGAATCAATGTAGTGTATCATTCTGCAAGAGAAAGTTACCATGTGCCCGGGATATTCTCGGATTCTCGCTGGCGTTACGTGTTCACCACCGTTGCGTCACAGAGTATCAACATACCAGATACCAGATACCAGCACCGTGCTAACCACACTACCCATGTTCACTTCCGACATAAAAAAATGCCTCGCCATCAGGGGGGAATGAGACGGCAAGGCATGCAGCATAAAGAGGAAGTGACGACTTGCGTCGTCGAGCGGGAAACGAGACTCGAACTCGCGACCCCAACCTTGGCAAGGTTGTGCTCTACCAACTGAGCTATTCCCGCATCAAAGAACTACTACGAACATACGGACCAGAGCGACACTGGTCAACTACGATTTATCGTCATTCACGGTAAGCCACTGAATTTCCTTGTGATACAGTTTTCCACAGCCTTTTCCACAGCGATCATTTCCGGTTTTTTACCCGTTTCTTGAACGATTGAGGTCACTTCTTTGTCGCGAATTCCACATGGAACGATGAGATCAAAGTCCCGTAAGTCGTTGAAAACATTAAGCGCGAAGCCGTGGTAGATAACCCACTTTCTGCAGTGAATTCCAATGGCGCAGATCTTGCGCATGTTGTCTACCCAAACGCCTGTGAGCCCCGGGACAACTGAGGCGGAAATGTCGAACATTGCCACTGCTTCGCAGATGGATTCTTCGAGAGATCGAAGAAACCAGTGGAGGTCTTCCTTGAGGGTCGAGAGGTGAAAGACCGGATATCCAACGAGCTGGCCAGGATTATGCATCGTCACGTCTCCACCGCGGTCTATGGGGATAACATCGATACCCCTTGCGCGAAGCGCGGCCCCTTGAGCAACAACGTTGTCCATTGAACCGGACTTCCCTATCGTAATCACGGTAGGATGTTCGCAGAAGACAAGTGTATTGGGTGCCAGACCCTGTTCAACGCGAAACGCCAGCTCACGCTGGCGTTCCCAAGCTTCATTGAACGGTACGAGTCCCCACCGTTCTGTGACGATCATAACGACCTCAGAAGTTCACGCTTTCGTTCCATGCGATGGCGGCCGCCTCCATCGTTGCCTCACTCAGTGTTGGGTGGGCGTGGACGTGTTTAAAGATGGCCGGGCCAGTTACACCTAGTTCACGAGCAAGACCAAGCTCAGCGAGCATTTCTGTCACGTCTGGGCCAATCATGTGTGCGCCGAGAAGTTCACCGTACTTCTTGTCGAAGACAAGCTTCACAAATCCCTTCGGCTGACCCATACCGTGAGCCTTGCCACTTGCCGTAAATGGGAATTTGCCTACGCGTACTTCGTGACCAGCTTCCTTGGCCTTACGCTCCGTGAGACCAATACTGGCTACTTGTGGTTGGCAGTACGTCGCACCTGGGATATTGTCATACCGAACACCATCTGTGTGATGTCCAGCCATATGTTCAGCACAGACAATACCTTCGGCTGTTGCCTTGTGGGCGAGCCATGGTGCACCAGCGATGTCGCCTACAGCATAGATGTTTGGAACGGACGTGCGGCAGAATCTATCAACCTTAATCCAGCCACGTTCGGGAACGATACCGACGTTTTCAAGACCGATGTTTTCAATGTTTCCTTGGACTCCGATGGAGTTCAGGGCGATATCGGCAATGAGCGTTTCCTTTGTGCCGTCCTTTTTCTCTACTACGACCTCTACACCCTTACCCTTCTTCTTTGCGCTGACAACCTTCGTTTCTGTGAGAACGGTCACACCGTACTCGCGTTCAAAGATCTTGCGGAGCTCCTTGGAGACGTCGTCGTCCTCAACTGGCAGCATACGGTCCATCATTTCAACGATGGTCACCTTTGTACCGAAGCTCGAATAGAAGTAGGCAAACTCGACACCAATTGCACCAGACCCCATCACTACGAGTGATGATGGAATCTTCTGCTGGAGCATTGCTTCCGTTGACGTCAGAACGACTTCACGATCAACGTCAATTCCTGGAATCTGACGTGGACGAGCACCCGTTGCGATGACGATGTACTTGGCCGTGATAACGTCCGTTACAGTCCCCTTTTCGTCCTTGACTTCAACGGTGGTTGCGTTCTTGATAGCACCCCAACCTTTAACCTGTGTGACCTTGTACTTTTTGAATAAAAAGTTCACACCGTTACTCATTCTGTCAGCCACACCACGTGACCGCTCGATGACCTTCGGGAAATCTGGGCTAACGTCCTTGACCTTGATGCCGTAGTCTTCGGCATGACTAAACACACGCATGTATTCCGCACTCTTCAGCAGAGCTTTTGAGGGAATACAGCCCCAGTTGAGACATACGCCACCGAGGCGGTCTTTTTCAACACAGGCAACGGAAAATCCTAATTGTGACGCGCGTACAGCTGCAGGATACCCACCAGGGCCTCCGCCAATGACGACAACGTCGAACGTATGCTGATTCATGGTGATGTTGAGTTTCGCGTGAGGTTCGCGTGAGGTTCGATGATAGGACGTTTATACCGAGACGTCAGGAAGACGTCCGAATGACGACGTCCCGACTTAGCTCGTGTACTCCACAGCTTCGTGGAGGAGCGGATCATTCACAGCTACGGCATTCCGTGATGTAAACAATCGCGAAGCAAGGAAGAGGAAGACTCCACCAAAGAACATTACTCCGGTAAACTCCTGCCAACCAAACACAAATGACGAGTGGTGATCAGGGTTACCGTGAGCCATGACCTTACCGACGGCAGGCATAATGATCCAGGCAAGGTCGACGAAGTGCGACAGGAGAATGACGACAGCTGCAAACCGTAGGATCGTGAGCTTACGCTTAACGTCTTGACGAAGGAGCGTGATAAACGGAATCACAAAGTGCAGCAGAACAAGTGCAGCACCAAAGTATTCCCAGCCACCTTGCGTACGGTGTGTGAAGTAGATCGTCTCTTCTGGAAGATTCGCAAACCAGATGATGAAGTACTGGGAGAAGGCGATGTAGGTCCAGAATACACTGAAGGCAAACATGAGTTTACCGAGATCATGGAAGTGTTCTTCCGTAATGTATTCACGCAGGTAGCCTGCACGGTAGAATGACGTTGTTGCGAGTGTAACAATGGCGATAGCCGCAACAAAGTGACCTGCGAAGGCATACACTCCCCAGATTGTCGAGAACCAGTGTGGTTCAAGCGACATCAGAAGGTCAAACGAAGCGAACGTGATCGTCATCGCATAGAGCAGAATCCATGGTGCCGATCGTTTCCAGTTCTTTTGAGATGGACGGAAGTCCGATGCCGTGTCTTGTTTCACGGAGTTACCAACGATGTAACGCACGAAGGCGAACCAGAGCAGGGCGTAGAGTCCAAGGCGAACGAAGAAGAAGGTGTTGTTAAGGTACACTTCCTTTTTGATCAGCAGCGGATCGGTCTTTGCTGACTCATGGGTCCACTCGTAGATACCGTGTCCGGTAAGTACATCAGCAACGATCGGAATCAATGCAATGCCGATCACCGGTACAAATCCCGAGAAATTCTCGGCAATTCGACGGATAGCCGAGCTCCAGCCGGCACGCGTCAGGTACTGCAGTGCAGAGAAGAAAACCATCGTTACGGAAATGCCGGCGAAGTACCAGAAACCTAGAAGGTAGTCGGCCATAAACCGCTGTTGTCCACTAATAGCGAACGTGGCGGCCAGACCAACGGCTCCGGCGGCGAGGAAGATCACGCCCCACTTGCGCATGGCAGCTACAACGGGTGTTGATCCAAGGTTCGTCTGTGTCATGTTGATGTCTTCCCTATTCCGTGTCAGTTCGTCGGTGCAGCAGCGTCGGCCGTTGCCGTTGGCGTCGTTGATTCCGTTCCTTCTACTCCCTGCAGTGAACGCAGGTAGTAGATGATAGCCCAGCGGTCGGTGGTGGAAATCTTATCCGCATACGACGGCATAAGATTTTGTCCGGCACTAATGATGTGATAGATCCGAGCATTACTCAGAGCCTTCGTTTCGTCACGCGTGAGGTCTGGAATTCCAGCCCATTGTCCACGCACAGCAACGCGTGATTCTCCATGAGCGTCGTAGTTGTGGCATGGTGAGCAGAAGACGTTAAAACGGTTCTGACCACGAGCCAACACAAACTCCGTCTTCGGTACTCCTGGGTTTCGATTCAGCCCTTCAGCTGCATCAATATCTCCAGGACCAAGTGGATAGACGTCCTGTCCGCGAGCAACGGTCCCCTCGACAGGTTCCCGAACACTCTTTCTATCTGTAAAGAAGGTGTTTGCAGACTGCGGAATAGCCTTAAACTGATGGTCCATGTTGTCGAGAAATTCCACCGGACGTTCTTCGGAGAACCAGGTGATCTTTCCGGCGAGGACACCGACGACGAAGACGGAAGCGACTGCGCCGACAACGATCCAGAACCAAGGTAGTTTACGAAGTGAGATCATACGTTTGAGTGCGTTTCGTTGCGGATCAGTTCGCGGTAGCCGTCACGAGATGGACATTCTTCGCACCAAGGCGTCGAAGCATATCCTGAGTTGTTTCCGCAGAAAAGCGGTCGTCATCTGAATCAATCGTCACAACAAACGTGTCGTCTGTTGCCTTCTTAAAGCTGTCGTCGTCTTGATAACGATTATACCATGTTGGCAGCCGGCACAAATGGAACAGTCCAATGACCGTAAAGATGGCCGTACCAAGAATGGACAACTCGAAATCAATCGGAATCGAGAACTGCCAGTCAAAAAATCCTTTACCGCCAATGTTCAGCGGATAGTCAATGGCTCCCATCCAGTACTGAATGCCAAGAGCATTCGAGATACCGAAGAGCAGACCACCAAAGGAGATGTATGTGAGCATAGAACGCTTCACACCCATTGCCTTATCCAGTCCGTGAACTGGATACGGTGTGTGAATGTCCCATTGCCGATATCCGGCATCGCGAATGGCCTGTGCTGCCTTCGTAACCTGATTCGGATCGGTGAATTCACCGACGATTCCGACTGGTGCTTCGGTCATGACGTGTACTCTGTCCTGGTTGCAGTTGCTGAGGTTGTGAACCGTCCGATCAATGAGCCGTCACACCGGCCTTGGCCGACTCGTGCTCATGATGGTGGTGGGCCGGCTGTGCACCGGGCATGATGCTCTTGATTTCTGCGATAGCGATGACGGGAACGAACTTCGCGAACAGAAGGAAGAGCGAAAGGAAGATGCCGAATGTGCCAATGAAGATGCTGACTTCTACCCACGTAGGTGAGTAATATCCCCACGATGCCGGAAGGAAGTCGTGATGCAACGTTGTGGCGATGATGGTGAATCGCTCGAACCACATCCCGATGTTCACAAAAATGCTGATGATGAACATGAGCGGTACGTTTCGACGGTTCTTACGGAACCAGTAGACCTGCGGCGAAATCACGTTACAGAGAACCATGGTCCAGTATGCCCACGCATAGTCTCCCATCACACGATTGATGAAGACCCACAGTTCCCAGTCACTGCCCGAATACCAGGCAATAAAGAGCTCCATACCGTAGGCATATCCTACCATCATACCCGTCGCCAACAGAATCTTATTCATGTTGTCGAGGTGCTTTAACGTGATAAACTGTTTGAGGTCCAGAATTTCACGAGCAATAACAAGCAGCGTCATTACCATACCAAATCCGGAGAAAATGGCTCCGGCAACGAAGTACGGCGGGAAGATCGTGGTGTGCCAACCCGGGAGAATACCGACCGTAAAGTCAAAGGAGACCACGGAGTGTACCGAAAGAACGAGCGGCGTTGAAATACCCGCAAGGATCATGTAGGCAATTTCATAGTGATGCCAGTGACGTGTTGATCCCGTCCATCCTAGCGACAGTACACCGTAGATCTTTTTGGCAATGTCACTCTTTACATAGTTCCGCAGAGTCGCAAGGTCAGGTATAAGACCAACAAACCAGAACAACGCCGAGACAGCAAAGTAGGTGTTTACAGCAAACACGTCCCAGGCCAGCGGTGAGCGGAAGTTGATCCACATCTGCATCTGGTTTGGATTCGGCAGGAGCCAATAAAACAACCATGGACGTCCAGTGTGCGTTAACACCATCGTCAAGGCGCAGATAACGGCGAAGATCGTCATGGCCTCCGCGGATCGGTTAATTGCGGTACGCCACTTCTGCCGGAAGAGGAAAAGAATGGCAGAAATCAGCGTTCCGGCATGACCGATACCGATCCAGAAGACGAAGTTCGTGATGTCCCAACCCCAGCCAATGGGATTGTTCAAACCCCACACACCGATACCGGTGGTGACGGTGTAGTACAGCGCGAAGAGCCCCCAAGCCGCCATCGTGAGCGTGAACGCCAACGTGAGCAAGTACTTCGGAGATATCTTGCTCTCGACGATGCTGGCAATGCGCGCCGTGATGTCGCGCATCGTCGGCTGGCCGAGGACGAGCGGTTCACGAACGAGCTCCTGCCCTTCGGCGAGATAGACGCTCTTGTTCTGGTTAATGACCGACATGATGTGATCCTGACGTTGGTTCCTTATTCGATCAATGTCCGTGTCCTGCCGTCTCCGTTACCTGATCATGGCTCGATACACGAGCGAGATAGGTTACTTGCGGCCGCACGTTGAGTTCAGCAAGCACGCGGAATCCGCGTTCACTGTTGCGCGCCTTGCTTACGCGACTGTTCTTGTCATTGGTGTCACCAAAGATGATGGCACCAGCTGGACATGCTTCCTGGCATGCCGTACGCGCTTCACCATCAAGCACACGTGCACGACCTGCATCGCGAGCATGCCACTTTGCTTCATGCAAACGCTGAACACAGAACGTACACTTTTCCATGATACCACGCATCCGTACAGTTACGTCCGGATTAAACGCAAGGTCAAGTGGTGAACGCGTGTCCGTGTTATAGTTCAAGAAGTTAAAACGACGCACCTTGTACGGACAGTTGTTGAGGCAGTACCGGGTACCAACACAACGGTTGTACGTCATTTCATTCAGGCCTTCCGGTGAGTGCGTTGTTGCAGCAACCGGACAGACGTTTTCACATGGTGCATTTTCACAGTGTTGGCAAAGCATCGGCTCTGTAACAGATGCAGGATTCTCCATGTCGCCAGTGTAATACCGGTCAAGGCGAATCCACTGCATTTCACGACCACGTAGCACCTGGTCCTTACCAACAACAGAGATGTTGTTTTCGCTCTGACATGCAACCACACATGACGAACAACCGGTACACTGCGACATGTCGATGACCATGCCCCAACGATGTCCGCGGTACTCATAACTGTTTACGATGCTGAGTGGTCGCTTAAAGCGGCCTTCATCTCCTGCATCATAGAAGTGCGGATTAAGCGAGTCGAAGTTCTTTGCCTTGATGTCACCAAGTGTGAGCCACTTTGCTACCGGGCGCTCACCATGCCCATCATCAAGTGTGTGGTGGTTCTGTGTCGTAGCGATACGATATCGGGCACCGGCAACCGTTTGTACACTCTTCGCTGATGTGTAGGAGACGGCAGAACCAGGTGTGGCGATTGGATAGACGTTCACACCAGCTCCACGTGCTACACCGCCCATGGCCGTGTGTCCGTATCCGAGCTGCGTCACGATTACGTCGTCAGCCATTCCTACCTGCACCCATACTGGCAGGTCACATCCACCATGTTCAGTTGTAATTGTTACAACCTTTTCGTTAGCCTTTAGCAGGTCCTTCGCATCCGTCGTTGCAGCAAGTCCGAGCTTCACGGCCGTGGCTGGGCTGATCAGAGCAACGTTGTCCCACGTGATCTTTGTCACTGGATCTGGAAGCTCCATAAGCCAACCGTTGTTGGCATAGGCACCATCGTACAATGCTAATGATGGGACAGTGAGGAGTACCTGGCCCTTACCGATGTTTGACGCAGGGAGTGACGCTAGTGCAGCTGTGTTAACGCTTGCCGCAGATACGCGTGGTGTGGTAGGAATAACAACACCGTCTTGAAGTGCCTTAATCCAGGCCCCTTCTGCCCCATTCCCAAGTGTAGATACCCAACGTGCCTTGACGTAGTCATGATACGTTGCTGTCTCGCCCAGGAACGTTGGCACCAGACGCTTTGTAACATTAATGAGGGTATCTTCCAGTGATGGGATACCTTCATTTAATGGGGCGATAAGGGGCTGACGTACGGACAGTGTTCCGTCAAATGCAACTGCATCACCCCATGATTCAAGCCAATGAGCGGCTGGAATGCTGACGTTACAGACCGTTGCGGTTTCGTCTTCATAGAGATTGATAGCTGCACGGAACGGCACCTTTGCTAGTGCTGCCTTAAAACGACGGTCAGCTGAATATTCAGGATTAACGTTGGCAAATACAACAACACCAACAGAACCTGACGTCATCGCATTTACAGCGTCATCAATAGCCTTACTCTTCACGCCACTATTCGGGAGCACGTTCACAGGGTCAACAATCTTACCTGCACCAACACTGCCAAGAGCAGAATTGATTGCCAAGGCAATTCCGTGCGCTCGCGGTGAAAGGTGACGTCCGGCGAGGACAACAGCCTCAGATCCAGCACCCTTCAGTGTTGTTGCTGCCTGTTCAGCGGCGGCAATCGTTGGTGCATCTGCTCCTGCGAGGAGGTCGGCACCAACGGATGACATACCAAGAGCCTTTTCGATTCCCGCAAGGAATGCTTCGAGCTGTGACGGATGGAGGCGGACACGACGATCAGCGTTTGCACCGGTAAGAGAATACTGTGCTTCGGCCACAATCATCGTATTCATCGTTGGCTTGTCACTCGTCGGAGTACGCCATGCTGCCCAACGTCCAGTATGATGTGTTGCCAGTGGATCTGATCCAAGGGGATCTGCATCAACACAGACAATCACACGTGCCTTACCGAGGTCCGGCACAATCTCACCATCAATACCAAGAGCTGCCGTGTTCGCAATGGCCGGAGCATCATTTACAATCGCAGGCAGTGTAATAAAACGTGCGCTTGGTAGGGACGTCGTGATGTCGGCAAAGAGTGCTGACAATGACGGCGAAGCATGATCATCAACAAACACGAGTGTCTGTTTCCCATCAGCTTGTGCGGCGGCAATTGCATCCGACAGTTTTCCTACCGCACTGTCGTACGATGCTTGACCCTTACCGAGACGAGCACGACGGATACGATCCGGATCGTAGAGTGACAACAGCGTAGCCTGCATTTCGGCAGAAGCCGTGCCGCAGTTACTCGGATGTATTGCATTACCCTTCACGTGTACCGGGCGGCCTTCACGGCTACGTACTACGGCACCGTACGCAACGTTTCGTTGCGTATATGTCGTTGCATATTCTAACGGCAGGCCTGGCGTTGCCGTTTGAATCGACTTCACCGTTGGTACAAGTTTCTGCTCTGGACGTCGGCACGCAGCAGCCGTCAAGGCCATAGAAGCCGAGACGAGCGTCATAAATCCGCGACGGCTCACGGACGTGTCTGTCAGTGCAGTTGTTGTGGTACCCTCGGTGAACTCACCCGATCCATCACCGTTACCGGCAAGTGTATCGAGGCTCTTCCAGGGACCAGCGTTCGAATCGTGAAGCGAACGGTCGGACATGTTCTACCCGTTGTGGTTTTCGTCGTGAGGAAATTCTAAACGTTCAACGTATCAATAGTGACACGTCGAACAGTTGTCCGGGCCAAGTGATGCTTTCTTCGGATGAGGAATGCCATCAACATGATGTTTCGGCAGATCCGTCTCCCAACCACCGTAGGCTGGTACCGTAAGGCTCCGGGATTCACCGACTTGAGCGGCAATTGGACGGAACACAGCTGCACTGTCCGACATGAACGTCTTCGGATCGTGCAACACGCCCGTAAAGATGCCCGAAATCGGACGAGCACCTACGATTCGTGTTTCCGGATTGCGGTGACAGTCAAGACACCAACCCATGGTCAGTGACTTGTATTGCGACACTACACCCATTTCTTCAATGGGGCCGTGACAGCTCTTACAGTCGATCTGCGCACGAATGTGGCGGCTGTGATTAAAGTGCGCATAGTCTGGCACCTTGTGTATTCGCACCCACTCAATCGGTGACCCCGTCTCGTACGACTCGCGCACAAGTTTGAGTTTCGGGCTCTCGGATTTCACCAGCGTATGACAGTTCATACAGGTCTGTGTTGATGGTACCGGCGAATGTGCCGACACCTCAACTCCCGCATGACAGTACTGGCAGTGAATCTGAAGATCACCAGCGTGAAGTTTGTGCGAGAACGGAACGGGCTGCTGCGGACGGTAGCCAACGTCGGCCACGTCATTCCGTACTCCGAAATACACGACGAGAAAAACGGCGGCGGCAACCGTCCCGATGACGGCTCCTCCAACCTTTACTCCCATGTCGAACCGGCGTGAAAACATTCGCCACCCTAGCGTTAAAGACGCGCAAAATTGCCGAAATGAAGGGAATTCTTCAACTGATCGTTTCTCTTTCTTATCCGCGTCGCATTGCACGCGTCTTTCGAACGACGGCAATGGTAAACACGGTTACGATAAAGAGAGGGACGGCCAGCATGAAAAGAACCGACCACGAGTAGGCCTCACCAAGGGATGCGTTGCCGCCTCCACCTGAAAAACCGTCCTTACAGGCCGGACACGATAGTGCAGACATCGCCGAAACAATGCCCAACACACCAACAGCAAACAGTCGTTTCATGAGAACCACCTGTACAACATGAAGTAGACAAGGACTCCCGTCACACTCACGTACATCCAGATCGGATAGGTCCAGCGTGCAATCCTACGATGTGCTTCAACCTTCATACGAAGGCCCCGAAGTAACGTCATCGTCGCCAACACCGGAACCGCAGCAGCAAGCACCACATGGGAGATCAACAGTGTAAAGTACACTGGTCTCCAAACACCGGTGCCAAGAAAAACCCGATTGTATGATCCTGTTGTTGTGTACAAATGCCACTTGTGCAGCAGATAGAACACAAGAAAAACGATACTGATGATGTATGCCGTAATCATCAGGGCACGATGCCGAGCAATACGTTTGGCAGCTATTTCTCTGCGTGCAAACAAGAGCACAACAAAGGCAATGGCATTCAAACTTGCATTGACAGACGGCAACGAATCCATTTATCGTAACCCTCCGAGGATGTGTTCAAGTCGGGCCACTTCCCCACTGTCCGAAGCATCGAAATATGCTCGGACGTTCATGTTGTCGTCAACAAGCACAAGCCGTGTGCTGTGCATGTCTGGTTCATCCGGACGAATCAAGCCAAATCCGGTAGAAATTGTTGATCTCATCGAATCATCAGGCATTCTCACAAAGTGCCACGAGCCCCTTTTTGCCCCATAACCATCACCATAGGCCTTCATAACCTCCGGTGTATCGGTTGTAGGGTCCGTTGTGATCGACACGAAGGTCACCACATCAGAGTACGTACGATGTAAACGTCCGACTTCCGTATTCAACATCGGACAGACCGTTTCACATGTTGTAAAAAAGAAGGAGCCAATCCACCATGATCCTCGTAGCGCCGATGCATCAAACGCCTCTCCGTACTGGTCCACTCCACGAAAGTTGGGAATGGGGCGAAGGGGGTTTCCAAGCTCTTTCTGGACGTCGTTACCACAGGAAACAACAGTGAGGGCTGCGATGATGGTGATGATCGTTCTCAGTGGACGTAGGCCCACGATTCGAGAAAGTTCAAGGCAAAGGAAAGAACGAAGAAAAGAAACACCGGAACGTAGACAAAGAACCGAATCATCGGATTGTCGAACTTCAAGTGCATAAAGATGTACATCACTGCAATCACCTTGATGACGGCAATCACAACACCTATGGTGACGTGAAGAATATCACCCGGTGTGCCCCAGTCATGCGGGAATGGCATAGCTGCAGCTCCAACCGTGAGCAGCGTCAGAATCATGAGGGCGTAAAACACCTTCATGTATTCCTTGATGACGTTTCCGTGATCGTGACCCATGGTACAGTGCTCCTCGCTTAGTGGCCAGCGGCCGTGTGGTACGGAATCATGAGGTAGAGAGCTGGGAAGATGAAGATCCACATAAGGTCAACAAAGTGCCAGTAGAGGCCAAGCACTTCAACCTTAACGGGATGATCATAACCTTTTTTTGTGCTCATCTTAAAGAACATGTAGGCCATCGGGATAATACCACCGATAACGTGTAGGGCGTGGAAACCCGTCATCAGGAAGTAGAAGGAGTAGAACACGGTGTGTCCTTCCTGATGCGGAAAGAGTCCATCATGCCACTTTGCTGAATACTCAAAGTATTTCACGATGAGGAAGCCGAATGCTCCTAGGATGGTTAGTCCTAGGAAGAGCCGGGCATTACCACGATTCCCCTTCTCAAGGTTATAGATCGACAGAGCCATCGTCAACGACGAGGCAATGAGGATAAATGTATTCGTCAGTGCCATCGGTACACTCAGGTGCGCTGAGCCCTGTCCGAAGATTTCGTAGTTCGCATTACGAAGCACGATAAAGGCACCGAAGAAGCCCGAGAAGAACATAAGCTCAGAGGCAAGGAAGGCCCACATGGCAAGTTTACCATGAGGAATCTTCGTCACTGGCTCATGTGCAAGATTCAAAGCGGAAGACATGCTGCTACCCGAATGATGGATCGTTGTGTCATTGTTTATCGAGGATCATGAGGAGGAACACTCCCATGAGAACGGCATACGACGTCAGAAGAACGCGGCGCGCTGCCGCATTTGTCCCACGTCGAGAAAACCGTACGGCTTCAACTGTCATCCACAGCCCCAGAATACCAGCACCAACGGCATACAGTGGACCTGTAACGCCGAGGATGGTTGGTACCATCGCTGAAAGCAGTGTGAGGACACTTGTGATTGTTGTCTGAATTCCCAGCGCAATGTGATTGTCGTCACGCACAGCGCGTAAAACAAATCCGCCAGCTCTGTAGTCACCACGATACATCCATGACAAGGCATAGAAGTGTGGTAACTGCCAGAAGAAGAGGATTGCAAAGAGTGACCACGCTACAGGATCCATCGATCCTGTGACGGCCGTCCAGCCACCAGCAAAGGGTAAGGCGCCTGGAATTCCGCCGATGACAACGGCAAGTGAGCTCTTACGTTTGAGTGGCGTATAGACAACGACGTAGGACAACCATGTGATGATGGCAAGGACAACCGTCAACATGTTTGTCATTGATAACGCAGCAAGTCCACCAACCGTGAGCACTGCCGAGAATATCCATGCCGACGGCACAGAAATCCGTCCAGCAGGAATTGGTCGGCTTGACGTACGCTTCATACGCGCATCAGCATCACGCTCAACAATGTGATTGGCTACACAGCTACCTGCTGAAACTGCAAGTGCTCCTGCCATTGTGGCCGTAAAGTGTAACCAATTGTCGAGTGACGAGGCATATCCAACAAAGTCACCGGGCACTGCGAGATAATATCCCGCCAGTGTGCTTAAGGCAACCATCTGTGTGATGCCTGGTTTTGTCAGCTCATAGTATGAGCGCAGACGCGATACATCAACAGCCGCTACCTGTGTGCTCTCTGCAACGTCAACGGTCTCTACCGTTACAGCCATGTCCTGTTTCGTGCTCATGACTGCACTGCCCTTCCTACACCAAGATCAGGTGACGTAGCAACCGTCCTGCGCTGTGGAGCAGCAGCTGACGAAGCGGAGAACATGGTAAATGTGTTCAGGACGACAAGGAGTACACCTGTCATCACATGTAACGTTGTTACCAACTCTCCTCGGTACGTCCAGAGAATGGCCGCACCAAGGAAGATCTGGACACCGACAAGTAGCGCTGCCATAATGGTTGTACCACGACGGTACCGAACCACTTGCAGGATGATCATCGCAGCCACAACGTAGGCCATGGTGCGATGGACAAAATGAATGACTACCTGAGAGTACGCCCACAAATCAGCTGTCGGGAAAAACTCCGTTTCACTCCATGCCGGCCATACCATACTCACACCCCATGCATCGGTGTGCCTGGTAAGAGCCCCCAAGAAGAACTGAACAACGGTAACGAGCCATGTTGCCATGACGAGTTTCCGTGTGCCTGCCGACAGAGTGTTACGCACCGTTCCTGCTCGATACGATGCTGATGTCAGGTAAACAATTCCAAGAATCGTAATCAGAAAAACTTCGGCAAGCATTCCATGGGTTGTGCTTGTCCAGTCTGGCAGATTGTTCCGTACGGTATATCCACCAAAACATGCTTGCAGACACACTCCGGCAAAGGCAGCCTGCGACAACCAATGAATACGAACGATGTCCTGCGATCTGACGGCCTTCGTAAAAAAGATTGCCATCAGAATCGCAAGTCCGGCCATCACCAGTTCCGTAAACACGGATGGCATGGAGTTGATGCCGACGATTGCCGTAGCAACGGTGAGAAATACTGCAGTGTCAATGGCAAGTATTGTCCAACCACCCCGACGTTCTGACGGTGTAGCACGTAACGTAAAGGCCATGAGTACAACCGTGACCAAACCCACAACACTGGCATAGAGCCGGTGTCCGTGTTCCCAGAATCGATCACTCTGCCACAACCATTCACTTGGATGGTACGTAAGCATTGGCGCAGCGTTTGACGTCGGCCAATCCGGGAACGCCATACCACTGCGTGTTGAATTAACATGACCACCCCAGACGATAAGTCCGAACGTCATCACAGCCAGCACCAACGCAAGTCGGTGCAGGGTAATCCACGATCGATCGTCAGTTCGTGATGTCATGTTCAACAATGGGATGTGCTCGTCGTAATCGTTTAGTGAGCGCCAAAGACGTTTTCGTCGTCCTTCACAGCAACCGTGTGGTGATGGACACTGATCGACTTACCTGGCTCCCATTGTGGCCAGTAATCAAGATCACGTCCTTCAACACCGTACTCGTATGGTCCACGATACACCGTGATGTCACGATCAAAGTTGCCGTGTCCCGGATGTGCCGGTGCAGCCCACTCAAGTGTATTCGCTCTCCATGGATTCCGTGGTGCCTTACGTCCCCACTTGAGTGACCACAGAATGTTGCCCACAAGCAGAAGCTGACTGAAACCGAGACCGATAGCTGAAAGAGTGATAAACTCATTCATACCCGACAGTCCCTTGAGGAAGTCATACACGTTCGGATCATAGATCCGACGCATGTGGCCCGCTACACCAAGAACGTGCATAGGGAAGAATGTCAGGTTAAACGTGAGGAACGTCCAGAAGAAGTGGCGACGTCCCCATGTTTCCGACAACATCTTGCCGTACATCTTCGGGAACCAGTAGTAAATACCGGCAAAGATTCCGAAGAGTGATCCACCAAAGAGTACGTAGTGGATGTGAGCAACAATGAAGTATGTGTCGTGAATGTAGATGTCAACCGGTGCCGATGCCATAAAGATACCCGACAAGCCACCGATGATAAACATCGATACAAAGGCAAGGGCATTTAACATGGCCGAGCTGAAGCGAATGTTTCCGCGCCAGAGTGTTCCCAACCAGTTAAAGACTTTAATCGACGAAGGAACGGCAATAACAATCGTGGACAACATAAACGTTGTGCCGAGTAACGGATTCATGCCCGACTGGAACATGTGGTGTCCCCAGACGATGAAACCAAGGAAGGCAATTCCACCAATGGCGAACACCATTGCCTTGTATCCGTAGATCGGCTTCCGTGCAAACGTTGCCAACACATCTGATACAATTCCCATGAGCGGCAGAATCATGATGTATACAGCCGGGTGGGAGTAGAACCAGAAAATGTGTTGCCACAGAATTGGTTGTCCTGAACCTGCACTCAAAGGATGTGCAGCATTCGTAACGAGGTTGTCAGGAAGGAAGAAGCTCGTATGGAAGAAGTTGTCGAAGAACAACATCGCCAAACCCGAAGCGAGAACCGGTGTTCCCAGCGTGATGATGATGGCCGTAATGAAGAGTCCCCACACCGTCAACGGCATATCAAACAACTTCATGCCCTTGGCACGTTTGTTCAGGACCGTTGTAACGTAGTTGACGGCACCCATAATCGATGAGAAGCCGATGAGGAAGAGTGAGATAAGCCACAAGGTCTGTCCACTCAACGACATTGCGTCAAGTGACGTATTAGCCGATAACGGCGGATAACTTGTCCATCCTGCCGCTGCATATCCATTCGGCGTAAATGCTCCCGCCATCATGATTAAACCGGCCGGCGGTACAAGCCAGAACGACCACATGTTAAGTCGTGGTAGGGCCATGTCGTCTGTACCCAGCATCAGCGGAATACAGAAGTTTCCGAACATGCCGACGGCCAACGGAATGATCACAAAGAAAATCATGATCGTTCCGTGCATCGACAGTAACTGAGCGTAAAACTCAGGTGTGATGACACCGCTTGCTGGCTCCGTTACCCACGTGTCCGGCAGGATACTGCCAATCACAGGAACAGGTTCGCCTGGATAGGCCAGCTGCCAGCGGATAAACAACGCGAATGCTCCACCTACAAAGAGGAAGAACAACGACGTGATCATAAACTGTTTTGCGATGACCTTGTGGTCCGTCGAAAACAGATACTTCCGATACCACGGTAGTTCGTGATGATGGTCGTGCGCGTGCTCGTCGTGATGACTGTCGACGTGCGTTTCGATGGTTGCCGTGCTCATGACCTAATGCTCCTGGTTCCGATGTTCAATTAGCGTAGTGATGCCACAGTCTGCGTTGTGTCCGCAGCTGGTTCGGGAGTTGGCTGAGGCGAGCGTGCAGCCTTAACCTCGGCATCCTTCTGATCGAGCCACTTATCGTACTCTGCCTTACCAAGTACCATGTACTCGGCACGCATGGCGTAATGACCGCCACCGCAGAGTTCCGCGCAGGCGAGCTCGTACTTACCGGTCTTAAAGAGATTGTACCAGATTGTCATCCATGTGCCAGGAACGACATCCTGCTTCACACGGGCATGCGGAAGGAAAAATGAGTGCAGTACATCGATCGATGATCCGCGCATGACGATGTTGGCATTTACCGGCACACGGAACTGGTTTTCCGTCATGAAGTCGTCCAGACCTGATGGATCGTTCGTATCGCGACCAAAAGGATTTGTTGCCGACATCAGTGAACGTGCCTGGCGGTCAGTAAATGCGTTACGACCAAACTTGCCGTCCGCGCCTGGATACAGGAAGTACCAGCCAAACTGTTTGCCAAGAACGAGCACCTCAACGTCTGGTGTTGGCACTTTCTTGGAATACTTCGTGAGTTCCCAGATTCCATCTGAATACACACCCAGCGCAGCAAAAAGAATCGTCGGAAGGATGGTCCACGTTACTTCCACGATGTTGTTGCCGTGGTAGTTGTATCCGCGGCGTTCCGGACGGAACCGATACTTCACGAGAAAGAATGCCATGATGCCGAACGTGAGGAAGAAGATCCCCACACACAGCCAGTAAATCACGGCAAAGAGCGCGTCGAGCTCGTCACCGAAGGTTGAGATATTCTCCGGAAACCACCGGAGCATATCAAACGAAGCAATGATGGCGTCCATCATAGATGCTGTACTCCAAATCGATGTCGTTGTCGGGAAAGGGGCAAACGGGGCGTCACTGGAGTTCAGCCTCGGTGAACGGAACAACTCGGGAAGCCGTTGCCTCGCGGACGGACTTTACGTCGTCAGGCGTAATCGCACCAGCTCCGTTACCAAAGGCCGAACGCACATAGGTCAGAACATCAGCAATCTCCTGATCGCTGAGCTGATCCTTCCATGCGGCCATCTGACCGTTGATTTGCACACCATTACGTTCAATCGGCCCACGAAGACCGTGCAGAACAATCTTGATCGGTGCACCGGCATCTCCCGTGGCTAAAGCCGAGCCGGCAAGAGGCGGAATATTATTGGCGGGGACACCCTTCCCGTTGCCAAGGTGGCAGGCAGCGCAGATACGGCCGTATACTGCCTTTCCTGGACCACCGGCATCGGCACCGCCAGCAGCGGCGGCCTTTGCGGCGTCGGGATCAACCCATACTGGGTCGTCGCCATAGGAGGTAAAGAAGCCTCTGATGTTGCAACCGGAGACAAGGAGGGCGATACTGAGTATCGCAAGCGAGCGTACAAAAAGCACGCCTCGCGAATGGGGACGTGATGTCACCATGCGGGAGGATCCTTCTGGAGAATGATGATCGTCCATTGCCAAAGCGCCCGAAAATACGCCAGGGCGGTCACGTAGAAAAGTGACGACGGTGCAGCGATCCCTGAAGAGGACACAAAAACACTACGAATGAGCGATAAGTTCACGCCAAATGCCGCGAAACAAACCATTCTACGGTCGATGCGATTCCGTTTTCCACAGGAACCTCTGCGCGCCACGAAGTTGCTCGTTGGAATGCTTCCGATGTGGCAACACTCTCAGAAATGTCCCCAACCTTTGCCGGTCCAAACGAAATTGGTGTGTCACATTGCAGGTGTTCGCGCATGATGTCGATGACCGTTAACAATGATGTTCCGCGTCCCGTAGAAATGTTGTATTCCCCTACTGTCGACGTCTCAACAGCTGCAAGATTCGCTTTTGCTACATCACCTACATGAACATAATCTCGTAATTGTGATCCGTCACCATACACAACAGGGACCGTTCCTGTTAACCATTTCTCGAGAAAGATGGCTATGACCCCCGCTTCACCAAACGGATTCTGCCGGGGTCCATACACGTTTGTATAGCGTAAACATGTTGTCATAAGGCCGTGTACGCGCCGATAATAGTCCGCATACAGCTCCATGGATCGTTTTGCCGTTCCATATGGCGATGTTGGTCGAATAGGATGTGACTCAGGCGCAGGCACGACGTCCTGCTCACCGTATAATCCTCCACCTGTTGAGGCCAAAACGACCTGTTTTACGTCGGTACGGCGCGATGCTTCGAGTACACGAAGTGATCCAAGCACATTCTGTTCTGCATCAAACACCGGCTTTTCAACGCTCACACGAAGTTCCATATGAGCTGCCTGATGTGATACGATATCAAACCGCTCTTGGTCGAACACTTCGTCGAGAGCTGACGTTGTTATGTCAACGTCGTATACACGAATTCCAGCCGATACGTTGTCGCGTTTGCCTGTCGAAAAGTTGTCGAGAACAACTACTTCATATCCTGCTGCGAGAAATTCATCGGCTACATGGGAGCCGATAAACCCGGCTCCTCCCGTGACAGCTACCTTCATGAATGTGCCCTGGCTGCGATGTCTGTACGATACATCTTCGTTGAGTAGGAAATTTTCTCACATGCCGCGTACGAACGTCGTACGGCTTCTTCGAGAGTCGTACCACGAGCCGTTACACCGAGAACACGTCCACCTGTTGTGATGAGATCGTTGCCCCTTTGCCCCGTTCCAGCAAAAAAAACTGTGACATAGGGGTCTGCTTCTGCGTCATCGATGCCGGTGATAACGGCACCCTTTTCGTATGCGTCAGGATATCCTTGAGACGCAAGGACTACGTTGCAGGCATAACCCAATGCCACGTTTGAAATTGTTGACTCGTTTAAACTTCCTCGTGCGGCCGACGCGAATAGTGCGGCAACGTCGGCTTCAAGCACGGCGAGTACAGCCTGCGTCTCGGGATCACCAAAACGGGCATTAAACTCAACAACACTCGGACGTCCCTGGTCATCAACCATAATACCACAGTAGAGACATCCAACAAACGGAGTCCCCTCTTCGCGTAAGCCTCGTAACATCGGCTCAATAACAAGTGCGCGTACGGCATCGAGAACCGACGGCGTAACAAGAGGAGCTGGTGCATATGCGCCCATTCCACCTGTATTTTTCCCTGTGTCACCATCACCTACACGTTTATGATCTTGTGCCGGTGCGAGGGTTACATAGTGTGTTCCATCGGTAATGGCAAACACACTTGCTTCCTGTCCAACGAGGAAGCCTTCTATCACGACTCCGTCATCACCAAACACGCCTTCATACATGTCGGTTACGGCAGCAACTGCTTCTTCACGTGTTGTGGCAACAACAACACCCTTCCCTGCTGCCAGCCCGTCATACTTCACAACAACAGGCAGGTCGTGCTGCTTGGCGTACATTAGGGCTTCATCACGCTGAGTAGACGTAAACCTGCGATACGGAGCAGTTGGCACACCAAATCGTTGCATGGCGTCCTTCGAGAAGCCCTTACTTGACTCTACTTGTGCTGCTGCTTTTGACGGACCGAACACGTCAAATCCACCTGCGCGGATCTCATCAGCGAGTCCTTCGGCAAGGGGCTGCTCGGGGCCAATCACAACAAGTGAGACGTCGTTGTTCTGACAAAATCGAAGTACATCATCGGCATTACCGATGTTCAACGAGACAAGTTCTGCCTCGCGGGCAATTCCGGGATTACCGGGTGCCACCCAGAGTTTTGCGCACGACGGTGATACAACGAGTGCTTTGGCGAGAGCATGTTCTCTACCACCTGATCCAATCAGAAGGATTCGTTCATTCATACCTACAAGTTACGGCGATGAATGGGCACAGTCATCCGGATGCAGTACCCATTCAAATTCTGCGGAGCCTTTTTGTGTTGATCTGTGTTTCAGACCTTTGAAGAAGTTCGGAACACTAATAGGACTTGTACTACAATGATCACGTCTGAACGCTATAAAAACACCCTTGCCATTTCAGCGCCTTCCTGGCAGGATTGGCGTAGTTGGCTTGAAGAACATCACTCGTCGGCGTCAGCCGTCTGGCTCATTATCTATCACAAGTCCAGTCGAATACCCAGCGTCTACTACGATGAAGCTGTTGAGCAAGCGTTATGTTTTGGTTGGATTGATAGTGTGCCAAACAAGCGCGATGAAACAAGTTATTATCTGTACTTCGCACAACGAAAACCAAAAAGCCTTTGGAGTAAGATTAACAAGGACCGGGTAGAAAAACTGATCAAGCTAGGACAAATGCATCGGGCAGGACTTGAGTTGGTAACACGTGCAAAGGAGATGGGTACGTGGAATGCGCTTGATACTGTCGATGCTCTCCACATCCCTAACGAAATGGCACAATTGTTTCAGAAGAACCCTCTTGCCAAACAACACTTCGAAGCCTTCCCACCGTCCATCCGAAGAGGTATACTCGAATTGATTTTACAGGCAAAATCAGATGAGACTCGTCTCAATCGAATCATGACAACTGTAACGTTGGCTGAACAGAACATCAGGGCCAATCAGTACACGAAGAAGAAGTAATCCACGAAGCTTTCGAATCATATCTCATCAGAGCAGATAACTCTACACATTCGTAGTACAATGTCGTTTCTCCATTGACTCAGCAACAGAATCAACAGAGTGCAGTGGTATCGTGATGTTTACTTTAATAAATATCCGGACCACATAGAGTGTGGTCCGGAGTACGTTTACTGTAACAGCTCAGCACACACTGTCCCCTTCTCGTCCATGAGGACGAGGAGGAAAGGGCCACTCACAGGACGTTCGTAGGTGAGAATCGGAGCTGCGAAACTCCATGACAATGGTAATTCGCGTCCATCCAGTGTATAGGCACTGGCAGATATGATGGATGCTGTGGTTGTTACCGTTCCATCGTGTTGTATCAACACACTTGCACAGTCTAACTCAGGTTCTTGCTCATACATCACTTGTGATGTCAGGCCACCATGTCTCTTTGTAAGACGAATTGTTCCTGCTGCGGCTGAGACAAGGTAAAGCGAGTCATGAATTTGAAACGCCTTCGACGTTACAGCCGTTCGCCGAACACTTGACGATAATCGTGGAAGTGACCACGAATCATAGGATGAGTCTACATGCCGTACGTACATCGATGTATTTGTTAGGATCTCCCAATCACCGTATCGCTGGATTCCCGAAATGTTTCTCAACGATGAGTTGCTGTACACGACAGGAGTAATCTTCTCAACAGTACCCGAAAGATGAATGAGCATTCTGACGGTTGTTGATTGATTCCCCTGCTGTAAACTACGGTAACATTCGACAGTATCCTCCCGATAATCAAGGACTTCGACTAAAGAGGATCCTTGTCGCCAAACGTCTTCTTGTGGATAAACTCGACTGATGATTTCACCGTTGTGATTACCAACGATCAGAACCTGGGACGGTTCGAGAATCTCAGGCGTCGCGGAAACATAGTAGGCGAGAATTGTAAAACCATGCGTGAACACCCGTGGTTGAATCACACGCAATCGATGACTGCTATCATCTATTGCAAGCCTTTCCCACTGCCTGCAATCGCGAGAGAAATACCATGCGTACACGGTATCAATCCTGGCGTCACGTATCATTTGATTCCTGACACAAAGTACGTGTATACCTGATTCTGAACCAGCATACGCCTCCACGAGGAGAAATGACTCGTTAACCTCATTTGATATTGATATACGTTCAGTTTCCCAGTCGCTGTCCAAGTCACGATACACGATACCAGACGAGGAGACAAACAGACTTCCTTCATTATTGGGCCAAACATTCTCGTCATCAAACTCATACGCAGCTGTCCACGTTCTACCTGAGTCACGTGACTCAACAAGTCGAAGTTGAATCCGTTCATATGGATCACTGAGGTTCGTTGCACGCAGCTGCCGGACCTGTTTTGCCGTGCCAAACAACGTCTTCGTTATGTTCACCTTTGAAGCTAGTCGCAGTAGCGAATCCTGAGGGACAAACTCATGAAACGTTGGAAGAATAGTGTCGAGATCCCATGAACGACCGAGATTATCAGTGGTATAGATCCAGATCATTGTCGAACCTGATTGTGCGATAAGCCATCCAGAACCATCCGGACGTACGTTCATATCGACAAACATCGCGTCACATCGCAGACCACGATGTATTCGAGGCATCGCTGCACCGATCCATGACTCACCACCATTTTCCGACACAAACAGAGAATCAGATTGAACACCTAGAAATGCGCCTAGCTCACCACCAACACAGATTACGTTTTGGGCAAATGAACTGGTCAGTAGCCGATAACGATTCTTTGATGACTCCTCAGAAATGATTGTCGGTACGTTCATCAGCATTGTCGAATCTGCAATCGTAATACCACCATCATACGATCGAAGAATCCTTGACCGACCAGCTCCAAGAAATGTTGTGTCGCCATTACCGTACGCTATTGTGCTCCATGAATCTGCGCCACCATTGCGTCTGATACTCCATGATTGACCGTCATCGTCACTTACAAGGATTTGTCCATCGTGCCCATACAACCACCAACGATCACCTCGTAAACGGACACTAAAGAATCTACTCCCATTGCCGCGAAACGTCTGACGGAAAGAAAGCGTGTTTGTATGTACTACATACACTCCACCGACATCATTCGTGACAATAATGTTGACACCGAGTGCTGCCAAGAGTACAATCCGCTCTGCATCAACTCGAATAGATTTCCATTCTTCACTACCACGTCGATACCAGACATATCCATCTTCATCACCCACATAGATCGCAGAACCCTTCGACAACACGCATGATAATGCACTCGTGGTTGGCAACGTGTCAACGGTCCATGTGCGGAGTATGGAGTTCCATATCAAGAGTCGTCCTTGTGTGCTCGGGAATACAACGGTCCCATTTTCTAGCTCATGTCCCTTACCCCACGGCAGCCCGTATCCCTCGTCGGAGTGCAGCGTTGCCGACCACTCCGACGTCTGTGCTCCAACAGCACATCGCAACATCACGAGCACGAGTACGATTGTTATGTTTCTCATGGTGCACACATATACATTTTACACGATTGATCTTGCGGTGATGACGGACATGCGAACTGTGCTGGCGAAAACGGCGACGAAACAACAACAGGAACACCATTTTGCCAACATAGTCGTACGTCAGCAAAACAACAGCCGGCTCCGCAGAATTTCAGCACCATCATGGGATTAACACCTCCCTGAGCATCAATCTGGAGTTGATATAGATACCACGGTGTGTTGGGATTGTGCGCAATTGATGTGACTGAACTCCCAACCATCCATTCGACATATACTTTGCGGCAGGCAGAGTATACTCCTACGGAATATGTATATGTGTCCGGGCATTGAACTGCTGGTTGTCGAAGTGCGAACTCTGCCTTTAGGACTTCCATGTGTACTTTGTAAAACAACGCAGTAGGTCCAAACACATTTAGATAATCATCCTGGGTAAGACAACCGGGTGGTGACATGGTCCCGCTATTTAGTAACCCTTGTATCTCATTGATCTCAATTCTGTCTCCACATACATACCCGTTTACCTGCACAGAAACACTGCATGCGGGTGAACTTGTTACCTCAACGGTTAAATTCCACGTCCTATACTCCCAAACGCAGTCACTTACGTTACCCCAATCACATCGAGGTTCCTCCTGCGCCACTACAGGCATAACAGTCAGCCCAAACAAAGCGAATGCAACCAAAACCAAGGATCGAGCAGAAAACGCGATTCGATTCTTCATAACGAGCACCAATCTGAGTGTTACAAAATGTTATGCGTAAAAGATGTCCTTCACATTCCCGAGCGTTTGTTAAGCCCTCACATCACTTTTTCCAGATTGATTCTCTTTTCCATCGTACTGACACCGTTTACTTCGAAAACATACATAATCGATATCTCAGATACAACACTTATTGTCTACGTGCTTACTTCGTGGTACGAGACGAATCACAGTAGCCGAGCCGACACGAAGTCTAGCCTTCTCACCAGCATCTCCATCCGGACCACATAGAGTGTGGTCCAGTGTACGTTTACTGTAACAACTCAGCACACACTGTCCCCTTCTCGTCCATGAGGACGAGGAGGAAAGGGCCACTCACAGGACGTTCGTAGGTGAGAATCGGAGCTGCGAAACTCCATGACAATGGTAACTCGCGACCGTCCAGCGTGTACGCGCGGGCAGATGTGATGGACCTGAACCCGGCATAGATACTCTCCTGGTTGATGATATGTACGTTGCAGAATACTTCCGCAGACGGAACTCCTGGTGACTGTATCGTTGTCGTTGCATTCGTGGTTTTCCTGAGGATCACCGTACCATCGTGTTTACCGAAGATGAATGTGTCTCGTCCAATGTTCATCGGACTTGTTGTGCCCAGCGAAACGATCTCGCCACGAACACCTGTCACTCGCGCCCAACTCGACTGCGAAGAATCACGATGTTTCACGTACACACCTCCTGATGCCACTAGTATTTCGAGTGTATCAAATGTTGATATGCTCGACACATTGAGGATATCTTCAGTTCCAAACATCACACGTTCATGTATGAAGGAGTTGGATCCCGTGTGTATCCTCCAGACGATCGTTTGAATTCGTGCTCCAACGCGTATGGTCGTATGACAGACGATAGTATCACCTCGTACACTATGGATGATTGGCAACGACGTTTGTGCTCGCCACAATGAGTCATTGTTGACAATCGTATCACAGCGCTGACTGTCGTTTCTCCAAATGAGGATTGACCTCGGACCAATTCGCCCACTGTCAATCTCATACGCAACTGGAATAAAGATTCTTCCATCTGCGATATGCGGTGTGCTTTGGATCAATTTTCCTTCAGTATCCTGGATTGGCAGGGTATCCCATACTTCATGGTCGGTTGTAAGAACCCATCGTCGGATGGTATCCGCGTTTCCAGTGGTTCGCTGAACACGTAAACGAGCAACTCCGAGTTCCTTTCCTGACCCACCATACCATTCAACTTCGATCAGGGAATCATCTATAACAGGTGATGTCAATGTTGATTTTAGCCATCCGTCACGTTCGTATTGATACACATTTCCCGATCTTCCAAGAACAAAACTCACATCTGCATTTGTCCAAACGTCGTTCTCATCGAACGATGTAGTCTGCATCCAGCGTTCTCCTCTGTCGATCGACCGTTCAAGTATCGGTGCAAGACGTGTCAATGTTCGTTCTACAAATGGACGTCGAAGCCGATAGATTTCTTCTGGTGTTCCATAGAGAGAAGATGAAGCAAGGCGAAACCCGATAACAGTAATTGATGTATCGTCCTCAAGAAAATAACCTCGTGTAGGTAAAATCGTGTCTAACTGCCACGTCCTACAGTGATCGTTGGTACGAAACATCCAAGCCACGTCACCTCCAGCCATACTCAGACACCATCCACGTCCGTCTGATCCAACACGTAGGTCACGCGGATACAATCCGTCAGTAAGCCCCTTGTACGCACGCGGAATTCCAATACCACGCCATGTTTTACCCGCATCGGTTGAATGGAAAAGTGAATCTGCATCGCGACCAAGTGATCGTGTCAGTTCACCACCGGCAAAAAATCCACCGTCGTACCATTTGACAACCAGAATTCTATGTTGAGTCTTCGTGGACTTTTCTGAGAATACGACGGGTACATTCATCAACATCGTCGAATCAACGAGGGTTTTTCCTCGGTCAAAGGACCGTATGACGCGTGAGCGACCTGCACCAAGTACAACAGTGTCACCTTGGCCACGTGCGATCGAGTACCAGGAGTCTTCTCCTCCTGACCGGAACACGGACCATGTATCTCCGCTGTTGGTAGATCGCACTATCGTACCAATTCGCCCATAGGCTAACAGCTCATCCCCAAAGTCCTCCACATGAAAGTATTCGTTACCTGGTTCAGAATATCGGACGATGAACCTCTGATCAAAAGCAGAATATGTACCCAATTCCCCCTCAGAGGTTACGAGGAATGTCTGTCCGCGTATTCTTTGAAGACGGCGGATCTCACCATTTGCAACGTGTTTACCACTCCACGGTCCACTCCCAAATCGCTGCCAGACTCTCCCCTCACTTGAACCGACAATCACGGTGTCGTCAACCATTATAACTGTTAGAAGGCTCTCATTCGTTGGAAGAGTATCGACACTCCATGTACGTAATCGCTTATTCCACGTAATGAGCATACCTCGTGAAGATGGGTACAACACCTCGTCTTCGTTTTTCTCAAAACCCTTACCCCATAAAGCACCAAAACCTTGTTCTGGGCGACTTTCAAGAAGCCAGGACTGGGCTTTCATTAGTGTTGTTGTGCTCACAATACAAACAACAACGACAAACAAGCGAAGTAGATACTTCAAGGGCTGCATAGAAACATCTTACACGTTGCATGATTTGGATTTGACGGGCAAGCGTATTCAACGGGACTAAATCCGCTTGAGACAACAACTGGTACTCCATTTTGAAGGCAAATTTCGAAACTGGCTTCACAGCAGCCTTGACCACAATGTTTCAAAGTGATTACGGGATCCGATCCGCCCTGAAGCAACATAAGATTGTTGTACGTGGACCAAGGTGTATTTGTTGACCATGCGACTGATGTTGTTGTACTCCCGACGGTCCATTCGACGTAGGGTTGTCGGCAGGGCGATGGGATCTTGACGTTATATATATACGTTAGTGGACAGACCGTACCAACTCCGTCAGATACAAATACATCCTTCATGACTTCCACGTAAGCCAGATACCAGAGATTAGCCCATCCAAGAGCAATAATGGCGTCTTGACTTATACAGTTTGTTGGAGTCATATTAGCCGTATCCATGGAAAAATGTACGTCACGTATCTCTACCCGTTCTCCACACTGGAGTCCAAATAGCTCAACTCGCGTACTACACGGCGGTGATGCCTGCAACTCAATGTCGACAACCCAAGACCTTGGTTGCCAACCACAATGTCCGGCACCCTCCCATGGACAAAATGGTTCTTCCTGTGCTACTACAGGCATGGCAGCTAGGCCACACACAGCAAATGCTACCACAACCAACGATCGAACTGAGAAAGCATCTCGAGTAATCATAACGAACTCCAATTTGAGTGTTACAAAATGTTATGCGTAAAAGATGTCCTTCACATTCCCGAGCGTTTGTTACGCCCTCACGTCACTTTTTCCATATTGATTCACTTTCCCATCGTACTGACACCGTTTACTTCGAAAACATACATAATCGATACCTCAGATACAACACTTATGTCCTACGTGCTTACTTCGTGGTACGAGACGATTCACAATCGCCTAGCCGAAACGAAGTCTTGTCTTCTCACCAGCATCTCTATCAGGACTACGTAGAGTGTGGTCCAGTGTACGTTGACTGTAACAACTCAGCACACACTTTCCCCATCCCGTCCATGAGAACGAGGAGGAAAGGGCCACTCACAGGACGTTCGTAGGTGAGAATCGGAGCGGCGAAACTCCATGACAATGGTAACTCGCGACCGTCCAGCGTGTACGCGCGGGCAGATATGATGGACCTGAACCCGGCATAGATACTCTCTTGGTTGATTGTTTGTTTTCACCTAAACTTATTGGGAAGTAGCACATTTTTTAGTAGACCTTGAGGGTTGATTCTACTACCTTTTCTAACCGTGCAAACCCATACAAAGCTAGCACTTAGAATTCGCTAACGACTTTAGATTACCGATTTAGTACATCACTGGATATACACGGCTTGAAGAACACATTTGCTTTTGTCATACGATTATTGTATGATCGTGACGTGTTGAGGTTGATCAATGTACTAAACGAGGAGAAAAATCATGATTGGAAACTTTGGGAGATTCTCTCTCTCTCTCCCTAGTTTCATTCGTACTGTTAACATTCAGTGCGACGGAAATGTATTCTCAGCCGAACGTGGGTTGGGACGCCGGATGCGTCACTGAGACTCAGCCCGAAGGTTGCACGGCATGGAGCGATGAAGAAGAGCGCCCTATATGAATTTGTCACAACCTGACTGCAATGTAACGGTAAAGTTTAAGACTAGACAGTGTACTACTGCAACGGGTGTTTGGACAGATATTGCAATCATCGGTTGGACCGTACATGGTGGATGTGGTGGGTTTGATTCAAAGACCTATTTCCATCACAACTTTAGTGGTCTGAAAGAGTACGTTATCTTAGGCCTTTTATCGGACTTCCGTTTTACACAGGGTATTGAAGCATGTCCTGATTCACGTATACTGGCCAACGTATACTCGGCAGCGTGCGGAGTTTGGGTCTGTTGTGAGTATACTGTTGATCCGGCATCAGCAGTTTGTGAAACAGGTTGGAATGGACCCCCTCCTCACTATGGCACTGCTCCTACGAAGGTAAAGTCATGTAAGTGGCAATCTTGCGGAACAACCTGTTGTCGCAGAACGTATTCAGTTTGTCTAAAAAGTATTCCAAGCGGGAACAACATTCGCGACATTCAGCTGCTCGGTAAGGAGAAACTCGGTCCTTGCTCTGGAGAATCACAATACGCAAAACCATGCGAACACGGGTGCTAATATGCTAAGATGTTTTATTGTGCTTGTTGTAGTATCGTTCTCGATATGCAACACTCTACGCGCCCAATACGAGGTGTCAAAGTGGACACCCGTTCGCGAGATTTCCGACAGACACGATGCTGTTGCAGCCATGGCCGTCACGGCAGATGGAACCATGTATGTCTCGCTCTTCTCAAGAGAACTAGGTTCCAGGGACACGTTTGCTGTTTTTACGCGTTCGGTATCAGAGCCAGTCTGGAAACTGATACATGAAGTGAATACGCCCAAACGGTTCTGGGGTGTTTATCACAACTTCAGCGTTTATGGCAACACTGCGTTTCTTGCTGCTTCGGATGGCTTGACGGCGTTTCGCGACGGTAAAATTCTGTTTCAAGGTTATCAATGCGTCCCCTACCAAGGTTTCCATTATGTGAATGGCGTTAGTGAGAATGAGGTCTACTATGGGTCGATCCTCAAGATTGCAGATGATTCCTCGTACTATGTCGTTGCTCGACATGATGTTGATACGTGCGAAACTGTTTCATCTCAGCCAATTTCCTTTGCGAAAGGAGGTCCTGTTGGTGTTGGACGCAACTCATTGGGTACCACATTGATCCATTATACGTCCGGCCGACCTGAGAATGATACAGTTTTCTATCGTTTGGATGGCACAGGTGTGGCATCTGACTTTCGTACCATGGATCGTGGCTTCTACTCCGTATGCTTCACAGGATATGAGGATGGCTGGATCGTCGTTGGTGGGTGGACGAGAACTGGTAAAGGAAATGGAGCAATGAGATTAAATGCTTCATTGCAGGTAGTTGACACAGTTTCGTTTCCGTATTACAAGCAGCCGAACACGACGATGTTCGTAAAGGCGGTTAACTATGAGAACTCAATTCTATTCTTAACGACACCTGCCGTTATTGTTCTTGATAAGGCTACATTCAAAAATACGCGTATTATGATCGACGACTGGGAGCGACAAGCTGAAGAACAGGAGTATGGATTCTTTGTTGTTGATGCAGCAACGCACAAGAACAAGCTTTATGTTGCTACCTATAGAGGAATTCGTGAGCTTGTCGACGTTACATCAAGCACTACGGATGAGCGTCTAGATTTGCCCGTATCCGAAGCAATTGTTACAACACGTGCCAATGAGAGCGTTATGCTCCGAGGATGTCTTGAGTCTGATCTTGTTGTTTGTGACGTACTTGGCAAGACGCACAATCTACGCGCCGAAATGACGGAACACGGAGCACTTGTTTCCGTCGAGGATTTATCTCCGGGTCTCAATTTTGTGATCACGGCGCAGGGTAGTCGATACGTCATCCACTACCAACCGTGATGAGATCGATGATTCATGAGCATGATTTTTCTGTGCGCTCGTTTTAGCTGCGCGTAGCATTTCACCCACTATCACCAGCATCTCCATCCGGACCACACAAAGTGTGATCCGGATGAGATACTCTTTTTACGCGTGTTTCTTAGAACGGAACGTCGTCGAAATCGGCGTTAGATGCTGTGGCAGCAGCTGGTGGGATCTGCGAATAATCAGCGCCTGCTGTTGCACTGCCACCAGCTTGAGCTGATTCAAGACGCCATGCTTCGAGGTTTGTGAAGTACATCGTCTGGCCTTCCTTGTTCTGGAAGGGACGTCCACGCAGGTTAAAGTGTACACGTACGTCCTGGCCTACCTTGTACTGGTCCAGTAATGCACAGCGGTCCTGTGTTAACTGGAACTTGATGTGCTGAGAATATGCTCCGTCTTGAATCTCCAATACAAACTCGCGTTTGCGGAAGGTGTCCTTGACTTGTTGTGTTTCGAAGACAACGGTAAGTTTTCCTACGACTTCGAAGTTGTTTCCCATGATCCGACCTTTCTCGAAATGTTTAGGTTGTCAGTGTTGAGATAATGTCCGGTGTGCGTTCGAGTACCGACGGAAGTTTTGCCACGTCACGGCCACCTGCAGTAGCAAGGTGGGCCTTGCCCCCTCCGCCCCCTCCAAGTTCTTTTGCCAGAATTCCAACGATGGCTCCGGCCTTGTAGGTTGACGTGAGGTCGTCGGTGACAACACAGACAAGCTGGACCTTCCCGTCGATAATGGTGCCAAGGACACCAATTCCGTTTGTTCCAAGCGCACTTCGTAAGGCATCACCAAGGTCCTTGAGTCCGTCCGCATCAACTCCTTCTACTGTCGATGTGGCAATTCGAAGGGAGTTTGTGACACGAGCCGATGCAACAATTTGCGGAATCCGGCTCTTTACGTCAGATGTTTTTGCGTCCGATAGCTGTTTTTCCAAGGCCTTAAGCTTGTCGCGTAGAACATCACGTTCAGTGTCACCGTCGTGTATCTTCTGCAGCAGGTCCTGAACATAGGTAACCATACCTCTGCCGGCAAGTGCTTCAATACGGCGTACACCACTGGCAATACTCGACTCGCCGATGATGCGGAAGAGTCCAATCTCCGACGTGTTACGAACGTGTGTTCCGCCGCAGAACTCTACGCTGAAGTTTTCGTCAATCGTTACCACACGCACACGGTCACCATACTTGTCACCAAAAAACATCTTGGCGTTCGGAATGGATCGTGCCTTTGTGATGTCCATTTCTTCGATGTGTACATCGATGGACTCAAAGATCTTCTCATTCACAAGATCTTCGATGGCCTTCATTTCATCATCACGTATTTTCTCAAAATGCGTGAAGTCAAATCTCAGTCTGTCCGGTGCAACAAGTGATCCGGATTGTTGTACGTGTGTGCCAAGCACACGACGTAACGCCTCGTGCAGAATGTGTGTCGCTGAGTGTTCTTTCTGAATCTCACGTCGACGCGGGGCATCTACACGTGCTGTTAGCTCTGTTCCAACCGTAAGGCCGGAGGATGACGGGACGATGTGAACGATGGCATCTCCAACCTTACGGACGTCAACCACGTCATATCGTAGTCCATCCAGCTCAAGCCAGCCCGTATCACCAACTTGTCCACCCATCTCAACGTAGAACGGCGACGCGTCAAGTACAACGGTGTCGTCACCAACATGGACAACGGACGCCTGTGTTGTCAGTTCGTCGTATCCCGTAAACGTTGTTGTCACATCAAGTGACTCCGTTTCAACGTCCTGTACATGTGATTTCCGTGCAGCACGGGAACGTTCACGTTGTTCTTCCAGCAGACGTTCATACTCTGCTATGTCAACGGTCAGTCCCCGCTCACGAGCAAGCAACTCTGTGAGGTCAAGGGGGAAACCAAATGTGTCATACAATTCAAACGCATCTGCACCAGACACAGCTGATGTGCCTGCTGACTGCGTGAGGTTATCAAATTTTGTAAGGCCTCGTTCCAGCGTTACAAGGAACGACTCTTCTTCAGCGCGGATGATTCGTTCGATGATGGAGCGCTGTGCGATGATCTCCGGGAAAACGTCTCCCATCGTGTCGCAGAGGACGGTAACGTGTTTCCAAAGGACGGGTTCACGGAAACCAAGATTCCGTGCATATCGGGCAGCACGACGTAGAATACGACGTAGGACATATCCCCTACCCTCGTTACCAGGAATAGCTCCATCGGCAATGGCAAAGGATAATGTGCGGATGTGGTCGGCAATCACACGCATGGCAATACCATCAGCATTGTCAAGTTCCGTGCGATAACTCCTACCACTCAGCTCTTCCGTCAGGCGAATAATTGGCTGGAAGACATCCGTATCGTAGTTGGAGTCCTTGCCTTGTAACACAGCCGTGATACGCTCAAATCCCATTCCCGTATCAACATGTCGTGCCGGCAGGTCTTCCAGTGATCCATCAAGTTTTCGGTTGTACTGAATAAAGACGTTGTTCCAGACCTCTATGACTTCCGGAACACCGGCGTTTACAAGCGGACCACCAGTCTTATCCGGTGTTCGGTCAAAATGGATCTCGGTACACGGACCACATGGACCTGTTTCACCCATTTCCCAGAAGTTGTCTTTTTCATCAAATCGATGAATACGTGATTCTGGCAAATAGTTTTTCCAGATCTCAAATGACTCATCATCGGTTCTATACACCGTTGCATGCAGTCGTTCAGGATCAAGGCCATACACAGATGTCAGCAGTTCCCATGACCACTGAATGGCTTCTGTTTTAAAGTAGTCGCCAAAGCTCCAGTTCCCCAGCATCTCAAAAAATGTGTGGTGATATGTGTCATAGCCCACATCTTCGAGATCGTTGTGTTTGCCTGAGGCACGAATACACTTCTGCGTATCCGCAGCGCGGGTGTAGTCACGTTTTCCCGTTCCAAGGAAGACGTCCTTAAACTGATTCATACCAGCATTGGTGAATAGCAGCGTAGGATCACCGTGCGGAATGACGGGGGCCGACGGAACAATGCGATGTCCGCGTTCGGCAAAGAAGTCAAGAAAGGCCTGGCGAATTTGTCGTGATGTCATAGACCTGCAAGTTACCACGCCATGCCGTACTTTTCCGGCTATGACGCTCCCGGAATCACTCATTGAGGAAGTAACATCAGCCGATGTTTTTGTGGTAACCTTCAGTAAGGGGGCAAAAGGGGCCCCGTGGACGGAGGATGATGCCGCAGTGTTTGGCCCCGCTGTACGTCCACTCCGTATCGTCCTCCACCCCGACCGTACCGAGGCCTTCACCGATCGGCAGTCCTTTACCAAGCCCGTCGAGGATCTTCGGACAACGTTAGAACGGCTCACACTGCTTGGATTCCGGCAGGCCCACGTGAGACTTCAGACAAAGGATGTACAGGTACTGAGTTCACAGCACCGTACGACGGTACGAACGCTACCGCCGTCAACCGTTTTTTGGGAAACGAGCCACGATCACAAAAAGCGACATCTGATCAGTGTTGAGGCGGACCGGAAGTTGCTCGACGTTCTGGGGATGACAACGTCGGATGGTCTGCTGCGGACGTCAATGTCCGACAAGTTTCGACAGATTAACCACCTCGTCAAGATGCTGGTCGCCGACGTCGACGATCTCGGTGAAACGCTCCATGTCGTTGATCTTGGTTGTGGAAAGGCCTATCTCTCGCTGGCCTTGGCCTGGGTCCTCACTCGAAGGGGTCGTTCTGTGTCTCTTCTCGGTGTTGATGTGAATCCACATGTTGTAGCAGAGGCGCAGCGTATGGCGTGGGAACTGGGGTTACCTGACGCTCGATTTGTTGTGTCAACCATTAAAGATTCTGATCTGGGTCGTCCCGATCTTGTTCTTGCCCTCCATGCCTGCGATACAGCGTCAGACGATGCCCTCGTGGCTGCAGTTCGCAGTCAAGCACAACGACTCGTTGTGGCACCGTGTTGTCACCATGCCGTTCAACGTCAACTGTCGGCCTCACAGGTGAGTCCTGAACTTCGGCCTCTTCTCTCCGATGGTATCACGAGGGAGCGTCTTGGTGATATCATAACCGACACGATCCGTCGCGACGTTGTACGTGCCTTTGGATATGATGCCCATCTCGAGGAGTTTATCGCCCTGGAACACACGGCAAAAAACATTGTGTTGCGCGCCAGGTTAACGTCGTTTGTTACCAATCCTGCGATTCCCGAAACTGTTGTCCAGTCGATGAAACTTTGGCACGTACGTCCCGTTGTCGTCGACGCACTTCTCGGCACGACGTCCGCTCCGGCAGTCTCCTGACCACACGTATCTTTGTCCGATGCACCATTTCCTTGGCCGTTTGGCCCCCTTTGCCCCCTACCTCGTCTCGTTTCTAACCCTTGGTGTTGTTGGGTTATCTGCACAGCAGGCACCACGATATGAGGCCATCATTGATGTCCGCCAGGTAACGCAGGACCGACTTCCGGTGACAGTCTTTGTCCCGAAGATCGATCGTGACGAGGTCACGTGGATATTTCCGGCAACCATTCCTGGTACATATGAGAGCCAGCGTTGGTGGAGGTTTGTGAGCGACTTCCGGGCCATTGGCAAGGATGGAAAACTCCTTAACGTACGTCGTAGTACCGATTCACAGTTTGTGATTTCCGGCGCTCGGAATCTTCAGGCCGTGACGTATCTCGTGGACGACTCCTTCGATGAGCGAGATCCAGATCGTGATCTTTTCCCTCCGGGTGGCACATCATTCGAAGCAGATAGTGTCTTTGTCTTTAACCACGCCGGTATCATCGGCTATATCGAAGGCATACAAAAGGCAGACTTTCAGGTGAAGGTCACACGGCCAAAAGAACTCTACGGAGCAAGTGCTCTTGGTATTGCTCGCATGAACGACACGGTAGATGTCTATCATGTACAATCGTATGACCAACTTATTGACAATCCTGTCATGTGGTCACGGCCCGATACGGCAAGTTTTTCCGTTGCAGGTGCAACGGTAACCGTCGCCCTTATTCATCCGGGGAAGGATAGTTGGGCAAAGGCCTATGCGAAGGACCTTGAGCGTACCACAAAGGCAATTGGCAGGTTCCTGCCAAGGATGCCTGTTGGCCGATACGCATTCCTGCTCTATCTCTGGGGTGGTGACACCACAACGATACACCCACGTCGGCAACTCTACGGTGCTCTGGAGCATTCGTACTGTTCCTTCTACGTGATGCCGGCCACACCAACACCTCGCGGACTCAGCGACATTGCATCACACGAGTTTTTGCATATCCTCATGCCACTCAATCTTCACAGCGAAGAAATTGAGTCGTTTGACTTCCGCTCACCGAAAATGTCGAAACACCTCTGGTTATACGAAGGTGTTACCGAATACTTCGCCCATCTTGCCCTCCTACGTGATTCCGCAATCTCCGAAGAAGACTTCTTTCGAGAGTTCCAGGGAAAAATTCACGGATCTGCCTCGATACCAGAAAAGTTTTCCTTAACAACGTTCTCGAAGAATGTTCTGACGCCGGAAAACCAGGAACTCTACGGCAACATTTACACGTACGGTGCACTCAATGCACTCTTCCTTGATGTAGTGCTCCGAGAGTCGTCTAAGGGGCAAACGGGGCTTCTTGAGTTGATCTACGACCTAATGCTGTCGTATGGGCCATCGAAGCCGTTTAAGGATGATGAACTCTTTGACGAAATCGAGAAGCGCACAAACTCAGCTGTTCGAGCGTATCTCGACACACATGTTGAAGGAGACCGTCGACTTCCAATGGCCGACATGTTTGCGAAGATTGGTATGTCGTTCCGACAGATTGATACCATCAAGGCCTGGACGTACGGTTTTACGGCCAAGTTTGGAGCTCAGGGTATGGAACTCTTCCCTGAAGGACACAATGGATTCGACATCGTGGAAGGTGATAAACTTCGCAAGATTGATGGTGTCAGCATCATGATTGCAAAGGAAGATGCGTGGCGCAAACTCATGGATCCTAAGAAGGCTGAAAGCATTACCATCACTGTCGATAGACAAGGTCAGGAAGTAGAGCTGAAGACAACGGCAAGGTACACGGACAAACAGGTGCGTAATTCACTTCGTCCTGATCCGCAGGCCTCGGCAGAAGCTATGGCACTTCGTCATGCTGTTCTGCGTGGTACACGATCACATTAACGTATATGTCAAACGTAGGACTGTGATGCCATGGGCAACGGAAGCAGATGATATTCTGCACGATGTCCATGGCATTGCTGCGTGTTGAGTTGTGTTGAATTCAGCCGTGTTGTGCTGTGATAAGCCGAGATGTGATATCTAGCGCAGATACCAGTCTTTCCGGTATCGGTCGTAGTCCTCATCGGTGAGCTGACGTTTCGTATACATTCCGGCTGCAGTCCGCTGACGCATCGCCTCAAACAACGTCACCGCGCACGCAACACTGATGTTCAGTGATTGAACAATACCACGTTGTGGAATGAGCACATTTCCATCCGCTGCTGCAAGAGCTTCATCCGATACACCGTCGTGTTCGTTTCCGAATACAATTGCCGTGGGTTGAGTAAGGTCAAGGTCGTAGATCGACTGGGCATCAGCCGACATGTGAGTTGTATAGATACGAAAGCCGCGATCTCGTAACGCCGTAAAACATGCGTGAATATGTGTGTGCAGTTCTACATCGACCCACTTACGTGCACTTGCCGACGACTTTCCACCGAGAGTCGGAAATGGCTGATTCTCTGAATAGACTCCATGAATGTTCAGAACGCCGGTTGCATCACACGACCGTACGACGGCACCGATGTTATGCGGGTCGTGAACATTTTCAAGAACAATGGTGAGTGTTGGCTGGCGCTGACCTAGAACGGCATCAAGTTTTGCTGCGCGTTCTGGGGTGATAACGTTTGAGATCGAGTCATTGATCACATTCGAGATCACATTCGAGATCACATTCGAGTCCACATTCGAGATCACATTCGAGTCCACATCAGAACTCTCCGTAGAGCTCATTTGTCGGCCTCGCCCATCACGGGATCAATTGATCCGATGATGGCGACAACGTCGGAGACCATCGAGCCCTCGGCCATAAACTTGAGCGCTTGAAGATTACTTGATGATGGCGAACGAATCTTCAGTTTCCATGGATGGCCGGTACCATCGCTGACAATAAAGAAGCCGAGTTCACCCTTTGGTGATTCGATTGCAGTATATGTCTCACCTACGGGTGGCTGCACACCAAAGTTGATGAGCATAAAATCACTGATGAGTTCTTCCATCTTCGTGTAGATCTCTGCCTTACGAACCTGTACCTTGTTCGGCTCATCTGCAAGGATGGCTGTACGTGGCATGGTTTCCAGGCGATCAATACACTGATGAACAATCTTCAGTGATTCCCAGATTTCCTGATCACGGCACATGTACCGTGCATAGCAGTCTCCATCATTCATCGTGATGACGTCAAAATCAACCTGGTCGTAGAACATATACGGTTGATCACGGCGGAGATCACGATTAATACCGGAACCGCGCAGTGTTGGTCCGGTTAATCCTAACGACACGGCCTTGTCGGCTGGCATATAGCCAGTTCCGGCCATACGTTCGATAAAGATGCGATTACGATTTACAAGCTTTTCAGCGTTACGATGCTCTTCAGGGAAGGCATTCGCCCATGCACGAATGTCGCGTAGGACGTCGTCGGGAATGTCATTAGCAACACCACCAATACGTGTAAACGACGTCGTAAACCGTGCTCCACAGATTCGTTCAAACAGATCGTAGAGTTTTTCGCGTTCGGTGAATGTCCATAGGAAGACCGTCATCGCACCAACGTCCATACACGTTGCTCCGATGGCAAGCAAATGACTCGAAATCCGGGCCAGCTCACAGCACAACATTCTAATCCACTGGGCACGATCAGGGACGGAAATCGCTGCGGCCTTTTCAACGGCCATTGCAATGCCGACGTTGTTCGACAGAGGAGCTAGATAGTCGAGACGATCCGTGTGAGGAATGAATTCGTGGAACGTGGCATTCTCTGCCAGCTTCTCAAAACCACGGTGGAGATATCCCAATTCCGGCACACACTTGACAACGGTCTCACCATCAAGGCGGAGTAGTACACGAAGTACACCGTGTGTGGCTGGATGTTGTGGACCCATGTTGAGAACCATATCGTTCTCAATCGGATCCTCAAACATTGCCACCGTATCCTTATCCATCACCTCGCGGAGAATCTTACTCTGGCGGAGTTTCTCAACGCGTTCGATGGTAGCTGAGTTCGAGACGGGAAGGGACATGTCGGGCTCGTTATTCGGTGATGAGTAGCAAATATCGCAACATCATCATTATCGTCGACCGTTCCGTCGTACTGGTTCCGTCATTGATTCCGGTCGATGTGTCAGTAGCCATTCGCGAATACGCTTTGTTATGTCTGGTATAGGCCAGTGTCCGCCGTCAAACGGAACAAAGACGTGGCGCACTCCAGCTGCACCGAGGGCGAGTGAAATTTCATTTCCTACTGAAAACGGAACAACGTTATCTGACCGACCATGAGTGACAAGCATCTCAATGTTACGCTCGCGGAGCATTGAATACCTCGAATACACATCGGCCTCGGGATACATACTGGCGCACATCGTCACAACCGTCAGAATATCATCCGGATACCGAGTCGCCAGAACATGTGCGTAAAAACCACCTTGAGAAAAACCGATAACCATCGGCCGCTCCATGGTCACGGGCAGATTACGCTGAGCATCCAGGATAGCATCACGGTACCACGCAACGGTAAGGTCAATTGTACGCGCACGTAATGAATCCGGTGCACCGATGGCATCAGACATGCCGGTGTACTTCTGTTTTCCTTCAGCGATGCTCTCTGTCCACTTTAAATAAGGTGCCTCAGGACAAATGTAGATCACATCATTCAGGTCAAGCTCTCGAGCCCAGGCCAACATCGTTTCTGGACCATGACCGTTACCATGGAGCAGCACAACTAGACGGTAGGTTGTATCGGAACGCATGTTGTTCGGAAACAACACGGTGTACCGGCCAAGGCGAGATTGAGGTGCAAAACGCGTTTCGATGCGAACGTCGGACATTTGGGCGGAGACGATGTGGCCAAATACCAGAAATGTGCAGAGGGCAACACCTACGTGAACGACCCAGGAAAATGAACGTACCATGGGACACTCCAAAACGCAAACGGCGACCGTAAGGTCGCCGACAATTAACACTGGCGACCATAAGGTCGCCGACAATCAACACTGGCGACCGTAAGGTCGCCGACACGTAACGCTGGCGAATCTTGGTCGCCGTTGGTTAATGTTTGCCCGGCGCTGACAGTGTCGCCGTGGGCCTGTGGGCGAGGTGGGACTTGAACCCACACGTCCTTTCGAACACGGGCTTCTGAGACCCGCCTGTCTGCCAATTTCAGCACTCGCCCCACTGCAGCGGAGAGGGAGGGATTCGAACCCTCGATAGCATTGCTGCTATAACGGTTTTCGAGACCGCCCGATTCAACCACTCTCGCACCTCTCCACTCGGCAGCTCTTTGTGGGACGGCGAACTTACGGAAAGTCGCGGAAACGACATTGTCACGACGTAAGCTCTTCACGTAGCTGGAGATAGCTATCATAACGCTGTGGGTCAATCTCCCCCTCTTCTACGGCCTGTTTTACGGCACAGCCCGGTTCGTGCGTATGCGTACAGGGAGAGAATCTACAGGAGGGGGTAAAGGGGGCAAATTCCTCGAAATACCACGGTAACTCGTCAAGATCGAGCTCCCACATACCAAACTCGCGGATACCCGGTGAATCCACCACCGTTCCACCGTTCGGCAGCGGAATGACGAGGGCGGCCGTGGTTGTATGTCGACCCTTTTCGTATTTCCGGGATACGGCACCTACACGTTGCCGGCTCTCGGTCAGGACGTTGATGAGTGATGACTTCCCTACTCCTGACGGGCCGCTAAAGAGTGTTGAGACTCCGATAAGGTCTAATCGCAGCTCCTCCAGTCCCTCACCGGTAACAGCGCTGACAAAATGAACCGGAATACCGATGTCGACATAGGCCTGAAAGTCGTCCACGATGTCCTGCCGGAATTCAGCGGGTATCAGTTCACACTTGTTCAGGACAATCATCGGGTCAAGATCACCCTTATCAGCTGCGATAAGGTATCGGTCAATCAGCCGCCGATGATAATCCGGCTCAACAAAGGCCACAACGATACAAAGGCGGTCGACGTTGGCTACGACAACCTGCCCCTTTCGCGCCTTACCAACGGCCTTCCGAAACAGCAGTGTTCGCCGTTCCTCAACGGCGACAATCGTTGCTGTGGCATCTCCGAGGGCATTCGACGTTGTATCCGGAACGATATGCACATAGTCACCAACCGTCACGAGGGTCTCGGAATGGGGTGAACTCACGGTACCCGATAACGTGCAGACGAAGAGGTCATCTCCAACGGAGACAATCCAGGAAGGTCCTGCCGCCGTCACAACGGTTCCGCGAAGTGATCCTTCGGGTACGTCTTCGCGGACCTTTACGACGGATCGAGTGCGGGGTGCAATTCGGGTACGGTCTCGGATTCGTGACCGATAATGGCCGTCGTCATCGGTTTCAGAAGGGTTCAGACGCGGTCGGCGGGCCACAGGATGAGATTCGTGTGTATGAAGGTTGACACAAGTGGGTTGTAGGTCGTATCTTACGGGCAGTTTTTGTCAATATAGCAGGTCATCGGTGAACTATCGATGGGTCTTTAAGGAAACACTTGATGAACATGCCGTCAACAGACTAAACCACGAACTCCACATCCCGCAGGCGATTGCGCGCGTCCTCGTTGGCCGCGGCATGACGTCGGTGGACGATGTGGTGCACTTTTTTGAGCCCGATCTTGGGGCCCTTCATGATCCGTTCCTTATGGACGACATGGAGGCCGCCGTTGAGAGGATCGAACGTGCACTCGATCAGCAAGAGCTGATCTGGATTCATGGCGACTACGATGTGGACGGGACATCGAGTACGGCAATGATGCTCCATTTCCTGAAGGAACTTGGAGCTAGGGCCGACTATCACATTCCGAGTCGGATGGACGAGGGCTTTGGCTTTACGCCCCTATCCGTCGAACGTGCACGCGAAGCCGGTGCGACGATCATCATCACCGTCGACGTCGGCATCACGGCAGTAAAGGCCGTTGAGCGGGCCACTGAACTTGGTATCGACGTTATCATCTGCGACCACCACCAGGCAGCCGAAGGGTTACCCGAAGCTGCGGCTGTACTTGATCCCATCAAACCAGGCTGTGACTATCCGTTTAAGGACCTTGCCGCCTGCGGTGTGGCGTTTAAACTCTTACAGGCCTTGAGTTTACGTCGAGGACGTCCGGAACTGGCCCTGACCTACCTGGACTTTGTGGCAATTGCCTCTGCAGCCGATATCGCCCCCCTGTCGGGCGAAAACCGAATCCTCTCTCATTTCGGCCTGCTCTATCTGAACTCAAAACCCCGTCCCGGACTCAAGGGTTTGATTGATTGTGCCGGCCTGACGGTGGGACAGATCAATAACTCCAGCATTATCTTTGGGTTAGCGCCACGAATTAATGCGGCTGGACGCCTCGGTGATCCGCGCCGTGCCGTTGAAATGATGGTGCAGGAAGACGAAATCATTGCGTTCCGCATCGCCCAGGAACTCGAACACGATAATCGACTACGTCGTGCCATTGACGAAGAGACCTTCGAAGAAGCCGAACACGAAGCGGCTGCCATTCTGTCGAACGGCAATGTCCGTTCCCTTGTCCTCCATCGTCAGGGCTGGCATGCCGGCGTGATTGGCATTGTGGCCTCCCGACTCGTCGAGCGTTTCCACCTGCCATCAATCATGCTCACGTCGATTGATGGCATTGCCAAAGGCTCCGCACGGTCCATCAAGGACTTCGATATCCACAGTGCCCTCAAACAATGTGAAGATCTGCTGATTGAATACGGTGGCCACAAACATGCTGCCGGCCTGTCCCTTCGCGAAGAACACATTGCGGAACTCCGATTCCGCCTTGATGAGATTGCCCGAGATCACCTCACCAAGGACGAGATCATGGCCGAAATCGCCATCGATACCGAACTTTCGCTCAACGAGCTATCTCCTTCATTTTTCAAGTACTTGTCGAAGTTTGCTCCGTATGGTTATAGCAACCACCGTCCGGTCTTCTTCAGTCGAAATGTTGTGTCTGCTAACGGCGTTAAGATCGTTGGTAACAACCACTTAAAGTTCCGCGCTATACAAAAGAACTTTGCCATTGACGCCATCGGCTTTAATCTTGGTCACAAGATCAACGAATGCAGCCATGGCAAGCCGTTTTCCGTTGTGTATACACTCGAAGAGAATCTGTTTAACGGCACCACCACGCCTCAGCTTCGTATTAAGGACATTCGTCCGGAGTAAGTGCCATGCCGCCCACGACGTCGTCTATTCGCCTGGGCGCGACGGACTTTGTTATCCTTGAGCCAGACATCATTGTTGATGTGACGGAAGCGGCAGCAGCCGTGCGGCATAACAGCCCTCCATCCTTCGACATTGTCCTCGCCCGACGTTTTGAACGTCGTATCCCCACAATTTCCACACTCGTTGGCGCAATGGTGAATGAGGCTGTGGATATCCTCATTACGTCACCCGATATCAAGGACAACGAGCTCTGGGAAAGAATGTACGCTGAGCATCGTTATGCTATTGTCATTGCTCGAGATACATCGATCTCAGAACGTACTGTCCAAGACATGGTAATGGCCAGGTTTTCCACACTACGTCGGCAGACAGATCTGTGGAAAGGTCACAATGTTGTTGTCGAACAAGCCATTATCTCACCAAAAATTGGCCTCCAGGGACGTCTGGATATCGTTGTGGAAAACGCCGGGAGGCTCGACCTTCTGGAGCTGAAATCCGGCAAACGGTCCTCCACGTCGGCTGATCAATACCGAGCCCAGCTGGCAGCCTATGCCCTGTTGTTTGACCTGGCCGATTTGGGAGATCGGGGGCGGACAGCTTTATGGTATAGTGGCGAACCAGATTCTGCGGCGGCATTTGAGGATATAACAGACCTGGCAGAATGGCAACGACGGTTACTCGAAGCTCGTAACATGATTGTTGAACGAGATTTGGAGATCACCCGTCGGCGGTCTGGTCCTTTCCAGAACATTAACTCCCGGGCAGGTAACCTTGCCACACATCAGCGAACGGCACTTGCCAACCTCCACGATGGATTTGCCTCGTTAAATGCCACGGAAAAGCTCGTTTTTCGGGCGTGGATGGCATTTCTCACGGCTGAATCGGATGCACAGCGACGTGGTGACCAGACCGGACGGTCGATGGCCTCTTTGTGGAGGCTGACGGTCGACGAAAAACGATCGGAACCAACCACACTGACCGACCTTCGGCTGGTGGCCATCGACGAAGAACGACGGCACATTGAACTCGAACAGTCCAAAACCATAACCGATACGCTCTCTGCACTCCGTGTAGGAGACCAGATCCTGCTTGTCCACGCATCGGAACTGAACAACACCGACGCCATCGTCGTCCGTCGCGGTAACATCACGTCGATTTCGCCGCCTACGTCACGGCGTGGCACAGTCGTTACTCTTTCCCTGCTGGGGCCCCTTTCGCCCCTTGCCCAAAACTCCGGCTGGATTCTTGAGGCAGACTCAGGAGATAGTCTCACAAAGCGGACAACGTCGGCTCTTGCCGAGTGGATTTCTCAGTCGCGCACAGACGTGCGGCGGAGATTACTCGGCATGTTACCACCACGAACGCGTCAGGCAACTTCCGTTCTCACAGACGGACTACATCCGGAACAGGCAGACGTCGTACGTGCTGCCTTAGAGAGTAATGACTGGTTTCTTATCCAGGGTCCACCCGGAACGGGCAAAACCTCAACCGTCATCCGTGCCCTGGTAACGTCACTCGTCGCCGATCCTGGAGAACGGATTCTCTTACTTGCCTGGACAAACCGGGCCACAGACGAATTGATGGACATGGTCCATCGAGCTGGGCTCTCCGACCGGGCCATCCGCCTTACCGGCAAATCCGGAGCACGTCGGCCACGCACACTTCGCCAGATCTTTTCCGACCACGAACCTGACGAGGCTGAACAGATCGTTCGAACCGCACCAATTGTGGTATCGACAATCAGCTCGATAATCTCTCAACCGTCCATTTTTACCTTCGGGCGATTTACGACGGCCATTGTTGACGAGGCCTCACAGGTACTCGAACCCGTCCTTGCTGGTGTGTTAGCACATACAAACCGATCCATCCTGGTCGGTGACGCGAACCAGTTGCCAGCCGTTGTCCTGCAAGCCGAAGAACACCGCGTTGTTGACCATGCGGACCTAGAAAACATTGGGATGTATCGACTCGATACGAGTCTGTTTGAACGCCTCCAGGAGCTGGCCCATCGGCGTGGTTGGACACAGGTACTTGGCAGATTACATCGTCAGGGAAGAATGCACCAGGATATCCAGAATGTTGCATCGGCGATGTTTTACGACGGTCGCCTAGATGTTTGCCATGACCGGCAGACAGCGTCATCAACACTCTACGGATTCCCATCTCGAGCCACAGCCATCAACGTTATAGGTACCGTTCAGGACCATGGACGGGCAGCTGCAAAACTTGCTTGGGACCTCGCCCACCGTTTTCCAAACCAGAGTATCGGCGTGATCTCGCCATTTCGGGCACAGAACAATCTGATCCTCTCGGCCCTAGCTGAAAAAGGGTCGGACGTTCTTGACCGCGTTACGGTAGATACCGTAGAGCGATTCCAGGGTTCGGAACGCGACATCATCGTCTTTGTGCCATCCGTAACCACACCTTCGGAACTTGACACCATCATCAGCGACGTTGTGGTCGAAGGGCGTCACGTGGACCGAAAACTCAACGTTGCCATTACGCGGGCACGCGAACAACTTATCATCCTGGGTGACCTCTCCGTGCTCCGGAATTCGGATATCTATGCCCGAATGTTGTCAATGCTTTCCGTTTCGTATCTTGACGTGTTGGAGAGGGTTCAATCCGAAAGGGTTCAGCAATGAAACGTCTGTTCCTCGTAGCACTTGTCTGTGTTACCAGTTCAGCAATGGCAGGAGAATCAACGTCTGTGCGCCTTCCTGGCGGCACTAACGTTGATGTGGTAACGCTGCATAGTGACATACAGTGGCCATGGAATCTTGTCACCGATGGTGACGGTTTTCTTTGGGTTACCGATAGGGGTACGGGAAATGTCGTACGTATCGACATTGCCACAGCTACGTCTCAAAACGTTTTCCGTGGTTCATTTCTCGGTCACCAGGCACGCCCGTTCGGCATCGTCCTGCACCCGGACTTTACATCTGGCGAGCCGTACGTATACATCACACGTACAACAGCGAACGACAAACTCCACCTCGTTCGGTATCGCTATAACGGCACCGAACTGATGGACGAGACGGTGTTACTGACCGTGGACAATGTTCCAGCTGAGGCTGGACTCACGATGAAGCTCCTGCCGGATAATACGCTGCTACTCGCCTGTGGCAGTTATGACACGCACGATCCATCGTGGCTAGCAACGGCAAACGGCAAGATTCTGCGGGTAACGTTGGATGGAGAGCCAGCACCTGGTAATCCCCTGCCTGACAAGACCTTTCCTAACGCGGCAACAAACTACGTCTACACGTACGGACACCGGAATCCAACAGGACTCGCCGTTGTACCATCAAGTCATCCTGTCCTAGCAGGAACACTCTTTAGTGTTGAATCGGGAGCGTTTCGCAACGACGAAGTAAATCGCCTTGTACCCGGTGGAAACTATGGATGGTGGCGCACAACGGGATACTGCAACGATGTGCCCGGTGCTACAAGCCCCGTTTGCCCCTTAACCACAGCAGACATCGTTCCTACGGGTTGTGATTTTTATACTTCGACAGCTATTCCGGAATGGAATGGCAGTCTTCTTGTTGGCACATTACTCGGTAACGGACTTGTTCGTGTACGAATTGGACCGGATGGTTCCGTTCTGAATTCCGATTCGTCACGTCCAGCCGACGCCACACTCGCTGTCGGAGCCGATGACCGCATGGTGTTTGCCGAAAACGATGTAGCCGAAGACATCTCGGGCGTGCACGTCGATCGGTATGGTCGCGTATTCCTGACCCTCACCCGGAGAATCAACAACGAACGTACGGGACGTGTCGTGATGATCAGTAATCCCCTCGTCAGCAATGTGGCTGATGAAAGGGGGCAAAAGGGGCTTTCTGTATCCGTCAGCCCCAATCCCGTCGTTGATGTAGCACGTATAACCCTTCCCGCGTCGTCGCAGGAACGTCGGTTACGTATCACGGACCTGCTCGGCCGAACGATGGACAGTCGTGTCCTTCCTCATGGTGACACTGGTCTTGACCTCAGCGTTGTCTCCTGGCCTGCTGGAACGTACATCGTTTCTCTTGTTGATGGCAACAACATCACAACTGCGACCTTTGCGAGGTAACGTCCGTCCGTAGATTTGTACATGGCCGGACACAGCAAATGGGCAAACATCAAACACCGCAAGGCCGTTGTAGACGCACGGCGCGGTAAACTTTTTACACGGATCAGTCGCGAAATCATCGTTGCTGCACGTCTTGGTGGTGGTGACCCCGAGGCCAATGCACGGTTACGTTTTGCAATCACGAACGCTCGATCCGTATCGATGCCTCTGGACAACATCAAACGCGCCATTCAGCGCGGAACTGGTGAGATTGAGGGAGCCATCTACGAAGAAGCCGTCTTTGAAGGCTACGGTCCCGGCGGTGTTGCCGTCATCGTCTCCTGTACCACAGAAAACCGCAATCGCACCGTTGCCGACATACGAGCGACGTTCTCGAAGTATGGTGGGAATCTTGGAGAGACGAACTCGGTAGCATGGAACTTCACCTATTTGGGTGAAGTGGAGGTGCGAACAGCGTTAACGGAAGAGCAGCTCCTTGAAACCGCACTGGAGGCAGGCGCGGACGACGTCATCATTGGCGAAGAGACGTCGACGGTTGTTTGTGCACCGGATACACTCGGACGATGTGCATCGAGTTTGACCGAAGCAGGAATCGACGTTGTTGAGACGCGGTTCACATGGATTCCAACTACGACGGTTCCGGTAACGGATTTGGAAACAGCAAAAAAACTCCTCAAAATGCTGGACGTGTTTGAGGAGAACGATGACGTGCAGAACGTTGTAAACAATGCTAGCATCGACGACGTCCTCGTTGATGCACTCTCATAACGCCGTATGCGTATCCTTGGTATTGACCCAGGCAGTGTAACCTGCGGATACGGTGTAATTGACGTAGAGGGAAAAACATTTCACCTTGTTGAATACGGCGTTGTTCACGTCAAACGCCACTCATCTTCCTTCCCGCAACGACTCCGCGAAATCCACCGTCGGCTCCAGGCAGTTATCGAACGCAGTAAACCCGACGTCTGCGCCATGGAGAAGGTCTTCTATGCAAAAAGTGTCAAGAGTGTCGTCCAACTCTCCCACGCCCGTGGCGTAGCCATGCTCGTCTGTGCCGATGCCGATCGTGATCCAATTGAATACACACCAATGCAAGTAAAGCGTGCTGTTACAGGTCGTGGTGCCGCCTCAAAAGAACAAGTTCAACAAATGGTCCTCGCCCTCCTCCGTATTGACGAAACACCGGACTACTACGATGCGACGGATGCTTTGGCAATTGCCATTTGTCACGCTATCAATGGTGGTCCACCACAATCTGTTGCTTCGGGACGTACCGCAAAAAAAACAAAGGATGCCTGGAAAAAGTTTATCGAAGACAATCCAGGGCGGGTGAAGTGAGTGATGGGGTTAATGGTGGGGAGGCATCGTATCTTTGCTCTTCTTCACTCACTCCCCTATCTCTTACGGAAGACATCATGGCCACGCGTATTGCGATTAATGGGTTTGGACGGATTGGACGACTGGTTTTTCGAGCCATTAAACAACGTGGGCTCGACGTTGACATCGTCGGGATTAACGACTTGACGGATGCGGCAACACTTGCCCATTTGTTGAAGTACGACTCGGCCCACGGACGCTTTCAAGGTACTGTTGGTGTTGATGGTAACGATATCATCGTGAATGGAGATCGGGTGACCGTGTCGGCCGAGAAGGATCCGACGAAGATTCCATTCGAGAATCTCGACGTGATGATTGAGTCGACCGGTGTGTTCACCAGCCGTGAACAGCTCTCCGTTCACCTCTCAAAGGCCCGGAAGGTTATCCTTACTGCACCAGCCAAGGATAAACTCGATGCAACGGTTGTCCTTGGTGTGAATGATTCGATTCTCACCGGCAACGAGTCCATCCTTTCCAACGCTTCGTGCACCACAAACTGCCTTGCACCAATGGTAAAGGTCCTCGATGATACCTTCGGTATCGAGCAGGGCTACATGGTTACGGTACACGCCTATACGAACGACCAGCGTATTCTCGATCTTCCACACAAGGATCTCCGTCGCGCACGGGCCGCTGCTGTGAACATCATTCCTACGTCAACCGGTGCTGCCAAGGCCGTCACAGAGGTGCTTCCGCACCTAAAGGGTAAACTTGATGGTGGCTCCTATCGTGTACCAGTACCCGATGGTTCGATTACAGACTTTACAGCCGTTCTCTCGAAAGCAGCGTCGAAGGAAGAGATTAATGCAGCCATGAAGGCCGCCGCCGATGGACCACTGGCAGGCATTCTGGAATATTCTACAGATCCACTTGTTTCGACAGACATCATCGGTAATCCTCATTCGTGCATCTTCGATGCAAAGTCAACCATGTCCATGGGAACCTTTGTGAAGGTTGTTGGCTGGTACGACAATGAGTGGGGCTATTCGAATCGTATCGTGGACCTTGTGACACGGGTGGCAGGGTGATTACGACGATTACCGACGTAGACGTAACAGGCAAACGGGTCCTTACACGCGTCGATTTTAACGTACCACAAGACGAAAACGGCCGCATAACGGACGATACACGCATTGTGGAAACGGTACCAACTCTTCGTGCCATAACGGAACGCGGTGGTATCGCTGTTGTGATGTCACATCTTGGTCGTCCCAAGGGCAGTCGACAACCAAAATATTCCTTGCGCCCCATAGCCAACCACCTCGCAGAGGTGGTTGGCGGCCCCGTTCACTTTGCCGAAGACTGTATTGGTCCTGTTGCCGAAGCTGCTGTGGCAGCTGCACAGCCAGGGTCAATCGTTGTTCTTGAAAATCTTCGGTTTTATGCTGAGGAAGAACAGAACGATGTAATGTTTGCAACTGCTCTCGCCAAACTGGGCGACGTCTACTGTAACGATGCGTTTGGAACGGCTCACCGCGCCCATGCAAGCACGGCCGGAGTTGCAGCATTCCTTCCTGTTCGTTGTGCTGGACTCTTGATGCAGAAAGAACTCGACTACCTTGGGCGTGCCCTTGCTGAACCAAAACGTCCGCTTGTGGCTGTTCTCGGTGGATCAAAAATTTCTGGAAAAATTGACGTCATACGCGCACTGATGGATTCGTGTGATACGATCCTCGTTGGTGGTGGTATGATGTTCACCTTCCTTGTGGCACAGGGTAAAAACGTAGGTGCTTCGCTTGTTGAAGAAGACCGGTTAAACATGGCTCGTGAGCTCTTGGCCGAAGCTGAACGTCGAGGTGTTCGCTTGCTCATTCCCTCGGATACCATTGCCGCCGATCGTTTTGCCGCTGATGCAGCAACGAAAACAGTTAAGGTAACCGACATTGAATCGGGTTGGATGGGCCTTGATATTGGTCCGGATACGACGGCAACCTTCGCGGATGTGATTCACTCCGCTGGAACGGTTGTCTGGAACGGACCCATGGGTGTGTTTGAGTTCCCGGCATTTTCTCACGGCACCCGTGCCATCGCAGATGCCCTTGTGGCGGCAACCGAACAGGGTGCGATAACAATTGTTGGTGGTGGTGATTCAGCAGCGGCCATTACGCAGTTTGGACTGGCTCAGCGGGTCACCCACGTGAGCACCGGAGGCGGTGCCTCGCTCGAGTTTCTCGAAGGAAAGGTGTTGCCAGGTGTGGCCGCATTGGAACTGACGTAACAGAACGAACGTTGGCGAGCAATGGAGGACGACGGCACACGTCATACGGCCCATTGTTCGCCAATTTCAAGATCACATGAATCCCATGGCCCGCGGAGGAGGATTTCGGTTCTTCCCGCCCTTCATCAAGTTCCTCCTCATTTCAAACGTCGCTGTTTTTGCAGTTACGGCATTGTTTGCCGTGGGTATGACGTTTGACGGCTTGCCATTACAGGATGTAATTTCAAGAACGTTCGCCTTACAGCCGCTTGAGAGTGGTTTGTTTCGTCCATGGCAAGTGGTAACCTATCAATTCCTCCACGGAGGTTTGAGCCACATATTCTTCAACATGTTTGCCTTATGGATGTTTGGCCAGGAGCTGGAGAATATCTGGGGAAGCAGAAGGTTTGCGACGTACTATCTCGTCAGTGGTATCGTAGCCGCGATAACACACCTTCTCGTTAGCCCAATGCTCGACACGACACTGTTACCAACGGTGGGTGCATCAGGCAGTATAATGGGTGTTCTTCTTGCATTCGGATTAACTTTTCCGAATCGTCCAGTTCTTATGTTCCCCATCTTCTTTCCGATTCCGGCAAAGTTTTTTGTCCTCATCTATGCGGGCCTCGACCTTATCAACGGTTTCCTGAACACGTCGGACGGAATTGCACACTTTGCGCACCTCGGTGGTGCATTAGGCGGATTCCTCTTGTTACGATTTGGCGGGCCGTTATTCCGGCTGGTTGATAAGACGGCAACCGGGTCAATGCGACGTGAAGAACGTGTGGTTGACGCGCGATATCGAGATCTTGACAACTCAAACATTGTTGTACTGGATGATGAACGCCCACCGGTACGAACGGAAGCACCAGCGCGGCAGTTAACACGAACGCCGACGAAGTTTCTCGTCGACGGACGTCCGATCACGCAGGAAGAAATCGACGAGATCCTTGACCGTATCAAGGATCACGGTTATCATTCGCTGAGTGAGAGCGACAAACGGATTCTTTTTGAAGTCAGTAAACAGATGTAATGACGCCAACAACGTCCGAATCTCTTCGCTGGTGCCCGAGCACCGTTACGTATCGCCGACGTGAGACCGTTGAGGTCACAATCGGCGATCTCCGTTTGGGTTCTGCCCATCCGATTCGTTTGCAGTCGATGACGACAACGAACACGATGGATACAGAGGCAACCATTGCGCAGAGTATCCGCATGATTGAAGCCGGTTGCGAACTTGTTCGCATCACGGCTCCGAGTATGCGCGAAGCAAAAAATCTCGAAGCAATTCGTGCCGGTCTGCGTCAACGAGGATATTCCACTCCCCTAGTGGCGGATATTCATTACACACCGAATGCCGCAGAGATTGCAGCACGTGTAGTAGAAAAGGTTCGTATTAATCCGGGCAACTACGTCGACAAAAAACAGTTTGCCGTCAAGGAATACGACGACGTATCATACGCTGCCGAACTCGATCGTGTTCGCGACAAGTTTGTACCGCTCCTACGCATTTGTAAGGAATACGGCACAGCATTACGTATCGGCACGAATCACGGTTCCCTGAGTGATCGGATTGTAAACCGTTTTGGTGACAATCCCGTAGGAATGGTAGAGAGTGCCCTTGAGTTCCTTCGGATAGCTGACGATGAAGGGTTTCACAACATCGTCTTGTCGATGAAGTCGAGTAATCCCCTCATCATGATTGCCGCCTACCGTCTGCTTGTTGCGCGCCTCGATGCTGAAGGACTTTCACCCTATCCTTTACATCTCGGAGTGACGGAAGCAGGTGACGGTGAAGATGGACGTATTAAGTCGGCTGTTGGCATCGGAACATTACTCGAAGACGGACTCGGTGATACCATCCGCGTGTCGTTAACCGAAGAACCGGAGGCCGAGATTCCTGTCGCACGAGATCTAGCATCTCGTTATCCGCGTACGGGGGATCCCGTCGGCCCTGAGCGTGACCTGCCATGGGATGTGTTTACCTATCGCCGACGTGCAACAACACAGGTTGCCAACATCGGACACGATACGGTGCCGCGTGTTGTTGCAGACATCTCCAACGTGACCATTACGTCAATGACGGACCTTTCGCCGTATGGTCACCACTACGATGCCATCACCGATAAATGGTCGATGACAGAAATGGGCGCCGACTATCTCTATGTTGGTCAGCGGCACCTACCCTTTATGCCACCAAATGGAACTCGCTTACTTGTTGATTATACCGTTTGGTTAACACTCGAGGATCGGTTCTACAACGTTCCTGTTCTGACATTAGAGGAATGGGGCAAAGGGGCAACCAGACATTCTGTGGTGAACGTTCTCCGTATTGATGTAACAGAGATTCCCCAGTTACTCGACACGCTAACCTCTGATGCGTCAACAACCGCAACAGTTGTTGTCCTACTATCATCATCACATGTACACTGGATGCCGTCAATTCGTTACGCCATGGCGCAACTCATTGATGCCAATGTTCGTGTGCCAGTCCTGTTTCACTACGGTAGCCAGAGTCCTCAAACGTCACCCATCCTTGCTGCATCAACAGATCTTGGCGGATTGTTTGCTGACGGACTTGGTGACGGCATCATGATGGCAAGTCCATCCGATCCGGCACAGGCAAACTCGCTTGCCTTCGGCATCTTGCAGGCTACACGCACGCGCATGACAAAGGCAGAATACATCAGCTGTCCAAGTTGCGGTCGTACCTTGTTTGACCTGCAGGAAACAACTGCGGCCATCCGTGCAGCAACGGATCATCTTATCGGCGTAAAGATTGGCATTATGGGATGTATCGTGAACGGGCCTGGTGAAATGGCCGATGCTGACTATGGATACGTTGGTTCAGGTCCAGATCGAATTACGCTGTATAAGGGTCAAGAAATCGTTAAGCGTAATATTCCCACGACTGAGGCAATTTCTGAACTGTTATCCCTCATCAACGCAGATCGTAACTCGGAAAATTCGTAATTTTGAAACTGAGTTGAGCGGCCCTCTCTCCCCTGAGTGCCGCGCTAGATGCTCTTACCTGGAGTCCGCACAACACTCCGGGTTTTTTTTTTGCTCCAACGTTTCCCCGTGAGCGTCAGCGAACACCC
>DDUR01000040.1 GCA_002344895.1 Ignavibacteria bacterium UBA2333
CAATCAGTCTGATAATCACCATCCCCCACCTTCCCCCATCTTCCCCCACCCCTAATACCGCTCCAACGTGAAGTTCTCACCCAGGTAGCGCTTCCGGACCTCAGCGTTTGCAGCAATATCTGCAGCCGTTCCATTCACGAAGATGGTACCGTCAATCAGAATGTAGGCACGATCTGTAATACTGAGTGTTTCGTGGACGTTGTGATCCGTTATGAGCACACCAATACCCTGGGTCTTTAGCTGCCGAACGATGACCATAATGTCTTCAACGGCAATGGGATCGATGCCGGCAAAGGGTTCGTCAAGCAGGATAAACTTGGGATCGGTGGCAAGTGCTCGTGCTATCTCACAACGCCGACGTTCTCCTCCGGAGAGCATGTATCCCCTGCTCTTGCGAATGTGGGTGATACGAAACTCTTCAAGGAGTTGCTCAAGACGCTGTTTGCGAGCGGCCGACGTCATGCGTCGCAGTTGCAGGACGGCAAGGATGTTTTGTTCTACCGTCATACGACGGAACACACTTGCCTCCTGTGGGAGGTAGGCAAGCCCCTTTCGCGCCCTTCGATACATTGCCATGGATGTTATGTCGGCCTCGTCGAGGAAAACCCGTCCCCGTTCAGGACGCACCATACCAACGATCATGTAGAAGGTTGTTGTCTTGCCAGCTCCGTTGGGGCCAAGCAGGCCAACAACCTCACCTTGTGCTACAGAGAGGGTGCTACCCTTTACAACAACACGGCCTTTGTATTCCTTGCGGAGTTCTTCCGCTCGCAGTACACTGGGCGTCATTGTCGTACGCCACCACGGCGTGGTCGCGGTGACAGTTTCATGATGACGGTCTTTTCTTCAGTCCCACGACGTATAACAAGTTTGAGCTGGCCAGATGTTTCCGCATCAAGGATGGAGACCTTGACGTCTTCTGCGCGTAAGACCTTACGTCCTTCAATTGACATGATGACGTCGCCAGGCTCTAGACCAGCAGACTCAGCAGGTGAATCACGAACAATCTGGGAAATCATAACACCTTCTTTGACGTTGAGTCCGTACTGCCGAGCCATTTGCTCATCTACTTCCTGAACTTCCATTCCCGTCCAGAAATCACGATCAATCTTACCGTCCTTTTGCAGTCGATCAACAATGCGTTTTACACGATTGATCGGGATCGCAAATCCAATACCGATACTTCCAGCGCCGCGCTGACTTTGAGCAGTGGAATATATAACTGTGTTCACACCAACAACGTCACCATCGGCATTCACAAGTGGGCCACCGCTATTACCCGACGAGATTGCTGCGTCGGTTTGCAACATTCCGCGATAGACTCGTTCCAGACCATTCATATCGGGCTGTGTAAAGTCCACGCCTGTATTACTGATAACACCAACCGTGACCGTTGGTTTGGCATTAATGTCAAACAAACCAAACGGATTACCAAAGGCAATCGACCATTCTCCAACAATCACGTTGTCGCTGTTGGAGAGTCGCAGATAGGGAAAGTTTTTTCCTTCAATCTTGAGAAGAGCAACGTCAGATACAGGGTCCGACCCAACAACAGCTGCGTCGTACTTTTCACCGTTTGTCATTGTCACCACAACCTTACTAGCATTGCCGGCAACGTGATCGTTTGTGATGATATATCCATCGTTGGAAATCAGAAAACCTGATCCTAGACCGCGCACTTCATACTGACGCTGATAGGTTCGTCCTCGGTCACCAAAAAACCGTCGGAAAATCGGGTCATCGTCAAAGAACCCCGACCACGGATCTCGATACACTTGGGTGCGGACTTCCGTGACATTAATACCAACAACTGCCGGCGAACACTTTTCAACGGCCTTTGTGATGGCATTCCTGCGTGATGCAGAGATTGTTTCGTCGTTCGGCTGCGCTGCAGCTTCAGTATATAGCGGACGTTCGGCTGGTGCCTCCGCAGGTGCGCACGAAACTGTCACCAAGGACGCAAATCCCATGGCGACAACGGCAACAAGGTGGCGTATGGTAGAAGGTATGTGCATGGCGGCTTTGTCGATGGACGTACAAAGATATTGTCCGTCAACGGACTCCGTACCTTTGCTGTGATGACCGTTGATGTTGCGCTTCCCCTGCCCCGTCTCGCCCCCTTCAGTTATTCCGTTCCGGAAAACTGGACGGTGGACGTTGGCTGTCGTGTCCTTGTCCCCCTCGGGAAACGGATCGTGACAGGTATGGTCGTACGCTGTTCGGAGTCGACTACGCTCGACGTAAAACCCATTCTAGAAGTTCTTGATGATCGACCGTCGTTACCGGCCGACGTTCTCGAACTTACCCGTCGAACAGCTGACTACTATTTGTCCTCATGGGGTGAAACGATAGCTGCAGCCCTTCCTACAGGCTTGTCACCGTCATCGGTTGTGCGTATCTCGTTAAACCGCATCGTGAGTGACTTCGACCTTGACGAAATGGCCGTAACTGCGCCAAAACGATCAGCTCTTGTGCGCACTCTACGAGATCTTGAGGGTGAAGTCTCCGTGTCGTGGTTGCAAAAGAAGATGGGTACAACGTCGGTTGCCGATCAGATTGATGCACTTCAGGCAATGGGATGGATTGATGTGTCGAGTGCGATAGAAGGAGCAGTACGCGAGAAGACAACAAAGGTCTATCGTCCAAGTGACTCCGTTGCCGATGACGGTAGTCTGCGAGATGTCCTGGGGGAACTAGAACGTCGTGCCCCAAAACAAGCGCTGTTGTTTAGTGTGATTTGGTTGGCCGCAGCACATCAACAGGATCCACCATCAAAATCAATATTGATGGAGATTGATGGTGCTTCGGAATCTGCACTGTTAGCTCTGGAACGTAAGGGATACATTGTCGCCGATGTTGTCCCCATACGTCGACATACGTCTCAGTCTGCCTCCGCTACCAGCGAACTGGACCTACCCCTTCACGACGAACAGCGCACGGCAGTAGAATCAATTTGTGCGGCAATGGCTCGCGCCTCGTTTTCTGCGACGATGATGGAGGGTATCACTGGGTCCGGCAAAACACTTGTTTACCTTCATGCCGTTAAACAATGTCTTGAGACACAGAAAACAGCACTGATTCTTGTACCTGAGATTTCCCTCACACCACAACTCGGTGACCGGTTTCGTGCGGCCTTTGGTGATACCGTGGCTATCCTTCATAGTCGTCTTGCCATCGGTGAACGTGCGCGAATATGGAGGTCAATTCGTGACGGCGAAGTAAAGGTCGTTCTCGGTGCCCGATCGGCTGTATTTGCTCCTCTCGAGAACGTCGGGTTAATCATCGTGGATGAAGAGCATGAACCATCGTATAAACAGGATGATCCGGCACCTCGGTATCACGGACGTGACGTGGCTGTCCTTCGCGCGTCACTGCATCAGTGTCCAATCATACTCGGTTCGGCAACACCATCACTCGAAACCGTCGTAAACGTTCGTAACAAACGTTATGATGCACTTCATCTCACGCATAGGGCCGACGGTGCAGTGCTTCCGAACCTGCACGTTGTTGACCTGCGGGAGATGAAAAAAACACAACGCCTGTTTGGATCGATCTCGGCTCCGTTAGCAGATGCCATCCGCCTACGGCTAGCACGTAAGGAAGGAACAATCCTCTTCCTCAATCGCCGCGGATATAGTCCACAACTTCAATGTCTGGACTGTGGTGAATCGCCAACATGTCCAAACTGTGATGTTCAGCTAACGTATCACAAGATTGGCCAAACGGTTCGATGTCATTACTGTGGGTATAACGACACGTCATACACGGCTTGTCGTGTCTGCGGAAGTACCGACCTCGGTGAGATTGGAACCGGTACACAACGTATTGAAGAGGATGTTAAGGGGCTTTTTGAAGGGGCTGTTGTGGAGCGGCTTGACGCCGACTCCACAACAAGAAGGAATGCACATCGAGATGTGTTAACGCGCTTTGAGCGAGGTGATATCGATATCATCGTTGGCACGCAGATGATTGCGAAGGGACTCGATATTGGTCGGGTTACCCTTGTTGGTATCGTGAATGCTGATCAGTCACTCTTCCAGGCAGACTTTCGTGCTGCTGAGCGCACAGCGCAGTTAATTGTCCAGGTAGCAGGTCGCGCCGGACGTCGGGCCGATCAACCTGGTGATGTGATCATTCAAACACGAGCGCCCGAAAACGTTGTCATTCAAAGTATTGTGAATGGCACGTATCAACAGTTACTCGATGCGGAACTTGTATCACGTCGAGCAGCAGGATATCCACCGTATACGCGGTTCATCGTGATTGAAGTCTCCGGATTTGATGTTCACCTTGTTGAGGATCGTGCACGTGTTCTCGAAGCACTCATCCCCAAGGAGACGGACTTCCTTTCCCGCAGTACCGTTGTTGTTCCGTCCATCGCATGGATTCGTAACCGTCACCGTCGCGTGATTGTTATCAAGAATCATAAGACAGCGGACCCAACAGGAGCGCTGTGTCGGTCACTGTTGAGAAACGCCATGAACACATACTACGACACCCACGCAACGTCAGCTGTGAAGGTAACTGTCGATATCGACGCAAGCGGACGCTTATAGTCACCTTCCCCCATCCTCCCCCACCTT
>DDUR01000009.1 GCA_002344895.1 Ignavibacteria bacterium UBA2333
ATAAATCCTGAGTCAAAAGGTGCCGGGGACCTTTAGGCCCCCGGCACCTTCGTTCCGGCACCTTCGTTCGGTCTTCGTTCGGTCGCAATACCTTCAATCGGCACCGCCGGACCTCCTACGTTCAAACCACCACCCCCGTTTCAGTCAGATTTCTCTTCCGGACCTCGGAAAACTTCGTATTATCGTTTGTCACGTACATCATCATTATGAAGGAGGAGACCATGAAACGGTTCCTTTCCCTTGTTTGCATCTCCCTGATGCTGGGGTCGGCAATATCATTCGCCCAGACCCGGATCGACCTCGAAGCCTATGAGGCATACAAAGAGGCTCGCGCCGAAATGACTACCCAGGCTCTTCTTGAAGAGTTTCCCGCAGGGAGATTCGTTTCCTCCGTGCCGACAGACCCTATGCAGGCTGACTTTTTTGATGCAATCCGCACAAAGTATACTCTTACGAATGGTGAGATTGGATTGTTGTCAAAGAATAGTTTTATGGTATCTGAACGGCTTACGTTCGATGATTACTTCGAAGCGTACTACGACTCTTATACAAAGGATCTTCCCCTTTACATTTCGTCGGACGCGCTCCTGCATGCCTACCACCGAACCTATTCCAACGTCCTGAAGGACATCGAAAAGATTGCTCTGCATGCGGCCATTAGCAAAGCACTTGATAGAATTCACGAGGTTATTCTTGCTGAGGACAATCTGGAGCGACAAGGACTTGCCGTCGAGTCGCGCAATGATGTCGACGTCTACGTAGCCGTCGCACGTGCCCTCATTCGAGGGTTAGAAGAAACGTCTCCAGTGAAAGGGGCTAATAAGGGGCTTGCTGACTCAGCGCTTAAACTCGTACTCGCAGAGCAACCATCGATGCTGACGGCGTTTACAGTCTTGCCTCGCACGATCGACTTCAGCCAGATGAAACCCCGCGGCCACTATGCCGGTGACGATGATCTCGAACGGTACTTCCGCACCTTGATGTGGATTGGCCGGATCGAAATCGTCGTTACGCCTCCACAAAACGTAAATCCACCAATGCCACCGTCAGATGTTCTCCGTCAGAATGCGATGGCCATTGACCTTGCTCGACTAATGCAGAAGAGTGGAGCTGATACTATTTTTAACAAAATAGACAATGTTCTGATGCGGTTTGTTGGTGAACAGGATAACATCACAACTGCCCGACTTGTCGAAATCGTTGTGACAGGAAATCTGACACCCGAGTCCGTAGGCGACTCCGTGATTCAGAAGAAATTTCAGGATGATGTTATAGCAGCTGGCGGTGGCCAACAGATTCTATCCCAAATCCTCACATCAACCGGCAAGATTGTTCCACCTGCCTCCTTTATGCCACTGGGTCAGCGATTTATCTTTGATTCGTTTATCCTCGGCAACGTCGTGTTCGATAAAACACGAAACAAACGAATGATGCCAAATCCGCTTGATGCTTTGTTTGTACTCGGTAACGATGCAACCGCTCAGCTCCTGATACCAGAAATCGATAATTATAAGTATGCAGAAAATCTGGCTGCATTACGATTTCTGACAAACACGTTCGATGACTCCTATTGGTCCACGTCACTCTATGCATCGTGGTTAGGAGCCATTCGTGATCTAAACCCTCCATCTGACCGTTCTTCTCTTCCGCGCTTTATGCAGACAGCTGCCTGGTGGCAGAAGACCATCAACACACAGCTTACATCGTGGGCAGAACTGCGTCATGACAATCTCCTGTACGGTAAACAATCGTATACAGGTGGGGTAGGTTGTTTCTATCCAAAGGGATTTGTAGAGCCAGTTCCAGCCTTGTATCGACGAATTGCAACGTCTGCCGAGCAGTTCGCAGATGCACTCCAAAGTGTTGAAGATGTAGACCCTTCTGGCCCCCTTAAGGTCCATGTCACTTCGATGCGTACTTCTCTTGCTCACACCACGCGAATCAACAAGCTCTTAACTGAGATATCTGAGAAGGAGCTTCGTAACGTGGCACTTACCAGTGAAGAAACCGCTCTTATCGACACGTGGATTGCGTTTAAGGATCCGATCGGTGGAGGATGCGTAGCTACGTACAACGGTGAGTACCCAAAACTTCTTTATGGCGTCTCAAGCGAGATGGGACCGAGAGATCCGAACTTTATCGTTGCTGATGTACACACACAGCCTACAGACGAACGTGGGAATGATGTCGGGAAAGTTCTGCACGTAGGTACGGGAAAGATCAACATGGCTGCCGTGATTGCCGAAGACGCATCCGATGGTTGCGCTGTTGCCTACGTTGGACCCGTCGGCAGTTACTATGAGTCCGTTACCGAGAAGTACGAACGCCTGACAGATCAGGATTGGGCTGCCACCATCAAGGATTCTAAACACAGTCGTCCTCAGTGGACATGGCTCTACCTGGCAGATACCGGTGGCGCTCGTCGTGATGAGGATGCCATGAGTCTGTTAACGTCCGTTTCAGATCAACTGCTCACGGTCGGTTCGCTCTCAGTAGCACCAAATCCCAGCAGCGGATCCGTGTTGATTACCGTTCCCGCTGAGTTTCACGCAACAGGCGGTTATGTAACCATATCCGATGTTCAAGGTCGGATACTTCAACGGATGGACATTCCTTCGTTTGCGGCATTACCGACAGTAGAATGGACAGGCACGGATGCTACAGGAAACGGCGTCCCAAGTGGACAGTACGTTATCACGATTGTCTCGCAACAGGGCACACGTTCCCAGACCGTGGCCATCCGTCGGTAACGGCTGTTGATATAGGGATTGTTGAGAAAGAGATTGTCGAGCAAGAGATTGTTGAGAAAATGAGTGTTGACGATGTGCCGGTGTCTACAATGACGCCGGCACATACGTCCACCACTCAATGGTTCTGAAACATGACTACGCAGGCCTGGTTAATGCACATGTAGTTCTCCGAGGTGGTTATGGGAAGAGTTGTGATCCTGATTGTTGTGGTCGTTCTCTGTTGTACGACGTCCACCGCCCAACGTCGAATTGATCTTGACGCATACGAAGACTATAAGAAGTCTCGAAAAGGTATGACAACGGATGGCCTGTTACAGGAATATCCGGCCGGAAAGTTTGCCTCCGCCATGCCGACAAATCCCATGGACGCTGACTTCTTTGATGCGATTCGTACGACGTATTCACTCACTCCTGGTGAAATCGGCCTGTTATCGAAGAATAGTTTTATGGTGTCCGAACGCCTCTCGTTCGACAACTATTTCCGAGCGTATCATGATGTATACGTGAATGACCTTCCGGTATACATTTCGTCTGATGCTTTACTTCATGCTTTTCACCGCACGTACTCGAATGCTCTGAGGGAAATTGAGAGGACTGCACTTCGTACGGCCATCCGCAGTGCTCTTGATAGTATTCACGCAACAATTCTCAAAGAGGACAATCTTGAACGTCAAGGCCTCTCGATCCAGGCGCGCCGTGATGTAGACGTTTACATCGCCGTCGCTCAAGCCCTCGTACGGGGTTTAAAAGAAACATCTCCAGCGAATGGGGCTAATAAGGGGCTTGCTGACTCGGTACTCCAGCTTGTGCTCGAAGGCCGTCCAGCAGAGCTTACGGCATTTACAAAGAAACCTCGCCTCTTCGACTTCAGTCAGATGGAGCCACGAGGATACTACTCAAGAGACACTACATTACAACGATACTTCCGCACGATGATGTGGATTGGACGTATCGAAATGGTTATCACTCCTCCGCAGAACGTGAATTCACCTATGTCGTCGTCAGATGTTCTCCGACAGAATGCGATGGCTATTGATCTCGCTAGACTCATTCAGAAGTGCAGAGCCGATACAAACATCAGTAAAGTAGATAACTTTCTGACGATGTTTATTGGTGAACAGGACAACATCACAACACAACGACTGATCGACATCATAGATTCAGGGAATCTTACCCCAGAGTCTGTCAGCGACACTGCTGTTCAAAGACAATTTCAGGAGGCCGTTGTAGCAGCCGGTGGTGGTCAGCAAATCCTGTCACAGTTACTTGGATCTGGTGATACGGTTGTTATCCCCTCAGCCGCCTTTATGCCGCTTGGCCAACGGTTCATTTTTGATTCGTATATCCTCGGTAACGTCGTGTTTGATAAAACGCGAAGTAAACGAATGATGCCAAGTCCGCTTGATGCATTGTTTGTTCTTGGTAACGATGCAACCGCCCATCTTCTGATACCAGAAATCGACAGGTATCAGTATGCAGAGAATCTGGCCGCTTTACGCTATCTGACAAATACATTCGACGACTCATTCTGGACATCGTCACTGTATACGTCGTGGTTAGGTTCCATCCGTGATCTGAACCCACCGGCTGATCGTTCTACATTACCGCGCTTTATGCGGACGGCAGCCTGGTGGCAGAAGACCATCAACACGCAGCTTACATCGTGGGCTGAGTTACGTCACGACAACATCCTCGTTGGTAAGCAGTCCCACACCGTCATGGCGATTTCATGTTTTTATCCGAAGGGATTTGTTGAGCCAGTTCCAGCACTGTATCGACGTCTTGCATCAGCAGCAGCTCAGTTCTCAGAGGTCGTGAGAAGTCTTGAAGGGCAGCACAGGCCTGACACGATTACTTCCGTGCTGCGGGCCATTCAAAAGTCACTTGCGAATTCGTTCTACGTTAATAGCCTCCTGGCAGAAATCTCCGAGAAAGAGCTTCGAGGTATAGCTCTAACCAGTGAAGAATCTACTCTCATTGACACCTGGATTATTAACAAGGAACCGATTCGCGGAGGTTGTGCTACGCATTACAATGGGAGATACTCAGGACTCCTGTACGGAGTCTCAACCGAAATGGTAGTGCGACCTCCAGACTTCATCGTTGCTGATGTACACACTCAGCCTACAGACGAGGAAGGATACGACGTGGGTAAGATTCTACATGTTGGTACGGGAAGGATCAACATGGCTGCCGTGATTGCCGAAGACGCATCCGATGGTTGCGCTGTTGCCTACGTTGGACCCGTCGGCAGTTACTATGAGTCCGTTACCGAGAAGTACGAACGCCTGACAGATCAGGATTGGGCTGCCACCATCAGGGATTCTAAACACAGTCGTCCTCAGTGGACATGGCTCTATCTGGCAGATACCGCTGGCCTTCGTCGAGATTCAGATGCCATGAGTCTGTTAACGTCCGTCTCGGAGGAACAGATCACTGTCGGTTCGCTCTCAGTAGCACCAAATCCCAGCAGCGGATCTATGTTGATTACCGTTCCCGCTGAGCTTCACGCTACAGGCGGTTATGTAACCATATCCGACGTTCAAGGTCGGATACTTCAACGGATGGACATTCCTTCGTTTGCGGCATTACCGACAGTAGAATGGACAGGCACGGATGCTACAGGAAACAGTGTCTCAAGTGGACAGTACGTTATCACGATTGTCTCGCAACAGGGCACACGTTCCCAGACCGTGGCCATCCGTCGGTAACAGTGAGTACAACTTACGAGTTCAGTTTTGCGCCTTGGGAGACAAGTCGATGCTGGTTCCTACTAATGGTGATGACAAGCATAAGAACGACTGCTCCAAGTAGGATGCTGACGACATCAGACGCTATATTCATGTTGTTTGCGAACATCAACTCATCAATTGTTTCTGACTTCAGGAGAAGCCGTAGTGCTACTTGATCAAGACCTAATGAAACAAGAAAAATAGTCCACCACACGATTAACAACGGGCTCCCATTGATTGTTTCCCATGATCTCGGATTGATACTAGCCTTATAAATCTCACGCATTGCCTGGTACGGCTTAAATACACTAAGAATCGGAACGAAGTAATAGCCAATTGAGAGAAGTGGTGTAAACTTCAAGCCTTCAGCTCCAAATCCTCTAACATTGAGGTGAGCTCTACGTTTCCATACCAGAAACGTTATCATCGTTGTGAGAGTAACGACCAATTGGACCATTCCAAAGAGAAACGTTGTAAACTGGTGCGATTGCAACTCATCAAGTGTTAAACCTGAACTCTGAAGAATCGTATTCTCCATCGATGTAAGTACAATGGAAACTGCAATACATCCAATCCACAACGAGAGTAACAGCCTGAGCATAAACGTCAGACGACTAGGATCGATGCTATAGACATATCTCTCAGCTATTGGAAGAGATGCCTCATCATTGTTCTCTGGAGTAGTCAGCTCAGACATTTTTACACCTTGTATGTATACGGATTACGCAGCAAGGTAATTATTAATCTTCAAAAGTGACGTTGTGTTTGGGTCTTGGTTGACACCCCGCGGATGGACTGAGTACAGGACGAAGGTACTACCTCGGCCACCTGAAGACACGAGGCTTGAAGCCGACTCAGAATCGGCCCTTCATCACACACTAACAGATGGTATTACAGCATAACACCTCGCGTACTTCTACAACTATCTTCTATCCCTTTATTTTTCATACTGTTACAGCCCGCCTCCTGGTCCATTATGCCCCTTTACCAGCCCCTTGTCCACGTCATCCCCGTCATTAGTAATACGGGTTTTGCCCTTGTTGATTCGGAATTAGTTTTTTAGTGCGTACATTTCGGCTCCGAAGCGCTCTGCTTCGGCATCTCGTTCAGTATACTTCTTGAGGTCGTCGACATGTTGAGTCGACTTTTCACAATCGCTCTCATTCTTATCCTGGCATCAGCTGCGGCACTTTCGCAGATGACTGGGGCGTCCCTTACAATGTCCAGCCTTCAATTGGCACTTCGACATCATGGGCCGTTACACATTCAAGGTATCGGAGTTGTTCAACTTGGCTCCACGGCTCGAGGCGGCATAGAAGCAAGTGGCAACAGTCAGTCACGTCCTGCGACGATGAACGTTGCACCGAATCCGGCGAATACGTTTACGGTTCTGACGTTTGATATCCCTACACCCGAACCACGCATTACTGTTGACATTTCTGACGCGAATGGATTGATTGTCCGTACACTGACAGCAGACAATGTTGCTTCCGGAACGTCGACAATTCGTTGGGACCTCCGTGATAATGCTGGTACACTCGTGAATTCCGGCACGTACTATGCCACGGCATCGACACCGAATTTCACACTCACACAGAAGATTGTCGTACAGCGCTAACGAGTACTACTGTTGTGTGTGACGTTGAATGAGAAGGTGTAATCCAACAACAAGAGATTCAAAAAGGGCGGCCTCAAAGCCGCCCTTTTCCATTTGTACTCATTATATCTGTCTGTTAGCCATCATTTGTTGTCTTTCCTGTGCATCGACGACATCAACCGATGTACCAGGACTACGAGAAACAGTTGAAAAGTTTCAAAAGGACCACGGACTTCCTGGAATTATTGTCTACGACTCTTTTGGTGTGGGTGATACCGTTGCTGTTGCCGACGACGGACGCGCCGGGATTACGGATTCAGTGCTGTTTCAGCACGTGAGAATTGCCAGTATCACCAAAACAATAACTACAACGGCAGCACTGCTGCTTGTCAAGTCAGGTCACCTACAACTCAACAAACCAATAGCTGACTACCTGCAAGGTAGAGCCGCCTACGACTCGATCACCATCGGTATGTTGTGCGCAAATGCCTCCGGAATAGGTGAGTATTTTGAACACCCGGCGTTTCAAGAACAACTCGACAATGACCCGTTACATCAATGGTCGGATGAAGAACTGATCCAGATGGGGTTTGATCGTCCTCGATTGTTTGCACCTGGCACGTCGAAGTCGTATTCAAATACAAACTATGTCCTGCTGGGGAAGCTCATTGAGGTCGTAACGGGCATGAGTCTGCAGGACTTTTTCCAGCAGAAAATCTTTGAGCCGCTCGGGATGCGTAACTCATACTATCCCGCTGATAATGAAGGACATTTGCGACAGCCACGTGCGCGTGGATGGTTCAAGCGTAATGGCACGTTATCCGAAGTACAAGAGTTTTCACCGACAATCGCTCAGGGAGCGGGCGCAGTGATATCAACACTTCACGACCTCATCATCTGGAGTCGGGAAGTTGTCGACGGATCACTCATTGGTACAGATCTTCAGAGCCAACGACTTACAACGTCACCGATGCCACCGAACAACACACTTGGTGTTGAGTATGGCCTTGGTGTAAGCAAGTTTAGAGGTTGGATTGGACATAACGGTGCGTTTCCTGGTTTCCAGCTCACGATGTATCGGCACCCAGTATCACTACGAACCGTCATCATCATAGTACCGCTGTACGATGACGACATGCCACATTATGGCGATACGTTCTTCCTGGAATACATTAAACCATAACGAGATTCATTCATCTGCGAGTAACCGTGTATCGGGCATTACTCTCAATCTCAACCAGGTGTTACGCTCGACGCAAACTCTCTGCCTCGTGTAATGAACTCTCGAGCTGCGCAAGAGCAGCCAATGCACCGCGTGATTGTTGCATGTCAACCTCCAGAACGAGGTGACAGTTTGTGCAGGCAACGGCACCAACATGAAGCAGGTCTGACATTGTTACTGAGATGTGCGACCCGCATTCTGGACACGTAAGACCTGGATTACGTGAGACTTCAACTTCTGGTACAGGCTCGGGCTCTGGTTTACGAAGTACAACTCGGCTAAACCAGTTTCTGATCGCTGTAACAATTCGTTGCAGAACACTCATGATCGCACCTCACGGCGACTATCGGTAATCCCATCTGTCAACATGTTGAGCATACCAACCATTCCATGCGTCAGATCTGCTTGTCGGAGGGTAATCGACACGTCCATCGTAAGACGCTGCGTTGACGGTGACGAAGGAGTTGTGCCTTTTCGCAGTGTCGACCCTAGCAGAGGATTCGCAATAAGCCCCTTCATTGACGTGCCACCTGATGAAGGAGCTGACGTTATGAGCAGACTCAGATCAATCTTTGCTTCGGCTATTTGCAGGCTTGGAATTGGTATGAGTGCAAGAATTGGAACACTCACTGAAGACTCGGTTTTTGTTCCGTCAGGGTTTAGTCGTTGATAACGAAAAGCAACTATTCTCGGGCTACCGATGTCATCAACGGTTGCAGACGATGAAGAGCCGGAACTCGGGGCTACAAATCCAACATCCTTGATAAAGTCTGCTGTTGTTCGCGCAGCGATAGCCTCTGCCTGAATGAGAGCTCGTAGAGGTGCACCAAGGAGGTCAGCAATGGACTGAGGTGTGAGTAAGCTCATGTTACGACTCCTCAAACGATGCTGGAAGAATTCCGTCCACGTCCAACGTAAACGTGAGCGTGGAGATCATATGCTGCGGCAAAGCCTTCAGTTGCTCAGTTGATACATCAACCGTTAAACGTTTGTCCTCTGGCTGTTCCTTTATGCCCGCCACGCTTGTCGCTAGATCGAGAGCTGTTGTCTTGGCGAGGGATAGCTTTTCGCTCAGCAACCGCTTTTCAAACGATTCTCGCTCAACACGAATGGCTTCATCTGCCTGTTTTCGTTGTTGCGGAGTAAGCGCTGTGCCTGGACGAAGTTTAGAAATCGCATCGATGCCCTTCCGAGCTTCGACAGGAGATGCGAAGCGTTTCACCGGAACGCTTTCACTGCTCAGGAAGGGCACGATGCGAGTGTTGCCGTCCTTGGACTCCGACACAACAAGGAAGTCTCGGTAAACTTCTATGTCAAGCGTCCCCGTAAGTTCTCGGACGGATGCACGAACGGCATCTGTAAGCATCTGTTCGATGCGCTCTGCGGACGGGGCAGCGTCACGCAGAGCTACATCGACCAGTTTTCGAGCAATTGAGTCGTCGAGGCCAAGAGCCTTCAGGGAGCGATCGACATGTACTCGAATGATCTTCTCTCTGCGCGACGCTGCATCCGAACCTTGACCAAGGTCTGTAACGGCAACGCGGAGTTCGATCTTTAGGTCGCGTATTTCCGTTCGAGGAACAGGAAATGCACGAAGAATGGCATCATTGCGGTATTCGAGGGCGAGGTCCCGTACGGCCTTATCGGCCTGACTTCTCGCTTCCGTAACGTCACGCAACAACGCCGAGACGACGTCTCGGAGATCGGCCATGGCCAGATCCTTTCGATCAGGAAGCGTTACGTTGGAGAATGGCCTCTTCGAGAATACCAAGGACACGACCTAGGCCTGCAGGCATCTCATCCTGCACAGCACGAACGTGTATGTCCATGGTATACTCCACCCTGTTCCGCGTCGATGTAGTCTGATTCGAATTATGTCGCGTAGACACTTTTGCGTTAAAGCCAACCTTTACCGGAGAGAAGAAGGCCGAATAGCCAATCTCCAGAGAAGTATCCGTAGCAACGGACGATGAGCTGGAAGCCGTGCTTTCATGCTGTTCCGTAATGTTCGCCGTAAAGTCGATCGTCATTTCATCTATACGGATGTACGGAATCGGAACAATTGTCAGAATGGGCACCTGGAGTTCGATTTTATCAGTATCTCCACCACTTGGTGGCGATACACCAGCTCCTGACCCGGTACCTGTCTTGAGTCGTGTGTACTTAAACACGACATAACGGGTGTCCCCAAAGTCAGAACCATCCGTTGGAGTACCTGGCCCAGGTGACGACGGTGGGGCAAATCCCACATTCTTAATAAAGTCCACCGTTGCTTGTGCTGCCAGTGCCTGCGCCCGAATTGCAGCAATCATCGGCGATCCGATCACTTGTCCAAACGGCAAGGACCGGAGAGTACTGTTAGCGAACCCCATGGAATCCTCCTGTGTATTAGGGTGTCTAGCCTCAATCGTGAACCACGTTCATGCGTTTACGTAGTTCTACGTACACCTAACTTAGTTCTTTTGTTCCCCCTTGTCAAGACGTGACGTATTTTTTACGCTGTTACGGGGCAAAAGGGGCAAGAATGCGGCTTCAGATGTGACGAGCTTGACCATACCCCACGGAACATCGGGACGACGGTACGTCGACCGTAACATTCGAGCTGATAACCGGTTACTCGTGAATGAAGACCCCAGTTACCATCATCGCCATTGTCATGTTTGTGGTAGCCAGTGCTACCTCATCGTCACAGGTTCCCTCGTGCTCGCCGGCCTATGATCCTCCTCGGGCTTCACAATCAACGATTCGACTTAACGATAGCTCGTATGTATTTCTTTCATTCCATGGGACAACTCTGACGTTAAGCTCCACTTTTGACCGGCGCTGGTTGTACAACGACAACTTCAATGTTTACAATGCGCGAGTTCAGCCCAGTTCGTCAGATGGAATACTGTATACGGGTGAGTATGATGACGTTGGCCCAGCGTCGTATACCTACATTCGAACATATCGATCAAACAGACAAACTTCAGGAATACCCCTGAAGTTGTTCGTTCAACACCTTGGTGTTCATAAAGGTTTGGTTGTTGCAACAGGACGTGATTCAACAGGAGCTTTATCCGTTCACGTCGGTGATTCCTCGCTGAAGAACAACAACACGTGGAAGATCACTTCGTTCGATGGCAAGGGTCTTCCGCATGAACGCAATTATTCTGTCATTTTTCATGACGGTAGTATCGCCCTCAAGTCTGACGGCATGCCGACAGATTCTGCTTATGTGAGTAGTGACTCTGGTGCCACGTGGGTCTTGACGTACGCTCCACTTCTCAAGCCATCTATGTGGATCACCTACGATCAATCACCATATACTATCAGCGGAGGTTTTGTTCTCCGTCTCACGTCTCCTCAAACTGCTGATACAATCATTCGAGTCGATCCTCCGGTCGCCGATGTTGGCTTCTACCCCGCTCTTACCGTGCATGACGGTCTCTACATCGTACGAAGAGATGTAATGTTTGAGGTTCCACGACAGGCTGTTCGCTCCTACGTCTATGACGGACGTACACAACGCCAACTTGTCTTTGACCTCAATGCTGATGAGTCTGCTGATATCATTCGTCATCCCTCGTTTGGATACTTGGCGCATTCCTCGGCGCGTTTTATCCACTTTTCTAATAATGGCACAAGAGTCGATACTCTTGATGCATTCCGTCGCACCACATTCACGAATAAATCAACCTCATGGCAGTTCGGTTTTGTGTTTGCGGACGATGCCACCGACGGTCAGGGCCTCGTACGCTCACGAGACCATGGTAGAAACTGGGAAGAAGTCGGACCATCAAATCTGTCACGCATAACTGACGTCCGTTCTGTAGGTAGGATCGTTGTCGCCCTCGACGCTAATGGATACTGCGCCATGTCCACCGATCAGGGTTGGACGTGGAGAATCAACGAGCTACCATCACGGCCTCTCGCACTTGCTTCACGCCGAGGCGGTACATACCGCAGCCAATCCTATCTTTCCGTGGTTACACAAGACACTACCTACCTTGTCGATTCACTTGGTGTATTGCAGCCATATCGTACGTATCCGAGAATGACTCCCCTTCGCGTGGAGTTTGACGCGAAAGGCGACCTCATTGTACTGACTGATGAGAACAAAGTGCTGCGTATCACACCAAATGAAATCATTACTCTTCCACCCGTAAGCGGCGTGACATATCCAGGAAGTATTGGAGTCTCCGATTCCAACCAGATTGTCATTGCAACCTCCAATGGGCCTGCTATGTATGATGAAGACCAACAGTCATGGCAGATTGTTCGGTTGGGAATCGGTACACGCCACGTCATGTTTGCTTCTCCGCGTATTGTGAACAACCGACTCTATGCGTATGATATGAATGGAGCAGATTCCTGGCTTTTCGACATTGAGTCGCTGAAGTGGCTCTCAATGAATGAACCAAAAGAACTCGGGAGTTTCGCAGATAAACATCCCTCACCTTTCGACATACCCGTTCGATCGTCGATGATATGTTACGGTATTCATGAAGACCAGCCTCGATTTGATGTAGACTTCACATGGGAGAGTGTTCTGAACTATGCAGATATCGACCAACTTCGCAGAATAGACGACTTTCCGTATCGCGACTTTGAGTTTGTTTCACACGTCATTCATCCGCAAAATCAGAATGTTAATGTCTTTGTCGGTCATAACGGTGATGTCGTAACCTTTAACGCATCGGCGAAGATGGTGGATCACGTTTCGATGTATGGACAACTTCTTGACGTTGATGATCAATTGAGCGCGATATATGCGCAGAATGATAATTTCCTGTTCAGACGTCTCGGCCTCGATACGCTTGACACACCAATCTTTGATATTACTCGAATCAGAATACTGTTCTTTACGGCAGTACCCGACTCAAAAAGCATTTTTTATGCAGGTCTTCAGTTAGACACGACAATGGCTGTTACCATCATACGATACGACAGTGTTGCCACCACACTTGGCCGTCTGATACTGGACTCTACAACCAGTTTGCCCCTTTTGCCCCCTACAGCTATTCTTCGTGAAGATGGATCGGACGCACTTGTTATCACATGTAGTCCAGCTCACTGGGTGTGGTCAACATCATCTATGCGGCTTGAGGACACAACAATGATCTGCATCGAGAACGATGGACGTTCGACGGTTGTGCCCGTGCTCGGAAGTCCGAGAACAGCTGTACAAGTGGGGTCAAATCTCGTGACAACGTCGTTACTCGCAGAAAAGACACACTGTGACATCTTCTCAACCATTCGGCCGTTCGATCGACGTTCTTCGCTCACCATTCCCACTGGTAGTCCATCAACCCTACACAGGATCAACGAGATTCCCGGTAATCCATGTGCCCTTCTGGCGACACTCGACACAACAACACGACGTCTTCAATTCGCTGTTGTATCTGTTGCGTCTTCGTCAGTTGTTGATACTGTTTCAATACCATTCGATGGACCTACGTACAACGCTCGCGAACGTTTTCTGTACAGAGGCCTACGTCCGGTTTCGGCATATGATTACGTCTTTTTAGGATATCCCTATACTCAGAACATTCTCCGATGGAAGCCCAAAGGTGTGCAGCTTGTCACATCAGTTGATACAGAGTTCGACCCTATCGAATCGACGTTCTGGAGTGACGATGGTACAACGTTACGTGTAGATGATCCATCCATGTTCATTGACGTATATGACATTCTCGGCCAGCATGTACTACGAGGTCAGGGCTACATCCCACTCGATGGCATACGAATTTTGAATTGTGTGAGGCAACCGCAACCAACGGAACTAACCGTGGACTCGACTCCTTTGTGCCGGTGTGTTGCTATTGATGCACCATAGTTAGTGTGTAGGTTTACGGCGTATGTGCCGTGAATCCTTTTTGATGGCTGCGACAACCTAACCGACACAGTTCATCATGGTGGATCGTACGATCGTAACGGCGGCACTCCATGAATGGCATTCGCTGTAACTTCGGCTGTTCAACAGAGGAGTGAGACGATGACATCGCTTTCAAGCCGACTTCATGAGGCGTTACGTGGAGGAACAACAGGGTTGGTTTCATATGTGGCCGCTCGTGCAGGTGAGGGTATAGATGCTGCTGCGTGGGCCGATTTTTTAGTTCGATACATGACGGCTGCAGCTGAGTCAGCTCACGAGATAACAACAGCACTCCATGGACATCCCCTCGAAGATCATGTTCGTCCGCTTCTTGATCATGCTTCATCGTATGTACAAGACGTTAACGACGAGATCCCCGATAACATTGGTCCCTTGGGACTTCTTGATGACTCCTGTGTTGTACTGGTTACTCTCGAAACTCTCCGCGAGATTGCACAGTTACCTACGTGCGATTCACTGGTACATGCAAACGTTGTCGTTCGCACCCTACTTGGCACAGAGATCGACACACGACTGATGCAGTCCATTACCACAGCGCGTAACGAAGTTCTTCTGAAGACGCTCACAAGTCTTGATGCTATTGTTGCTTTGTTTGCTACTGATGCTGCGCAGATGGCAATGAACCTGCCGGCACCAGTGATACCATTCCCATCAGAGCGCTCATCAACTGTTGCGGGCACCACAGTGCACTCCTCTGCCTCACACTCTGGAAGCGCAACTCTCTCGACAGTAGCTCAACAGGTCGTTGGTCACTGGCAGTGGGAATACTATTACTCGTCAAGTGGTTTTAGTGCCTCAACATATGTCGTACGTACACTTGCGTCGGACGGCCGGTTCTCCGAACGATCCCGTTCAACGGCGTCATCAGTGTACCACAACAGCGACGGTTCCTATGCCGGTGGTGTGTCTGCCGACACGGGTGTTGGCCCTGACGAGCGTGGCACGTGGACGTTTGATGGCAACGTACTCACGTGTCATTACGATGATGGCTCATATGGTGAGTGGAACGTTACGCTGGACGGATCAGCAATGCTTACCGTTCCTACGTCTGGCGGAGAACGACGGATGTGGACAAGGTTGTAATGAAGCCGACAACATCAATCGATGAATTCCTCTCAACACTCGAGGAACTGTATGCGCGGAATGACCTTGTGGCACTCCGTGACGCAATTACGAAGCGTCGTAACGATGGCTTACATGATCACGCGAACAATCTGCTTGATATACTGACTGTATTTGATGGATTTATTGACCTGCGCGAAGGTCGTTGTGATTTGGTGATTCACAACGTGCCGCCGGCAATTGATCGACTACTTGCGGCCGGTGAGCAGCATTATGCAGCTCGTGCAAGTTTTGCAGTTTGTCAATCACACAGGATACTTGGTAATCTCACAAACTGTATAGACTGGGCCAAACGATTTGAGACGCTGGCGGTAAAGGTAGGAAGTGTACGTGGCAGAGTAAATGCAATGTCGGAAATGGTATATGCGTATGTCTATAGTGGTCAGATGGACAGGGCCGACAGGGTTTCAGAATCGCTCTTAACATTAGCAGATAATCAGTCTGATGTAGCACTGATAATTACGGCACTAGAAAGTAGAATTCTTTTACTTTCACGAACAGGTCGGACGAATGAGGCGATTGACCACAGCATTCGGTTAACCGATCTTGCCTCGGGTGATCAGCAGGCAGCCGGACTGTTTCAGCAGGCAACACTCCTCAGTCGAATCGGACGGAATGCGGATGCACGTGAGGTATTTGAGCGGCTCATTGCGTCGTACACTCCTACGTCGGAGCTCCGAATTGGTGCCATACTTCACAACTATGCAAACACACTTCTGTCACTCGGCGACGTCGCCGCGGCGTATGAACAGTTTCATAGAGCCCTGACGACAGGAACAGGAGGAATACTGCCTGCATACTGTCATAACGGCTTGGCAACAATCCACGCCATGTGTGAGGAGTACGATGCCGCCCGCAATCATTTCCAGATAAGTCTCGACATTCTGCCAGATTCATACAAGGATGTTCGAGCAGATTTCCTCGTTGACTTTGGTCGATCATTCCTACGAACGGGAGATGTGGACTCCGTTGAGCAGTTTTGTCAACAAGCAGAGGTGTGCATAACCGAGAACACGAACTTGATGACGCGCGCACATTTTTTATTGCTGAAGGGATTACTCGCATCTCACAGTGGTAAGGATGCGACATCGTTACTCACGGCAGCACGGGAGATCTATACGAACGCTGCGATGGCCGATCACATACGATATGTCACCATTCACCTCACGGCGTGTACAAAACCGAGCGTCGAGAGCGCTACAGTATTACTGGAGTTAGCAGACGAGGCGGAAGCTTTAGGTGCCGTAACACAGGCGTTGGATGCCCTACAACAGACACGTACGATGTATGAAGTAATGGGAATGTTTCGTGAGGCTCTTGCAGCTGCTGATAGAGCATACAAACTACGTGATGTACTTACGGGTCAGAATCAGGCGCGGAGACGCGCGATCGTTGATGCTGACAGCCGGATAAAGATTGAACGTGAACTTGCGGAGCGACATCGCCACCTTCTCACCACGATGTTACCAGAGTATGCGGCAGACAGACTACTCGGTGGTGAGCGTCGAGTTGCTGATGTTGTTGAGAATGCAACAGTTGTATTTATTGACATAGTTGGCTTCACTCAGTTTGCATCCAATACTCAGGCAAGTGACGTAGTTGATCATCTTGAAAGAATCTTCTCTGCCTTTGACGATATCTATCGCAGCGTTGGTATGATACGAATCAAGACGATCGGAGACGCCTATGTTGCATGTGGTGGCCTGAATTCAGCCTTCCATGTCGCAGACGCCTGCCGATCATCTCTTGAAGTCCTCCGGTACATCAACGAGCACATGCCTGCATTTCAAGTGCGCATTGGCTTGCACGCGGGGACCATAGTAGCGGGCGTTATTGGCGGCAGTCGACCAGCATTTGATGTCTGGGGCGATACCGTCAACATTGCCTCCCGTCTTGAATCAAGTGGCCGACCGCAGTCCTTACACGTCGCGAAGGACACGGTACTCAACTGTTCTCACTGTGCAGACCTTTCCTTTGAATCGCGAGGGTCTACCTCGATTAAGGGCATCGGCGCAATGGAAACGTACTGGTGCACGATCACGACGTGATCGTTGGTTCAATCGATGAGCAAAACATGGTCGTTAGCGCGGCTTTACAAATACTGGGCCCCTTTGCCCCATAACATGCAGTAGTCTACGACCGAGATAGTCATAGTACTCAACGGAGTTTGGATCTACATCTTCTCCCACAATGCCGCCATCTGCGTCAGTAACAGATGTCGGTGTAGGTCGAGGGCTATATCGATACACCGTTCCGGGCTGAGGAACACCAAACAACTGCGGGAACTTCACCGTGCGTGCTGTATCTAGCCACGGGTCATCAGGCAAACGATACGGCCAGATCTTGCCATACATCTTCGTAAAGGTTGGCGTTGTAAGGCACAGACCCATGTATGGCGCACGCTGAGCATCAAAGATTTTGTTCACGATTGTATCTGCGGGCCCATAGTGCGCTTCAAACACACCCGTTGCAAAGTGATATCGTAGTTCAAACGACAACGTGTGCGGAGCTGCTATTGAGGCAATTCGCACACTATCATATCGAATTCTCAATACATCACCCTCTATGCCTGCATCTACACGATACGACAATCTCGTTCCTGGAACGGCACTATCAAGTTGTGTAAACACACCATCAAAGATGAGAAATCGTGTTGGCGTAACGATTTCGAACACGCCGTTTGTTCCGACAACGACGGCTACGGAATCGTGCGGGACAAACTCTTGGTGAAAGGCGCGAAAGGGGCGGGCGCCAACGTCAATGCCATAGAGCAGGCCCTCACTCCATGAAACAGGGATGAGTGTTCCTTGAAAATCAGTCCATGGTTCCGACGTTAAGACGCGTCGAAAGTCATAGTCGGATGTTTCCTGTGCAAGGGATACTGTTACTGACAGCAACAGAACGAGGGGTATAACTCGGAGGCGCATACGGTTGTGTGTGGTGGTGGACGGGATGTTACGTGTGGTGTATCCGGAGTGTGGGCCGTTGTATGTGTGGTCGCTGTCGGTGGGCGTAGGCGATGACACAGGGCACAACAACGTCGTTACGGATACATCCCCGACTAGAAGCTAGATTTCCACGACAGCGAAAAAAAAATCACCCTTGCACAGCTGTTACAAGATTGTAACCGCCTCTCAGGTACCTTGTTGTGTTGTGCACTTAACGAGCACTTCTTCACGTTTTACCAAGGGAATCACCATGCAACGATTCTGCATTTCACTCTTGTTCGGGGTCTTTGCACTGCTTACCCATGCAGTCGCCCAACCTTCGTTTATCGTTCACTCACTCCATCAGGGTTACCTCATCGTTGAGGCACCGTATGGCAGCACTGGATATGCATCGGTGGTTATCCAAACGAACACGGCAGAGAATATCCGAGTCGTTGGTCTAGAAGAAGCTGCGTTTTCGGTAACACCAACTGAGTTAAACCTGGCAGCTGGTGACACGGCAACGGTGACGTTTGCTTTTACACCGCAGGGTTATTTGACCGTTTCCGATACTGTCTACTTTGAGGGCAATAGCGGCCGAACGTCACTCTTTGTTGTGGGAACAGTTGACACGACAACAATTTCAGACAGAATGTCAATTGCCAGCGCGGTTAACTTCGGTACTGTCGGTAGCTCTTCTGTTGTGAAGAATCTCACGATCTACTCGCGTGTAGCTGAGGATGTCACTGTATCACTGTCCATGAGTGACGGGCCTTTCTCCATAAATGAGACTATGGTCACAGTTCCAGGAATGACATCACATGGCCGTATCGACGTTCCAATCACCTACGATGGCACCGCCACGACGCATGTTTCTTCGTTGCTTACAATTGAAGATATCCACGCTCCTTCCGGTGTTCGAGCGCTGTACGAGGTGCGAGTTACTGCGCGTCAGGACACGAGTCATGAAGATCGCGTAAGGTTTGATCTATCTGCATACAATGCTATAATTCCTGACAATGAGACGAGTGTTACGTTTCCAGTCTACCTTTTGAACGCTACCGATCAGTCAATCAGTGACGTTGAACTCGTCATAACGGGATCGATGGCATCATACTTCAGTGTTTCTCCAGCAACTTTCTCCGCTATTCATGCCGGTGAAAAACAAGAGATCCTGGTTACTGCGAGTCGCCACGAGGATTTGTCCAGGTTCAACGCAGGATTGTTTGTGTCGTATAGGAATAGTGCGGGCGACTCGATGGCAACAGTAACGCTCCTCATCATTGGTCAAAACGTCACCCACGAAGCACCAAAGATCCTACCAGACTTCCACCACTTCGGATCAAATACGACGCCGGGTGACACGCGGCGAGCACATTTTACCGTTGTTAACCATACACACGACACGGTTATTGTTAGCCGCATCGAATCTACATCGGAGGATGTAGACATCGTGTTCTACATTCCGGTACTTCCTGTCGTTCTTTATCCTTCCGACAGCATTTCGATTGATTTGGAATGCACAACAACGGGCACCGGAATGATTACCGGCAGCTTGATTGCCTACTGTTCGAAGGATGGATTTGTAACATCGGAAATACTTGCCGTTGCGAATTACATCTGCGGTGACACCTTGCTGCAACGGCCAGTTGAAGTGCATGTCTCCACATCCTCACCTACACCAACAACCATAGCTGCACATCTTCGGACGTTATCACCAATTCCGGATGTAGTTATGTCTTGCGTTGTCTCCGTTGAGTACGATGCATCCGTGATCACACCGCTGAGTCCACGTGAAGGTGCTGACGTGACCCTCAGCAACCTTACAACATCACAGTTCCGCCTAGAAACACCTGGACACCGTCCAGGAAGCCTGCTTGGATCCATTTCCTTTACACGCACATCTACAGGTTCGTCACCGGTCACGGTCACAAATGTTACGTGGTACGATGCAAAGAGTGAGATTGTTGACCTCGCTACCAAGGGAAATGGCACAACAGTCAATGTCCTTGAAGGGGGCGAAAGGGGCTATTCGCTTTCGCCGATGCCGATTGCTGGCCTCACCACCGTGAGAACACCGGCCTCTGCGGACGTAACCAGTGTTACGATCTATGATGTTGTGGGCCGGCAGCGTGCCGTAGGCACTATGACAGCTCACGGACTGTGGCAGTTCGATGCGCAATCACTTGACAAGGGCATGTACGTTGTAGTTATCACAACGACGACGGCGTCCTACTCCCTCGTCACAACAAAGTAGTCCTGCACATCTCACAGTTGTGTCCACCTGATCTCTGGTAGTCCGCAGACTGTAACGCTTCTCTCTTCTATCCCTAACAGGCGGTAGTTCTCCTCGGAGACTACCGCCTGTTTTGTTGTAACCTCGTCTCCGTTACTCTGTTGTGTGTGGTGACAGCGAAGCAACCTGAGATTAACCCTCACTTTGGAGCATATCATGAGTCGTTTTTTTAACTCCGTACTTGTCAACATCATTGGATTGACAGTGCTAGCAGTGGCAGCATATGCGCAATCTCCCATTACATGCGGAGCTTTGACGTATACACAGACAACGATGAGCACTTCCACGGTAGAGGTTCCGTATGTCGTGAAAAATCACACCTTTCAACCAATCATGGTGCGTTGTGCACCCTTGACAGGCGCATTCTATTGGGACGTTGACACACTCACACTTGATGCCTATGCTGTTGACACCATCACCGTGCTGGCACGGGGTACCTTCGGTCACGGTGGCATAAACATGTGCCGGCCAGACATTTCCTACTCGAGTCCGACGGGTCATGTCCCTCCGGGTGAATGTGGCAGCCAGTTCTTTGTGAAGTTTCTCGACCGTACAGACGGTCCGGCCCTCCGATTCCGTGATGCCGTCTTACACTTTGGTCCAAACATTGACCCCGACACAACCCGGGAAGACGGGATTCCGGAGGTTAGGCGCGACACGAAGTTTGACGGCGCGGGCACGGTGGGAATGAATATTTCTTCCATCTATCTCACGGGTCGAGACGCATCTGCGTTTAAAGTTCCTACGGCTGATAAGTATCGCTCCATTGGTCCAACTGACAATTTTCCCTTTGGCGTGACTGCTCAGCCCAATGGTTCTGGCCAAAGTATGGAAGCTATGGTTCACATTGTTGGCATCACTAACGATGGTGACACAGCACGTGCTTCAATGAAACTCGTGATTGGTGAGGTCATCGAGAATCCAGACGTGCGTGTGTCAACATCGAAGATTGTGTTTGGAACAAATAAGGCAGGATTAGAACCCGTTGAAAGGTCGTTCTCAATCTTCAACAAGGGTAACACAAATGCCATTGTCCTGACATATGAGCTAACAGGTAGAGATGCAGGTCAGTTTTCGACGAATCTTGTAGCCATGGTACCACATACCATTGTGCCCAACACAGCATCCGACATTGCCGTTACGTGTACTCCAAACGGTATTGGAGCACTCGAGGCAACTCTTAAACTCATAACTGTATCTGGTTCGGTACAATTCGAACATTACATCGATCTGCACTGCCTCATTGACTCGATGATCACAACACCGATTCGTCTTCGTCTTGAGACGGAGGACGTCATCCAAGGATCAACGACAACCGTACGTTTAAAGGCACTTGACGACGTTACGGAGAATATCTACGGCTGTGTTGTGCGGCTCCGATATAATGAGTCCATACTTCGCCTCGAAACACAACCGCGTGAACCGGTCACTTCCGATGGATCGTTTAGCATTGCCACGTTTGAGGCCGTAACTGGGCCAATTGAAGCCAATCGTGATCTAACTGCAATCGACTTTCACGTTATCGGAGATCCAGGGTCATCATCACCCGTAGATGTCGTCTCTGTTGCATGGTTCGACGCCGAAGGAAACACCGTAGACCGTGAGACGCTCGTCAATGGTACAACGCTGAATGTTCAGGATGATGCGAATGCACACTTCACCGTTGCCCCATTGCCCCTTACCGATGTCATGACAGTTTCTTATCCTGAACTGACAGCGCGTGGAACACTGGAAATGATAAACATCAACGGTGCTGTGGTAAACCGGTCGAACATTGTCGCAGGCACAACAACTGCAACCATAAACACCTCGTTCTTACCCAGCGGTGTGTACACAGTCATTCTTCGTACTCCGAACGGTATCCTCCGGAAACTAGTGATTCGATAATCCACGACCCTCGCACATCCTCATAGACAGCGGCGGACCTCTTCGGGGTCCGCCGTTCTTGTTTTCTGCTGTGTAACCGCGACAACCTTCGTGTGTTGGGTGACAACAACCATGCGTAACAAGTCCGGAACTTTTCCGAAAGAAGAACGATGAAAACACTTGCAACACTTGCATTCTTGATGTTGATCCATACAACGAGTCTAGCACAGGGATACTATTCCGTTGCTGTTGATGCGAATCGGTATTCGTATCGTGGCACTACGGATACATCATTCCTCGTACTGCGAAACAACACTACGTCAGTGATCCTTGATTATGCGTGGGATGCACCTACCATGCCGTTTTCCATGAATGAGACGGTGGCACGACTTTCACCAGGCGAAACGCGTCGAATACCGGTTACTGCAGACACGTACATCGCATCTGCAGGAACAACACGCTGCAAGTTGAGAATGTCAATCACGGCTCCGAATGGTGAGTATGCTCCCGCATTTCAAACCATTGGATTGCGACTTGCCATACTGGCAAACTCAACCGGACCATCAATCAACTTTGCCCGGCCGATAGAGTGGGTCGGTACAAATGTTCACCCCGTAGAGTACGAAGCATATGTATCCCTCTTTAACGACGGCACGGAAGGGGTTACGATAACGGAGTACAAGATCACTGGCGCGAATGCAGATAGGTTCACGATTCCAGTTCGATCTTCAGACTACAAAGATCTCGTCGAGGGAGTCGAAGAAGAGCTTCGAATCATCGCCCAAAGTGATGGCAGTGGACATCAATTATCTGCCGACCTTACAGTCACGGCGCGAACTCGAGACGGAAAGATTGTAACTGCACAAACCCAACTTATCATGGGCCCCACCTTCATGTCGGGTTCAATGACTGTTGAGCCCAACCTTCTTCATCTTGGTGTCAACGACCTCGCTATCGGCCAAGCATCCGCTACATTCACAGTCAGAAACCTAACGGCGCAGACCCTGACGATACGATCTGTCGCACCTCGTCGAGGATCCAAATCTCAATTCGAGGTCCTTGATCAGTATAATGGACCTTGGGAGGTAGGACCTCGTGCGGCTGTTCCCTTTGTTGTTCGGTTCACGCCAAATGGCCAAGGTGCACCAATAGACCAAGTTGTGCTTACATGTGAACAGTCAGACGGGAGATATAAGTCACTCTATGTTGACCTCGTTACGTCTCCCGATACTATGGCAGTACGGCCGGCTTACGTTTCTATGCAAACTAGTCCTGCTAAGTTTCGCGATACTGCACGGGTTTCGTTGACACTAGCAGACGGTCTTGATGAGCTCATCACAAAGGCTGAGTTTACACTGCGATTCCGCAACTCGGATCTTCAGTCGGTAACGGCTCCTGTCACGACGCAGAGCGAAGGGGGATTTACCATGGGCACATTTGCCTTTGACGTAACGAAGCACTCTGCACAAACAGTACTTGGCGAACTGGACTTTGTTGTTCTCAGTGGGGCGGGCACAAAGGTGCCAATTGATGTTGTGTCCGTACAATGGTTTGACATCAACAATACACCACTTGACGCACAGACAATCGTTAACGGTGCCGTTGTATCCGTGTTGTCTGAGGAGTCATCGACGTTTACGGTTGCCCCCTTGCCCCTTACCGATGTCACAACAGTTACGTATCCTGAAATGCTGGCGTCTGGCACCTTGGAGATGATGAACATGAGTGGTGGTGTTGTACATCGCGCCGACATTGCAACGGGAACAACGTCCACAGCTATAAACACGTCATCCTTGCCGAGCGGCGTCTACACGGTTGTTCTTCATACGCCCAATGGAATCCTTCGAAAACTCGTGGTTCGATAATCGACGACCACGAACACGCCCACCTGCAACGGCGGATCTCCTGTGAGGTCCGCCGTTGTGCTATTGAGCAGGTAACATCGTTCAACGTGGTAACTATTCGTAGCGAAGTAACCATTTTCATTCTTCCGTGTTGAGTACGTCTTGCCCACTATCCGCACAGATCGAAAATGGCCGCGTGGCTAGCCCTCTGTTTTGTCCTCGTGACGTCCACCATCTCTGCCCAGGAGACGCAGCAGATACGGCTGTTTCGTGAATCTGACTCATTGGTTCGAAAGGTTGTGCGTCAGGGCAGGTCGACAAACATTGCTCTCGTACTTGAGCGAACGCCACGAGGCATCAGCGACAATGTCCAGTCTGTAACGTTATCCGGCCTACATCCACTTGGAGTTCTTGATCTTGGCGGGGCGGTCAACCGTCCATTCACGAATAACCAAGCAACGTTTCTCATTCGTGCAACGGGAGACCTTGTTGGCGAGTTCATCGATACGATTACGGTATCATCACCTTCATCACAGATAGACATCATCATCAACGTTACGGTTTTGCCGTCATCTGAGACCTGGATGACACGTCCGCCTATTCTTGACTTTGGACCACTCGTACCAGCATCATCGTCAACCCGGAGCGTTTTTATAGGCAATGCGAGTGATTCAAATACGACTGTCTCTTTGACGAACCTTCTGCATCCATTCTATCCATCACTGGCATTTATTGACGTTCCGTCGAATGACGTCGTAGAGGTAGTTATCACCTGTGTACCCGATTCGACGGACCCTATACCAAGCACGCAGATTCTCGTCCTCGTTCCGAGTCATAATCCCGCGGACACGAAGAGCGTCCAGCTTCGATTAACAGGTCCTGGTGATGAATTGGAACTCCAGTGTCCGTCGCACATATCAGCTGGCCCAAACAGTCAACCCGATAGACTCGTTCCGTGTACGTTTACGATTCGGAACGTAGGAACGCAAGAGATTACGGCCTATACCATTGACATGTTCTCGGGTCCTAAGGATATATGGATCCTAGATTCAACAACGCTTGATGGCTCTACACTCAAACCTGGCGACAGTGCGCGAATCACGATTATTGGACGAACTGACGGATCTGGATTCTCGCAGACAGCGACATTCGAGATACAGGGTGGCAATGATACCGTTCAGGGTTTACTTGCACGGTTTACGATTGGATTTGACGATACAACAAAGACTGAACGCTTTGTGTTTTCGCATGACACTGTTCACTTCGGCGTCAACACTGAAGCAGGATCTGAGAGGATACGATCCGTCCTCGTCGTTCATAATTCATCTACGGAGGCCATCATAACAAACTATCAGCTCCATGGCCCAGACGCCTCACAGTTCTATTTACTTCATCGATCACTTCCGATAGTGGCACCGCCGTTAACATCGGACACCGTCATCATCGTCGGTACAACAACAGGAACAGGCACTGTTACGGCAATACTTACGGTGGAGGGTAACTATCATGGCGACACAACCATCCTCTATTTCTCTGATTCAATCGTTCAACCCCCACCACGAGACACGGTAAACCTAAGACTATCGACGCATAGACTCAAGATCGGGCAGCGAGCTACGGTTCGAGTTGTAACGGATGCTACAGTACCTTCTGTGGCGACGAACAGTTTAATCCGGGTTTCCTTTGACGGAACTGTTATTGTTGCCGAACAGGGCTCTGAACCAGTTTCACCTGGCCGTAGAGGATTATGGACGAATGTCAGGCCTGGACCATGGTTGGCCGGTGACACAGTTGCGCAGTTTGACATTATCGCAGCATTGGGTTTGACGGACATGTCGGATCTCACGATCGACTCCGCTATACTTCGCACAGACGAGGGAGACACCATCGAATCAACATTCTCATCAGGAGTGGTTCACGTTATCGACTCGCGAGGCTATCACGTTAACAGCACAGAAACTGCGACCTACATGTCGGTTTCACCAAATCCGGCGACAGAGACAACAACTGTAACGTACACATGTGAAGGAGAACATCTTCGACTTCGACTGTTTAACACACTCTCGAACGTTGTAAAGGACTATACGCCACTTGTCCTGTCGAGGACAGGCACAATTGTCGTAGACGTATCAGATCTTTCCGTTGGATGTTACCTTCTTCGTTTGGATACCAGTACATCATCCTATGCGCTTCAGCTTGTTGTGCAATAGGTTTACGTTATTTGGCTTCGTTGCGGCTATCGTTCTCACGTTGCCATCACACGGGACGGAGGATCCGACCTATCGAGTCCTTGGCGGTATTGGATATCGTTCAGCAGCACCGACGATCATTACGAGTCCTGTTCCGAACATCCTTGATACCACATCATATGTATCTGCCTTTGTTCCATCCATTAATCTTGGACTAGGCATTCGTTATCCACTTACCATGTTCCTCGCTCTACGTAGTGATGTTTCCTACACGACGACGCGTGGTAACGTCCAGTCGAGGAGAGACATCATCGTTGCCGTCGATGGTCGGCCTGTTCAGGGTACACTACGTCAGGATGCAGCAGTAACAGCTGACGTTCTTCAACTCGACATTGGGCTCTGTTTTGGACTTCATCGCCTCTTCAAGATAGATGCAGTTATCGGTTTAGCTTTTCCTATGACACCAGCATCGTCTGTTAACCATGTGCTGGAGTCTCCACCTGGTGTGACGTTTGTTGACGGAGGCGGCTCGACACGTATGGTAACAAATGCAAATATGACGCCGCTTCAAACAATGGCCACTGCCGGCGTTGATCTTCGGTCACAACTACGGGTGACTAACGACATATCCATCGAACCAACAATCGGCACACGCATAGCCGTTACTCCTGCGGATGCCTATGGATGGCGTCCATTCACACTATCGTTTGGAATCGCCATTGCGTACACGTCTGCGGCTCGGCCCGAACCGTTACAAGAACCTTTACGAGAGCCGATACAAGAGTCAAGACAGGACCTGTCGGAAACTCGTACGAATGACTCGTTACGTATTGCAGCGCAACAGACGACCAAACGCAAACAGTTTGTTGTGTCACGATCAGACATAGATACCATCACGATTGTTGATGCCTGGTCGCGTGATCGAAGAGATACGGTATACACACGACGATCACATCAGCATTCGGACACAGTACGAGGTACTGACACTGACACCATCGTGCTTCGTGAACATATCACAATAGAGGAACACCTTCCCGGAGCTCCGCCGTTTTTGTCTTCCGTTCTCCGTGTGGACCTACCAGCAACGGTCATTGATACAGCAGCAGACGTTATGGTTCACGTGAACGTTGTAAGCGACACACAATCAACAACCCTTGTTGAAGTATGGCATAACGACTCCGTTGTTCACCAGCGGACATTGTCACTTGGTAGTGGCGTTGTGATGTTTCGTTTGACTGACGTTCTTGCCGACATTACACGACGTGACAACGTAACACTCAGGGTCACAGCACGAACCACTGACGCAGTTGGGCAGACGATTAACGCAGCTCCGCGTATTATTACGTTACGTCGTAGTGGTGGGCGTCGACTACGGACACGATAGAAACACATCATCCAAATTGTGTTAGCGGACAATTCGTTTCTGAGCTGCCTTCAATGCATCATCGGTAGACTTCACGAGACGTTCATCACCGATCTGTTTCGCGAGAGATGCAGCCTGTTGCCATGCATTTGTTGCATGTGCGTATCGACCGTATCTCTCACAAAGTTTTGCAAGGCCTATATAGTCGTGTAGAGACTGGACACGATTCGTTTGCTCGGAACTGATTGCGCGAGCAAGAATCCGTTCATACTCATCGGAGAAACCATCGTTGTTATGTTCGACACGTAGAGAAGCATCTCGTTCATCGATCGCCTTCACAACTGTATCGGATGCAGCACGAGTGAGGTGTTGTGACTGATCATTGTGCTCAGCACTACGAGGCTTCGGCACCAGACTCTGCATGTCCTCAGTTTTTGTAGCTGATGGTAACGATTGATACGGAGCAGAGCGATTTTTACTCCACGTCAGATTCGTCGGCGAGGATGAAACCGAGGTGCTACCAAGACACCACCACGTTATTCCTACAAGAGCTAGGCCGACAAAGCTCGACAGTCCCAGATCAATGTTTCGTTGCAGCCTGAGACGTCGAATAAGACGTTCTGACGAATCAGCAAACGTTGTTGTACTCTGAGACGTCCAGTCGCGTGCAGCTTCATGGAGTGCATCATCAAGTGATTTCATACGGAGTATCCAAGAAGTGGTCCAAGACGTGTGGTGAGACGTTGACGGGCACGGAACAACCTGATCTTCACAAGTGAGACCGAAATATCTTCGGCTTCAGCTATGTCGGCAACCGACATATCGCCGAAGTATCGCAGAAGAATCACGGTGCGGAATTCTTCCGGGAGTTCGAGGATGGCGGACTGAACATAGGCGATCTCATCGGTGTCAAGTCCGCGGTTGTCCTCCGCAATTATCTGATCAAGATCATCGATGGCAACAAATCGGCGAGATCTCGACTCCCAAGTTCTACATGCATTACGTGCAATGGTAAAGACCCACGCCGAGAAGTTTCCATCGTGAAACTGATCGCGTTTTTCGAAGACGTTCGTCATCACTTGCTGAAACAGATCCTTTGCTGATTCAAGATCTCGTGTAAAGGAAAGACAATAGGCCATGAGAGGACGCGACAAAACATCATGCAGCTCGCGAAAGGCCTGTTCGTTGCCATCGCGTGCCAAAAAGAACAAGGACCGAAGCCTTTGGTGGTCGGCCTCGGTCCTTGTTGATTGCCGTTCGCTCACCATATGCCACACACAACAGTGAGCGAGCGGATCGGTTACGGCTGGTTATCGTTTTAGTGTGATGTCCCACGCCTTCGCGGCATTATCCCAGCGGATAGTCTGCTGCGTAGCATACGTTAAGGAGCTGTTTTGCCAGCGTTGTGGTTGTTTAACTGGCTTCGTCAGGTTGAGCTTCTTCTGCAGATACTCTGTGGTAATCATTGGCTCAACGAATGTCAGCTTACCCTTCGAGAAACCATACATCAGCGTCTCATCGAAGTGATGGCCATGGAACTCATGCGACGTTGTATCGACGTAGTGTACTCCCATCTTTGGGATAGACATGTGGTCGAACGTTGTATAGTCCTTTGGAATGAAACTTGCATCAATTGGTGTCATATCGGGGCCAAAGCCGATACTATCACGAGCTGCCTCTGAGATGTAGTAGAAGTGCACATCAAAGTGCGCATGACCGTAGATCGGATCTGGCTCGTGACCGTTTGGATTGTAATCAAACGATATGTGGTTAATACCTGTGGCCGATGCTTCCGAGGGAAGGCGGAGAACCCAGGACGTACCTGGCATCGTCTCCGGGAGACCTTCAAGGGCATCTTCGCTCACGCGTAAGCCCCACTCTTCTGGGCGACCGTTGCCATCGAGGCGTACCCAAGGGGTAACCGTACCATCACCGACAGAAACCGCAGCACCTTGAACGGTACGTGGTTGGGCTGGCGACGTCGTGTCATTCTCACAAGCCATCGTCATACCGCCAACGAGGGCGGCCAGGGCAAACATCTTCAAAGATTTCATGGTTCGACTGATTCCGTATTACTTCGTGGGAAAAACTGGTTCAAAAGGGATGTAGGGTGTGGTGATTGGTTCACCGGGAGGAATTGGTGAGGGGGCGGGCTCGCCCTTCGGGCCTAAGTACCTGAGATAGGCGTGGATGGCGCGGAGATGATCTTCTTCCATGGAATGGAGCACCCACCAGGGCATGGGAGGAGCACCCTTTGTTGTTCTTGTATAGGTCACCCACTCATCTTCTGTCATGTTAGCCGCCAGCAAACGCAGATTCAGCGGATACGTCACACCCCATGGACCTTTAAAGCCCATAGCTGAGCCAAGAAGCCGCTCTGCGTCGGGCGTTGTGCCGTTATTCATCATAAAGCCATCGGTATGACAATCATTACAACCACCGATCTCGGTGAGGTAACGCCCCTTATCAATCTTCGACTTCTTCGAATCGGGCTGCTTTGTTACGGACTTCTTCTTCGTTTCAACGCGGAGTAGTGGCTCCGTCGCTACTGCGTCGTGGACAACGATGCACAGGACTGCAACGGCCACAACGGCGAGAATGCGTGGTAGATACTTCATAGAAGTGCAGTTGAGTTGTTGAGGAAAGAGACGTCCATCAGGAGTGACGGACGTGGGGGAAGAACGAAGACGGGGGGAAAGGGTTCGTACAAGAAAGTGCGATAAATCCTGAGTCAAAAGGTGCCCGATAAATCCTGAGTCAAAAGGTGCCGGGGGCCTAAAGGTCCCCGGCACCTCGTC
>DDUR01000082.1 GCA_002344895.1 Ignavibacteria bacterium UBA2333
ACTTGAGTTTATATTTTTGGTTTTTCCGGACGTTACCGTCGTCATTCATCAGAAGAGATGGTAACATTGTATGAACTATCAAGACCTTTCATGAACAACGAACGACAAATTGCGAAGATGTTGTACTATGGCATTGTAATAAGTATACGTATAGCTATCGTCAGCGCAACACTTGCATTTGGTCTAATAATGTATAAGATGATCAAAATAGGTAATAACGACCCTAAGAAATGGGTGGGGATACTGTTACTATTTGCATTTTGCCAAGCGGGGATTATTTTGTTTGAGATTTCTAGATATCGCGCACGCAAACAATTGAAAGAGCAGCAGCTGTTGTAAATGGATTATATATGGCGCTATCGATTTGGTCCACTCCATGAACGCGAACAGAAGCGTCAGTACGCCAATGCCAATGGAACACTCAATAATGGTTTGTTGTGGACGTATACGTTGCTTGGTGCAGATGCCAAGCAGTTGATGACGTATAACGGACTCCAGGCAGACTGGTGTGGGCAACCAGCGGGCACGGTTTGGATCTGGCCCGTAGAACATAATTCATACGGTCCAGCCCAAAGCCGTATTATTATGCGTCCCGACGGCACGCGAAACGTCGTGATTACGGACCACCTGGGCTCGACACGTCTCACCCTCTCAACCGACGCAGCACCGATGCAAAGCCAGCTCCACAATGCCTTCGGAGAAGTCACCAGCGATGTTGGTGAAGTTCACGGAGGTGGCGCGTACGGAGCGACACCGGTTCCTATTGCATTCATGCAGAACGCAGGTCGTATATGGTGCCGTGTCTCGGCATTGATAGCAGTGACGTTCATCTGTACGATGACGGCGTCATCACAGAGTGTCAAATTCAGCATGAGTTGTACACGCCTACGGGTGCACATGGCTGATAAGGTCCTGACAGCACATAGTTTACGCTGGGATGGAAGGATGCTGGTTGTAGTTGACACAAATCAAAACATTACCGGGGTAATACTCAGAGATACTCTTGCAACATTTTTCGGACGTGCGCACGTCTACCTCGGAAACCTTGTGATCCATAACGTCACTGGGAAAGACGGTGACTCCGTAACAGCGTGTAGTTATGAGTTGCCAACACTTCGAGCCATACGTTGTGTCCGCGGAGAGTCATTTGTAAAATTCGGTCATGTACTCAGTCATGGGCCAGACGGACTGGGTGTGACGGCAACGGACGTCGTAACGGGTGAGAGCTACACCGTCGGCACAACGGAGCTGTATGCAATGTATCGTTGGATTGCCGAGTACTCACCAGGATGTATTCGTGATCTGGTGAACGACAGAAACATCGAATGCGGCGATCATGCTATATACCTAGATGCTAGCGGATATGGCGTTCTGGCTGGTTATGGTGGACCAGACAGTTCCCGACTTGAGATAGCGCGTCGTGATACCGATACACGGATCTACGTGCTTGATACAAACAGTAAAAACATCCAGTTCGTCGGAACCTATGCATTCCCCCGAATCTCTGGATGCCTTTTTGCAATTCGTGGAGATTCTGCATACATGGTCGGTGAACGTACTGGTGTTACGTCAGCCTGGTGTTCGGTCAGAGATCCGTGGTATAAGTACCATTTTATGACCGAAAGTGGCTACGATTGGTACTATAAGTTTAGCGACGCTAACGTTTTACGTGCTCCTGATGGATCTGTCGTACGTCTTTGGAACTACGCAGATGTGGCTGGGAAACGTATGGGCACAGCATCGATGCCATGTGAGATTTACCATCGTCTGATCCTCATTCCAAGCGGGCCGGATCGTGAAAGTATACTTCACCACAAAGAGGATGGAACCGTAGAAATATCTGACTAAAGTGACGTTGACTCCGTCCCCTCCACAGCGCGACGTTCTAAAAATACCGTATTGTTCTCCAGCGTGAATGCTAGACGTTGTATCGGTACAACGAGGCTGAGCCTACATCGAGAGGATGCCATTTACAGAACGTTTGCCATCCGAGCCTGCAGCTTATGCCGGATTTATTGTCGTCGAATGGAAAAAAATGCGAGGTTTGTATGATGCTATCAATGGCACTCATTTTTTACGCAGCATGCTCTCTGCTTTCTGCAAATCACAATCAAGATGATCTATGCCAACGAGTGGGCTCAGTGATTACGCTCGGTTCGAGTGCTCGAGAAGCGATAGCGTCAATTCAACAGTACAACGAAGTAGTACCCGATACAATCGTAGCTCTTGAGTCACACAACCCATTTTTCTGGCGCGGTGTTATGTGTGAATACGGTGATTCGATGGCCGTATATCTCTACACACGCCAGATGCACAAGAACAATAGCAATCTTGACACGATTCTGAAGAGTCAGATTAGTGGCTACCTTGTAGTTCGATATACCGAACAACTGCGACTGTTATGCAAAGAATGGAGGGGTACGGACTATCCGTCATACGACCTTCAGGGATACGAATGACGAAGGTTATGAAGTGATGACGACACGTAACAATTGGCGTTCAATGCTAGATTACGACATTGTGCACATGTCGGTTCATTATTCGCTGTCATTGCGGTTTCTGCTTGGTCTGTTGATATCGACAATAGTGATTTCGTGCAGTGAGAAGAATCCGAAGCCTAACGTAAAACCCGTAGCAAAGGTTAGAACCACAGTCAGTCACCGTGATAGCAGTTCGTTCAAGCCTGAAACCATCGCCGTTGCGGAGTATTCTATTGTGAACGACAAATACCTAGAGATCCGTGTGACAAACATCTCTCAGGAAGCAATTGCCCTGATACCAACGCTCTATACTATCGACGAAAAGACAGAATTCAACTGGATTACTGCTGGCACTTCAGTTGGAAAGGTAATTTACTGGGATACGGCGCGTTTCACTCAGTCAATGGAGCTTCATGAGCCTTGGCCACGCTACTCTCCAGATCTTCCAGTGACCGTGGTGGAGATACCACTGAAGCAAACTGCACGATTCCAGTTCTCATTTGATGCAGTACCACACGCTCATCCGACGAGTTCAAAGCTAAAAATTGACTTGAACTATCTGCCTGCGTGGAAGATAACGTCAGCATTCAGAGAAAGCATTGACTCGACATTCGTAATCACAGGTCAAAGTGTCTACAAGATGTGTCGACGCGGTGAAAAGCAATGGGGCGTATTTCACGATGTGTGCAATAGGCCCAGTGCGTCGATGAAAAACAGGTCAATGTTTTACTGGCTGAGTGATAACGTGAAAGATGTGAAGGTTGCTCCGTCCAACAAACGCGCTCGCTGAGATACGACCTGCTACAGATCGAGGCCACGGAACAACCGTCATATGGAGCCACCGCCGGAAAATTACATAGCCTAGATCAGCCAGCGTTCGGTTAGATTGTCGAAAATCGAGTGAGCAGACAGGTAATCCTCACATCAAGAATGCATGGGTATCATATGATGCTTCTTCGTGACAAATTCATTGCAGTCTGGAGCATGACACACAAAATAGTGTATAGCATTCGCACACTGATGCTTCACGTAGTTGTGATCATTCTTGTTGCCACATCTTCGCTCGGTGCACAGACGAAGGACGATTTTTACGTTTCTCGATGTCCGTCGGTTAGTGCTCAGTCAGAAGTTCTTGATTCGCTGAAAGAATGGATCAAGACATTGGCCGACACAAGTTGGCGCGTCCAAGACGTAGATAGTGCAGTAATCCTATGTGGATTCGGGGTGCAAGATATTGTATCAGAGCTTGTTCTTATGGATACGTGCAGAAAGCGATATGGACTGCCCGATAGTCTATGTCACTATAAAATTATTACTTGGCGTTGGGATAAAAACCGACTCGCCAACCACAGTAGGGCAGTCGATAGTGTGACACGCATGATGGAACGTACTCAACGTTATAGCACCATATCCATTGATTCTTACTTAGATGACCACGTAATCAGAGGCACGTTGAGAGTCTTTCAAAGGCCGATTGATATTTTCTCGTCGGAGATTCATTTCATCTTCATTCTGGAGTATGATCGACGCAAATTCTCAGCAGGTATCATGCGATCATAGGTTTCGATCGTTCGCCGTCGTTTATATCAGCTCATAGAGAGTTGCGACTCATCACAGTTCTCATGTTGATTTGAAGGAAGAACGTTGTGGCTCAAAGCTTAGGATTAAACTTCGTCTGCCAATTGCTTGTGATTACCGGGGCTCTCGTCGGTTGCAGGAGTGGATCAACTCTCTACCTAGAAGAGATCAACGTACACGATGCAATCGTGTACGTTGAGAACAACGATGGACCGGGGATTGGTCATTTTCCTTGTTTTACACTGTATCGCCAGACTCCCGATTCAATGAGTATTGGTAAAGATACCGTCGTGGTCGTCAAACGAGGCGTACCTTGTACGCTAGAAGAATTGGCCGACGAATGTGATTCCTCGGTCGTTCAGTGTATCATTGCTCGAGGAGATAGAAGTCCAGTTTGTATTGTGCCAAACTATGGAACATACAAATACATAAAAATACGGTACTATGCACGGGGATGGAAAGATATCATCATGAATCGCCACGGTAGAACTCCCGTTATGATCCCCAATGTGCTGTTTGGAAGACGATAGAGCTAATGAGGTCAATATTGGCGTACGTATACTATTCCATTGGTAACTGACGATAGCGACATTCGGCACGTTGAGAATTTCTCTGTTCATTCGATCCAGAATAACGTGATGTTGGTTCAACAAAGCAACCTATATTAACCGTCAGAGAATCTTGAGTAATGCCAAGCATGATAACAAAGTTCATATGTCGAGTACTATGCGTTCTTACAACCATGCTGATCTTCTCCTGAGGGCAAAACCACGGAAACACTGGAAAGTTCACGTCGTTACCAACGTTTGCAGAACACCCCTTTGATTCCTTACGAGCATCTTGTCCTACGGAGCTTGTTCAGTTTACGTACGGCAAGAGAGTTTGCGTTACGTGTGACTCTGGAGGTCGGTGGGAGATCCAGTTGTTTCCGCGAACGATGTCAAGCGATAGCGTACAACGAGATAAGCTCCTCAAACGAGATGCACGTTACATTGTGAAGAATTTCGATATGTGGATGCTGTAGCGAAAGTGTAAGCCTTTCGAGCTGCAGACAGACAACAATGAAGAAGATTCGAAGGAAGAACTGGATATGCCGTTTCTTAGCCGCGCCTACCGCTGGCAAGACTCCGTCTGGACTCTGGTTTCTACGGCAATGATCTCAAAGTATGATGAGTTCCACTGCTTCCGTACTGCCGTAACCGAAGGGCGTTATAGAACGCGGTTACTGTGCGATACGATCTTGAAAGGGCCGTAATAGTGAGAATGAACGTTACTCCTGGAATTCTACGCGACGGAGCGGAATAGGGGAGTGGTAGGTCCCTGGTACAGACCCCATATTCTAGCAAAAGTAGTTTATGATTACCTTCAAAGCTGTAACAGGCGGCCTTACGGCAAACAATCCTGCCGACAAGCTAGGCAAGGTCGTGTTATCAAATTCACTACCGGACAACATTGATGAAGCCAAATGTGATGTGCTCGTATCGGAACCAAAGTAACACGTTCAGTGCGCTACTTCTTACCGACGTAATAATCGTCGTACTTCTCGTGGCCTGCGTAAAGTATGAGTCGCGATTGAAATCAAACGCGAACGGTGACAGCGGATTGGTCGTAACCTATAGCTTCGATGCATTACTCGATACGATGCCAACAGAATATAGTGTCGCCCAGTTCATAGAAGTCAATTCGGCGGGCGAGGGGTTGGACGGTGAAGCGGCCGAGGGGTATGGTTATGTTGTAACCGAGAAGATGTGGAATGAGACAACACGCTGCCGTACACTTGACATGATTGGGACATTACCTGATTCGAGTACGAGAAACGTTGTATTAGCGATCGCAAGCGAATACGTTATTAGAAATGAGGGCGGTGAGATGGATTCATTGATACGGGATCTTAACATTCATTGTATTGACACAACACGTCGTACACATCGTCGCGCACTTTCGTTACTTCGAGCAGAAGTGAATGAATGGTTAGGAGTTCCCTAGAGAGCTATACAAAGGAGCAGGGGAGCAAAAGGTCCTCAGCTCTTGTGCGCACCATCCCCCACC
>DDUR01000023.1 GCA_002344895.1 Ignavibacteria bacterium UBA2333
CCTGCCACCCCATCTTCCCCCACCATCCCCCATCTGCCTCCCCATATCTCGTATCTTCCCCGATCATCTACGAAGAACGGGAAGACGATGTACTCAACGATTCCGGCGATGTTTCTCGATGTGTGTTCGCGGTTTTCCGGGGAACGCAGTAAACCTGTCTACGGACGGAAGGAGAACGGCACGTGGGTGACGATATCACATGATGTGCTACGTGAGGAGGTTGAGGCCTTCGCCGCAGGGTTACTTGCCGATGTTGTTGTGCCCGGTGAACGGGTGGGTATTCTCTCCGAGAATCGTATTGAATGGGCCGTAGCCGATTTTGCACTCGCAGCTCTCGGATGTCCAGACGTGCCGGTGTTTCCATCGTTAACATCCGAACAGCTTGCCTTTGTCTATGCGGATTGTGAAGCATCGTGTGTGATCGTTTCGAATACGTTACAACTATCCAAGATTCAGGCGATTCGCGACCGGTTGCCCCTTTTGCGCCATGTCATTGTGTTCAACGAGATAGCAGACCTGCCACCAGGGTGTTTGCGATATGCAGATGTGCTTGCCAGTGGACGTCAACGTGGTAGTGCTGGTCAACGACGGCAGCAGTTTGAAGCAATGGCAGAACGTATTCGAACGGATGATTTGCTAACGATTATCTATACCAGCGGAACGACGGGGAATCCAAAAGGTGTGATGTTAACACATGGGAATATAACGTCGAATATTGCCGGTGCTCTTGAAGCCATTCCTATGAATGATTCCGATGTGTTGCTGAGTTATCTTCCGATGTGCCATGCCTATGAACGGATGGCAGGGTATTACCTGGCCTTTGCCGTTGGGGCAACAACGTACATGGCAGAGAGTATTGAAACCGTTGCGGAAAATCTCCGGGAGACTCGTCCGACGGTGATGACGTCGGTGCCGCGGTTGTTTGAACGTATCCGACTCCGCATACTCGGTACAATTGATCGTGACGCTCCCCATAAACGTCGTATCGCACGCTGGGCACTGTCCGTTGGTAGTCGATGGGAAGGGGGCGAACGGGGCCCCCTGATTGCCGCTCAACGTGTTCTCGCAGAGAAACTTGTCTTTTCCAAGATCCGTCAGCGTCTGGCACCACAACTTCGGTTCTTTGTGAGTGGTGGAGCTGCGTTAAACGTTGAGGTGGGACACTTCTTTTCGATGTTGGGTATTCATATCCTGGAAGGATATGGTCTCACGGAAACGTCACCGGTTCTTGCCGTCAATCGTGTTGGTACTGAGGAACTTGGTACCGTCGGGCCACCCCTACCAAATGTTGAACTACGTTTAGCCGATGACGGAGAGATTCTCGCTCGAGGTCCCAACATTATGAAGGGTTATTGGCGAGATGAAACAGCCACAGCTGCTGTTATTGATACAAACGGTTGGTTTCACACCGGTGATATTGGAACGTTTACGGCCGATGGTAAACTTCGAATTACGGATCGAAAGAAAAACATTCTCATCAGTAGTGGTGGCAAGAACATTCTACCGGGTCCGATTGAAGCGTTGGTTGTAACGTCACCCTTTATCGAACAAGTACTGCTGATTGGTGATGGACGCGAATTCTGTACGGCACTGATTGTTCCGGATAGAACGTACGTAGAATCGTGGTTTGCGGAGAAACGAAAAACCTTTGGTTCGTGGGAATCAGCATTGAATGATGAAGAACTGCGTGCTGCACTTCGTGACGATCTGTTCCGTCGGCAGCGCGACTTAGCAAAACACGAACGAATTCGTCGTTTTGCCCTTCTCAATGAACCCTTTACCGTTGAAAACGGTTTGTTAACACCAACACTAAAGATCAAACGCCGTGAGGCCGAACGACGCTATGCATCGGTAATCGATGGTTTGTATCGCGAAGCGACAACGGATATCTGAGGGTCAATCCATGGAATTACGTGAGGCATTTAAGCGACGACGGACAACAAACGGTCCGTTTGATGGTCGACCCGTTTCCGCTGAGCATCAGCGGATGATTATTGAAGCAGCGAGCCGTGCACCGAGTCACTTTAACAGTCAGCCATGGCGGTTTGTTCTCATCGATGACACGCAGGTGCGTGGAAAAATTGCCGCAATTGGTGGTCGTACGATGACGCAGTTGATGGAAGGCGGACGGTTCTTTCGCCGATATCGGAAATACTTCCGATTCAGTGAAGCAGAAATGGAAGAACGGCGAGATGGTATACTCGTTGATAAAATGCCAGGCCCCCTTCGCCCCTTTCTCAAACAGGTCCTCACCGACAAGGCAATGAAGCTGTTGTCATCCCTTGGTGTTGCACGTTTGTTGGGTGACGATAATCGAGCGTTGATTGAATCTTCGCCACTGATCCTTGCTGTGTTGCTCACAAAGGAGGAATATGTGCCCGGTGATCTGAGTGCCTTCTACTGCACTCTGTCCATGGGAATGGCTGTTGAACATATCTGGTTACTCTGCGCCGATCTTGGAATGGGAATACAGTTTATCAGTACACCGATGGAGATTCCTGGAGCGTGGGACGAACTCAAGACAATACTTGAGGTTCCGGAAGATCTTGAGCTTATGGCCTTGTATCGACTCGGTTACGTCCCAGCCGATGCGGAACGTCCGCGTATTGACTGGAAGAGTGATCATCGTAAACGTGTTTCACAGTTAGCATTCCGGAATACGTGTGCGACAGTTGAGCCGGATGGCCCAGAGGTGCTATGAAGGTCTACCTTGCCGGATTGGGTACGGCAGTTCCACCGTATGCCGCTGGACAGAGTGAGGTGCGTTCTATTGTTGAGTCGATGTTCACGGATCTGCCCGAAAAACTTCGGAAGGTTCTCGAAACGTTTCATCACGATCATATCCAACGTCGATACTTTGTTCGTCCACCCGAATGGTATGCCGAAGAGCGTGGTTTTGGTGCGATGAACGACGTCTTCCTTGAGGAAGCAACACGTCTCGGTGCGACTGCTGCAAAACGAGCCCTGGCGGATGCCGGCCTACAACCAACGGATGTGACGACGATTGTTGTCGCAACGTCAACCGGAATGGCCGTCCCGAGTCTGGATATCAGAATTGCCCAAGCGCTCTCCATGTCAACATCGGTGGCCCGACTTCCGATTGTAGGCCTTGGATGTGCGGCAGGGGTGTCAGGATTATCACGAGCCGCAGAGATATGCCGAGGTATACAAGGAAGGACGGTTCTGTTTGTTGCAGTGGAAACGTGTAGTGTGACGTTTCAGCGGAACGACATGTCGAAGTCAAACCTCGTGGGTACCTCTATCTTTGCTGATGGTGCAGCTGCCGTCGTAATTACGTCAGAGGCAGGTGACAAGGGTGCGTTGGAGATTGCCGAAGGGGCATCCAATACCTTTCCGGATACGTACGACATTATGGGATGGGATGTTGTGGATGCTGGATTAAAGGTGAGGTTCTCGCGCGACATTCCGTCGTTTGTAGAACAACATCTTGGACCTGTTCTGTCTGACACACTGACGCGCTGGAACATCAATCTCCCGGAGAATATGGCACTTGTTCCACATCCTGGTGGAGCAAAGGTTATTGACGCTTATCGTCGAATTCTACCTTCGATGTCTGAGTACGATGAACGTGTAGCGCGGAGAATACTTGCCGAGTATGGGAATATGTCGAGTCCAACGGTTCTGTTTGTTCTTGATGCGGCACGACGTGCCTGGACGTCAAACATTCGTGACGTTGTTCTGGTTGCACTAGGACCCGGATTTAGTGCCGAACTTCTGCATCTTCGGCGTACATGAAGTCATCCCTAACAATCATCGCGCTTCTTACAACGGTCATTCTGCAACGACTCGTAGAACTCGTTATCGCACGTCGGAATGAGCGTCGAGCTCGAGCACGAGGAGCTCGGGAATTTGGCGCATCACATTATCCGTTGTTTTTCCTTCTGCATATAGGTTGGATTCTGGGAACAGCATTTGAAGGTACGATGTGGCCATTTTTTGAACCTTCCTTTCCTGTCACCATGATCTTTCTTGTCCTGTTTCTTGGTGCACAAGCATTACGATATGCAGCCATTGTTGCTCTGGGCGAACGATGGAACACTCGCATACTTGTGGTGGAAGGGGAGCCCTACATTCGTCGTGGTATATATCAATATCTGGCTCACCCAAACTACGTGGCCGTTTGTCTGGAACTTTTTGTTGTTCCGATGGCCGTGGGAGCGTTGTATACGGCGATGATTGCCACGTTCGTAAATGCCGTAATTCTTCTCAGGTTCAGACTACCTGCAGAACGTGAGGCACTACACCTCTTACAACGAAACAACCCGATCGATTGATCGGGTTGGAAAGTATCGTACCGGAGGAGGGACTTGAACCCCCGACACACGGATTATGATTCCGTTGCTCTAACCACCTGAGCTACTCCGGCAGGGCCACAAATATACGGCATCTTCGTTAGAATGTACCGCTCAGAATTTGTCGCTTAGAATTTGTCGATGCGGCTTAACTCATCACGAATCCGTGCAGCCGTTTCGTAGTCTTCGATACGAATGGCATGCTCAAGATCTCGTTCAAGACGCTGGCGATAACTCAGGTGACGATCCACTTCTTCGTCGGGCTGTTGTTGTGGAAGTTTGAAGACCTCACCTTCGGTATCCTCTTCCTCATCATCAACGTCGTCAGCCTCTGAAAACGATTCACCTTCCTGCTGTTCTTCGGTACTGAATCCAGCCGTTGAGAGCACATCTTCGTTCACAAAGATGGGCACACTAAAACGGACGGCTAGGGCGATGGCATCACTCGGCCGTGCGTCGATCTCAAGTCCGGAATACTCAAAGTTCAGCACGGCATAAAACGTGCCTTCCGTGAGCGTTGTGATACACACGTCGCGTAACGTTGCTCCCAAACCCTCAATCACGTTCTTGAGCAGATCGTGCGTCATAGGGCGTGGTGGACGGTTACCCTCAAGTTCGGTGACGATGGCCATTGCCTCCGTTTGACCAATCACGATGGGTAATCGGCGTGGACCTTCCAGCTCCCGCAGGACAAGGGCATAGGCACCCTTCGACTTGGGATTCTCGCTCAGTCCGAGTATGTCTACCTGTACCTTGTCCATACGTCCGTTAATGTTTACCGGTCACACCGGCAATCTTTTCCGTGAGTTTTGGAAGAACGTCAAAAACGTCACCAACAATTCCATAGTCAGCAACCTTAAAGATTGGTGCCTCTTTGTCCTTGTTGACGGCGACGATGATACGACTCGACGACATGCCGGCCAGGTGTTGAACAGCGCCCGAGATCCCACAGGCAACATACATACTTGGCGATACGGTTTTGCCTGTTTGTCCAACCTGCTCACGGTGTGGACGCCATCCGGCATCAACAACGGCACGGGAGGCGCCAACAGCGGCACCAAGTGCCTTGGCCAGGTTTTCAACGAGGGTAAAGTGTTCAGGTCCTTTAAGACCGCGACCACCAGAGACAACGATGTCGGCTTCGGCAACGTCGACTGTTCCTTCGTTCCGGACAATGTTCGTTACAACCGATGAACGAATGTCGGCAACGGACGGACTAAAGTTCTCAATCGTTGGTGTGGTTGCCGTCTCTGCCAGGCGAGCTGTAAAGACGTTCGGGCGAAGCGTAAGAACCGTTGTTGATGTGGTAGAACGCACGGTAACGAGGGCCTTACCGGCGTAGACAGGGCGGACGGCACTTCCATCGGCATTGAGTTCAACACAGTCAGCCAGAAGTCCAGCTTCGAGGCGCACTGCAAGTCGTGGTGCAAGGTCCTTACCAGTTGACGTTGCCGAAAGCAGAACATACGTAGCACCAACCTTACGAGCTGCCTCTGCGATGGCAGCAGCGGCACGGCCGTTCGCAAAGGATTCGAGGCCAGCCGATGTAATGTTCAGGCACGACGTAAGGCCGTATGCACCGGCGGAGGCGATTTGTGCTTCTGTGCCACCAATGATGACGCCAGTAACGGTTCCGCCGAGGATTCGTGCGGCTGTGAGTGCTTCGTACGACGATCTGCGCAGACCGTTGCCACTGTGTTCAAGAACGACAAGGATGTTCATGTGATGTTCGGGTTCTGGGGGATGTTGGGTGTGATGAATCAGATGATTTTTGCTTCTTCGTGAAGCAGGCGAACGACTTCGGAGAGGTCCGTATCAGTATCGCCAAACATCTTGTTCAAACGCTTACGGTCAGGTAATGTCATCGTCGTCGTTTCAACACGGGCCGTTGCCGCCGCTGGAGAACGTTCTTCGATGGGTTTCGACTTTGCCTTCATGATATCCGGCAGTTTCGGATATCGTGGATCGTTGAGTCCCTTTTGTGCAGATATCACGCAGGGTAATGATGCCGTTACCACTTCGCGTCCACCTTCTATGTCGCGTTCGGCAGCAACGTCCGTTCCGGTAATCGTCAGTTTTGACGTCATCGAAACATTTGGCCATCCAAGCATTTCGGCAACCATGGACGGAACAACAAAACTGTCGTGGTCAATACTCTGACGTCCGAAAATGATGACGTCCGGTTGCAGCGACGTTGCTACATCGGCCAGGCTTGAGGCAACAACCCAACTGTCACTCCGTGCCTCGTCCTTAACGATGATGGCCGTGTCGGATCCCATTGCCAATGCGGTACGCAGGACTTCTTTTGCCGTGTCTGGTCCAACCGTGACGGTTGTAACCGTACCACCGTGAGCTTCCTTTAAACGAAGGCCTTCTTCGATGGCAAATTCATCGTAGGGATTCAGAATAAACTTGACGCCTGCTGGATTGATGCTCTTGCCGTCGGCACCAACGGCAATCTTCGTTGCCGTATCCGGTACCTGGGAGATGCAAACAAGTATGTTCATGTGGTGCCTGGTGAGATTCGTTGATGTCGGTGTCAGAAGACCGCAAAGATACGGGAATCACAATGTTCCCGTTGCCCATCGAAGCTGAACAACTGCACGTGCGTAATCTGCCTGGGCAGACACAAGTCGTTGTAAAGCTTCTGCATAGAAGCGTTCGCGGAGATTTAATGTCAGAAGATTTGTTTCACCAATATCTAACCGTCTCCGCTCAACATCGAGCATTCTCCGGGCGAGTTCAGTTTCCGTTGTAGCAACTGCCAGTCGTTCTTCGGCCCGATCAACAGCAATGATGGCGTTCCGAACGTCAGCGTCAATCACTCGTTCGGTAATCACCCGTGTAAGATCTGCTCGTTGTACGGCTATATCGGCTACCTGAGCGCCGGCAGATGCGGATCGAAAGAGTAACGGCTGGGAGATCTTGAGTCCAAGTTTGAGGTCAGGACTGCCTCCAGCAGTGAGATCGTATGATACCAGAGCTACGTCTGCTTCAACAAATGGACGCAGGAATTCCGTTGCCAGAGAACTATCGAGGCGAGCCGTTGCCTGGAGGATTTCAACGCGCCGTAACTCCGGTCGTAACACCAGGGCTCGTCGTACTGCCTCATCAACGTCTATCGTTGTATCTCCGGCTATAGGTAGCGGCTCTGGAAGGTCGTTTACCGTGATCGGCGTAAGATTTCCCGTCCAAAGAAACACCGAAACGTCGATGGCCGATTGTTCTGCAAATCGTAACGCACGAAGACGTTCACCACGACGGCGTAAGACTTCCTGCATCATCTCAACACTGTCGATAACGGCAGCTTCACCGGCCCGTGCACGTCGTGTTATCAGGTCGGCTCGTGTCTCGGCAAACTGGAGGATACTGTCGATGATGGCCACGGCAGCAACCGACTCGGACCAGTCCCAGTATTTCAGTGCCGCAGCACGTAAAAGATTGTTACGCTCCAACCTGAATTGTGCAGCTGCAAGGTCAGGACGTAACAACGCCTTCCGAAGCTGATTCCGCCGACTATCGGTAAAGATGCCTTGGAAAAGTGGCAGACTCACACCGAGTGAGGCCTCTCCACCGGGTGTTGTAATGTTCTCAGGGTCGACGTTTGTGCCGACGGCCCGATCATACGTTGCCTTCAGTTTTGGACCAAACGTCATATCGAGAGGTAGCTCAAGCGATGCTTCTAGGTCATTCAGTTTATCACCACCCGTCTTTGGTTTGGCCAACCACGAGACGTTGAGCATCGGATCAAAACGTCCCAAGGCATTGCGTATCTCAGCTTCCGCCAGGTCTGGTTCGTACTGAGCCGCACGTAATGAAGGATGTGATGCTTCAACAGCACGCAGAAATGACTCCAGCGTCGTTTGTGCCGACGCAGAGATGACGGATAAGGGGCAAAGGGCGCAAAAGGTCCACAGGGCGCACAAGACAAGGATGCGCCACATCATTTTGATGCCCCCTTCGCCCCATTACTATTCACTGATCCATTTGATGAGCGTTTGGACTCACCACTACGATTTGTCTTCGGCGTCAGATCAGACACCGGGAACTGTGGCGGGAAGCCCATAAGCTGACGCCAGAGTTCGTAACCAAGTGGTACATCGTCGAGTAACACCCATCCCGAAACGTCCGTGCCTTGACGCAGGTATCGTTGTGACGGCCATGCTCGTGTTGATGTATCTGGTACGATGAGGACACGGAAACGTCCAGTGCCATCATCAACGGCATCAACGACTTTTACACGACCATGAAAAATGCCGATCGCAATGTTCTGCCAGCCCGAAAACTGGAAGGCAGGGAAACCACTAAACTGTAACGACACCTTTCGGCCCGGCGTGATGAGGGCAGCGTCCATACTACTGACGTAGAGCTGAACAGCCTGATCATCCGTACGTGGAACGATAACGGCAAGTTCTTCACCTTCTTTGACGGTTTGTCCGGCACCTGCCTTGGCGATACGAACAACTGTTCCATCGATTGGTGCAACAACGATTCCAGCACCAACTCGACCCTGTGCATTGGCGAGCCGAACATCAGCTTCCTGCATTGCTACATAGGCCTGGTTAATCACACGCTCTTCTTCAGAACGGAAGGCATCAACATCCTGTAATGCCGCAGAAATGGCCGCTTGGGCCGTAATGGAATCTGCAACAGCTTTCTGGAGATTCAGTTGTGCGGTTTCAAGATCACGACGGGAGATAAGATCCTGGCGGAACAACGTGTCGGCACGGTCATATCGAATTCGCGCTGTACGTGCTTCAACAACAACATTGTCATACCGTGCACGAGACTGTTGAAACCGCTGTTCGGCTTGTTTACGACGCTGAATAGCGACTTCGATGGCCTTCTCTTGTGCTTCAAATGTTCTATCGCGTAACGTTTGTAAACGCTCAAGAAGGTTACGATCCATAAAGTTCACGTTGTAGTCCGTGAGCACAACGATGGTGTCACCCTTCCGTACTGGTGCACCTTCACGGATAAACCATCGTGCAATCCGGCCACTGATCACAGATTCAACCGTTTGTGGACGTGCCTCCGGTGCAAAGGATGTAACCGTACCACTACCAACAACGGTCTGCTGCCAAGGTACTACGACGAGGGCAACACCGAGGATAACAAGCATCGTTAACACGACGAGGATGAAAGTCCGATGTATACGTCGTGTACGGACGAGTAACAGGGCTGACCGACGTACAAGAGGCACATCGGCAAGATTCATCGTTGTTCTCTGTTTACGCTCAGCCATGGTCGTCCTCCCCGGAGAAATATCGCTGTGCCTGTGGGAACAACGAATGGAAGGTACCGTCACGAAGTTCGCAGAGAGAACGTGGGTCACCGGTCTGCACCACCTTACCATCGTCTACTACAACGATGGTAGGGCAACGGCGGACAATCTCTGGATCGTGCGTAACGCAGACAACAGTCCAGAACCGATACTTGAAGATCTTATCGATGATGTCGAGTTTGACGGCATCTTCGATGCCATCAAAAGCTTCGTCGAGCAGAAGTATGTCGGGTTTGCCAATTAGCATACGAGCAATCACCATACGGCGCTGAATGCCAAAGGGCAGTGTTTCACCCGTCGGTGTGACCATCGTCTGCAAACCGTATTCAAGTTTGCTGATGTCACGGTCAAGTCGCACCATCGAGAGTGCCCAGTCGATATCCGATACAGGGAACTTGCGTCCCAAGAGGATGTTGTCGAGCACCGTGCCAGGTATAAGCTGATTATCGGGGAAAACATATCCGATGCGAGACCGTAACGAGGCCAGATCGGCCGTCCGAACGTCGACGCCGTTAATCGCTACACGGCCACGATCCGCTTCGAATAATCCAGCCGCCAGTTCCAGAATGGTTGATTTACCGGCACCGGACGGACCAACAATTCCAACACGAGAACCCGAAGGAATATCAAGTGTAATGTCACGCAAGACACCTGCACCATCAAAGGCAAGTGCAACGTTTTTGAACTCTAGCGAACCACCACCTCGTTGACGTGGAACGTCCAATCCTCCTACGTCTTCCATGGGCTGCTCTGCAATAGCAGAGAGTTTGTCCATGGCGGCAACGAGGTCGTAATACACATCAAATTGAGCGATGAGTTTATCAAGTGCACCGATGATCATAAGGATCACAATCTCCGCAGCAACAAGCTGTCCAAGCGAGATTTGCTGTTCAATAACCAGTGCGCCACCAAGACCGAGAATACCCACCGTAGCAAAGGCTTTAAACACATAGGATCCGAAGATCTGCCGTGCAAGAACCGTAAAGTGTTTTTTACGGGCATCAACGTAGCGAGTGGCAATCGTGTCCACCTGATCCATGGCATGATGTGATGCACCGGTAATCTTCCAGGCAATCTGGGCACGAGCAACGTCTTCTAACCACGCAGCAGTTTCATACTTGCGTTTGGATACCTTGATGGCCGTAGGAATCGCTCCGCGACCAATAACAAGGACGAGCAAGGGAAGGAAAACAAGGAATGCCAGATCGTACAAGAGGAAGAATGGATGGTAGAGTCCCAGCAGGATTAGGCCCGTCAGCAGGACGAGGATACTGTTGATACCTTCCAGGAGAAACTTGCCAAGTGACTTTTGAACCGTGATGACGTCAAAAAAGCGGTTCACGAGTTCCGGTCCGTACGTCTGACGGAGTGCAGATCGTTTGATGAGCGGAAGTCGATAGACTATGTCGAATGACGTGCGGACAAACAGCCGACGTTGGATAACGTCGATGATGGAGCGTTCCAAGACTGCAACAACGGCCAAGGCAATCATCGCAGCAAGAACGAGCAGACAGAGAACAACAAGCTGTTGACTAAATACACCAAGGGCTACAGCATTAACGATTGCCTGGGAGGCAACGGGAACAACGAGGCCAAGTAAACTCGATAAAACGGAGTATCCTGTTACAACGAGGATGTCCGACTTCTCCGCGCGCAATACACGACGCATGTACGGCCAGACATCGCGTAAACGATGTGGAGGTGGCTCCTCAATTCGACTATGGCCCCTGATGGGAGGTAACGTAGAGTCGACACTCAAGAAGCTGTGGAACCGACCAACAATGTCAACAACCTGGAGGAATCCTCCTAGGGTCGAGAGTTCATACAGGGGGACACCAACAGGATCTTCGGATCCGATAAACCGACCGTCAACACCAAACTTCGTTGTTCGATCAATGGTCAGGAATCGCCCCGATCGATCAACGGTAATCAGTGTTGATGCCGTATGCGTGTTTACATCGTCAAGGCGTACTTGCCGAAGTGTCGAGGCAACCCCACCTTCGTCAAGTGCTGCAACGAGGGTACGTAAAGCCGTTTCAATTGTCGGGTGCTGATGTCCAAGGAACGTTCGCACACGTGACATGAACTCAGGATGGTCCTCGAGGTCGGTCAGTGTGAGGGCTACCCTCAGAATTTCATCTCTCAAATCGTGCGACGTCGGTTCCTGCATGCTCCCTCGCGTAGTGAAAAAGGCCGCGCCTAGAACGATTTACGGTCGATTATCGTGCTGGACACGCGCCATGTTCGCCGAAAGTTCGGAGGCCACGTATCGTCCCGTGATACTGTTTGCAACACCAGCTACTGTTTCCGGACTGCCACTGGCCACAATGTAGCCACCGTCACGACCGCCACCTGGACCCAGATCAATGAGGTGGTCGGCATGGACAATGACGTCAAGATTGTGTTCAATCACAACAACGGTGTTACCCTTGTCCACGAGTTTGTCGAGTAACCGCAACAGTATTCGTACATCCTCAAAGTGGAGTCCCGTTGTTGGTTCATCCAGTAGGTACAAGGTTTTGCCGGTCTGTGTACGTGAGAGTTCCGTGGCAAGTTTTACCCGCTGTGCCTCACCACCACTTAATGTCGGTGCCTGTTGTCCGAGTGTGATGTACGTTAATCCTACGTCCATCAACGTTGCCAGTTTGGTGCGAATCTTGGGAACGTCTTTAAATACCTCAAATGCTTCTTCAACGGTAAGGTCAAGCACGTCGGCGATACTCTTACCCTTAAACCGAACGGCCAATGTTTCTGAATTGTAACGTTTGCCGTTACAAGTTTCACAGGGCACGTAGACGTCCGGCAAAAAGTTCATCTCAATCTTGCGAATGCCTGCGCCCTCACATTCCTCACACCGTCCGCCGCTGACGTTAAAGCTGAACCTGCCAGCCTTGTATCCACGAATCTTTGCTTCAGGCAACATCGTGAACATGTCACGTATCAGCGTAAACAGGCCCGTATACGTTGCCGGATTCGATCGTGGTGTCCGGCCAATAGGTGTCTGATCGATTTCAATCACCTTGTCAATCGACTCGAGTCCTTCAATACTGTCGTAGGGCAGTGGTACTGCCTCACTCGAATAGAAGTGTTTGGAGAGGATTGGATAGAGTGTGTCGTTTACAAGTGTGCTTTTGCCCGAACCACTCATGCCCGTTATACACGTGAAGGTTCCCAGTGGAATCTCCATCGTGACGTTTCGGAGGTTATTACCACGAGCTCCTACAAGACGCACCGTCTTTCCACTACCAGGACGCCGCTGCTCCGGTATGTCAAAATGTTTACGTCCCGTGATGTATTGAACGGTGAGTGATCGTTCCTCAATATCAGCGTCAAGAGAACGTACATCTGCTGGATTAAACTGAGCAACGATCTCACCACCGTGGACACCGGCACCCGGTCCAATGTCAACAATGTGGTCCGACTCTTCAATCATCTCCCGATCGTGTTCAACAACAATGACCGTGTTGCCAAGATCACGGAGGTTTTTCAGCGATGCGATGAGTTTACGATTGTCATGCTGATGTAGGCCAATACTCGGTTCGTCAAGGACGTAGGTTACACCAACAAGCTGCGAACCGATTTGTGATGCCAGACGGATGCGTTGTGACTCACCACCACTGAGCGTTTTTGCTGACCGGTCAAGAGTGAGATAGTTGAGTCCAACGTCACGCAGGAAGGATAGTCGCGAAACAATTTCCTTCAGGATGAGCTTGGCGATGATGTTCTGTCGGTCCGTCAGTTTATCGGCAATTGAGACAAACCACTGTTCAGCCGTCTCAATGTCGAGTATGGTTGACTCGTGGATGTTTTTGCCGCCAACACGGACATGGAGATGATCCTTCCGCAGTCGAGCACCACCACATGTCCTACATGGCACAGTGGCCATATACTTTTCGATGTTCTTACGAACACTTGCCGCTGATGTCTGTTCATACTGATGCCGAAGACTCGGAAGGATTCCGATAAACCGGTGTTTAACGTTCATGTCGGCATAGACAACATCAACGGTGGCATCTTCTTCACCATAGAGTAATGCCTGTAACACGTCATCGGCTATCTCGGCTATCGGTGCTTCGAGATCAATAGCGCGCGTTGTGGCGTACGACGTAACCTGTTTCCAAAGCCACGTATCACGCTTTTTCCCCATGGGTGCTATGCCACCCGAGCCAATACTCGCTGAACGGTGGGGAATAACAAGTTGTGGATCAAAGTCAACTTTTTCACCAATTCCCTCACACGTTGTACACGCACCAAACGGACTGTTAAACGAGAACATGTTTGGAGCAGGTGTCTCGTAGGAAGAACCGCATTGTGGACAGGAATACGACGTGCTGAAGTAGTCGTCCTTCCAGGCCGACCCCTGTTCTCGCAGAACAATCACACCACCATCACCACGATACAATGCTGTCTCCAGACTTTCTCGCAGACGTCGTGGCTGTGTTGCATCAACGGCCAAACGATCCACCACAAGGTCAATCGTGTGCACCTTATACCGTGCGAGTTGCATACCCTCCGTTATGTCCTGCACGTCACCATCAATCCGAACCTTTGTGAAGCCCTGTCGACGGAACTGGTCAAACAATTCGCGATAGTGCCCCTTACGCCCCTTAACAACAGGAGAAAGGATCTGAATCTTGGTGCCGGCCGGATAGGCAAGTACCGTATCGGCAATCTGATCCAGCGTTTGTTGTCGCACCGGAATGTCACACGTTGTACAGTACTGCGTGCCAACCTTAGCATACAGAAGTCGCAGATAGTCGTAAATCTCCGTCACCGTACCTACGGTGGAGCGTGGACTCGAGCCAACGGACTTCTGTTCGATACTGATTGCTGGTGAAAGACCTTCGATAACATCAACGTCCGGCTTCTTCATCATACCGAGGAACTGACGTGCATACGACGACATACATTCGACGTACCGGCGTTGTCCTTCAGCATAGATGGTATCAAAGGCAAGTGACGACTTTCCGCTACCACTAAGACCTGTTACAACAACAAGCTGATCACGTGGCACCGTAAGGTAAACGTTCTTCAAGTTGTGTTCACGAGCACCTCGCACGGAAATGGCCGTGAACTCACCGGTTTCGCCATCAATAATCGAGGCACTTGTGGGGGAATCGTTCTGCTGACGTGAATTCGAACTCATGGAGGGGGTTGGTTTGGGCTGAACCTCGCAAACTACGACATAGGGCCGAACGATGCGTATGTTGTGCGTCGAAATGTTGTTTTGGGATGTGAGGTCTAGGGACTCTTTATGATGAACACAAACATCGACGCTGATATCCGACGAGCACAGACTCCACCGTCGAGCTGGTATCGTTCGGAATCTCGCTGGCGTGAGGTCATCGAACGGGTTTTTCCACATGCATGGCATATGGTGGGAGATTCAGGGGGCGAAAGGGGCCACAACGTGGCCAATGGCTATGTGTGGCTTGAACCGTCATGCATTTCTGCCGGCCCAATCGACGAGCCCATCGTCCTCGTCCATGGCGCAGAGCCGCTGATTCTATCGAATGTTTGTACTCATCGTGGCAACATTCTTGTGTCCGAGCCATGTACAGCCACGTCACTACGGTGTTCCTATCATGGACGACGGTTCGGTCTTGACGGTCGTTGTCAGTTTATGCCAGAGTTTAAGGATGTGGAGAACTTTCCAGCGGACGCCGACAATCTGACACGTCTCCCGGCTGGCCAATGGGCTGGATGGCTGTTTGCGGCGATGACATCACCGACAACATCGTTTGACCAGTGGATTGCTCCTCTGCGTGAGCGAATGTCGTACCTACCCTTGGAACGTGCCCGCTTTGATCCCACACGCAGCCGTGATTACACCGTTCATGCCCATTGGGCTCTCTACGTTGAGAACTACCTTGAAGGATTTCATATTCCGTTTGTCCACGAAGGTCTGAACTCGGTGTTAGACTGGACGGACTATGAGACAGTCCTGTTTGACCGCGCCGTGTTACAGATTGGAACGTCGAAGGATCCATCGGCAACCTTCGACGTTCCAGTAGATCACGAAGACACAAACCGAAACATTGCGGCCTATTACTGGTGGCTCTTCCCGAATCTGATGATTAACGTCTATCCGTGGGGAGTGAGTATGAACATTGTTGAACCTGTGCATCACAGTCTCACGCGTATTCGGTATCGAACGTACGTGATGGATCCAACACGACTTGAAACCGGTGCAGGGTCAGGGCTTGACACCGTGGAGTTTGAGGATGAAGCCGTGGTAGAAGCTGTCCACCGCGGTATGAAGTCGCGTCTTTACAATCGTGGACGGTACTCACCACAACGAGAGCCAGGTGTATGGGCCTTCCATCGTATGCTCCAGGACGAGGGTGTGCTCTGACGATGGACAAATCAAACGGATCAAAAATCCGTGAGACCCATCAATCGTTGAATATTCTCGCTGGCAAGAAAGTCGTGCGGGAATCCACGTTCGATTGCTGAGACGGAATCTAACCGTGTCAAATGTTCTGCGGACAAGGTGATCGACGTCGCACCAAGATTGTCACGAAGTTGATCAACAGAGCGAGCACCAATAATCGGTATTGATGTGGGAACCTTGGCACGTATCCAGGCCAGGGCAACACGTGGTGACGTGGTTCCGAGTTCTGCAGCTATTGCAGCAACCTCACGGGCAATAGCGAGGTTCTTGTCTGACAGGCGAGGTGATTCGGCTTTAAGACGGCGGACGGTACCCTCGTTGGAGGCCGATAGACCATCGAGATACTTCCCACTCAGCACACCGGAGCCAAGAGGGGACCACGGAGTGACCGTCAGGCCAAAGGCCTGGGCCATAGGAAGAAGGTCGCGCTCAGCATCACGACGGACAAGACTGTATTCTATCTGCAGACCAACAAACGACGACCAGCCACGCAAATCGGCGATTGTATTACAACATGCTACTATCCATGCCGGTGTGTCGCTGATGCCGATATGAAGGACCTTGCCACTTGATACGAGGTATTCAAGTTGACGCATGATTTCTTCCGGCTGCATGGTATCATCCCACGCATGTACCCAGTACAAGTCGATAAAATCTGTTTTGAGTCGGCGTAACGACTCATCAACAGAACGTACAAGATTTTTGCGATGGTTGCCGGCAAAGTTGGGATCACCAAAACGGGTGTGAAGAGTATACTTTGTTGCAAGGACAAAATGATGTCGATCAGCCGAGATAAAATCACCGACGTATGACTCGCTTGTACCCTCCGTATACCGATTTGCCGTATCGATGAAATTTCCGCCTGCATCAGCATAGGCATCAAACATGGCCTTCGATGTTTCATAGTCCGCCCCTTGTCCCCATTCCGTTCCAAACGTCATGGTGCCAAGACTTAACTCAGAAACACGAAGTCCACTCCGACCGAAAACTCTCTTCTGCATATTTGTCCTGAACTTCCTTGTTGACGCAAAACATTCCTACAACGATACGAAACGCAGAACACGATGAGACAACGACACGTTCCCACTGTCCTACGATGGTTATCCGTCGTGTTTGCGGGCCTGTTTCTGTATTCGACGATCGTGCAGTTTAACGATGTCGATGCGATTGTATGGATTCTACTGTATGGTGTCAACACGATTGGTGCAGTGATGACAGCCCTCAGGAGGCCACCCATTACAATTCTATGGGTCATAGCACAGATTACCTTTGTTTGGTCAGTTGTTGTGTTACAATCAACAAATGGAAGATTTTTTGAAGGTGAGGAAGAGCGTGAATTTGTTGGACTTATGATCTGTGCAGTGTGGAATGGAGTTGTGACAATCACCGTACGGCGTCACGAAACGTCCTCGTTATAACACTTATGACACGAAGGCAACAATCGCCATCGTGTCATGAAACACCTCTCCATCTTTTTTCTCCTCGTTTCCTGCCTATGCGCAGGTACCGTGGACGTATTGGCACAGACGACGGACCGTATCGTTGTGCCGCTGAATCTCTCAACGGAAACCGACGACGTTGATGGTCCATGCCGTCTAACCATTCGATGGTATGACGGGGCCATAGGCGGGACGTTTGTTGATGAAGAGTTCCTCGATGTAAACATCCTACATGGGCGTGTTGATGTTGTGCTCGCTGTTTCAGACGACGTACGGCGGTTGTTGCGAGATGGTATGGCCTGGATCGGTGTGTCGATCAACATGGGTCCCGAGAGACAGCCCAGACTACGAATCGTATCGGCACCAGCAGCACTTCTGGCAGAACGTTCGCGCTTTGCCGATCGGTTATCACCGGACGTAACTGGACTCGTGACAAGTCTTAATGAGTTGGCAGGGGCTGTCAAGATTATCGGTGAAGACGGAATTGATATCCGCAGAGACGATGATGCACTCATCATCAGTCGTAGTGCCAGAGCAAAACAACATCGTGGTTCTGTGGCCGGTGACGGCACAACGTCGTTGTTTACCATAACACTTCCGCTTCCTATCTCAGCGGCTTCCTTGTTTCACGTTGTTGTTCAGAGTGGCTCAACAACGATTGCCTGCAGCATAGAATCTGTCGACGACAATGGTCGACAAATACACGTCCGTACAGCTGCACCCCTGCTTACCTCTGAATCTCTCGAATGGACACTCATTCCGTAACACGGATATGACGATGTCTACACTTCCATTTTTTAACCTCTACAAGGATTACGTCATGAAAAAGTCGACGATGCTGCTTATCACCATCTGCCTCGTCTCGATGCCGATCGGTGTTTTTGGTCAGAGCCAGACAACGGGCACACTGAACCTGCGAAATGCCCAGCCGGCTGCTGTTTCGCTGACCGTTCCGTCAACGGGCGTTACATCATACACTATTCAACTACCGGCAACAATTGGGCAAGCAGGACAGACCCTGACAATTAACAGTATCACAGGATCAACGGCAACACTGTCATGGGCCGATGCAACATTCTGGGGTCTCGGCGGCAATGCTGTCACAACGGGTGGTACCGATGCCGGTGAACAGTATCTCGGTACATCCAATGCGCAAGACCTTGTCCTCGCAGCAAATGCTTCGGAACGTTTTAGGATCATTGGAACACCAGGTCCCTCACAAGGATATGTCGGTATCGGTACGGCTACACCAAAAACAACTCTTGACGTTTCAGGCACAATGACACTGTCAAATACCGGTGCTGCCTCTGAACTTCGATTTGCTGAACCCACTGCCGATGGTGCCGAATACACGGCGTTTCGGGCAGCAGCACAGACAACGAACATCACGTACACCTTACCAACGGCGGCACCAACGGCTGGTCAGGTGTTAACATCCGATGCATCCGGTAACCTGTCTTGGTCGTCCAGCACGTCAAAACTTTTACGCGGATTCTACACGCCCGTAGCAGGCCAGTGGGAACATGACATCATCGTTCCCGGAGTTATTGAACCTGGTGCACTCATACTGATTACGATTCATAACGGCCCTGGCACAACCATTGGCTTCTCCGTTACAAACGTAGACTATGTAACAAATACGATTACCGTAGAAACCTCAACGGGATTGGGTCTCATTGATCGTATCGCCTATCTCGTTGTGAATCCGTAAGCGAACCTCACATCATGTTGTTTCTGTCCATCATCGTCATTGTGTTGCTCGCCGTCACATCGGCGTCAGCTCAAATGCTCACGGCTGCTACGGTTCGCGGAGAGAGAGTGGTTGTAGATCTCTCCGGGACACCACTTGCAACGGGTGCCCTGATTACGAATGTTGGACATACAGGGTCAGAGTCAGCAGGTCTGGTGCTCCGGTCTGCTGCGAATGGTATGGGAACGGGAATTCGGATCGGAGGACCGTCGGGTAGTGACAGGCCAACATTATCGACAGGTATCGACATAACGGGTGGGACCGGTGTCCGGTACAATGCATTATCAAGCGGCATTGGTACTGCATTGGACGTAGGTGGCACCACACCTCCACTTCGTGGGATTGATATCGTTGTTGCGGGTAATGATCACGTTGGCGTTTCTGTCCGTGGAAATCTGAATGGGAATGCCATCGTTGGTAGTATCCTCTCAGCTACCTCCGATCCGCCCTTTCCTATGCTTCGTACTGGTGTACGGGGTCATGCAGCGTCCAACGGAAACACCGCTGCAGATTCTATCCTTGGCACCGTTGGTACCGTTGTCCGTGGTGGTAATGGTGGAACACTCACGACATCAATTGCCGTCGCCGGTTATGCATCATCACTCGGTACATCACATTCAGGCCTAACCATTGGCGTAAAGGGTATGGCCCAGGTTGGTACAGAAGGACTCGGCCTTGCCATTGGTGGCTTCTTTTCTGCGCCCCCTTCGCCCCGTTCACTGGCTCTTCTTGTAACGGGTGGTGATGTTGTCCTTGGAACACGAGCAGACGTAAAGCCGAACGTCTATCTACCGTCGATTTCGGATCTCACGTGGAACAATCCCACAACAACGTGGATGTATCATAGTGTCGTAAGTGGTACGATGAGGCTTGTGGCTGCTCCATTGGGACTTGTACAGGGTCGAAACGATAACGTCAATCTTCCGCCTGCATGTATCCTGCGATGTACAGGAGTTGACACCGAGATTGGTGGCCTCGTTCCGATGTCAGATCAGTGCGTTGTGCTGTATGCAATCGACGATGACGTAACGATTGTGCACAACGCAGGGACATCGTTGCTGGAACATCGATTCCTTCTTCCCAATGCCGTCGATGTTGTTATTCCACAGCACGGCTCAATGTCGTTCTGGTACGATGGTATATCACAACGATGGCGCATTCTTGGAGGTGGGTTATGATACATCTGCTGATGATGACGATGTTGTTGACGTTTTCCGATACACGACCTCGTTCTGCAGCAATCGTAGATATCGACACATGCAGGTATCGTGTGACACTGGAACCAAGGTTAGATCTGCAACGTGATGACGTTGTTGTTTTGCATGAAGCATGTGGTGATGGTGATGTTGTAATCACCAAGGTTGATACCACGATTGGATCAACTGTCTGTCTTCGTACAACAAACCTTACAAGGGTATCACTTCACCACTGTGCTCATCTTACGCTTGCTGCAACAGCACAGGAAACGCCAGCAATACGGCCATTTAATGGTCGATACGGTGGACTCTTGGCCCTGGTAAACGATACGATCAGACGTGATACGATAGACCTTTCCGGATATGGCTGGTCGGGTGGTGAGCCATCGTTACCGGATGTATCGGTGCACGATCGTTTTGTCCACCGAGATACGATCTACCTTGGCGGTGATGGTAGGGGACATGACACATTGTCGGGTGGACGTGGTGGACGTCCCAGAAATGCGGGTGGCGGAGGAGGAGCTGGTGCTGCAGGCAACGGAGGAAGTGGCGGACATCAAACAACATGTTTTGAAGCCGGCATCAGTGGAGGTCGTGGAGGAATTGTTGATGGACGTGGTATTCTGTTTGGTTCTGGTGGTGGTGGAGGTCACGTTAACGATCATGCTGATGCTCGTGGTGGACGTGGAGGAGGAATTGTCCTCATCCATACTCGCGTGCTTGATGTACCGTGTATTAACGTCTCCGGAACGCGTGCACCGGACGTTCGTGATGATGGTGCCGGAGGTGGTGGTGGTGGCGGATGTATTGTCATTTTCGCCGATACGTTGTTGAGAACACCTACACTCATCGTTGGCGGTGGTGATGGTGGATCAACCTATGGACGTCTGTGGAGATATGGTCCGGGAGGGGGCGGAGGGGGCGGCCGTGTTGTGTTGAATGTGTCTTCACCAACTCGACCTACCATAAATATTACCGGTGGACAAGCCGGTCTATCCTACGTTCGCACTGGTGAGGATACACATTCGTTCGGTGCAGAACGAGGATATGATGGAGACATTGTCACGTCAGCGCTGACGTTTGATACGGCGTCTGTGCCGTTCTATCACATGGTGACAAAACCACCCGTTCTCTGTCCGAATGACATCTGTGAAATTAACTGGGTGGGATATCGATCTGTACGCTTCGACGACGACGACGTGGAGCGAACAAACACTGGTCGCTCTGTTACACTACAGCCTTCACAACGGCGAATACTCCGATACGTTGCTCGAACCGGAACTGGTTGTGAGATAATCGATAGTATTACAATTCATGTATCTCAGAACAAGGGACCGCAGTTTGATATTGATACCGTACTCACACCGGGTGACAGTATTGTGGCTGTTCTTCCATCATTGTGGACAGATGTTCGATGGTCAACAGGTGATTCAACACAGAGTCTTGTTCTTCGTGAGGCCGGTCAGTATTGGTGTGATGTGCGTGGTCCCGACGGTTGCCAGCGGCGCAGTGATACAATTCGAATTGTATCATCTACGGATCCGAGTGCACACGTCATTGTCGTTTCCGTCGACTCTGCCCGTGGTGCACCGGGAGATGTTCGTGAGCTTGTATTGCGGGTATCAACACGCCTGCCACTTGTCCGACCAGTTACCGTACAGGCCGGCCTGCGTGCGCGACTCAGTGTTGTCGTGCCGGTCGATGCTGCTCAACGACACGACCCCTTTGTAACCATGCCGAAAACGTGGGAAATGTTGACCGGGCAAACGGATACGATACTTCGTATTCCTGTACGCATAGCACTTGGTGATTCCGACACCTCGGAACTCGCCGTTGTTACCGTATCGTCGTCCGATTCAGCTCGTCCGGCCGTTGCTGGTCCAACATCAGCCATGATACTCGACGGAATCTGCAGGATTAACGGTCGGGCACGACTGGTGGATCCGTGGGGCCGAATGGTAACGGTGTATCGAAACGATGAGCGATCGATAACACTGGTTGGAGTGGAGTCTGTTCTCGACGTTGTCACTCGACTTGGACAACGGATACCGTTTACCGTGACGCGCACTTCAGAACAAAGTGTACTATCATTTCTGGAAGGTGTACCACGCGAATGTTACGTGGTAACGGACATGGGAATTGGAAGTCCGGCAACGTTTCCGTTACTGCTTCGATGAGGACTACGGTGTACGCGTGCGATTTCGTAATAACAGCACGGAGTTGGATGGTTTTGTCCAAACATCCATATCTGAGTTTGCACTCACACCGGGTCCCATAGAAACATTCCCGAGTAGAATGTCAATATCTCCGTCACCATCAACATCACCCGAAGTTCCAACGAGCCAACGGCCGAGTGTTGCCTGTGGAAGTGTAGACAGTTTCCAGCCCGTTGTTGTCTTCTCGTAGAATCGAACAAGGTCGTGCGCGGGAGCCGGGGCAGGAGGGAAGTAACCACGAGCGAGAATGTCGTTATCACCATCCAAATCAAAGTCAACCATATAGGCACCGTAGGCACCATTCATGGGCAAAAACCAGGCGCGTTCAAAGGAGGCCGTTGACGTTTGCCGATACAGGGCTATACCGTGATATGGTTTTAGTGGAGGAGCATCATAGTCACCATTGTCTCCAAACGTAACGAGCAGATCCAGGCGTCTGTCACCATCTTCATCAAGACAGCGAAAACTGGACGAACCGAACGACGGAGGAAAACTAAGAAGTTCGCGTTCCTCAAAACGTCCCTTGCCTTTGGCAAAGAAGGCCGTGATTGACTCACGAGCTTGTGCCAGCTGTACGACGATGTCCTTCTTCCCATCTCCATTCAGGTCGACAACCTCTGCACGGATTGCACCAGGCCGACCAATCAGTTCGTGGTAGACGGGACGTTTTCCGGGCACCATATCGTACCATCCAAAACGACCAAGGAGATTTCCATATTCACAAATAAGTGCATCATCACGTCCATCACCATTGATGTCCGTCATCACAACGTGAACAGGTCGGCGCAACGAATCCAGAACGACATTAGCTACAGGATTTCCGTTCTTCCACTGAATACGATACAGGCGGCCGGCCGCTGAATCATGAGGAAGAAGTTTTGCCATATCGGTCACATACCAGTCACCCTTCGACATCGATAGTGACGATGGTGGGCCAAGCATGGGTATCGATACAATTCGCTGTCCATCACTCTTATGAACGTGAAGGGCATGAGCAATACCATCACCAAACACAAGACGTGATGTAGCCTCATCCACAAACGTAAACGTCACCATCGGAGGTGCCGATCCAAGATCAAGAGGTTCAGCAGTAAACAGCGACGTAGAGTCGGCTATGTCGGGAAGGGGCGGAAGGGGCATCGTATCCGGTGCCGCATCGATATACCACGAGGCAACCGTAAACCAGTCATCCTCCGACATCATGGGTGCCGCTGGATAAAACGACAACACATCATGCTGAAGTCGTTCGCGATGATCGACGGGATCGAGACCCATATACGTGCGCATCAGCGGAAAGACCTTCGACAACCATGTTGATTTGTCGAGATGCTCCGGCTCTGGACGAACATGGCACGAAGCGCAGTAGGTGCGTGAGAGTTCCTCACCACGATCATCAGACTTCTTCGAGCGAACACTCTGTTGTGAGACCGAGGATTCTGATGATGGTGTATCGTCAAGGACCTGATTGCCGGCGAGCACCGTCACAACAAGGACGGTGCTCAGGACAAGTCCAAGGATCGTCAGAGTCCGCATCGTTCAAAGATCGTATCAACATTCTTCAGCATACGCGACTCATCAAAGATTTCATCGAGTTCATTTGCCGGAAGTAACGATGTAATCTCGTTGTCCTCACCCAGTGTTACACGCAACGGCGTTGACGTTTCCCACGTCTTCATCGCATTCCTTTGAACAAGACGATAGGCATCTTCGCGGGTGACACCCTTACGAACAAGGGCAAGAAGAACACTCTGTGAAAACGGGAGTCCGTGGGTCAGTTCGAGATTACGTTGCATGGTCTCTGGATAGACAACAAGATTATCGACTAATCCTGTTGCCAAATGCAGCATATAGTCAAGTGTAATCGTTGAGTCGGGGCAGATCACACGTTCAACACTTGAGTGACTAATGTCGCGCTCATGCCAGAGTGCATTATTCTCCAGTGCAGCCATTGCATTCGCACGAAGGATACGGGCCAGGCCACACAGACGTTCGCTGATAATCGGGTTCCGTTTGTGAGGCATAGCACTGGACCCCTTTTGCCCCTTACTAAAGAACTCCTCTGCTTCACGAACCTCTGTACGCTGAAGGTGGCGCACCTCTGTTGCGATCTTTTCGAGTAACGTGCCGATAATGGCGAGTGTTGACAGATACTCTGCGTGTCGGTCACGTTGAATAACCTGTGTACTCACAGGTGCGGGAACGAGACCAAGACGTTTACAGACAAACTCCTCAACGGCAGGGGAAAGATGTTCAAACGTACCAACGGCACCAGAGATCATGCCAACAGAGATAACCTCGATTGCGCGTTCTAAACGACTGATACACCGTTTACACTCCTCATACCACAGGGCCAGTTTGAGTCCAAACGTTGTTGGCTCTGCATGAATACCATGTGTACGTCCAATCGTCGCCGTGTACTTAAACTCCTTGGCACGACGAGCCAGAATATCACGAAACGCGACAAGGTCCGTCAACAGCAGCTCGCCGGCCTGCTTCAGTTGCACAGCGAGGGCCGTATCGAGCACATCACTCGACGTCATACCCAGGTGAACAAACCGCGACGAGGGTCCAACGTATTCGGCGACGTTTGTTGTGAAGGCAATCACATCATGTTTTGTGACCTCTTCGATCTCATGAATACGAGCAACATCAAACCGTGCTTTTTCGCGGATTTCCCGCACAGCGTCGTGCGGAACGATACCCAGCTCGGCCTGTGCTTCACAGGCGAGAATCTCGATTTCCAGCCAAATGGCGTATTTATTGTGGTCGGACCAGATTGCGCCCATATCAGGGCGTGTATAACGCTCGATCATGCAGGTAGAAACGGAGTGGGGAAACCGCAAAACTACTCAGATCTGGCGGTACGGCGTGTGTGGGAGGGGGATGGTGGGAGAGGGGAGAGGGGAGCGTTCGAGGGTCGCCAGACTCGC
>DDUR01000010.1 GCA_002344895.1 Ignavibacteria bacterium UBA2333
GAGAATCCTCCGGGAAAATATGCCGGGAGAATCCTCCCGGAGAACTCTCCCGGAGAATAGTCCCGGAAAATCCCCCCGGAGAACTCTCCCGGAGAATGCTCCCGGAGAATCAATCCCGTCATACCATACTTTTGCGTACCACCATCCGGAGATATCAATGATTCATCATCTACAACTCCTACTCGCCGTTTGTCTCAGCTGTCTGTCAGCGGTCACCCTGTACGCCCAGTCAGTTCCCGTTACTGGTACTGATGTTCCTGCTCTGCATGCTCTAGACTCGGCAATGCTGAGGGTGATGAAGGAGTTTGACCTTCCCGGAGGTCAGCTGGCGGTGACGAAGGATGGACGTCTTGTGTATGATCGAGGTTTTGGATGGGCTGATACGAGTGCTAAGACGTCCGTAGAACCAACTACACTGTTCAGGATTGCGAGCTGCTCGAAACCTATTACGGCTGTCGCAGTGCTTGCTCTGGTGGAAGAGGGTAAGCTGTCACTTGATGCACGTGTCGTCGATGTGTTGTCTGAACTTCAGCCGATTCCTGGTCGACAACGTATGCCGTTTTGGGATTCAATAACAGTTCGTCATCTTCTCTACCATGCTGGTGGGTGGGATCGCGATGTTGCTGGGGATGTTCAGTACCTCTACTATCGAGCCGCAGCTCGGGCCCTCGGAGTTGAAGAGCCCGCCGGTGCACGCGATATCGTTCGATTTATGCTCGATAAGCCCCTGCAGTTTCGTCCGGGTAGTCGTATTGCCTATTCAAACTTTGGCTACAATGTCCTCGGTCGAGTTATTGAGGCCGCAAGTGGACAGTCGTATGAAGATGCCGTCCGCCAGCGAATTTGGGAGGTCGTTGGAACGAGCCGACCTCGTATTGGCGGAACCCGTCTGTCCGAGCGCTTCGAGAATGAAGCCGTGTACTACGTCGGTCCGATGTTTGAACCGGTCTATTCGTTGTTTTGCGACGAGGAAAATCGTGTGCCGCTTAGTTATGGTGGCGACTTTGTGACGGCAGCCCTGGATGCTCATGGTGGATGGGTTTGCTCTGCTTCGGATATGGTGAGGTTTATGACGTCACTTGATACATCAACAAATCGGCCGCACATTCTCGCACCTCAAACAATTCGTACTATGGAGGAGCGCTCAGGTATTCCTGGATACACGGATGGATCAGCATACCAGGCAACTGGATGGGTCTGCCTTGATAGCGGCTCTACATGGACACATTCCGGTGCGCTCTATGGTACAAGCTCGTCGATGTGGAGATTCGGCTCAAGCGGTATTACATACGCATGGGTATGTAATGGTATCGCAATGGATCGGCTGGCCTCAATGTATCGTTCAATCGATTCTTCAGTTCGATCAATATTGGAAGGGGTGGAAGGGGCTAACTGGCCACAACATGACTTCTTCTCAACGGTAAAGGTCGTTGACGAAAACAATGAGCCAACAAGTTTGCGCATAAGCCCAAATCCGTCAACTACATTAGTAACGGTTGAGCTTCCAGCGAATGTGTCCTTGCCATCAACATTGTTGGTCGTCTCGGCAACAGGCGAGCAAAGCGAGTATGTCGTGCCGTCGCACACCTCCTCAATTGATGTGTCAGGTCTCCCCTCGGGGTCGTACACCGTTTCATTGAGAAATGGTCCAAGCACACTGATTGTCATCAGAAGATGATACCATTTCGTCGTCGCCAAATAATCCAGGAGTACATCATGAAGGTCAAAGAACAGGTATGTGCAACTCTGGTTGTCGTCGTTGCCATTAGCTGTAGCCTGTCTGCCAGCGCTCAGATGACTCCTGTGTCAGGATCAGATGTGCCATCTCTTCGACAGCTCGATTCGGCCATGATCGAACTTATGCGTGAGTACGATCTCCCTGGTGGACAATTGGCAGTGGCGAAGGATGGACGGCTTGTGTACGACAGAGGGTTTGGTTTTGCCGATACAGCTACGAAGGAAGTTGTACAGCCGTCGTCTGTCTTTCGTATTGCATCGAGTTCCAAACCAGTGACGATGGCCGCTATTCATCTATTGATCGATCGTGGTCAACTCGATCTTCATGCGCGCATGACGGACGTTTGGGGGAATCTAACACCAGTGCCCGGTGAATCACTGCACCCATCTCTCGATTCCGTTACAGTTAGGATGCTTCTTCGCCACATGGGCGGTTGGGATAGTCGTGTTACTGGCGATATTCAATATTTATACTATCGCGAGGCTGCTCAAGCGCTTGGTGTACCTGAACCTGCCGATGGACCTGCACTCGTTCGGTTCCTCATGAGTCGTCCTACTCAGTTTAAGCCGGGGACCGGAGTAGTATACTCTAACTTTGGATACAATGTCCTTGGCCGAATTATTGAAGCTGTGTCGGGTAAATCGTATGAAGATTTCGTTCGTGATGAGATCTGGACAAAGGCAGGTACAGCAGTCCCTCGTATTGGAGGAACACGTCGATCTGATCGTTTGCCAAATGAGGTTTCGTACTACACGCCTCCAGAACAAGGAAGCGTGTATTCAATCTATTGCGACGAAAAGGCCAAGGTGAGTATGGCCTACGGAGGCGACTTTGTCGTTCGTACAGCTGATGCGCACGGGGGATGGGTCTGTAGTGCTTCTGACATGGTTCGATTCCTCACGAGTCTTGATACAGCAACAAGCCGCCCTCACCTTGTAAGCGGAACACAGATTCGTGAAATTGAGCAGCGGCCGGGAATACCATCTTTTGATACTAAACCTGTATATCAAGGCTCAGGTTTCCTTTGTAGTGATGATGGATCTACATGGAATCATGCAGGAGCTTTGTCCGGCACAAGTTCCTCAATGTGGCGTCTGGGAGAATCCGGAATCTCGTATGCGTGGGTCTTCAACTCGCTTCCAGTCACGAGAATGAATGAGTTCTATCCTCGTGTGGATTCCATCTTGAGATCATTTTTGGAAGGGGTACAAGGGGCAAACTGGCCTCAGCATGACTTTTTCAGCACTGTTCGAGTGACTGACAATAAAGATCGAACAGATTTCCGCGTTCTTCCGAACCCAACATCTTCAAGTCTTGAGATCTACCTTCCAAACGATCTAACATTACCTTCGACCGTGTTCTTCACGTCAACAGATGGCAAACAATACCTGTTTTCTGTATCTGAACCTTTATCGACAATCTCCACATCGCAGATTCCTGCCGGATCATATGTGGTTTCACTTGATCAGGGCCCGAGTATCATTGTTGTTGTTGCAAAATGATAGAGCGTATGTCACGATGATGGGAAGTATGTCCCGCTCACTCGGTAGACGCTGACGTGCAATGATCAACAAATAGTTCGGCATCTAGCCCAGCTATGACAGGATATGTCATAGTAGATGTGCTAGGTTGCATGGATGATGCATACTGTCCGCTTATTACTGATTGCAACTGGATTGATGTTGGGAGTGTCGTGTTCTACCAACATGAATTTACATCGTCAAGGTGATGGCAATGACTTGACCTCCTCATCTGACAATGATATTCGACCCGACCCGAAAGAGTATCAACGGAACACATCGAAGTCCCGATGGGCGTCAGGTCTCCTGCCGATCGATAGTGTTGTACAAGTAGACGGACTGAACGTCAATATCATCGGCGTTGACTATGGTGTCGGCAAAGACTCTGTGAGAATCACGGCTGTTGTCATGGATCCCAACGGAAATCTCGTTGCAGGACTCGCTCGACCCTACGCTCAGGATAAGTCTTCATTCTGGAAGTCTGTCGTTGAACGGCAATCCGGACGAGAGAAAGTTATCGATGACTTCACCGTACAAGAGGTGCGCCGATCAAACGCGCCAACAACAGATGTGGCACTCGTGGCCGACTATTCAGGATCAATGATGCCGTATATAAACTCGCTGATTACGTCAGTACGGAGTGTGCCTACCTTTCTGTACGATATTCCTTCCGCTGAACATCAGTATTCCGTGGTGCAGTTTGATCATCGCGTACTCCGTACGGTTGATCTTGGTAAAGGCGCTCATCGAATGTTGGGTTTGTTGCCTTACAATGAGTTTTCGGGCGCGACGGCAATGTATGACGCGACACGAGCGGGAATCACTTCCCTTGAGGGATCATCAGCTCGCAAGGTGGTCGTGCTGTTTACCGATGGATATGACAACTCTTCATTCATTAGCGCAAACAATATCGTCCGTTTGGCACGGAAGTCGGGAACAACTGTTTACGTCATCGGCCTCGGCCAGGTCAATTTCCCGGTTCTTAGTTTGATGGCGCTACAAACGGGAGGTCGGGCCTACTTCATTCAAGATGCCGCGGAGTTGCCCGATGTATACGAAAGTATCTTCCGTACACTCAAGGTGCATTATGTCATATCATGGAAATCGAAGTCCAATGATCAGCCGCGAGATGTTTCAGTTGACTTCGATCAACGAAATGGTAAGGTCTCGACAGATACGACAACGGTCTATCCGAGCCCGCTGCCAATTGACGAGCCTCTTAAAGCGGTAATTATTGCTCTCTTTATTAAAAGCACGACCGAACTTGATGGTGAGTCGCGTTTAGCAGAGGCAATTGATCTCATGAAGACTGATACGAAGGCAACAGCCGTTCTGCGCGCTCATACAGATACGCGAGGTAGTGAGGCCGACAACAAAACGCTTGCTAAAAAGCGCGTCGATAAACTCAAGCAAATGTTTATCAAAGCGGGAATATCAGCATCGCGCCTTACGGCTGAAGCCGTAGGCGAGGCCGAGCCCCTTTACCCAAATGATGAGATGCACGAATGGATGGCTCGAGAAAATCGTCGTGCGGAGATTCTCATACGATGAGCAATATCTGTGTGCTCTCGGTTCGAAGAGCACTCGTAATCGGCACCCTCATTGCGACTTGCGCAATTGCTACACCACTCTTTAGCCAGCATGAAGTGATGGTTGAGAGGTCGTTAAACAGTGTAGTTAAGGTTTTGCCATTTGATTATAGTGGACACGGTTCGGGATTTGTCGTTTCGCCAACGAAGATCGTTACCAATGCTCATGTGGTGTCCGGCGGAATGTCACTTGGATACATGGTGCAGACACGGGATGGGCAAAGGGATGTTGTCATCGACATTGACTATCATCCGTCTTCGGACATTGCAGTACTCACGGTGGGTAATCCGGTTTCAGCAACACCACTAAAACTTGTTGCTGATCGGCCACTTCAATCTGCGGAGGTGTTTGTACTTGGGCATCCTTTTGCATTTGACTGGTCTGTGACGCGTGGTGTTGTGAGTGCCGATAGAGACGATTTACTTCAGATTGATGCAGCAATGAATGGCGGTAACTCAGGAGGTCCTGTGCTCAACAAGCAAGGATCCGTTATTGGAGTTTCGGTGCTCAAGGTTACGCATGACATGAATAACTCGCGGCTTGATGGTCTCGGATTCTGTGTACCTGCAGATGTCGTCTGCTCATTTCTCGAGTCACTATCTGTAGATGCATGTTTTGCCTACGTTGATGTTCCGAGTATTCGAACATCTGCACAATGTGACAGTCTGCAAGAAGTGTATCGTGAAGTAAACTTAGCCAAACAGAAGCTTGCTGAGGATAGAGCACGGTTTGAAGCGAATCGTAGAGATGCCGGTACCTTGGTGCAACGCGCGGACTCGATTCGAGCGAGTTTGAAAATCTTAACGAATGAAATGCAGCAGCAAAGTGCAGAGTTAGAAGAGCAACGTCGTGAAGTAGAGAAAAAACGACAGGAACTCAGGTTTCTGGAAGAAGAGATTAAAGGGAAGAGATCCATCGCGTACACACCAAGATTTACGCCGGAGTTACTTGCGGGTCTTGGATACATTGGAATTGTTGAACCCAGTCGAGGTGACGCCCTGGGCGTTCGAGGTGAGGCGTGTTTGTCGTACAGATTTGGTTCGAGAACGTCATCGCCGGATCGATTTGGAGTCTACGGAGGTGTTCACTGGTATGAGAGACTCGACGTTAAGACGACAGCACAACAACCGACTCTTGACGTAGGTGTGTTATTGGACATAGATGAAATCGTGCGATTACAAATAGGAATTGGCCAAAATGATGATCGACAAGTGGGGCATCCGAACTACATCTTTGCCGCAGCAACGGCGTGGGTAACGGACGGAACATTCCCTGTTGGTTTCAGGCTTCATGCATTGTCGTACAATGACCGATCAATGTTCAAGTATGGGATCTCGTGTATTGTAGGGCTACGGGCAGACGTGCTTCGTTGGTAGTCGTTTACAAGCTGCCGTAAGCGTCTGAAAAGGAATACGGATACGTCGATTGTGATGTCATGCACGGAAGCCTGCTCAGACGAAGACAAAACCTATTTATCCGCCAGTTACAGGCACCTGAGGTGGGCCATACGTACAGCCATGTTATGCCTTCATTACACCTCCATGCCGAACATTTTTCCGAGAATCCGTATATTCATCGTCTTTTTCCAACCCTCATTCACACATTCCCCCACAATCAGCTATGCCTGACCTCTCGAAAGTCCGGAACATCGGCATCTCGGCCCACATCGACTCCGGCAAAACGACGCTCTCGGAGCGAATCCTGTTTTATACAGGAAAGATCCATGCTATTCACGAAGTGCGTGGCAAGGACGGTGTTGGTGCGACGATGGATTCGATGGACCTCGAGCGTGAGAAGGGCATTACGATCCAGTCTGCTGCCACGTATTGTACGTGGGGTGACTTCAATATCAACCTGATCGATACGCCCGGCCACGTGGACTTTACCGTTGAAGTAGAACGCGCTCTTCGCGTTTTGGACGGTGCTGTTCTCGTTCTCTGCTCGGTGGCCGGTGTTCAATCCCAGTCCATTACCGTTGACCGTCAGATGCGTCGTTACAACGTACCGCGTCTGGCCTTCATCAACAAGTGTGACCGTCAGGGTGCAAATCCTGAGCGTGTTGCAGAACAATTGGCCGAAAAGCTGGCGCACAATCCAGCATTTGTCACCTTCCCAATCGGACTTGAAGACAAGCTTGCTGGTGTCATCAATCTTGTTGACATGAAGGCAGTTTACTATCGCGGCGAAGCCGGCGAGGACATTGTTGAGGAAGAAATTCCAGCTGACCTTATGGGCAAGGCCAAGGAACTTCGTCACCGACTGATTGAAGTTGCCGCTGATTATGATGACGACCTCATGGAGAAGTTCCTCTCTGACGAGGAACCAAGCCGTGAGCAGCTTATCGCTGCCATCCGCAAGGGAACACTGTCGCTCAAAATGACGCCGGTCTTCTGCGGTTCGGCCTTTAAGAACAAGGGTGTCCAAACGCTGCTTGACGGTGTTACACTCTTCCTTCCTGCACCAAACGAAATCACGAACGAAGCGCTTGACCAAGATCGTAACGAAGAGAAGATTACTCTTGAGAGCGACCCGTCAAAGCCGCTTGTTATGCTCGCATTTAAGCTTGAAGATGGCCGTTACGGTCAGCTTACGTACATGCGCGTCTATCAAGGCACGGTGAAGAAGGGTGATACGATCATCAACGTATCCAACGGCAAGAAGATCAAGGTCCCACGTCTTGTGCGGATGCATGCGAGCCAGATGCACGATATCGAAGAAGCTACGGCTGGCGACATCGTAGCATTGTTTGGTGTTGACTGCGCGTCGGGTGACACATTTACAGACGGAAACGTCCGTGTTACGATGACATCGATGTTCGTACCGGATCCTGTTATTGAGCTTGCTGTTGCTCCGAAGGACAAGGCCGGACAGGTTAACTTCTCGAAGGCACTCAACCGCTTCACGAAGGAAGACCCAACCTTCCGCGTGATGCGTGATGAAGAATCGGGCGAGACGATCATCAAGGGTATGGGTGAACTTCACCTTGAGATCTACATTGAGCGTATCCGTCGTGAGTTCAACACAGAAATTACTGTTGGACGTCCAAAGGTTGCCTTCCGTGAGACAATCTCGCAGCGTTCGGACTTCAACTACACGCACAAAAAGCAAACGGGTGGATCCGGACAGTTCGGTCGTGTTGGTGGTTACATTGAACCACTTCCTTCCGACGCTGTTGAGACCTACGAGTTTGTCGACGACATCGTGGGTGGTGTAATTCCACGTGAATACATTCCTGCCTGCGATAAGGGATTCAAGGAAGCCGTACTCGAAGGATCACTGATTGGGCAACCGGTTGTTGGTGTACGTGTTGTTCTGAACGACGGTGCTACACACGCGGTCGACTCATCAGAAATGGCGTTCAAGACAGCTGCACTTATGGCCTTCCGTGAGGCATACGGTCCAGCAAAGCCAACGATTCTCGAGCCGATCATGAAGCTCGAAGTATCTGCACCGGAAGAGTTCCAGGGCACAGTCATTGGCCAGGTCAACCAGCGTCGTGGTGTTATTATGGGTACGGAAACGGACCTCGGATACGTCACGGTAGAAGCTGAAGTACCTCTTTCGGAAATGTTCGGCTATTCAACGGACCTTCGCTCTGTGACGCAGGGTAAGGGTGAGTTCTCTATGGAGTTCAAGAAGTATCAACCGGTACCACGGAACATCCAGGAAGAGATGGTCAAGGAACATCAGAAGAAGCGTGCTGAGGGCAGATAAGCGCTTCTGGTAATAAAGTATGCTTGCAAATGAACGGTTCATGTGGCGGAAGCCACATGAACCGTTTTTTGTTTTGGTGACTCGAAGGAATTCTCCGGGAGGATTCTCCCGGAGAATTGATCTGGTAGGGGGCGAAAGGGGCAGGTGGGAATTCTCGGTGGGAATTCTCCGGGAGGATTCTCCCGGAGAGTGGATCTGGTAGGGGGCGAAGGGGGCAGGT
>DDUR01000047.1 GCA_002344895.1 Ignavibacteria bacterium UBA2333
ACCATCCCCCACCATCCCCCACCCCTACCGCCACTCGTGTTTTGGGTATCGACCCTTCAGCTCTTTCTTGACATCGGCATAACTGGTTTGCCAGAAGGTCTTGAGGTCTTGTGTGATTTGTACAGGGCGACCAGCAGGGGAGAGTAGGTGGATGGTGAGAGGGACCTTTCCTCCGCCGATGGACGGTGTTTCGGTAACGTCGTAGAGGTGTTGGAGTTTTGCGGCGAGAACGGGACGTTGGGGGTCGTCGTACGTGATCCGAAAGGTTCGTGCGCCAAGTGTGAGTTGTAGAGGTGCTAGACGTTCAATATCCTGGCGCTGTTGATAGTCAAAAGTGGAGAGTATCAGGTTTGAGACGTCGATACGAACGACGTCACGGAGTTTACGATATCCCCGGCATGCCGACGTGAGTACGTCTGGTGTGAGGTACGTCGTGAGAATATCAATCAATGATAGTGGTGCCTCATCCTTCGAACTTTGTGTGAGCCAAGCGAGAAAGATCAATCGTTGGAGGAGAGGTTTTGTTTCCTCAATGTTGAGGTCGCGGTACTGTCGATGTATGATAACGTCGGCAAGCGCACGTGATACGTCGTGTTCGTCGATAGATTGATCCTCTGTTGTTGAGAGGACTAGCGCTCCAAGTTTTTGTTCGGTACGACGTACAACTCGATCTTCGGCTTCGTCATAACCGAAGTGGACTTCGGCGGATATCTGATGTTCAAACAGGCGTCGGATTTCCATGATGGTAATCGGTAAGGCAGAAGCGGCTACAAGACCTGCCGTTGTCTGTCGGAGCTCTGGAATCACAAGGAAGGGAGTACCATCTAGTGACGTTGATTCATTGGTGTTGACGGTAACTGTGCGGCCATTGCGCAAGAGATATCTGTTGTTTCCCCGGTGAATCGCAAGACGATCAGGGTAGGCAAGTGCAACGCACGATGCTGCATCAAGGAGTGCGTCTGTGGAGGCCCCTTTTGCCCCCTTCAACCGAGAAAGCCAAAACGACATACGCTGTCGTGCTAGTTGTACTGCCGTGCGGTCGGCACGGTCATCGTTATTGCCAAGGACAACGGCAATTCGTGACAACAGGTCGATATCAGATGAGCGGACAAAGATGTCACGTTCGCCGAGTAGCGCTGCAACTGCTGCAGCTGCATGGGGCGAGATGCTGGTGTCTTCCTGAACACGCACGAGCATGTGTCCAAGACGCGGATGTGTGCCGTGGTGGGCAACACGCCGACCGTGTTCCGTAATCGTGCCATCTGCAGTCAGGGCTTCGAGCTGCATTAACAACGTTGTTGCGGCTTGCACCGATACATCAGGCGGTGGATCAACAAAGGGAACATCGTTCACACTGAAAGCAAGCACTGCAAGGTCGAGCACCAATGCCGTCACATCTGCAACGAGAATCTCGGGTTGCCGGCGTGGCAGTAGTGATGCCTGTTCGGCTTCTGTCCACAACCGTAAACAGGTACCGGGAGCCGTGCGGCCTGCACGACCCCGACGTTGTTCGGCTGCGTCGAGCGTAACAGGAACGGTAACCAGACGTGTCATACCAATCGTCAGATCATACCGGGCTTCCCGACTCAGACCGCTATCAATCACATGTCGAACATCGGGCAATGTGATTGATGTCTCAGCGATGTTGGTCGCGAGAATAACACGACGTTGTGTACGGCCCGGTGCTGCAAACACTCGCTGCTGTTCATCAAACGAAAGGTCACCATAGAGCGGTAACACCTCAAGATCAGGGACGTGTGCCAGAAGAGCAGCCGTTCTGCGGATCTCTGCACTTCCGGGAAGGAAACAAAGGATAGACCCAGTGGCATCTTTTGCAATGTTGACGATAGCGCGTGACATGTCTTCATCAAGCCGCGCTGAACGCTGGCGTGCGAGATACGATGTTGTAACGGGAAACATTCTTCCGCTACTGCGAATAACGGCTGTGTCTTGCCCAACAGTATTGAGGATGGCATGTACATCTCCGAGTGTTGCAGACATGACAACAACACGCAGATCTGGACGGAACATCTCTCGCAGCAGACATACGAGGGCTAGTCCAACATCACCGGAGAGTGAACGCTCATGAACTTCATCAAAAACAATACAAGAAATACCCGTGAGTTCCGGATCATGTTGCAGCATCCGTGTTAGAACACCTTCCGTTACAACTTCAATTCGTGTTCGTGAGGATGTGCGGGACTCCATGCGCATGCGATAACCCACGATACCACCCACGTCATCCTTGATGAGGGTGGACATTCGAACGGCTGCACTCTTTGCCGCAAGACGACGCGGTTCGAGGACAACAATCTTTCCTTCCGGAAAAGCATCTGCCAGAGCCAAGGGCACAATAGTGGTCTTGCCTGCTCCAGGTGTTGCCTCGAGAACAACACGTCCACACTCGCGGAGAGCCTTGAGGATGTCCGGAATACAATCGTGAATGGGGAGTGTGTCAGCGGTGTTATGTGTCGGGAAAGCAGGAATACTCACAACTCAATATACGCGGCAGTGCGCTACACGAAAATACGACGATGCCTCCAAGGGTTCACCGGTCTTGGAGGCATCGATCGTATAGTAACTCACGACCTTGCAGGATCATGGAGTTATAGGGACGACAACGCTAGGCCACACATCCTCAACAGCTATTGTTCTGGGTTGTTGTGAGTGGTTTCCCCGAACGGGAAAACCCAGAACGACAACAGGATTCACAAAATCAGAGCAACGCTGTCCACGCAGGATAACATCTGCTCCGTAGGCAGTAACTAAAACGGTCATGCCGTCATCGGTTTGTGAAACACGACCAGTGGTGATCGTCTTCGTTCCACCATATCGCAGTATGTCTGCGATATCGAGTTCGAGCATGTTAACAGTGCTTCGCACTCGAAGAGTACGTGGCAATGTTGATTCGAGGTGAACGGAGTGATCAATCACGCCGTGATCTTCTGCTTCGGACGAAATGATATCGAACTCCAGAGCTGTCACATTTTCTGTTTGTCGCAACTTCCGCCCTCCACCTACGATGGAACCGTTCCTGCCCACGCGAACGCGCAGGTGGAGGAGGCGGTGGTCACGATCGTCAACCCAAGCGGTGAGCTCGAGTACGGCGACATTCTTTGTTGACAGCAGATTCGACATTGTTGGTAGCTGACGCTTTTTGTTATGAGTTTATCGGTGGAGTGTACCAGCCGAAAGGTTGCAATTCAGTTAGTCCTCTTGATTACCAATCACGTCCACTCGCGGCACCAATTCGTAATAGTCGTCTCCAACGATGAGCATCTGGTTGGGATCGGACTGAACCATCTGTATGGTTGGCTGATTGATCACACCCAGGTGATTGACATATTCCACGGTGTACGAATTGTCAACCTGGATGAAGCCCAGATAGAGCAGAATGGCGACGAGCAGTTCCATGATGTGGCCCGACTGTTGAGTTGTGAAAGAATCCGTGCTGTGTTCTCGGCGCCCCTTTCGCGCTGAGCCGCTGTTACCCACTACGAACTTCGCCCAAAGAGATGCCGGGCAACGGGTCAGTGTAGGTGTTTTTCGGACGCCGGAAAATTGGTAGTTTCCGGTCACAACGATGATTAGTAAACAACGAGCTGACGCCGTACAGGCGTTATATGGCCTGATTGAGGTTAGGGGCAGCAAGGCACGCGAGCTCTTATCAAAGGTTTTACAGAATGAGTTGGGACTCGATCTTCATCCTTCTGAGGAACGCGCCGTATCACGTTTGTATCGGCAGCTTACGGATCAGACATCTATTCTTAATATCCATCCTTCAACCGATAATGACTATTGGGTTCACTCCTATCGTGGATATCGCGATCTGTTGATTGCTCGAGCCTTGGCGGCCTATGGAAAACGTTCTGCCGCAATGCATGTTGTTAAAAGTGTTCGCACGATAGCTGTTAAGTATCATCTCACCGACGTTCTCTGTGAATGTCTCCTGCGACTTCGTTCATTTGAGTCGTTCGGGGGGTCGGCAGCGAAAGTGCGTGACTATACACGATTGTTACACAAGGCAACGGCTATTCGCGAAGCGGAGGAGGAGATACTTTCGTACCTTGATAGTTCTAACGTTCGACTATCAGGCGTACAAAACATCAGCAAGACCGAACAACGAACAATGTGGACGTGGGCCATGCGAGCAAGAAGATATGCAGACGAATATGATACGTGGACACTCCAACTCTCGGCATGGCGACTTACAACACGTGTTTTACAACTTCGTAGAGACTGGCAAGCAACGCTTGATCGATGTGATGACTTCCTCGACTGGATATCCCGTCATCCACAGTTTGATGGAATCGCACGCGTTGGTGAGGTAATCGTCAAACAATTTATCTGTTATCTGGCACTGCGTGACTATGATCGTGCACATCGCAGAGTGCTGGAGGTTCGACCAGGTCTTTCAACGACGTCCGTCGTGCGTCTGAATATCAATGAGTATGTCTATGATCTCGCCATTGTTACATGCCGGTTTGCTGAAGCTGCGGATGCCTGTGCCGACGTTCGAAAACAACATGGTGTACTTAATACCCCCTTTCGAAGGGAAATGTGGAGGTTCCACGAACTACTGTTGAGTGTTATTGCTGACGCCGTCCCTTCGATTGCCGATGAGATTCGCAGCAGAATTGGAAACGTTGGTTTCTATGCAGCGAATATCGAAAAGACTCTCGCTACCGTGATTCGCGATAAGAAGGGAATGAATGTCACGATAACCAGTTTGAGATTTTTAGATCGACTAACAAAAAAACGTTACAGTGATGCCGTGGCGATGCGCGAGCAGCTCCAGACGTATGCGAAGCGATATCTCAGGGATGAGGATACGATGAGGTCTGCCGTGTTTATGCGGATGTTAGTAAAGATGATCAAATATGACTTTGAACCGACAATACTGAAAGATGTCTGTCAAGAAGACTATGAGATTCTTGAGGTCGAATACAAACACCTCGATGATACGGGCGAGTACGTACCGTATGAACGATTGTGGGACATTATGTTAGACGTCTTGTTCAGGAATAAGGAGTCGAGCCGCCGGCGTCGATGATTTCTGCACGTCTTTCTTGAACACGGTTGTAACGTCTGCTCCAGTAGATCTGCTCCCGTAAAACAGCTACCATGTGATGTCCGTAGTTTTGTGGTTCACTAAACTCCACCTGGCGCTGCCAGTCAATTCGAAGGAATGAAATGCACGATTTGTCGCTAATCTATACCATTGCAGCCGGTTTCACCGTAGCATGGCTGTTTGGCCTCATAACGCAGCGACTTCGTATGTCACCAATCGTAGGTTACCTCCTGGCTGGCGTCGTCATCGGACCCTTTACGCCGGGTTTTGTGGGTAATGTCGGTATTGCATCGCAGCTTGCTGAAATCGGTGTGATTCTATTGATGTTCGGCGTAGGGATGCACTTTCACGTTAAGGACCTCATCGCCGTCAAGAATGTCGCCATTCCCGGTGCTGTTGTCCAAAGTACGTTTGCAACACTTGCGGCGATGATGTTCTTCAGCTGGTTTGGCATTGATATGACGGCAGGCGCAGTGATTGGTATGGCGATGGCTGTTGCTAGTACGGTTGTTCTGATTCGAGTGCTTACCGATGCCGATGTCATTCATACCACAGAAGGGCACGTCGCTGTAGGGTGGCTGATCGTTGAAGACATCTTTACGGTCGTCTTATTAGTACTGATTCCGGTTCTGGGCACAAATCTTCTCGCTGGTGCGGACGTTGCAGCAGCTCATTCTGGCGTTTCCACATCAGCAGATCAGTCTGATCTTTTAAGCACATTACTTTTAGCACTCGGAAAGCTCATTGTACTTGTCGTTGTGGTGTTATGGGCTGGGGCAAAGGTTATTCCGCGACTGCTCGTCAAGGTTGCAGCACTCCGTTCGCGTGAGTTGTTTACACTCACGGTTCTTGTATTCTCGATCGCCGTTGCCGCCGCTTCGTATTTCTTCTTTGGTGCGTCAATGGCGCTTGGTGCTTTCCTTGCAGGGATGGTTGTTGCCCAGTCACCAGTTAGTAGTCAGGCAGCTGCCGACGCACTACCGATGCGCGACGCATTTGCCGTCTTGTTCTTTGTTTCGGTAGGTATGCTCTTTGATCCCATGTTTTTACTTCAGGAACCACTGTTAGTTCTTGGAGCATTGGGTATCATTCTCATTATCAAACCATTGTCGGCCTTACTGATCGTTGCCATTCTTGGTCATCCAGCACGCACGGCTCTTACGGTGGCACTCGCCCTCGCTCAGATCGGTGAGTTCTCGTTTATACTCTCGGAACTCGCGCGTGCACACGGTCTCATGCCAGCGGCAGGACATAACGTGCTCGTTGCGTCTGCAATCATTTCCATCACCATCAATCCCGTTTTGTTCCGACTCTTGCCACACCTGGAGTCAGGTTTACAAAGGGTACCATGGTTATGGAAGTTGTTAAATGGGCGGGCCGCAAAGCGGGCAGCAACCATTGAGGTGCAGCAGGCAGTGGCGGTTGGTGGAATTGTACATCAGGCAAATCAACCATCGGTCATCATTGTAGGTTATGGTCCCGTTGGTATTGCCGTACTCAACGCTATCACCGAGTCTGGCCTACGAGGTACGGTGATCGACATGAACGTCAATACGGTTCTTGAACTACAGAAACACGGCGTGTCAGCCGTGTTTGGTGACGCTTCAAATGAACGTATACTTGAAGAGGCAGGGCTACTTTCCGCGCGTTGTATTGTCGTCACTGTGCCAGACGCTTCGGATAGGGCGGCCATCATAACCGCAATCAGAACGTTATCACCAGACATTACTATCATCGCTCGAGCTCGATATCTTCGTGAGCGTGAAGAGCTTGAACGACAGGGCGTAACAGCCACTGCCTTTGAAGAAGAGGAAGTGGCCGACGCCGTCGCTACATTGATTATAACTCGTATTGAATCTCGCGGCGCGATGTTCTAACGACATCGACTCCCCTCATACCGCCTCTCACCGTGTCTCATGATGCGACCGAACGGGTACCGTCTGTGCGTGTGTGGGTTGTGTGATTCGCATTCCCCGGGCACAGGAAACAGGGCGAATCAGCACGACGGTACCCGTCGTATGGTCGCGAACATGCAGCTATAACGACAACGGGGCGCTGATTTGGTTACCGGCGCCCCGAAAAAATATTCGTAATTCTTGAGACAAAAAGACTTAGGCCGTTTCGTAGGCTTCCATTGGTGGACACGTACAAACCAGAACACGGTCACCGTAGGCATTGTCTACACGTCCAACCGTTGGCCAGAACTTCCGGTCACGTACCCACGGTAATGGGAAGACAGCCGTAGCACGGCTATACGGTTTTGTCCACTCGTCAGCCGTTGCCACATACATCGTATGCGGAGCATGTTTGAGCGGATTATCCTTTGCGTCGATTGTCCCAGAACAAACGTCCTCGATCTCGGCACGGATTTGTAGAAGGGCATCACAGAACCGATCAAGTTCCGATCGACTTTCGCTTTCCGTTGGCTCAATCATGATGGTGCCCGGAACAGGAAAACTTAACGTTGGCGCATGATATCCGTAGTCCATCAGTCGTTTTGCAATGTCTTCGGCTTCAACACCGCCACGTTGCTTAAACTCCCGAAGGTCAACAATCATTTCATGGGCAACTCTGCCATGGGAACCTGTATATAAAATCGAGTACGATCCCTCAAGGCGGGCTTTAATGTAGTTGGCGTTCAGGATGGCCTGACGTGTAGCATTTGTTAAGCCATCACCACCCATCATGCGGATGTAGGCCCAGGAAATGAGCAGGATACTTGCCGATCCCCATGGAGCAGCGGAAACACTGCTGTAAACGTTGTCGTGCCCCTTTTGCCCCATAACAAAATGCCCTGGTAACCACGGAGCAAGCTCCTTGGTAACACAGATTGGTCCCATTCCTGGTCCACCACCACCGTGGGGAATACAGAACGTCTTATGAAGATTCAGGTGACAGACGTCGGCACCAATGGTACGAGGACTTGTAAGACCAACCTGAGCATTCATGTTTGCACCATCCATGTAGACGCGTCCACCATGTTCATGGATAATGTCGCAGATCTCAATGATACTCTCCTCAAACACACCGTGCGTCGACGGATATGTTACCATCAAACACGCAAGTTCGTTGGAATACTGTTCTGCCTTTGCGCGAAGATCGGCCACATCGATATGTCCTTCATCCGTGGCCTTTACCACAACAACCTTCATACCAGCCATAACGGCCGAGGCTGGATTGGTGCCGTGAGCACTGCTTGGGATAAGCGCTACGGTACGATGGGCGTTGCCGTTTGCACGATGGAATCCGCGAATGGCGAGCAGCCCCGCATATTCACCTTGGGCTCCGGCATTGGGTTGCAGCGAGCAGGCATCAAAACCGGTAATTTCATTTAACCATGCTTCGAGATCATCAAAAACCTTACGATATCCCAGTGCCTGGTTAAGTGGTGCGAATGGATGTAGACGGTTAAAGTTTGGCCATGTGATTGGAATCATCTCCGCCGTGGCGTTCAGCTTCATGGTACACGAACCAAGAGCAATCATTGAATGAGCCAGCGAGAGGTCCTTGTTCTCAAGTCGTTTTAAGTATCGCAGCAGTTCGTGTTCCGTGTGATAGGAGTTAAACACAGGATGTGTCAGGTAATCAGACGTACGACGAAGTTCTTCGGGAACAGGGGAGACGGCTGCACGGATGGTTGTTTCGGTAACGTCTGGTGCGGAAACCGACCGGGCCTCGGCAAACACGGCGAGGATGTCCTGAACATCGGCTGGTGTTGTTGTCTCGTCGAGTGCGATGCCGATGACGTTCGGAATGTCGTAGCGGAAGTTCAGCAGACGTGCCTCTGCACGTGGACGTACACTATCGGCATCTGCACGAACTGTTATGGTATCGAACCACGTCGACGTTGTAAGATCATAACCAAGTGTACGAAGTCCCGATGCAAGGGTCGACGTTAGCGTATGTACACGTTCAGCAATTCCACGAAGTCCTTGTGGACCATGATACACTGCATACATAGCGGCTACGTTTGCCAGCAGTGCTTGGGCTGTACAGATATTGGATGTTGCCTTGTCGCGACGAATGTGCTGTTCACGAGTTTGCAGGGCCATACGGTAGGCAACATTGCCTTGAGCATCAACACTCACACCGATGATACGTCCTGGCATAACGCGCTTGTATGCTTCCTTTGTCGCAATAAACGCTGCATGCGGTCCACCATACCCTAGTGGCACACCAAAACGCTGCGCAGAACCAACAACAACATCAGCTCCAAACTCGCCGGGTGCAGCTAGCACGGTGAGTGCAAGCAAATCAGTACCAACGGTTACCAGAGCACCGCCTGCGTGGGCAGCATCACAAAACTCTTTATAATCACGAACACTGCCATCGCCAGCAGGGTATTGAATGTAGGCGCCAAAAATTGACCCATCAAATGTCACTTCATCATACCTACCCACAACGATGTGAATATCCAGCGCTTCGGCCCGTGTTCGAATCACGTCGAGTGTTTGCGGAAACACATTCTCATCCACAAAGAGTGTCTCAGCATCCTTCGCCTGTTGTCCACGTGAGGCATACATTAAATGCATTGCCTCTGCAGCGGCTGTTGCCTCATCAAGCAGTGATGCGCCGGCAATCTCCATCTTCGTGAGATCCGTCACAATCGTCTGGAAGTTCAGGAGCGATTCCAGTCGACCCTGGGCAATTTCTGCCTGATAGGGTGTGTACTGTGTATACCAGCCCGGATTCTCGATCAGATTGCGGAGGATAACGGGAGGGGTAAACGTGTCGTAATAACCCATACCGATATAGGACCGGGCGACAACGTTCTGCTCACCAATTGCGGCCAATTCCGTCAGCATTTCCTGTTCCGTTAGAGCAGGGGGCAGATTCAGCGGGTTTTTCCGGCGGATCTTCGACGGAATCGTCTCGGTGATGAGCTGGTCGAGTGTTGACGCTCCCACCGTCCGAAGCATACCATCAATATCGTGGGGGGAGAGACTGTTGTGGCGGTGTTCGAAGACGTCGCGGTGCATAGAGAAATGTTTGGGGTACGAGGGTTCGTGGGTGGCTTGATGTCGAGCGGCGACAAAAATACGGAACGGCATCCCGTTGGATGCCGTTCCCGAACAAGACCCGTGTGGGTCCCGAATACTGTACTATGTTCTGCGTGTGGGTCTACTGACGACGAGTAGGTTGATCAGATACTGATCTGCCACCCATCAGTCATGTGTCCGATCCCGATACTGGCAACAGTCCGGAAGCTTTGTATAAGCCGCATCGGGAGCCTTACTCGCCTCAACATCGTGGCCAACCTTCACAATGGCGGCCGCAATCGACGCTGAGTCCGTCTTACCATCATCAAACACGGCTGTAAACACCTTCGTTTTTTTATCCCACGCCGCATCCTTGACACCGTCAACGGCTTCGGCGGCCTTTACGATGCGTTTCTTACATGAACCACAATTCCCGCTCACCTTCATGGTAACGGTGCGTTCAGAGGCAAACATGATGGCGGGGGCGAGGAGCAGCAGGAGAAGTTTCATGGTAGGGGGCCAAAAAGGGGTAAAACAGCGTGTACCGTTGATGAGGCGGCGTCAGAAATCTAAAAACGAATCTCGAAACGGGAGATTGTGGGGTTACGCTGGGTTACGGAGTGTGTTCGCTAGCGCTCACGGGGTGTTCGGCTTCGCCTCACGGGGTGTTCGCTGCGCTCACGGGGTGTTCGGCTTCGCCTCACGGGGTGTTCGCTGCGCTCACGGGGTGTTCGGCTTCGCCTCACGGGGTGTTCGGCTTCGCCT
>DDUR01000095.1:0-5676 GCA_002344895.1 Ignavibacteria bacterium UBA2333
GTGGGGGTGACGCTAGCCGACGCCGAGTGACACGAGGTGACGCGGGGGCAGCAAACTCATCAGGCCGCTATTATTTCGTTGTTTACAATATCTCTGGTATCAGCTTCGATGAATAAGCCAGTCACCGTGCGACTCTCTATCTACTGTTTCTTGAGACTCAACCCAGATAATTACATAGTCAATAGCGCTAGCGGGATAGCTAATCCTCGCTTGAGTCAGCAATGTTTCGAATGACCTCACCCCCTACCAAGAACGATAAAGGTATTGAGTATCAATGCTCTAGATCGTCATTACCTGAAGAGTCCAATCTCTTTCGAGCTGTAGCCAGAAAACGTTTCCATCTTGCCGTAAGCTTATCGGATGGAACGGATTGTAAAATTTGTAGTACTACCTGATCCTTCTTTTCTAAGTATGCTGCCTCTACTCGTCGTGATACCTCTACAAACTTCAGATCACTTGTATACTTTTGACTGGCGAAATGTTGTTGATCCAACAGCATCTGAAAGTTTGCGATGCTTGCGTTGAACTTCGGGATATTATTTGTTACGAACTCATTGATTCGGTCATCTACGACAGATATGTCATTTGCTGTCCTCTTTTCGTTGATTGAGTGCTGATAACCCACAAACCATTCGCCAAGTAAGACCCCTCTTTGCTGCCCATCAACTACAAACGCAGACACCACCTGTTCATATGGGTTATAGGATATCCGTAAAAACAGACCGTTCTTTGCACTGACAAGCATCGTTGTAGTCACACTCACAATCTGGTAACCATTTTGTTGGAGTGTCACAATGACGCGCGACGAACTATCGAAAGAATACCTCATCCTAAGCGCAAAATAGTACCCGGGAGGTAGCCAGGCATCCATATCCGCGCTGTACATCCAACTCCCACTACTCGTATCGCTCGTTGAACCATGAGAGATCCACGGGTTAGGGTGTGTTTTCCACTGGTAGTAGGGTTGGAGAAAAGCATTTTCAGAAGAGCTCGTCGCATTTCATGACGCGGTCGATTAGCCGAGGGCTTGAGGTTGGATTTGGCTGAGTCTTCACGTAGAAGACACGTAAACCGATCTTCGATGATCCAACTCTTCTCTGCCGAATATACTCCTTCACCAATCAGCAAGCAGTCTTCTGATTTCCTATTTACTTCCATCCTATCTTAGAGCAAACTCGGCATCATCAACTAGACCGAGTGCGCTCGTTGAGTACATTGTGAATACATACAGCCTCGTCACTAGTCACCTCGATAGACGGCTAGCAGGTCATTTGACTCCACTGATAACTGCATGGCATTACCTCTGTTGTTGTCAAAGTACAATCCACCATGGGACGGTCGGAAGGTCGTGTTCACCTTACTCATACAACGTCGCAGCTCTTAGTATGTCACCCAAAACACGCCATGGAACGTTTGCGGGAGGCACTTCACCCCGATTGAGGTAGTAACCATCCATATCCTCCACCCACGAACTCATAGCCTCCAGATACAGCGGCAAGGTGTTGTTTTCCCAACTATCTGGTTTATTTACAATCTCGCAACGAAGATTCTTCACGAACTCAATGAATTCTTCACGTGTTTGAATTTCATGCGGTTGATCATGTTTTGTCTGCGTCACATTGCCCATGGTGTTTCCCTATCGTGGTTTCTTCATGATGGACACTCCGTCGGTCTTCGTCGCGAAGTGCCACCCGTCTTTCACTATCTCCTCAGCCGTCGCCATACGAAACGCAATCTCAACGTCAGCTTGCTTGAATGCCCACAGACGCCACGTTGAGTAGACTACTGGACTCACGTAGCGGCATGTCTGACGATTTACAACCACGCACCCGAACCATTACCCTACCGATGCGTCGTAACGGCGGCGTTTATGTGTACTTTCTCAATGTATCGTGTAAGTACCTCTCCATACAATCCAAGTACTGTAGTGTTTCTTCGACATTAGTCGCGTCCCCTTTCGTAGCAAACAGAATCTCTAAAGGTGTCCAGTGGTCGTACCACTGGGCAACAATTTGCGCACTCTCGTAGCTACCTGCGTCTAACGACCCTTCCAAGTATCCGATGAGCTGCGAAAGCAGCAGATTACCAGCGCGATAGTCATGTATCGAACCGATCATCGCCTGCCACAATCTTTTTTGATGGTCATTGAACGGCACTAACTTCCTTTGCTGTTTTAATGACCGAAATGACACCCGTCCGTTCGGGATTGGTTATTGCTCGAATATCCTGAAATGTTCTGACAACTTCTGCGGTCGTACTTCCCGATGTTACTGTACCAATTCTGATTGCATTCTCTACATCTGCCACCTTTCGCTTCAGATCACATCCTGTAACGCGTTTACTCTACGTCCGGCCGCACTCCTGTTCCTAGTTTGACCAGGGTGCCGTGTCCAACGTCTCGTCCTTCGAACATTGTAAACTGAGCTCCAACAACTAACCAAGGGCGTACGTAGTGGTCATACAAGAATGCGATAGGAACATTTGCCGCTGAGCCACCTGGTGGGATTGGCCTGTTATCAAACAATATCCAACAATCGAAGTACTCATTGGCGAGTTCAGGAACATTGGTAAACATCACCGGGACAACGTAGCGATAGTGATCGCGAACGTGAACTGGTGACTTTCGACCACCTTCCTCAGTTGTTTTGAGTTTTATGATTGCGATATCCCAGCTCATGGCGGCCCCCATGGAATTGCCATGCCGTTGTCAACAAATGACAACAGTATCACTAGCACGTTCGCCACGCATTCCGTTCGACCCCGAACTCTAGTCTCGCCTGTTCCTTGGCAGCTTCCAGTGTTGAGTGATAGGTATCCGTAATCTCTACATCATTGGCATCAAGATATAGCAGATAGAACCCTTCGTCGCCCTCATACTGCACAATCTGTAAAGTGTGCACTGCTCCGATGGGAGATCCATCAACTACATGAACTGTATAGCCTGTTGAAGGATGGCTCGATCCCAAGTGAACAATGGCTTTTACGTCTGTGTTCATTCAATCCTCACTACTGCATTTTCAACGACTCGACCCAACTCGTCTAATGCTTCGAAATGTACATGATGATTACCAGGCACTCTGACCTCGTGTCGCCCGTAGCGAACTTGCCTCAAGCCATCAACTGACACGTAGCGTCCTGGTGATACTTCACGGTATCCTTCACCAAGATATTCAATTGTCGTATTGAGCACCGCGTCCTCCGAAATCGTACCAGAAGGAAACTCTGGTGCGCGTCCGCGTCTAGTTGCTTTCGCTACCTCCTTCCCCGGCCCCACCACAACGGCAGCTTCATCAACCAGTGACGGTCCGACAACGCCGGCTTCTGCTACATCGTCAAGTACTGTCGCAGCTCTTGTTGCAACATCGTCAGCTGCGGAAAATACGACACCGGGTGTAGATACCGTCTCAATAGACGTAACCGTTAGTGAGCGTGAGGTTGCAGGCGCTACACCACCAGCAATGGTTTGAACGCCCATCTCGATGCCGGAAGCCATCGGTTCGGCATATTCCTTCGGAACTCCAGCGGTTTCGAGTGTACCGCGTGCTACTTGTTTGAGGACCGTCTCTTGAGGAGTATCGTAGATAATTTGATTAACACCACTTGCAGCGAGGTCAGCACCAACGGCAAAAACAACGACTCCGACTCCTATCTCTGCTGTTGCGGCACCGGCAGTCATGATTAATCCACCAGCCACGACCTTTGCCGTACCTGCGATCACGTTTGCCAACGCATCCGTTCCGCCCTTGACAAGCGCTACCGACGTTGCATCCGATTGACTTCGCTCCGGTTTATCTCCGAGGGAAATTGGCAATGATGGAAGCTTATATGTCAGCGAGAATGGTCGATCGGCAACAACGTTAATATTTAGGATCACATAGGAATGCCCGATCCCTTCTATCGGAGTCATCGGCACCATTGGAACCAAGGGTACCGCCTGATGCCCTCCACCCGTCTGCGATGTAGATGACGATGAAGTACTTGACGGTGGAGTTGTACCGCCTGGTTTACTAGCGTCTGAATTACTTGCTGCTCGCTGATCCCCACCGCCCGTCGTCAACCCAAACCAGTCCGTGAGCATTGCCGGGTTCCCTGCCAGACCCGCATACGTACTCTCCCACGGCTGCAGAACAGGATCATGACTCGTCCACCGACCCGTACGAGCGTCGTAGGTGCGGAAGAGGGTTGCGTAGTCGTTGATGATGGTCGTGTGGAGTGCTACTTCCGACATTCGGAGCATTCCCTGGAAGCCGTAGCGATACGGTTCCTTGAGGTCGGCACTGCGTGTGACGCGGGCGATGCCGTAGGCGTCGTATTCGTAGACGCTGACGGGTTCAACGATGTAGGATCCGCCCGACGAGAGTTTAATGTCGGGCACGAGGGCTCGAACGGAGCCAAGGTGATCGACGAGTCGGTAGCGGCGTCGACGTCCGTACGGACGATCTGGCCAAAGGCATCGTAGATGTACGTGGCCGTCACACCGTTATCAGTTATCGTTCGAACACCATCAAACGACGTCCACGTCAGCGACCTCGTTGTTGCCTTTGACTGACTCGTTACACGGCCATCGGCATCAGTCACATTCTGCGCGGCTGAAGCGGTGCGGACATCGATAGGCGACGCTCGGTTGTCAGCACACAACGTGCGTGAATTCTACACACTGAGATAAGCGTAACCCAGCGTAGGCCGGTGTAACCCAGCGTGAGCAAGCGTTGCAACGTGTTTCCCCGGGCTGATATGTGGTGCCCCTTCGGGGCACAAGAGGAGATATATCTACATCAGTGCCAATGAATGACACCCTGAAAGTGAATCGTTCTGGTATATTTCTCGGAACACAAACACATACCCATTCTTTGTTAAATCGCGTTTGGGTTTGTTTGGGGGCAATGATACCTACACCATTCACACCTTTAAAAAACCAAAAGGCGCAATCCCATGTCGTGCGTTCGACATCATGGATTGCGCCTGGTTAAGATCAACTACTTGTTGTTACCAACTATTTGACGACATCTACTAGATGTCGAGGTTGCGTACGTATTGGGCGTTGCGCTCAATGAACTCACGACGTGGTTCAACGGCTTCACCCATGAGTGTTTCAAAGATGTGCGCTGCTTCTGCAGCATTTTCGATGGTGACCTGCAGGAGTGTGCGCGTTTCCGGATTCATCGTTGTCGCCCAGAGCTGCTCGGGATTCATTTCACCCAGACCCTTAAAACGATTGATGACGATTCCGTCCGGTGTTGCACCCTCTTCTATCACTTCTTCTTCCTCTTCAACGGTCTTGCCACTGCGTGCTGCCTTTTTCTCAGCCTTTTCCTTACGGATACGGGCAATCACGTCGTCACGTTCTTGCTCATTGTAGCAGTAGTACTCCTGCTTGCCCTTTTTTACCTTGTACAACGGTGGCTGAGCAATGTAGAGTTTGCCATCGTTAATCAGCTGCGCCATGTGTTTGTAGAACAGCGTTAACAACAGCGTCCGAATGTGGGCACCGTCAATGTCGGCATCGGCCATGAGAATGATCTTGCCATACCGTGCCTTCGATGAGTCAAAGTCGTCACCAAATCCTGCACCAATGGCCGTGAGGATGGTGCGGACTTCGTCGTTTTCAAGGACCTTGTTAAGACGTGCCTTGTGGACGTTCAGGATCTTTCCCTTGAGTGGCAGGATGGCCTGGAA
>DDUR01000095.1:5864-59752 GCA_002344895.1 Ignavibacteria bacterium UBA2333
AGGATCTTTCCCTTGAGTGGCAGGATGGCCTGGAAACGTCGGTCACGACCCTGCTTGGCAGAACCACCGGCAGAGTCACCCTCAACGAGATATAGCTCTGTGTCTTCCGGTGTGCGTAAGGAACAGTCAGCAAGTTTACCAGGGAGTGTTGCACCTTCAAGGGCATTCTTTCTGCGAATGAGGTCCTTGGCCTTACGCGCTGCCATCCGAGCCTCAAAGGCATTAATTGCCTTTTCTATGATGTGCTTTGCAGCCGAAGGATTGGCGTCAAGGTGTTTGGCAAGTTCTTCGTTGACGATACTACGAACAATACCTTCCGTCTCACCATTACCAAGTTTGGTTTTGGTCTGTCCCTCAAACTGCGGCTCGGCTACCTTTACACTCACAATGGCCGTGAGTCCTTCACGGAAGTCCTCACCCGTGAGGTTGGTATCTTTTTTGAGCATGTTGTTCGCCGACGCATAGGCGTTCAGCGTACGAGTAAGGGCACTGCGGAAACCCGAGACGTGTGTGCCACCTTCAACGGTGTTGATGTTGTTGACGTAACTCAGCAGGGTTTCGGAGAAGCCGCTGTTGTACTCAAAACATACTTCAACTTGCGTTTCAACGTCCGACTCGTTTACGGACGTTCCCTGCATGAGGATGGGCTTGGTGATTGCCGTAGCGTTTGAGTCTACATAGCGCACGAAGTCAACAAGACCTCCACGAAAGGCAAAGACGTCCTTCTGTCCATCACGTTCGTCTTCAAGCGTAATCGTAATGTCGGCATTCAAAAAGGCAAGTTCTCGCAGACGGTCGGCAACCTTCTCATACCGGAATTCTACCGTCTTAAAGATGGTTGCATCTGGCCAGAAACGTACCTGGGTTCCTGTACGTTTTGACGTGCCAATTTCTGATACCGGTGCCTGAGGATGTCCTTCTTTATACTTCTGCTCAAACATCTTGCCTTCACGTTCAACCGTCACCGTCATGTCCGACGATAAGGCATTCACGCAGCTCACACCAACACCGTGCAGACCGCCGGATACTTTATACGTATTTTTATCAAACTTACCACCAGCATGAAGTGTACACATGACAACTTCAAGCGTGGAGATCTTTTTGACAGGGTGCGGGCCAACAGGAATACCACGGCCGTCATCCTGAACCGAACATGATCCGTCAGAATGAAGTGTTACACTGATGTTCCGACAGAATCCGGCAAGTGCTTCGTCGATGGAGTTGTCAACAACTTCCTGAATAAGGTGATGGAGGCCGCGTTCGCCAACGTCACCGATGTACATCGCAGGACGTTTCCGGACGGCCTCAAGACCTTCGAGAACCTTGATACTGTCTTCACTGTAGCCACTCGGTGCTACTGTTGTTGTCGTTTCCGACATGATACCTCCATCGAGCCCCTTTGCCCCTTACCGTACAATGATTTCTCGTACGAATTCAGAGCCAAAGCGAGCATTGAGTTGTGAACGAAGTTCTTCACGGCGGAGCAGAATTTCTGACCGCCAGGCGGATTCCTCGACGTGGACGACGAGGACTCCGTTATCGAATGAGCGCACCGATGTTCGGCGCGCAAGAAGTGGTCCCACGGCGTCAGCCCAGAATTGGGGCAGACGCGCCTTGTCAAGCTCCGGTTGAAGCCTATAACGACGTATGACGTCGCCAAGAAGTTCACCTAGTGGCTTACTCATGCGGCTTACTCATGCGGCTTACTCATGTTGCCTACTCATGCGGCCTCCCGCATATCGACAATGTGACCACGTTCGAGGATGATACGGCGCGCATCGGTACCAGCAGGCACCATCGACGCAATCGTATCACCCTCGGTCGTTGTCACAAAACATTGCATACCCATGGCAAGCACGAGTTCCATTGTCCGCTCACACCGGCTACGGTCTAACTCACTAAACACATCGTCGAGCAACACTACCGGACGCTCACCACGAACGTCGTGCAGGATTGTGCACTCAGCAAGTTTGAGTGCTACGAGGAAGGACTTGTGCTGGCCTTGGGAGGCTGACTCCTTGACGATTCCACCATCAATCCGCAACGAGAGTTCATCACGTTGAGCACCGAAGAGTGTTGACCTACGCTGCCGCTCACGGAAGGCTAACCGCGATGCCGTTTCGCGTAGCGCCGCTGCAATACTTTCGACCGTCTCCGTTGCAACGTCGACGTTTTCCAGTCCGTCCGGCTCATACACAACGTTTATCTCTTCGGCCTTACCCGATACTTGTTCGTAGGATTGTTGGATAAGGGGCAAAAGGGTCTTCAAGAATCGTGCGCGCCGTGAAGCAAGTTCAGCACTGACCGTAATAAATGCCTCTGTCCACAATGTCAGCTGCGTCTCATCAACATCCACAGCGTCGAGCATGGCATTCCGTTGTTTGAGAATTCTCCGCAGCTCAAAGAGCAGGTCCGTTGTACGTCTGCTTGCCTGCGCCATCACTGCATCAAGAAAGGCACGACGTTCTGATGGCGCGCCAAACGTGATACTCTTGTGATCTGGTGAAAGCGTAACGACGGGAAGTTCTCCAACAATGTCGCGAGGTGTAAGATTTGATCCGAGGGATGATTCGATACGTTTACGGCTTCCTTCACGTAGGCGAACCGTCACGAAGTACGGTACATCAATGTCGCGCTGCGCATGGACAGTAACGGATGCGGCCTCTTCCCCACGTCGAATTAACGAGGCATCGTTAACGGGAACAAAGCTCCGCGCAAGGGCACCGAGGCACATGGCTTCGAGGACCGTTGTTTTGCCGGATCCGTTACGACCCGAAAGAATGTTCACGTGCTGTGCGCACTCTAGTTCGGACCGTTCGTGATTCCGCACGTTTACGACCGTTACGGAACGTATCGTCATCGACGGCCCCTCTCGATCAAATCTTCACAGGCATGACGAGCATGAGCAAGTCATCGGCACCAGCTGCGGGCGTAATTAACACAGCCCGGATTGGTGTCGAGAATGTCATGCGGACGTTAAGGTCCGGATCGTCATCAACCGTGATATTCTTGATGGCTTCTTCGAGATATCGGTGATTAAAGCCAACTTCAAACGTGTCAGCTGAAAACTCACACGGAATAGTCTCTGTACCCTTACCACCGGAGTCTTCGTCCTCCGAGTGAACTGCTAACGACGACTGTTCGATACGGAATCGTACATGTCGTGTATTGGTGTTGGCAAAAAGCGAAACACGTTTGATGGCAGCCAACACCTCACGCTGATTAACGATCAGCGATTTGTCGTTGTCAGATGGAATGACGTTCTGATACGGCGGATACTTCTCTTCGATAACTCGTGTTGTAATCGTCAGCGATCCAATTGAGAACCGCGCATGGGTGCGGCTCACGTCCATGGTCACATCTGATTCAACCTTCTTGAGCAGATCAACGGCTCGAGCAGGAATAATGGCCTCGAGACCGGACGGGAAGGGTGAAGCTTCCTGAGCTGTCACAATCACACGGCTCAGGCGGAATCCGTCGGTTGCTACGGCCGTGGCCGTATCACCGTGGAACTGGAAAAACACACCCGTCATACTTGGGCGATATTCCTCTGTGCTCACGGCAAACACGGTCTTGTTTGCCATACGTGTCATGTCCTCACGACGCAACAACGCGCTTGAGGCCTCGGGGAACGGAGCAATTGTCGGGAATTCGCGGGCATCCAGACCCTTCATTTCGTAGGAACCTGTAGGCGTACGAACTGTGACGAGCACAGCGTCTTCGTCGGCCGTGATTTCAACGGTACCTGCCGATCCCAGTTCCTTGATAAGGTCATTAAACTGACGTGCGGGGAGCAGCATCGAGCCGTCAGTCTCACCGGCAACGGGAATGGACAGGGAAATCGTAATCTCCTGGTCCGTAGCCGTAAAGGTGAGCTCACTTCCCGTGAGTGACGTGTGAACATGCTCCAGAACCGGAATGGTCGACTTTGCCGGAATTGCCGGCAGAATCTTTTGGAGAGCTTTTTGGAGGTCCGTCAGCGCTACGGTGAACTTCATGGGGCCGGGGGGCGGTGGAACGGGTTGGTACGATGCGAAATCGCTAATTTGACCGGCGAATCTACGAAGAACCCCATGACCTTCCAATGCGATTCGGAGCAGGAATGCTGACTCCGTACGGCTATGATAACGCCTTTCTCATGCTTGGCATCGGCGTTTGCCTTGTTTTGCTCTCATTCACGGTACCAGGACCATTTTTTTCCACGGCACTCATCGTGCTGGGCTGCGTGGTGATTGCCTTTACGATGTGGTTTTTCCGCGATGCAGATCGCCCCTTAGCCGCGGAAGCGGCGGACCCTTCCGTGATTGTCTCTCCGGCTGATGGTGCTGTTACGGAAGTTGTGTCACTCGATACACATCCCGATCTCAACTGCCCGTCAACCCGCGTAACCATCTTTCTCTCCCCGGTGAATCTTCACGTTAATCGTTATCCAGCGTCGGGTGAGATTGTTGATGCACGCTATGTTGCTGGTAAGTATCTCATGGCCTTTAACCCCAAGGCCTCTGAAGAAAACGAACGAAGTGAGTTTGTACTCCGAACACCGTTTGGACGGATTGCCTACACGCAGATCACGGGTTTCCTTGCACGTCGGATTGTGTACGACACAAAAAAAGGTGACGTTGTGCGGGCTGGTGAGCGATTTGGCATGATGAAGTTCGGATCACGTATGGACATTATCGTTCCTGCCACCGCTCAGATTGCCGTAAAGGTTGGAGACAAGGTTGTGAGTGCACGAAGTATCATTGCGCGACTCCATACTGATGGAGTGGCAGCCTGATGCGCGTAACGCGATCGATTGTTCCGAACCTCTTTACGCTTGCCAATCTCTTTTGCGGCTTTGCGGCCATTATCGCCTGCACCGAAGGAGACATGCGGAAGGCAGCTGTACTTGTGCTCACGGCCGGAATCTTTGACATGCTTGACGGAGTTGTTGCGCGGCTTACGCGGTCAACGTCGGAATTTGGTGTTGAACTTGACTCCCTCTGTGACGCTGTCTCCTTTGGTGTAGCCCCGTCGGCCATGCTCTACTTCGCCTTCTTCCATGAATGGCAGAACTGGGGTCTGTTGCTGGCCTCCCTACCTGCCCTTGCTGGAGTGTTACGACTCGCACGGTTTAACGTCCAGGTCACCAGCATGGAGGACAAACTCTATTTCCGAGGTATGCCCATTCCTGCCGGTGCCTTTACGATTGTGAGTTACGTTCTCTTTGTTCATTTGGGGTCAGAGATCCCTTTGGACTGGAAACCCGTAGGTATGGTCGTGGCAACGGTCCTAACGGCCGGGGCCATGGTGAGCACAATCAAGTACGACAATGTGCCGCGGCCAACAATACGAGGCATTCGCCAAAGGCCGTTGGTTTTTCTCGTATTTTCGGTGGGTCTCATCGCGGCAATTGTTAGTGGTGGGACAACGGTGTTTCCATTTATGGCTCTTTACATGATTGGCGGGGCGATTCGTCACCTCGTTCTTTTTATGAGGAATAAGGCCGATGATGACGATACCGTAGAAGAAGCCGACCCCGATCCTTTCAGTCTCTGAGTTCCATGAAGACGTACACAGCACACGTAACGGTAACCCTTCGCAGGTCGATTCTCGACGTTCAGGGTAAGACCGTCGAACATGCCCTTCACAGCCTTCACATGCCATCCTTGACCAATGTCCGCATTGGTAAACATATTGAGGTTGACGTGATGGCCCCAGATTCCGAAACGGCTCAGCAGCTCATTGATGACGCCTGCCAGAAACTCCTGACAAATCCGGTAATGGAAGATTACAGCATCTCCATTACGGAGTCCTCAACTGGAGTAACGGCATGAACGTCGGCGTTGTGACGTTTCCAGGATCGAACTGTGATGCAGACGCCCGTTGGGCTGCTGGCCTTGATGGCAGTACGGTTCACAAGTTGTGGCATAAGGATACATCGTTACCAACAGGTCTGGATCTTGTTATCCTCCCCGGTGGGTTTTCGTACGGCGACTACCTCCGCACAGGTGCTATTGCCCGGTTCTCACCGATCATGAACGAAGTGATATCGTTTGCCAATCGTGGTGGGCTGGTTATGGGAATCTGTAATGGTTTTCAGATTCTTTGTGAAGCTGGACTACTGCCAGGAGCGTTAATCAGGAACTCGGATCTATCCTTCATTTGTAAGGATGTTTACCTTCGCGTAGAGAACGATTCAACACCGTTTACTATTTCGACCGGCTCATCATCACAGCAACCAACCGTACTGCGTATCCCCATTGCCCACGGCGAAGGTCGATACACAACGTCGGACGCAGATCTTCGCCGTCTTGAAGATACTGGCCGTGTTGTGTTTCGTTATTGTGATCCAGACGGTACGGTCTCCGAAACATCAAATCCCAATGGCAGCATGAAGAACATCGCCGGAATCGTCAACGATTCTGGTAATGTACTTGGCATGATGCCGCACCCTGAACGTGCTGCGAACGACCTTATAGGGTCGGCCGATGGCCTCACAATCTTCCGCAGCCTCGCCGCCTTTGTTGAGCGGACGACGGCGGCTACCGTTTAACCACGAACTCATTTCCGGAGCTCAATCATGCCGAACCTTGGCCTTCCCGAGCTTCTGCTCATCGCCCTGCTCATCGTTATCCTCTTTGGTGCTCGCCGTATTCCAGAACTCATGAAGGGCCTTGGATCTGGCATTCGTGAATTCAAGAAGGCAGCTTCTACGGACGATGCCGCAGAACAGAAGTCGTCGGATTCCACAAAGTCCTGACGTCAGAAAATCATGTTCGACGTAGGAGGTGGTGAGCTTGTCCTCATCGTCCTTGTTATTCTTCTGCTCTTCGGACCAAAAAAGATTCCCGAGTTCGCGCAGATGATTGGCAAGGGATTGCGCCAGTTTCGCAAGGCGCAGGAGGATCTCACACAGCAGATTCGTGATATATCCGCCGAGGCCGCAATCTCGGAGGCAGAGGTTATGCGCCCCGTACGGCCGGCGCAGCCGGACGTGCCCCCTTCCCCACGACAGTCAACACCGTCAGACTCTGACACGGAGTCTGACACGGAACCGAAGGTTTGATCATGGAATATTTCGCCGACCGCGACCGATTGTCACGGGGCGAAGCGACCGTTCTCGATCGTGTAAACGGATCGCTCACGCGTATTAACGAACATCAAGATCTGAATGCCTTTCTTCACGTTGACAGTGAAGGGAGCAGACAGCGTGCAGCTGAATCTGATGAACGATTCGCTTCCGGCCTGCCACGTCCGCTTGAGGGAATGACCCTTGCTGTGAAGGACAACATCTCCGTTGTTGGTCAGCCTATGACGTGTGCATCGGCAATCCTCAAGGGATTTCGTCCTGTCTACACAGCAACATCCGTTGAGCGCCTTCTCGATGCAGGTGCCATCGTTCTTGGCAAGACCAATCTCGACGAGTTTGCCATGGGCTCGTCGAATGAGACCTCTGCCTTTGGTCCCGTCCTGCACCCTATCGACCCCCTACGTGTACCTGGTGGCTCGTCAGGTGGTTCAGCCGTAGCAGTTGCTGCAGATCTCTGTGATGTTGCTCTCGGATCAGAAACAGGTGGCAGTGTACGTCAACCAGCTGCCTTTTGTGGGATCTATGGCCTTAAACCAACATATGGTCGAATATCACGGTACGGCCTAACGGCTTTCGCATCGTCACTTGATCAAATCGGTGTCTTCTCAAAGACCGTCGCCGATATGCGAGCCGTCTTTGACGTTGTTTCCGGCCACGATCCTTTTGATTCAACATCTGTTGTCCCTCCGTCACCTCGTCAGCGTACGGACGGTCCACTGCGTATTGGAATCCTTCCACCGGAAACACTGGCTCCGTGTGACGATTCAATTCGCAGGGCTCATGATGACGTTGTTGAACAGTTCCGTCGGTCAGGCGCAACCATTGAGGTTGTAACCATTCCACACGCTGACATCTGGATTCCAACGTACTTCATTCTCGCTACGGCAGAAGCATCAAGCAATCTTGCGCGATTTGATGGAATTCGTTACGGCCTTCGTGTGCCGGAAGATGAAGCAGAAGGCGACATCATCACGGCGTCGCGCACAGCTGGATTTGGCAAGGAAGTAAAACGTCGCATTATGCTCGGCACCTATGTGCTGAGTAGCGGATCGTATGATGCCTATTATCGAAAGGCGCAAAAGGCGCGAAGGCTCATAGCTGACGCCTATACGTCGATCTACGAATCGGTAGACTTTGTGGTGATGCCAACAACACCAACGACTGCCTTCCTTCGGGGTGGTATTACGGACCCTGTTACGATGTGGCTTTCCGACTACTTTACGGTGAGTGCGAACATTGCCGGAATTCCGGCACTGAGTGTACCTGTCGGACATGATGCACAGGGCCTTCCGATTGGAATGCAGATACAAGGACCCATGTTTAGCGAAGAGCTAATCTTCGACCTCGCAGAACGAATGGCTGCTCAGCAGTAAGCTTTCCCCCACCTTCTCCTAACACCTACTGGTGGAAGGTAATCGGCACCTGAATACGTTCCGAAATCGACAGTTTAACGGGACACGTTGTAACGGCGTTGGTGAGGATCTTCATTTCCTTATCATCACACTTACGAACGAGATAGATATCAACTGTAAGTCGGCCAACACGTCGTAGCGGGTCAGCTACCATTTCCTTCTTAATCGTAAGTCTCGTTCCGCGCAGATCCCAGCCATGACGGTCTGAAGCGAGGCCGATGTACGTCAGCATACAGCCCCCAAGGGCCGTGGCCAGAAGATCTGACGGCGAAAAACTCTCGCCGCGCCCGTGGTTATCGACGGGAGCATCAACAACGACCGTTGCCGCGGATGGACCATGTGTGGCCGTGGAGCGAAGTTCTCCGTCGTACACGAGTGACATTTCTACCATACGGCCAAGATAGTGCGGATTCCGTATTTTCGGGGCTCCAAAAACCTGAAAGCACCCCGTCCATGAGTGTACTCGTCAATAAAGCGTCCAAAATCCTTGTTCAGGGCATCACCGGTGGTGAAGGCACATTCCATTCGTCACAAATGCTGCAGTACGGCACCAACGTCGTTGGTGGTGTAACACCAGGCAAGGGCGGATCAATGTATTCCGGCAAGGGTGACGATACATTTACACGGCCCGTACCAGTCTACAATACCGTAAGTGAGGCTCGCCGCGAAACAAAGGCCGACGTCTCCATCATCTTCGTTCCAGCAGCAATGGCTGCCGATGCGATCCTTGAAGCCATTGAGGCCGGTATTGAGACGATTATCTGCATCACGGAAGGCATTCCGGTGAACGACATGATTCCTGTGAAGGCCGCCCTTGACAGATCGAATTCACGTCTTATCGGACCAAACTGTCCGGGCATTATCACACCGGGTGAAACGAAGATTGGCATTATGCCGGGCTTCATCTTTACCCCTGGTACGATCGGCCTCGTTTCACGCTCTGGAACACTCACGTACGAAGCTGTAAAGCAGCTTTCTGACGTAGGCCTTGGTCAAAGTACGTGTATCGGTATTGGCGGTGACCCAATCATCGGCACAAAGTTTATCGATGCCATTGAGCTGTTTAACAACGATCCCAAGACCGAAGCCATCGTTATGATTGGCGAAATCGGTGGTACTGCCGAAGAGGAAGCTGCCGAATACATCAAGGCACACGTCAAGAAGCCCGTCGTAGGCTTTATTGCGGGTCAGACCGCGCCTCCTGGACGTCGTATGGGTCACGCCGGCGCTATCATCTCTGGCGGCAAGGGAACAGCAGCCGACAAGATGGCAACCATGCGGGCCTGTGGTATCCATGTTGTTGAATCTCCAGCAACAATTGGTGTGACAATGAAGAAGGTCCTTGAAGGTGGTTTGACAAACGGCACATCCAAGCCCAAAGCCGCAGCCAAGGCTACGAAGACAAAGAAGAAGTAATTCCCACTGCATCTCTCACTTTATCTCACCCACATTACCGTTCCACATGCAACGCACACTCTGTATTATCAAGCCCGACGGCGTCCGCTCGAATAACGTTGGCAACATCGTCGCCATGATTCAAAAGGCTGGCTTCCGTATTCTCGGACTCAAGATGATCCGCCTGAGCAAGGAACAAGCTGGCGAGTTCTACGCAGTTCACAAGGAACGCCCATTCTACGGTGAGCTCGTCAACTTTATGTCCAGCGGCCCTATTGTTCCCATCGCTCTTGAGAAGGACAATGCTGTTGCCGACTGGCGTACACTTATTGGATCTACAGACCCAGCCGAGGCTGCAGAGGGCACAATTCGTAAGCTCTATGCCGCCAGCAAGGGTGAAAATGCCGTTCACGGCTCTGATTCAGAAGAAAATGGACGTCTGGAAGTAGCCTTCTTCTTTTCCGAATCGGAAATCGCAGCAAACACACTGTAAGAAACACGACGTAACCGCGGACGACGTCCGTTGTTGATATGAGGGCGGCCAACAACCGCCCTCATTTCGTTTCTACGTCCGGTAGCCGTCCCACGTCTGCCGGTTTCTGGGTATTTTTCCACCCTTCGAACCGCACCATGATGACGATGATCTACACCACCGTTGCTCTGCTTCTTTGCGCCTTTTGCCCCCTAACCCTTCTTGCTCAAACAGCAAATACAGGTAAGGCTCCGGCACCACCACAGGAATACCGTCTCCAGGTTTCCTATCGTGCTGGCGTTGCCCAGAACTATGAGATTGACGAGGTAACGAAGGTCGTTCGTACTCACAGTGGCGGGAATAAGGTTTCGTATGATCGTACGATAAAGTATTACACAACCGTCCGCTGCATCGAATCGTTAAACGGTGTCTCAACACTAGCCATCAATCTAGATTCATTGACATATGCTTTTTCGTCGGAAGGTGTAACGGTAACGTATGATTCACAAAAAGATATCACCATTAAAAATTTTGCTGATCTTAACAACTACCACGGACCTCTGAACCGCACGTTTGAGATTACGGTAAGCCCCTACGGTGAAATCTCCAAGGTGACGGGTGAGCAGATTGATTTCTGGCGCGACTACATCGAAGAAAACAAGAACGATCTCGACTCCGTGCTGTACCTCATCTGGAGTCAGTCTCTCGATAAGACAAACCTGCTACAGTATGGCGACCTTCAGAAACGTATCATTCCCGGACTCAAGGTAGCTATTGACTCGACGTGGAATCACGCCATGCGGCTTCGTATCGACGGTGTGATCTATGATGGCCGTGTTACATCGAAGCTTGCCGAATATAGCGGCGGATACTTCACGATTCGTACGTCCGACACACTCAAGGCCGAACCACAACAAATTCATGCCTATAAGATTCCGTACGTGAGTACGGTTACGGAAGGCACTGCCATTGTTGATCACGTCACAACGATGACAACACAAGGCGTACTGAACGATATTGTCTCAAAGGTTACTGCACGATTTCGTGCCACGGTTGGTAAGGAAGACTACACTCACGACGTCACGTCGACAACGACGTGGAAGCTCATCGGACAATATCAATGGTGATTCGCACCCTCGCCGCTTTGTCGGCAACAGCTATTCTCTTTACAGCATGTTCTCAGAACGACGGCAGTCCTGCTGAAGATGAGACAGGCACTCCACATGCGGCCGACACAGCGTCGGCAAAAATCGTCGCCGGAGGAACAGCGACAGTTGACTCGCTGGGACTCTCCCTTTCACCCGGTGAAACGTATCGGTACAAGGTGACGCAGACAAATGAGACGTCAACCGATTCGGCAAATGCTGTTCAAACGTCCGTACACGTCTATAAAAAACGAATCAAGGCACGCCGTGCCGACGGTACGATTGAATATGGCATGACGATGGAGAAAATCGACATCGTTGCCAAGGTAACAGCGCGCCCATCAGGCACGGTAGTGAATGACCAGAAGTACTCCTCGTCCGATTCCTCGCAGCAGAAGGACGAGAGGTATTTAATGTTTAACGCCCTCATCGGCGAAGAAGTCACGGTTATCGTAACACCACGAGCCGTTGTACAAGAGATAAGCGGTCTTACACCAATCGTCAACAAGATGATTGGTTCGCGTCAGGTCGATGCCAATGTTCGTGCACAGGTTCTGAAAGAGATCGAGTCCACTGTCTACGGAGCATTCACTGAACTTGAGCACCTTCGATTCCCTACCGAGAAACTCGATTCAACAAAGTCGTGGAAGGTAACACAGTCCGCACCGCTCATGAATGCCTTTGTCATTGATAGCGACATTATCTATGCCGTAAAGAATGTTAAGGAGCTAAAGGGGCGACGAGCTGCGGATGTTGATGCAACCCTGCGGGGAAGGATCACTGTGAGGCCATTACCGAAGGGCGCACCAATTCGCATTTCGATTGACTCTTCATCGTTGTCTGGCGTTTCGCACACGTTGCTTGACGTCGAGAAGGGTTATACGATCTACAAGAAGAACGACATCGCAACCTACATTCGTGGTCGCGCGTCGAGTCCGGCTACCAATCAGACCGAAAAAATCGGCCAGATTTCACGCCTTTCCTACACAGTGGAACTTATTCCCTGACGTCATGGCCAAGCGCAACGTCGATCTCAAGAAGATTTTTGCACCGAGTGACTCGATAGCGTTTATCGTTATCGCCCTTGGTTTGTTTATCGCACTCTTCCTGGATGAAATGGCTGTACGCCTTATCGGTGTATGTATTGCCATCCTTGGAGGTGTTGCACTCTTCATGATGATCTCGCCACGATTGGCCGAGTTATCGATGCAAGGACGACCACCACGTCCTTCTGAGAGCCCACTGTTATCATCACAAACACGCAAAGACTATTCGTCAACGAGTACGGTCTTCGAACGCGATGCGTTTATGGAGGCGTTCGGATCAACTGGTGACGAGACGGAGACAATGATCGACGAGAATCAAATTCCACTGTTTGACGATCCCTCACCATCAAAACCTGCACGTAGTCAACCACCACCTGTTCCGCCTGGTTCAACGACTCCGTCCAACGCTGACCGTCTTGTCGGCGTCACCCTCGATGATTCCGGTGAGAGTAGTGTTCGTGTTGTTCGTGTTCGCCCATCCTCAGCAAAACCAGCACCTCCTCCCCTGGTGATTGAAGAGCGAATTGTTCGCCGCAGTGCTGAGATACGTGCATCGGCAGACGTACCCGCGGATGGTATGGCCATCGAAACGCCAGATGGTGATTCGATTGTTATTCGTCGGAAACCGAAGAACACGTCACACTCAGTCCTGGAACCAGACTCTCCGGGATCAACGAAGGACTACGTGTCAGCAGAGCCTCCGGCACAAAAGCCGATTGAAGCTGCTGATGTTGCGGATGCTGTAAGTGCCGTTGAACCCACGGATGCTCACGCTGACGATGTATCTGACGACGTCACGATCGTAACGTCCGAATCACACCAATCTCAAACCATTGATTCTCACGACGCACACACAGCAGAGACCAGCGCCTTTGCCAATGTCGTTGAAGAACCACATCACGAAACCACTGCCGACAATGTCGCTGCCGAACAGTCAACCGTAGCAGCTGAGGATCCATCACCATCCCGAACGGTTGATGTTCCACCTGCTGCACAACGACAATCCCGCGCTGTGCGTGCAAGTGAGTCTGGTCTTCTCGGAAACGTCTCCACAACACTCTTTGCTGCAGACGATAACGAAGAGGACATGGGCGGGACTGATGAGCCTAGGAAGGAATTTGACTTCCTGCTCAACCGTGTACTCATGGTTATCCGTTCTGCCACCAATGCCCGTACGGCTGCCTTCTTCTGGGTAAATGCTGACAAACGCCAGCTCGTTGTTGAGTCGAGGATCACTGAGGCTTCCGATTCGTTTACCGAGCAACGGAAGATTCCAATGGGTCGCGATGCTGTCAGCCAGATTGCGCTCGAAGGTCGACCTGAAATCCTCACGGAGATTTCCGCCTCGGCTGAGCTTGACCTTCTACCGTATTACACCCGACCAGCTGGCACAGTGTCGTTTATCGGTGTACCAGTGTACTATGGTGGACGTGTTGTTGGTGTACTCTGCGCAGACTCACTTGTGCAGGATGCCTACTCTGACATCACGGTAGGATTCTTTGGACAGTTTACAAAACTTATCAGTGGACTTGTCCAGTCGTATACAGGCAAGTTTGAACTGCTTCAAGCATCACAGACACTTTCCGCACTCACAACATTTCGCCGTAACCTCGGAGGCGCACCATCGTCGACCAAACAGATTCTCCGGGCAATCTTTGAAGCAACGATCAACTCCATGGATGTAAGCACCATTGGTGTTGTGATGCACGATGCGGCATTGTCGGCATGGACTGTTGTTGACGTACGCAGTGTTGATGCCGGATACGGCGACCTTATCGGGCGTCCCGTAGACCTAAGTGTTGCAGCTGTTGGTGAATCAATTGTTCAGGCCGGCACGATTGTTATTGATGCTTCCGAACAAGCACTACGCATTGCCGAAGACGAACCAGCGATGCCGCAGGGACAATTTGTTGCCGTGCCCTTACGTTCCGATACGCAGACGTACGGCGCACTCTTTATCGAGAATCACGCTGGCACATTGTCGCAACAACAAATCCAGGTCGCAGAAACACTTGGTGAGCATGCCGGCCTCATCATTGAACAGTTCCGCCATACAGAACGGCTAGAGTACGGATCACTTCTTGACCCAGCCACCAACGTACTAAACCGACGTGGTTTTGATCTTCGCTGTCTTGAAGAGTTCGATCGTGCCGTTGATCAACGGCAGCCATTTACCGTGTGTTACATACGTATCGACCGTTCTCGTGCATACACATCTGCAACTGCAGATCAACAGACACTCGTTGTAAACCATGTCCTTCGTCTGATCCGTCATCAACTGCGCACGTATGACCTCGTGGCGCGTATCGAGTCCGGATTGCTAGCCATCGGCCTTGTAGGATTCTCGGCTCAACAAGCACAGATGTGGACGGAGAACATCCGCAACACTGTCGCAAGCAGTGTCATGAACGTTGACGGACGTCGATTCAGTGCTACCGTCTCCATCGGTGTTGCCGAAGCAACACCTCGAGACACCATGCAGTCATTACTTGCAAATGTGATGACGGCCGTAACACGAAGTGAACAACAGTCAAATAAGGTTACGGTCTTTGCCTAAAAAGGCTTTGTGAAAAGGGGCAAAACGGGCTCAATCGTTATCGGGAGCGGTTACGTCAAACCGCACAATCACCGGACAGTGATCGCTAATCTTACGCGCATCCTCATCTGGCAAGAAGGCATAGAAGTTCTCAGTCCGCTCACTCTCACGCACAAAACGACGTGCGGCAGACGCTGATGCGGCTACGTGATCGATGACGTAGAGTTGTGGTGACCTGCAGCTTTTCAGTTTTTCTGTGAGGAACGTAACGGTTCCAGACTCCGTAAGCGCTGTGAGTGTAGCATTCTGCTTACGTAACGGGAAATCATTAAAATCACCAACAATAAGGATGTCCGTTTCTTTACCCGCTTTGGCGGTACTATCTACCCACCGAGAAACGACTTCAGCTTGTGCAGAGCGGTCGATTCGTGATTGATCTCGCAGAGCAGGAGTACTATCGTATCGTGAAGTACTCTTTAAGTGAACAACCATCATGAGCCAGTCAAGATTACCCTTCCGACAATGCACAACGAGACCCGGTCGGTGACGCTCAGGCTGTATCGCCAAGGGTCGATAGAGCCACGACGTATCAATCGTCACCGATTTCTGATAGATCACCGCGCACTGTTGGGGTGATCCAGCGTCAACGAGTACACCTTGATATCCATCGAGATATCGCAGGAGTTTACGTAACGCACTGGTGTTCTCAACTTCTTGCAGACCAATAACGTCTGCTTCTGTTTTAGCGATAATATCAGCGATCCGGAGATAGTCTGCATCGCTGCGTACTACCCTGTCGTTCACACCATCACCAAGCCACTCCGTATTAAACGTTGCCACAGTAACGAAGTTCTCAGGTGCCGACGACTGCGTTTGGGTTGACGTGCAACCAGCCAGCATTGTAAGAACAATCGTCAGGACAACGTAGAGCATCACTTTCCTGTTAGTACGGCCTTTGCAACATAGCCGGCCACCTGTGGATTTTCCTTAAGACGGCGTGTGGAGTAGCCGTACCAGTCTTCACCAAACGGTACATAGATACGCACTGCGTGTCCCGCCTTGAGTAACGTGTCACGTCGATCTTCACGGACGCCAAGCAACATTTGAAACTCGTATGCGGTGGGATTAAGTTTCTGAGACGCAATAAGGTTTTCCGCATCCTTGATGAGTTGCTCATCATGTGTTGCGATGTGAGGCCGAGCTCCACCTTCAACAAGAATCCGTAACAACTTCCGATAGTTGGCTCGGATCTCGTCTGCATCCTTATATGCTACCGAAACATCTTCCACATAGATGCCCTTACACAGGCGAATGGATGGTGCAAACTCAAGGAGCGACCGGATGTCACTCTCACTCCGCCGCAGATATGCCTGGATCACAACACCAACGTTATCATAGCCATCACGTCGCAGACGTCGATAGAAGTCGAGTGTCACGTCCGTATACGGTGTGTTCTCCATGTCCATACGCACGAACAGCCCGCGTAATCGTGCGCGATCGACAAGACTGCGCACATTCGCATAGGCAAAATCGTGGTCGATATCTAAACCGAGTGATGTCAGTTTAACGCTGAGGTACGACGCCAGGTTGTTGTCGGCAATTGCATCAAGTACGGATGCAGCCATGGCCGTCTCAGAAACTGCTCGGTCACGATTCTCCACAAACTCACCAAGAACGTCAATCGTTGACGTTGCACCAACCTTCATCAATGCCGTTGTTGTCGCAACGGCATCAACGAGATGTGGCCCGGCGATATATCGCCGAGCCACAGTTTGAATGATGCGTTTGGGAATGAGCGGAAGTGTAGCAACAACCAGTCGATTGAAGACGCTCACGATTCTCTGTTCCTTGTCAGGGTCAACGAATGATACGAAGTGGCGTCATTGTCGATCCAGCGTCCGTCCGAACGACGATCGAATACATGCCAGTTGAAAGTGTCGATACCGGAACATTCACGACCGTCGTACCTGAACCTTGCATGTTCACGTTCGACAGAATTGTGGTTGTTGCACCGGCCATGTCAACAATGTCGATTGAAGCCGTTTGTGCTGATTGCGAATACACGGCCATCTCAACAAGATCAGTTGCCGGATTTGGTACGATGCTGATGATCGACAGACCACCAGTAGCTATACCATCTTCGTCAACAGAGACAACGGCACCACATGAGTCAACGCGAATTCCGTCAAGCGTAGCAAGTACGTCATTTGTACTTGTTTCCTGGACACGAAGAGAGATCGTCGATCCCGTCGGAACATTTGCAAGACTTGTTGCGCGACTAAAGATCTGCCAATCTGCTGCGCGTACATTCACAACACGAAGTGCGTTCACCCAGTCGGCACCATTATTTGTGCTGTACTGAATTCGGATACGATCGATGTAATCAGCTGACCACCGGAACTGATTGTCAACATCCTTACAGATCGAACCATTAGCTGCCGGGATCTCCAGTGTAAAGCGGCGTGCGCCGATAGCGAAAGCACCACTTGTTGCCTGAATGCCGGCATTTGCAGATGCGACCACACGAATGCGAGCGTTTTCTGTAACAACATTTGGCACAACCCAATTGAACTGATTGCCGTTGGTAATTGGTCCGGCAATCTTTTCGAACTGGCCGCCATCAATAGACAGTTGTACATCAACGCCGCTGACGGACGCCAACTTTGTCCACGTGATTGGGAATGTTGACCCCTGAGCAATTCGTTCGCCGCCCGTTGGGTTGTTCAGGACGAGCGGAACGTTGATTGCATATCTGGCTGGCGCAATGTGATTCACCGAAGGATTCGAAGCGTCACTAATTCTGATAAGCAGTTGTGACGTTTGAACGAAGGGCAGTGTCCAGGTATACGTTCGGTCAACAGCGTTAACACTGTTTGTTATCGGTTCCCATGATTGTCCGTCGTTTGAAGAATACTCAAAACGCACCGTGGACACATTGGCCGATGCAAACTGAATGACAACGTTCGCACCACCAGTATACGTTTCTGGTCCGCGTGGTGACGTGATTCGAACGTATGGTTCCGTTACAAAGTTGACGCATGGTGATTGAGCAATCCATGTCTTCATTCGCGAAGCAACACGGTCGCCAAAGTCAAGCAGCGTAGAATTGCCATTGTACAAGTGGCAGTAACTCATAATCGTACCTGGCCGAACACGACGCATGTTCGACTGGTCAAAACACGCGTCCGTGCCGTCACTGCCAAGAACACACGTATCCACTGGTGGACTCCATGTGCAGTTATGAGTATGAGCGGCGCCGATGTTATGACCCATTTCATGAGCAACAACGAAAACGTCCCACACAAAGCCGTTTGCCGAATTTGGTCGACCCGGAATCTCCGAGGCATTGAGATAGAGTGTCGAAATAGAATACGAACCACTCTGACTGTTACGCGGATTACAGAGGTTTGAGCGCATACCTGCGCCCCAACCCACACCTCCAACGAAGCTGCCACCACGTGGACGGATCCACGCCATGATGTGTCCGAGGGTACGTGCTGGCTCTTGACGCGATGGTTGTGACCAGTCTGATGTGAATTCACCAAGAAGATCTCGAGGCTCTGAGCCATCAAAGAAGTATCCTGTTGGCTCTTCCATCGTATACTTGTTGACTTGTTTCAGATAGATCGTTACATCAAGGTCCTGTTCGTATGCTTGGGAAACAGCTGCGAACACGCGACCGATATACTGAAAAATCTGCTCGTCATTCAGACCACGTGCCTTCATGACGCTGTCGATATCTTCTTTGAGGACGATAAGGAGATCAAACTGGCGCAGGTATTCGGCCTGTGCACGTTCTTCGATCTTCATCGACTTGATGACACGATCAAAATCTTCCTGCGTGACCGGTTCTTCCTCTACGCCGCACGAGAAGTTGCGAAGGAGTTCGCCACTTGCCGATGTACGTTCAGGTTGGATGGAGTGCGGAACAATCGATGCCGTCCTCCGAACTGCCTGATCAACACCAACAAGCTGTCGTGAACCATCCTCGAACTGAAGAAAGCCCATGAGTTCGCCACCACTATAGTGTAACGATACTCGGCTCTCCGGTTGTCCCTCAATCGAACCGACGTAGGAGCTAATGGGACGAACCTTAACGAGTTCTGGACCCTTACCTGCGTGGTTGATAAACTGTGTATTTGCATCATACACGTCACGGGAGCGGCGCAACTGGAGCGTCACGGTTCCGTTACCTGGAACGGAAAGATTCGTAATGTCAATTGATTCTGGACGAGAACCAAAGACGTCCTCAGCAACATCATATCGAAGATCGAGGGCAACTCCTGCTCCTACAACTTGCGACGATGCCGGAGCTTTCGACGGGGCAAAAAGGGTGCGAGCATCGATCGTGCGATTCGTCTCGGCGAATGCCGCAATCGAGGTTACCAAAAGTGCCGTGATGACTACACCGAAACGGCGGAAGAGATCCTTCATGGGGTCCTGTCCGAATGAATGGGAATCGTAAAGATACGGAATGGTCCGCGGCCTGTCCGTCAAAGGATGATGCCACAGCGATGTTGGAGTGTACGAACAATTTCCGAATGGATCGTTTCGCGGTCCCCGGAGCCATCCAACACGACAAATCGCTGCGGATCTCCAGACGCTATTGCGAGATATCCAGCCCGAACACGATCAAAAAAGTCGCGTCCAGCCCGTTCCATTCTATCAGGTTCGCCACTACTGGCGTTGAAGTGCATGCGCAGCTGCGCTTCGTCGTAGGCAACGTCGATGAAGAACGTTAACAAAGGCATGACGCCCTTTGTCGCCAGCCTGTTACACGTTTTCACTTCGTCCATCTCAAGTCCACGGCCATATCCCTGATAGGCCGTCGTGCTGTCCACATATCGGTCACAGAGAACGATTGTGCCTGCCGAGAGAGCCGGCTGGATGATGTTCTCTACCAGCTGTGTACGCGCTGCGCTGAACAGTAGGAGTTCGGCCGTCGGAGTAATAGTCTGTCGGTTTGACAGGAGTATGTCGCGGATTGACTCACTTAACATGGTTGCTCCGGGCTCACGCACCGATATGACGGTCCGTCCTGCCTCTTCAAGTCGAGCCCGCAGGAGCTGGAGCTGTGTCGATTTTCCGCTTCCGTCAATCCCTTCAAAGGATATGAACATGGGTCGTTCCTAGTCTTCCGCCTGGCCGATGATGACAACACATTCGCCCTTCAGTCCACCTCCGCGCCGGGCAACTTCGCGACGCAATGTTTCAGAGGTCCCCTGAAGGTATTCTTCGTGCAATTTCGTCAGTTCCCGCGCCACAACAACGGTTCGATCTCCCCCACCGGCAGCGATGAGGTCCTCGAGAAGACCGTCGATTCGATAGGGTGACTCGTAGAGGACAATTGTTGCACGTGTCGACAGGACGTCGAGTAACCACGCCTGCCGCCCCTTTTTCTGCGGTGGAAATCCCACAAACAGGATTCGATCGGTCGGTAACCCACTGCCAACGACGGCAGTTACAGCAGCGCTGGCTCCTGGAAGGACTTCGACGGGAATTCCGGCAGCACGACAAGCCACGATGGCACGGTGACCGGGATCACTGATACCGGGCATACCGGCATCACTGACAAGGCAGACGTTTTTTCCGCTCCGCAGCAAGGACATAATCTCAGTCGTTCGCTGCTCTTCGTTGTGTTCGTGGTTGCTCACGAGTCGTGCAGCAACACCACCATATCGTTTTAAGAGCTGTCCGGTGTGACGGGTATCCTCACAGACAATAACATCAGCTGATCGGAGCGCCTTTAGCCCCCTAACAGTAATGTCTTCAATGTTGCCAATGGGAGTTGGTACAATTCGTAGTGGTGTCGTTGGTAGTCCTGATACCACCGTGTTCACGGGTGCTGTAGCGGCAACACCGCCCTGGTCAGCTGATGGCACTGACCGTGGCACCTTTGCAAAGAAGTCCTTCAGGAGCGCAGAACTTTCTTGTTCGAGGATTCCTGTTCGAACCACACATCGATGGTTCAGTCGGCGATCATCGAGAATTTCATAGAGACTTCGTGCTGCACCGGTCTTGTTATCATCAGCTCCATAGACAACCGTAGGCAAACGTGCGAGCACGATTGCTCCTGCACACATTGCACAAGGCTCTAACGTTACGTAGAGAGTACAGTTGTCGAGAAACTTTGAACCAAGTGATTCCGTGGCCCGCTGAATGGCAACCATTTCAGCGTGAGCTGTAGGATCAGCGCGTCGCTCAACTTCGTTACTACCAACGGAAATGATGGTATCGTCACGAACGATGACACATCCAACGGGAACGTCACCAGCCGACGCAGCGTCGCGTGCCGCGTCGAGTGCCATGGCCATGTATTGTTCGTGACGACGTTGAATGTCCGACACTCTGACGTCCTATCCGTTTCGAGCCGTTTCGTAGGCCTGTGTATTCCCTGGGTCCAAGAACTTCAGATCGGCCCATACAGGATCATTCTTCCGGCCACGAAAGATTTCTGCAATCTCAAGGTGTTTGGCGTCGAAGAACACCTGCATAAGGAGACTGCGGTTCGACACCTTTGTCTTCTTAAAATTTGCCATATCAGAGATGGTCTGTGCTACGAGTGCTCGTCCACCATCAGCATCTTTTGACATCTGATCAATTCCATCATGATAGTCAAAGAGTAATCGACGGAATCCTTCATATCGAAGGTCGAGTAACTCAGCAACGAGTGCCGTACGAACAAACTCACCTGGCTGATAGAATGTGCGGAAAGCACGCACACCTTGTGCTCCACCAGCTTGTGCTATTTGCTGTGCTACTTTGTAAACTTCCGTGCCTCCAAGATCATCATACGTGTCCATGTCGAGGCCAATCGCCAAAAGGGCGTAGAAGTCAATCACACTTGTAAAGTGATCGTATCGCAGAGGCTGGAAGGTTAGCACGGGGTTAAAGGTCCACTCAAACTCCCACTCCTGATCATAGATACGCAGAAGTCCCGCACCTGTACCAGGTTGATTGTTCACAAGTCGTTTACTTACAAGGGCAAGGCGTGCCGTTACACGGTTACCATTTTTTGCAAGCACAAAGATGTTGATGTCGATGGGAATCTTCGGTCCTTCCCAATCCTCACCGGTAAACCTGTTATTCGTGAGATATGTGCGGACGTCGTTTGCCATCGATTGAAGTTCTGGCCGCTGATCGAGAGGAATCGATTCGAGGTTAACGACAACGTTCGGGTCGAGCTCCTGTCCGTGTACTGTCACAAACGGGAGCCAGCAAACCACAAGGACAGTGATGAGGCGAATCTTCATGATTTCTCCAGCTGTTCAGGCAAATCGGCGTTCTGTACGTCGTGCGAGTATACGCACCATGGCCGTGACGATCATCGCTGCATGTCGTTGTATGGCACAGGATGCTCTTGTGGCCGGCGCTGATACCGGTGTTGTCCTTCCGTACGACGTTCACCGTTCACCAGCGAATTGCCAAACAACGTCGTACGATACGACGGTTTCGTGGACGGCCGTTCCCGTGCCGTTGGGAATTGCCGCCCTGTCGGCTGCCGGTTGTGGGGTAAGCCCCTTTCGCCCCCTTCGCCTTGATCTTGATGGCACCATCACTGCTCCGTGGACGGAAGTGCGCCTTCGTTGTGCTACAGCAACAGACATTTCAACGTCGATGACACTTGGTGTGAGTAGTTCGGTTTCAATTGTTGCGCCTCGCGGTTTTCCTGTTAGGGGGCAAACGGGGCTCGTACTCCAGGCCCTTGTCGTTGCCTCCGAATGCTGGACACTGTCGACGATCGTCGACAATCTGACGTTGTTCTCAGCTGATGCAGTCCGACAGATTCCAACACTTCGTTGTGGTGCGGCGTATTCAACTTCAGCAGCAACCATTGCTGCGGATATGATTCTCGATCCTCGTCTTGGTTTGTCGTTGTGCACACACATTCGCTGGAACATTACACAGCAGGTACAATCGCGATGTGCCGTTGTTCTGTCGCCAATCACTCTTGATGGAGTTGTTGTTCTGACGGAAAATGATCTGCGGCTGGGTCTTGGTATTCGATATCTCGAACGTGTAGGCTTCCTGCCCTCCATGACATTGGATATGCCGATGTGATGACCATGGTATACTTCTTCACGATCGTTGATAGATGTCTTGTTTCATGTGGTATGGCGACGGCTGTGTTGATACTGAACATCTGCTCTCTCGGCGCACAAACAATCGACGATGTTGCTGCCGATGCTGGACCACAGTGGGACGCTTTGGATAGGTTCCGTGATAATCGTATCTGTCTTGTAACAGCTACAACGTCAGATGTTGTGATGATACCCGGCTTTACGAGTCAACTTGCATCACGATTACTCAAACTTGTGCATGCTGGTGTTCGTGACTCGAGGACACTTGCCGATACGTTATGTCTCTCTGTAGAACAACACCTCTTGATGGACCTCTGTACAACAACAGACTGTTCACGCGGCGTTGATCTCTTTGCCTCTGCACGTTCTCGACTGCAGTCTATATCTCAACGTGAACCAGCCTATTCTACACGCATTGATGTTACATCGGATGTTGCTCGTATTGGTGGGGTTCGTACTCTCGGTGTTGACAGTGCCATGTCCTACTGGGCCAGTGCCCGGTATCAGAACCACTCCATGGTTGTGGGAGCGTATGGCATATCGCACGGCCTTGGTCTTGTTACTGGTGGTTCTGCGAGGTTCGGAGGTAGTCTTGTGGGACGAGCACGAGCCACAGACATAACGCCGTCGATGCGCTCATGGACATCATCGTGGACAGACAATGCATTTCGTGGTGGCGCACTCACGTTGTCGATTGATACTGCGTTAACAAGTGTGTGGTGGTCACACCAGCTTCGTGCCGATCGTCATGAACATGTTCTGGGAGTGTCAACGTATATCCCAACGACAATGGCCGACGTCGCCCTTGCCTGCCTTCAGTACAACTATGATCGTCCATCGGAGTCCGTAGCGCAACGTGTGATTCGAGATACAACAGCCACGTACATCTCCATTGCTGGTCAACGATCACTAGGACGTGTTGATCTCCGGTCTGAGTTCGCCATCACACAAACGGGATATGCCTGGTTAACCATTGCCGAGGCCCCCTTTGCCCCGTTCACGGTGATCTTTTCTGCTCGTTCCATCTCACCGGACTATCGTGCTCCGATGTCATCATCCATTACTGATGCGTCGGCTGTCTCGAATGAAGATGGCGTACTGTTTGGTGCGCTGGGACGAATTGGACGCTGGAGAACAGCTATGTCGTTAGATCTGCATCGTCGACCTTCACGATCGTATGGACGGCCATTATCAGCACGAGGATTTGATCTGCTCGTTGATGCTGTGAGAACTGCCGGTCCCATTGATTTCGCACTTCGTTGTCGATGGGAGTCTGATGAAGATGGATGGCGACCACGACCAAGTGATCACACACACATGACTATCAGAAATCGTTGGACGGTCCGTGCAGATGTAACAACAACGGTTGGTGCGCTAACACTTCGTTCTCGGCTGGATGTACGAAGACTTTCGACAACAGATGAACGACCAATTCGTGCTGGGTCGTTGATATACGTGGACGTGCGCTGGAAGCCAATGCAGAGTTTTTCTCTGCGCAGTCGACTCACATCATGGACGTCGGACGTTTTTGACGTTGCACCCTATGCAGCCGAACAGGAAGCCGAGGGAATGATGCGAACCCTTGTTGCAACGGGGACGGGTATGAGTTGGACAATTGGTGGACGTTGGACGGTGTTCTCCAACATCACACTGTGGATGTCTGCATCATCAACGTATTCCCGCAACACCAACACAACAACCTTACGCGGTCTCGTGCAGATCGATGTGCGATCGTGAGCGTGATGAGTCTCCATCGTTACGACCTAGGATAAGTCGTGCACCTGGCTGAAAACTCATGTAGTACCACAGCCACTCAATCATCACCTTCATCCGGTTACGGAAACCGATAAGAAAGAAGATGTGAATGGTAGCCCACAATGTCCACGCAATAAATCCAGACCACTTGGTGCGTTTTAACTCGGCAATGGCTCGGGCACGTCCGATGGTTGCCATGTTGCCTTTGTTATTATACGAAAAGTGAGGTTTGATGCCGTCTCGGCGATGACGGATGATTCGTTTTGCAACAAAGGTGCCTTGTTGCATAGCAACCTGACAGACACCGGGCAGAGGTCTGCCCAACTCGTCATCCATACGCGCCGCGTCACCAATCACATAGACGTCCTCGAGCCCCGGAACAGAGAGATCCTTGTCGATTATCATTCTACCCTGACGATCACGTTCACCCGGGATGTTCTTCAGAAGTGGTGACGCCTCGTTACCAGCAGCCCAAATCACATTCCGTGATGGGATAAATCCTTCCTGCGTTGTCACACCGTGTTCGTTGATGTTTGTCACACGATGCTGCGTGCGTACATCCACTCCAAGTTCAGCAAGTTGTAGACGTGCCTTTTCACTCAGCTCTGGTGCGAACGACGACAACACTCGATCTCCGCCTTCGAGAAGCACAACACGAATGTCGGACCGTTTGAGCTTGGGGAAATCGGGCAGCATTGTATGTGTTGCAATCTCAGCGATGGCACCGGCAAGTTCTACACCTGTTGGACCTGCACCGATAATCACAAAGGTGAGTAATTCCTTCAACGTTGGTCGGCCAACGTGATGTTCGGCCTCTTCAAACGTTACGAGGAGTTTTTCCCGAATCCGTAATGCATCATCAACACTCTTTAGTCCAGGAGCAAACTGTTCCCATTCGTCACGACCGTAGTAGGAGTGTCGATTACCTGGCGCAAGAATAAGTGCATCGTAGGTAAACGTTCCGTCATCACTGTACACTCTGCGCATGTCCGTATCAATCGACGTGACATTCGACATAACAACGTGGATGTTCGGCGCGTGACGCAGGATGGTTCTTAAGGGCTGAGCAATATCTCCGGGAGAAAGTGCAGCCGTTGCCACCTGATACAGTAGAGGCGCAAAGAGATGATGATTGGTACGATCGATCAACGTGACGTCGATGTCTGTACCAACGAACTCCTTCGCAGCAAAGAGCCCTCCGAATCCTCCTCCTACGATCACGACGTGTTGACGGCTTCCGGTGGGCATAACGATCTCCTAACGTTGAAAGAGGAAATGGTAGGCGGCCACTTCATGCAGGAAGTGTTCCGCGATCGGTGTCGAAAGTGGATTGTCGGCTTCCATCCGTTCCGGATGCCATTGTACACCAAGGATAAACGGACGTCCACCGACGGTTGTATCGGCCGGCTCAAAGGCCTCAATTGTCCCATCAGGAGCTACGGCTGCAACGGCAAAGGCACTTGCCAGGTGCTCAACGGCCTGGTGATGAGCTGAGTTGATCTCGCCATCTAGGACACGAGCATAGCGTTTGATCAGGGATCCTGGTTCGATGTCGACATGATGACGTGCATCTGTGTCGTTCACACGACCATGCTCAACGTCGCGACCAATAGCTGTTGGTATGTCGGCAACGAGGGTACCACCAAAGGCCACGTTCAGGACCTGTGCGCCTCGGCAGATTCCGAGGATGGGCATGTTACGACGTACACCTTCTCGTGCAAGGGCAAGTTCAAGCGTATCTCGTACGGCATCGATGGGACCGCAGAGCTCGCGTTTTTCCGGTTGACCATAGTGTTCCGGATCAACGTCTGGCCCACCAGATATCAAAAGGCCCGAACACTCTGAGAGTCGCTGCAAGGCAATTTCTGGGTCGGGCGTTGTCATTAGATCAACGATTTCGATGTCGGGATCGATGGATGTAAGCCACCGACCATAATTCTCGTACGAAGGACTACCCGAGGCTTTCGAAATGGCGATCTTCATATTCTGTGATGTCCTTGAGAAGGCGTTTGCGGAAGGTGTCTGCTCCGTCGACAATCGACATTGTGATCCGAAGTACATGGACAGAAATTCCGGCGGCGCGAAATGCGTCCATGTGCCCTGAAAGTTTCACGAAGTCCTTCTCCGTGGTCACAACGATGTTCGATTGGCCGCCGCATCGACGAATGATGGCCTCGACGGTTGTACGATCGTATCGCTGATGATCACGGAAGGTCATGGTGTCAGCAACAACGTATCCCAACGAAGCAGCCGAAAACACAAATCGTTGTGGATTTGCAATACCACTCACAAGAACAACAGGGTTCTCGGATACAACATCACTCGATGTAGCCGTAATCTCAGTTCGATAGATTTCTGCCGATGTGTACGAACGAACAACATTTGTCAGATTATCTGCATCCTGTGTTGACGTAAGCAACACAACATCTGCACGTGATAACGATGTGAGGGGCTCGCGTAAACGGCCCGATGGTAAGAGTGACGTAGAAACTGTAAAATCATCAACAAGGACGATATCAATGTCGCGGTGAAGTGCTCGATGCTGAAAACCATCATCCACAACAATCACATCACAGTTAAGATGTCCTGCAGCGTGAACAGCAGCGTCAACCTTTGAACTACAGACAACAGTTGGAACTTGGAGTCTATCTGCCAACAAATACGGTTCATCACCAGCAGATTCAACATCGGTTTGGATCGACGTACCATCGTGGACAACAACCAGTCCACGAGACCGACGGCCATATCCGCGACTAATGATTGCCGGGTGACGTCCAGCATGTTGAAGTTCACGAACGACAAGATCTACGCAGGGTGTTTTCCCGGAACCCCCAGTGGTAATGTTACCAATACTCACAACTGGAACTTGGACAGGTACAATCGGACGTCGGTGTTCATCGTAAGCTGTGTTACGACGTCCAACAACGTATCCGTACAGTCGAGCGAGTAGTCCCATAATTATCCCACCACCGTTCCGAGATGCTCAAGCCGATGTGTCATCTCATCAATGGCTGCCGATATCTGCTCACGATCTGCGTCAGGCGCGAGTCGTGGACCATGTCCAATGTGGACGGTGATGTGTGCAAACGGAAGTGGAAGTTGAAACCGATCCCACGATCGTCGAAATGTTTTTGATGAATACATCGTAGCTCGCACAGCGAGTAAAGGAACCCTGGCTCGAACGGATGCAACAACCACACCTGGTTTACATTCACGGGCTGGGCCACGTGGACCGTCGGGAGTTACAAGAACAATACGTGTTGTGGCGAGCTCTGTGAGCTCATCAAGTGCCTCTTTTCCACCGGATGATGACGACCCACGAACAACGTCGTACTTCCAGTCTGTTAACAACCTGTCCAACAACGCACCATCGGAACTCTTCGATACCAACGCTACCGGACGTAGTGCGCGGAAGGCATACCAGATGGGCAACATCTCTCCATGCCAGAATGCAACAACACACGGACCGTGTGGTAACTGGCCATCGATGGACATTCTCCATGTCGATGCAAGCATTCGAATCAACAAGGATGCAATCCATGCCTTCATGACTGCCTCCGAATGGCCATCTCCGCAACAACGTCTGCAGCACGTCCTGCGGCACCGGAACCACCGAGAAGTTCTCTCAGCTCCATCGTCGTTGTCAGAATCTCTGTTCGTCTCTGTTGATTATCAAGAAGATTTTCAACTTCTCGTGTAAGATTCTCCACGGTAGCATCACTCTGCAAGTACTCCCGGTAGGCCGGTCGTTGTAACAACAGATTCGCCATTGTCACCGTTGGAACAGTTACCAGGCGTTTTGATACCACGTAGGACAACCACGACGTACGGTAGAACGTTGCAAAGGGTAATCCAAGAAGAGCCGCTTCAAGTGTTGACGTACCCGCTTTGACGAGTCCAGCACCTGCCTCCAACATTGCAGCGCGCGAATGTTCTGTACAGACAGCCCCAGCATGTTGTAACGGTACGTACATGGAAGGGGGCAAATGGGGCAAGGACGGAACGACGACCTCAGAGACACGGTTCGATCGCAACACATGTTCTGTCACACGCGCCAACAACGGAACATGTCGTGTGAGCTCTTGTGCCCGTGATCCCGGGAGCAAGACCACTGAACGACTGTCGTGATGAGGCACGGAACGAAACGTATCGTCATCGAGCAGTGGATGGCCAACGTAGGACGTTCGAATTCCGTACTTCGCAAAAAACTCCGTTTCAAAAGGAAAGACCACCATCAGCATGTTCACGGCAGCCGCAAGCTTTTTTGCTCGGTCTGCACCCCAGGCCCAGAGTTGTGGTGCGATATACCAGATAACGGGAGTAGCCGACTGTTGTGCGGCAGGAGCTAGGCGTAGATTAAATCCGGGATAGTCAACCGGGATAAACGCTGCGTACCGACGTTGTGAAAGGAGTTCCCGGCAGCGATTGAGAAGCCCCTTTAACGCCCCATACCGTTTTGCCACCTCCCAAAAGCCCGTTACGGCAACATCCTGTAACGATGCTAGGGATCGAAGGCCTTGTTGTTCCATTGCTGGACCACCAAAACCCTCAAACACAGCGTCGGGAATACGCAGGCGGATCTCTGCCATAAGCCGAGCAGCATGGGAATCGCCCGACGGATCACCTGCCGTGATAAAAAAACGAGTTGTGGGGGCTGGTGAGGAGCTGAACATTGGCACGAGAAGTGATGGCAGCCGACAAACTTGCTATATTCGACGCACTCACACATCACAGCAAAGCCATGAAACCCACAGTACTTGCCGCAGCCGTTATTCTTTTCGGGACAGCGATCGGCGCTACAGCCCAGGGAGTTCGAATTCTACCACGTCCCAATGCCGTCGTTGACGGAAGTGTTGGTACGTCCGTGAAGCGTATGCCCGCTGGTGGTGAGTTCCTGCTGACCGTCAACAAGGGTGGCAGTGTTGCCGGAATGGAAATCCAGTGGTTTAAGGACGGTATTGCTCTCGAAGGTGAAACAGGCCAAGAGTTACGCAGACCGATTGCCAGCCTCGACATGAACGGCGTCTACACCGTCAGCATGAAGTCACCATGTGCCACCGTCATGTCACAGCCAATACAGGTAATTGTTGGACCGGTTCAGTACCGTGTTGACACAAAACCAGCTGACGTTCAGGACCCCGTGGCTGGACGTGTTCAAGAAGCGGGATCACAGACAGCATCGATTTCGGACATTACGCCGAATCCGGCAAGTGATCGTGTGACGGTCTACTTTACAACAACAGCAACCGAACATGTAAATGTGAGTGTTGTTGATCTTAACGGTCGTGTAGTAGCTCCACTCGTGAATACAACACTTGGATCTGGACAGCACGAAGTTGTTCTTGACCTTGTTGGTCACAACATGAGCCAAGGTCTCTACTACGTTGTTGTGAACAGCGCTGGTAACACCGTTACCAAGTCCCTTGTTGTTACACGATAAGTTGTACCAACACACAGCCTACTGCTGTAATCACGCGTAAGCACAAACTGTATTCTCACAAGAGAGACTCAAACGGATTAACCTCCGTCTGCAAGATTACCAAGACGTACCGTAAAGGCGGCTCCTTCACCTGGCTTTGATGCGCACGTGATGGAGCCGCCTTGTGCTTCTACCATCGTCCGCGTCATATACAGTCCAACACCGCGTGCATCGGTGTTATCGTGAAATGTTTGCCAGAGTCCAAACAGACGATCTCCATGAAGAGAGAGATCAATTCCCTGTCCGTTATCGCGCACGATAAGGACGGGAGAGCCAGAATCGGCATGTGTTCGCACATCAATGAGTAATCGACGCTCTGTGGATCGATACTTAAGTGCATTCGTCAAAAGATTGTGCAGGATACTTTCAAAGTATGATTCCGGATAATCCACTTCGGCACATGCCGAAAAGTCTGTCGTAATCACGGCGTCGGACGATTCGATGTCGCGCACAAGTGTTGTACACACACGATGAAAGACATCGGCAACGTCAAGCCGATCATACGGTATTGCAACACCCTGACGGATGGTTAATGTGCGCGAAAGGATGTCGATCGACTCGCGTAAACCTTCCACTACAGAGCGGACCTGTTCCAACAACTCAGCACGTTCTGCCTCGTCAGTAGATCGATCGTGGATTTTGAGAAGATCACGAACATTACCAACAGGCATACGAACGTTATGCGACATCATTTGGGCAAACTCACGAAGCTGACGGTTCTGTGAGCCCATACGTCGCATGAGCGACTGCGTTACCTGCAGTTGATGTTGAATAGCGTCGAACGACTGAACACGTTCATCGATTGGCCGTACAAAGCCTACAAAAAAATCAACACCACCAGCTTCGTTGCGGATAACACGAACGATCAACTCAATCCATGTTATCGTCCCGTCTTTTCGGATATACCGTTTTTCACGACGGTACTCTTCGCGTTCGCCGCGAATCAATGCTACGGCATCACGCATTTCCTCGTCGATATCGTCGGGATGCGTTATGTCCTGCCACGTCATCTGGCGCATCTCATCAACCTCGTAACCCACGATGTCGCAGAACGCCTGATTAAAGTCAACAAAGGAAAAGTCGGGGGCTCCGATCACCACGCCAACAGATGGTGATTCGAAGATGGCCTGAACAAGACGCTGGTGATCGTCCTGGAAGTAGGCCAAAAATGGGTGCAGCATTCCGCCAATTTACCACCTTACCCGGTGAATGGGACGTAATTTCACGGCATGGCAGGACTTTTTGATCTACCTGGCGCACCCGAAAAAATAACCGACGGTCTCGTGATAATCCGAGAAGGAATACATGATCCCGACGCCGTTCTGCGAGAGGTACATCGAATCGCTCAACAATCTCCATGGCGAACGATGATAACGCCAGGAGGCAAAACAATGAGTGTAGAGATGACCAATGCCGGTGCTGTTGGCTGGATCAGTGATCGGCGAGGATATCGATATGAAGGGGTTGATCCCGTCACTGGAGAGCCGTGGCCTACAATGCACAACGACATCGTCAACCTCGTGAGGACGTCTGCTACGGCAGCTGGTTATCCTGGATTTGAGCCCGACGTCTGTCTTGTGAATAGGTATCGCATTGGCGCAAAGATGTCGTTACATCAGGACCGGGACGAGGCAGACTTCTCCCATCCGATCGTCTCCTTCTCTCTCGGAATGTCGGCCACCTTCCTCTTTGGTGGTCTGCGTCGTACCGACCCTACACTGAAACTCCCTCTCCACCACGGCGACATCGTTGTCTGGGGTGGCTCGTCACGCCTCCACTATCACGGCATTGCTTCCGTCAACGGCCCTGCCCACAGTATGGTGGGTCCGTATCGTATTAACCTCACCTTTCGTCGCGCACATTCATGACCTTCTTCCGCATCATCGCCTACGCTGAAGTTGTCAGTTACCTGCTCCTCCTGTTTGTTGCCGTACCCCTGAAGTATCTGGCAGACAATCCGTTGGGAGTACGCATTCTGGGTCCCATCCACGGCATCCTCTTTATGCTCTACATCCTCGTTGTCTTCCGTCGCTCCGCTGCCGAAGGGTGGCCGTTCCGCCGCACGGCATGGGCACTCTTTGCGAGTATCCTACCGCTAGGGCCGATAGGTGTAGCGAAGAAGTGACCATCGAAACACCACAACCTGACCATGTAGCAGTTCTGGAAACCGTATTTGGAACGGCCATTGTTGGTGTACTACAGCAGAAGGTCATCTCCATTACGTTCCAGGACAGTCTTGATAACGAGACACTGAGCACACAACGGGAGACGATGTTGCGGCAGAATCACCCGGAGAATCGTACTGCTGTATCGGCACTTCTTGACAGAGTTCATCACCTTCTCAACAATCCACATCTTGTTACGCCGGATGTCGAAGACATCATCACGCTACACGGGACGGCATTTCAACAGCGTATCTACAATGAACTCCTGACTATCAAACCAGGGAGCAGACACACGTATACAGATCTCACCCTCCGACTCGGACTTCCCACCACGTCGACGCGTGCCGTTGCTACTGCCTGTGGTTCAAACCCAATTGCCATACTTGTCCCCTGTCATCGTATCATCCGATCCGACGGATCACTTGCCGGATATCGGTGGGGTCTGGAACGCAAACGTGACATTCTGCAACGCGAGGATGACATGATGGTTTGGAAGGGGTAAAAGGGGCAACATTCTCCGGGAGAAGGTAGGTGCCGGGGACCTTTAGGCCCCCGGCACCTATGTAGTGAACCCCGAAACCACTGATGAAGAGTCAGTGGATACGGCGTTGAATCGTAATGACATACTGTGGTGGAGTTGCTGTTGAGTAGCTAATCATTGTGTACACCACGTGTGATAGAAATACCTTCCTCAATCAGTGCTTGCATGATTGCCTCGGACTCAAGAACGGAAAGCTCTGTGCCTCGCGCCAACTTTGTGCCGATGGATTGTGGGTCAAGCCCAGCACGTTCGGCGATTGACTTGATCTTGATGTACTTGCGGACTCGCTCAAGATCAGCAATGCGCAAGTATCCCATTGGGGCCTTAATCGCTGAAGCGTCAGTGACGATCTCGGCGTTGCGGAGATACTGCGCCACTGCTGCCTTCGCTTCTTCAAGCGAAGAGAAAGGCGTACTTCCATTGAGCTCAGGGATGTATGACTTCAGATGGTAGAGTCGAGACTCGGAGCCGATGTTGACTTCAGTAATCCAGGCGATATGATGATCACCATTCGTGGCGACGATACGATTGGGAACCGTGGGATGTTGAATCCATGTGATCGTTTGCATGATGATTGTCTGTTCGTTCGGTGTTCAGCGTTCGTTGATTTGTGCTTGGGGAAAGAAGCAAGGACTACGTTTGACATCTCCTGGTTTTACTATCCGTCTTCGGGACAATCCCAGGTACGAAACCACATTCTCCGGGAGAGGTGCCGGGTGATTTCTCTCTATCTATACGCAGATTGCGTATGCCGCAAAATGAGCGCAGTCTTTGGCGTGCGTCCAGCGTCCGCAAGGTATTGTAGCTCCGACAACTCTTACACAATGTATTGGAACTCCGGCGATGAAACGGAACCTAATGTCCGAACTTGAAGAAGGCTTTTCGGCTCTGGCTGGTGAACGGCAGGGTAAGCTAACGCTGAAAACACATACTGTTGAGCTTGAGCCACTTCCATCAGTCGACGCCGACGTGCTGATACGCTTGCGTAAACGGCTTAATGTATCGCGTTCAGTCTTTGCCGCCTACTTGCGAGTAAATGTCCGAACACTTGAAAATTGGGAACAAGGCAGAGCGCAGCCGAATGCCCAAGCAGCTCTGCTGATTCGCCTCGTGGAGAGGTATCCTGATACGTGGTCCCGATTACGAGAAATGTAGTCCATCGGCCACTTCATTCGCTTCACACACACATACGCAAAAAGCCGCATCACTTCTCGTGATACGGCTTTGTTACTCGCTCCGCAGCAGGGACTTGAACCCCGGACCCTCTGATTAACAGTCAGATGCTCTAACCAGCTGAGCTACTGCGGAATAGGACTGCAAAGATAGGCCGTTCTTTCGGTATTTTCCAAACATGATCGTTTCCACGGATGCCGTTGTTCTTCATGGCCGAAAGTTCGGCGATACGTCACGTATCGTGACGCTCTATACTGCCGAAATGGGCCGCCTGACCGTGGTTGCAAAGGGAGTTCGCACTCCAAAGAGTCCGTTTGGGAGTGCCCTGGAGCCGCTGTCCATAATCCGCGCAACGGTCTATGTGAAGGCAGGACGTGACCTTCATACGGTGTCGGCTGCGGAGCCCCTTTTGCGCCTTTCCACCCTACAATCATCCTATGATCATCTCACGGCCGGCCTTCTGGTTGCCGAGCTCTTTATGCGCACACAAACTGATGGTCAAAAGGATGGTATGGCTTGGGATGTTCTGCAGTCTGGTATTGTAGATCTCAATACATCCACCGCCCCCTATGCAACGTCCGTGCGCTTGCGCTTGAGTCTTGCCGATGTGATGGGGTTTGGACTTCCGGAATGTCCACTACCGACAACGTCCGTTGTTCGTATTGATCCTACAGATGGTCTGGCCCGACCCGATCCAGCGCCCGGTATTCGTATGTCGGCAACGGCGTTTATGCGTATGACACATGCCGTTCTTCATCCTGGTGAGCTGTTGCCTGATGTTGATTTTTCCGCCAGCGATCGTCTGGAAATTGAATCGTTCCTCGCTGCATATTTCTCGTGGCATCTTGATCGACGTTTAACGTTACGTTCGCCTGATGTGCTTCGGTAGTATCTTGCCGACATCATGATAGGCGACATAGCCCTTACCCTCTTCTTTGTTTTCCTCAACGGTTTCTTTGTTGCCGCCGAGTTCGCCCTTGTTAAGGTGCGTACATCCCAGATTGAACTTCGCGCCCGCGAAGGCAATATCCTGGCCGGTGTGGCCAAACATCTGCTGTCACACCTTGATGCCTACCTCTCGGCATGTCAGCTCGGTATCACACTGGCATCACTCGGCCTCGGCTGGATTGGTGAAGATGTTGTAGGCAACATCGTAGTACAGATACTTGCCGTACTTGGTATCACACTGAGTGAAGCTGTACTGCACAACGTTTCGTTTACGATTGCCTTCTCACTCATCACCGTATTACACATCGTTCTTGGTGAGATGGCTCCAAAGTCACTCGCTATACGTCGCGCCGAAATGGTGACGCTCGCTACAGCGATTCCCATGCGCGTGTTCTACGTTGTCTTCCGACCCGTCATCGTTGCCCTTAACGGCATGAGTAATGCCTTGCTTCGTGTTGCTGGCATTGAGCCCGCTACCGAACACGAAGTGCACACACCAGAGGAGATTCGCTATCTCATCCAGGAGTCAACCGGACAAGGTGGACTGGAGATGAGTGAACGTGAACTCATCGAGAATGTATTCGAGTTTACGGAAACGACGGCCGGACAGATTATGGTTCCACGTGCCCGGATTGTGGGACTCGATGTGACAATGAGTGTGGATGAGCTGCTCGACAAGGTGATGGAAGAAGGTTACTCACGTTTGCCAGTCTATAGCAACACCGTCGACACTATCGTTGGTATTGTCTATGCAAAGGACTTGCTGACGCTGATGCATCATAAGGACTTGATCATCATCCAGGATATTATCCGGCCTGCAACGTTTGTATCTGAGGATACAATGTTGAAGAAGTTGTTGCGCGACATGCAGCGCGAAAAGGTCCACATGGTTGTCGTGCTCGATGAGTTCGGTGGTACGGCTGGACTCATCACGCTCGAAGACATAATCGAAGAAATCGTTGGCGCTATTCAGGACGAGTACGATGATGAGTCACCAGACGTTGTAAAGACAACGACAGATAAGTTTGAACTTCTCGCCTCCGTCCACATCGATGAAGCCAACGAACAGCTTCCCTTCCCTCTTCCGGAATCGGAAGATTATGAAACGCTCGGTGGTTTGATTAACGCACGCGCTGGACGTATTCCATCGGTGCATGATGTTGTCGACCTTGATCCCTACGTCTGCACGATTCTCTCCGCTACACCACGTCGTGTAGAACGTGTACGTCTGGAACTTCCACCGCCAGCCACCGACGGTTTTTAGAGTCTGAGGTTTTACCAACGATGACTTCAATCCACTTTCCGATGCGCGCTCTGATCGGCACGGTCTGTACATGTCTGCTACTTGTTGCTGTTTCTGCATGTACAACCGTACCATCACGTCTTGCAAGTCTGCCGGAGTATTCTGCTCCGCGACCCGTAACAACGATGAAGGTGCCGTATCCGATTGTGCTCCTGCATGGACTCGGACAAAAAGCCGATGTATGGAACGGTCCGGCAACGAAGTACTTTACGAACGACCTTGGACTTTCCTTCGGTGGTGTGCTGAAGGTTGAAAAGGGTAAGATTTTACGTCAAGGGGCAGGAGGGGGCGACGCTGACTTCTACGTGGTGAACTTCTCCGACCCACACGATTCGATTGATGCATGGTCCAGTGAACTGGACGTCTGCATGAAACACATTCTTGCAGAAACAGGTGCAGATAGGGCCATTATCATTGGATACTCTATGGGTGGTCTTGCTGCCCGCTCATATCTCACAAAACGATATACCGATCATCACGTCAAGCGACTGATTACCGTGGGCGCACCACATCTCGGTAGTCCGTTTGCACGTGTGTGGACGTGGAAGACTCAGCTTCAAGATTGTGCTGCGAGTGGTAATGTTATCGCGTCAGCTTCATGTTCAGCTGCGCTCTCTGCTATTCAGGGTACCGAAGGTGATGTTCCGTACAATGCACCGGCCGTACGTGATCTGCGTCGACCAGAAGATGGCGGGGTCTATCTACAGCGACTTGGAAAACTTGCTCATCCACTCGACGTTGAGTACGTGAGTGTTGTTGGTGAGGTGGACATGGTAGATGGTGCTCAACGCCTTACCGAAGGTTGGATTCAGGAGTTGTTACGTAAGGTGTTAAGTGTGGCAGGTGGCGGATTTGCTGCCGTCTTTGAACCCGGAGATGGTGTTGTAAGTGCCAAGAGTCAGAACATCATGAACATCGAATACTTTACTGTTGATCAACACCGACGTCGTGCTGGTCGTGTTGTTACTGTGCCGTCCGTTCATGTTGAACATCTCCAAAGCAGTATCGAGGTGCAACGTATTGCCCTCGAAGAAAAGCCAGAATATCGAGGATCATCCGTTGTACGTGTTGGTGATAGTCCGTACTTCGTACTTGACATTACTGACCATATTCCGACGCTCTGTACGCTTGATCTAACAGCAACTCTAACAAACGGAACGTCGATGTCGATACCCACTACGTCCGCAAAACCCGTCCTTGTCCGCACACGTGATGGAATCGTAGCCCGTTATGTTATTGCACTTCCGGAATCTTGTATCGTATCACCGAAGGTTATCCTAAAGTACCGTGTCACCAACGGTTTCGGATACACCGTCAGCGGATCAGCTGAATGGTAGTGTGCCAGGAATGGTGGCTTTGGTGCATTCGATGTGTTGAGCTATTGCTCTTTAAACAGTCCATCAACGTCGTCATCCCACTTAACACCGTTAACAACCCATCCCGACGAGTTACGCAGATACGTCAGGCGGACACGAATAATATGTCGCTCGTGTCGGATGATATACGTTAACCGACGTAAGGATGAACCGACTGAGACATCCGTGATGAGCTCCATATCGATAATCTTCCCGAGCCGTTCATCAACGACAGCAAAGTTGGTGATAGTTGTCCGTTCCAATTCGTCGATTTCTATCGAATCTAATGGCCAGTGTTCCTTCACAAGGGCAAAGGCCTTCTCGATACGACGATCCTTGAGATTACGAACGACGTTGTCGGCATGATCCTTCACAGCGGTTGCCGAAGGTAGTGTTGCCGACATAAGTGTCGACGACAACACGAAGACGACGGTTATAATAAACTTCATGATGACATTCCGTGAATGAGAGGTGTTGTTGGTGAAGGCGACATCGTGCCGTTCGTTCAGAACAAACGCAACAGGGTGGACGCTGGATACCGACGTTTGAGTCCGTCATACCATCGACACAACGGCCAAAGCATGACGATGGTAACGATCCATACGGCGTAGACAACCCAGAGGTCAAATCCACCACCGAAAGGAACTCCGCCAAACGTACGGATATCTCCGAAGGATTCTGCCGGATGGCCAGCCAGGAAGAATAGTAGCCATGCAAGGGCATGGATTAACCAGATGTGGACGACGTAGTAGAACATCGGCACGCGGCCGAACATCCGGACAATCGATGACAAGCCCCTTTCTGCCCCCTTCACAGGTAAAAGACTTAGGAGGACAAAGGCCGGGCCAAGGGTCATACAAACGTAGAGTAACGACGGCGGATACTTCTCACAGTCGAGGAAACTCATGATGGTTTGTTCTACTGTTGGCCACACGGACCATGGTGATGGATCTCCGTACACGTTTACTAAACGGAGAACAACAAATCCGGCCATCATACCAAGACCGAGCCATCGGAACAGCTTCTTCCCGTTATCCTCACGTCGGGATACGATATCACCCAGTCCATAACCAAGGAACATCACACCAATCCATGGAAGAACGGGATATACAATTATGAGTGATCTTCCTCCAAACGAGTGAAAGGCCCCATCATGCAGGACCTGCCAGAGTAGTGAGTAGAGATCAGTTCCAGTACCATTGATTGGGTCAAGAGTATTGTGAAACACAATGATCGATACACCGATACCGAGAACTATCCGTGAACCCAAACCCTGTGCAGCGGCGAGAACGATCATTGACCATCCGATGGCCCAGATAACTTGTAACAGCAGCACAGGATACGTCAAGGAGAAGTTCCAGCCAATGGCGACAATCGTAACCTCGGCAAGTATAAGAACAGCACCACGCAGGGCAAGAAAGGACCGAGACCTTTGCTGATCTGACGATCTGCCATAGGCAATAGCAGCTGACATACCGGCCAGCATAACAAAGACAGGTGCACAGAAGTGTGTAATCCAGCGTGTGAGGTATGTCGCCACTGTGGTGGACGATGGATCCATGGGATCCATCCAGGCAATCGCAGGAGCGTGAACATAGTCGCGTACATGATCGAGTGCCATAATGATCATCACAAGGCCACGAACAATGTCGATGTTGTCAAGCCGACGCTTCATACGCTCGTTGTCTTCACGTGTACTGTGCAGAAAGTTCAGCTGAAAAATAACAATGCCGAGTTACGAGGTAACCCGGCATTGTTGTTGAATCGTATACTTGGTAGCCGACAACAGTAACTGCTGTCAGTACGAACAATGACTTAGTCGCGTGGACCACGGTCGTCACGCGGACCACGGTCATCACGAGGACCACGGTCGTCACGAGGACCGCGATCACCACGAGGACCACGATCATCGCGTGGGCCACGATCACCACGATCACCACGATGTCCGCCATCACGGCCACCATCGCGGCCACCACGATAACCACCACCGTCACGACCACCGCGGTCAGGACGTGGGCCACGTGGAGCTTCCGGACGCTCTACCCAACCTTCTGGTGGGGGTAACATCGCACGGCGGCTGAGGCGAACCTTTCCGTCTGGCTGTACTTCGATGACCTTTACTTCGATCATTTCGCCAACCTTCAGGACGTCACTTACATTCTCAACACGATGGTAATCAAGTTGAGATACGTGGAGCAGACCTTCCTTTTTCGGGCGGAGTTCAATAAAGGCGCCGAGTCCTTCACGAATTTCCTTCACCCTGCCAACGAAGACTGTACCGACTTCGATTGGTTTTGTGATTTCGCGAATCCGCGTAATTGCAGCGTCAGCACTTGCTTGATCAATAGCGGCAATGGTAACCGTACCATCGTCCTCGATATTGATTTCCGCGCCCGTATCCTTTACGATACTACGGATCATCTCACCGCCAGGTCCGATAACCGCACCAATAGACTCTACAGGAATCATGATGGTGGTAAGCTTCGGCGCAAATGGAGAGAGTTCCTTATTCGGTTGAGCCATGTGAGCATTCATGATGCCCAGAATGTGCAGACGTCCTTCACGTGCTTGTAAAAGAGCCGTACGCATAATCTCCAGACTCAAGCCTTCAATCTTGATGTCCATCTGACATGCTGTGATACCTTCTGTTGTGCCAGTGACCTTAAAGTCCATGTCACCAAGGAAGTCCTCATCACCAAGGATATCACTCAACACGGCAACACGGTCACCTTCGAGGATAAGACCCATGGCAATACCTGCCACGGCCTTTGGCATAGGAACACCAGCGTGGAAGAGGGCCAGCGAACCAGCGCAGACCGTTGCCATGGATGATGAACCGTTGGATTCAAGAATGTCGGAAACGACACGTACCGTATACGGGAAGTCTGTTTCGGAAGGAATAAAGAGTTCCAGTGCACGTTCTGCAAGATCACCGTGACCAATTTCACGACGGCTTGTAAAACCAAAACGTCCTGCCTCACCCGTGGAGAATGGCGGGAAGTTATAGTGCAGCATGTAACGCTTATCGTACGTTGGTAGCAGCCCGTCAATCAGCTGCTGGTCCTTCTTTGTACCAAGTGTTACCGTTGTGAGAGACTGTGTCTCACCACGCGTAAAGAGTGCAGAGCCGTGTGGACGTGGGAGTATCCCCGTTTCAACCGTGATAGGGCGGATCTGAGTTGTGGAACGACCGTCAAGACGACGTCCTTCACTCAGAATCATCTCACGCATTTCACGTGCTTCAATCTTCTTGATAACCGACGGAACGATCTTCTCAAGAACGAGATCGGCATACTCTTCCTTACCATCAACAACAGCAAGGGCCGCGTCAAGGGCAAGTTGTTTTGTTGTTTTACGGAAGGCCTGCCGTTCTTCTTTTGTTGAGTTCTTGCGAATCTGCTCGCGGAACGGACCAACAATTGCTGATTCAACCGCTGCAACGATTTCGGCAGGAACTTCCTTCACCTGGAACTCACGCTTTGTTTTGCCAACAAGTGCCGCAAGTTCGCGTTGCATGGCATTCATCTCACGGATCCATCCGTGAGCAAACTCCATCGCTGCAACAAAGTCCTCTTCGCTGATTTCCTTGGAGGCACCTTCCACCATAACGATGGACGTGTCGCTACCAGCCACAAGAATCTCAAGATCACTCTCGTGAATCTGCGGCAAGGTAGGATTAATGATAAACTCTCCATTGATACGGCCAACGCGTACTTCCGAGATTGGACCGTTAAATGGAATGTCGCTGATCGTGAGTGCAGCCGAAGCACCAAAGGCAGCAAGCACATCCGGCTCATTCTCCAGGTCGTAGGAGTATACCGTTGCAATAAGCTGCGTTTCGTAGCGCCAGCCATTTGGGAAGAGGGGGCGAAGGGGGCGATCGATCAGGCGTGACGACAGCGTTTCTTTTGTTGTGGGACGCGCTTCACGACGGAAAAATCCACCGGGAATCTTCCCTGAGGATGCATGCTTTTCGCGGTATTCGCACGTGAGCGGCATAAAGTCCAGATCCTTTGGCTCTTGCGAAGCAACAGCCGTTACAAGGATCATCGTGTCACCGTACCGCACCATTACAGATGCGTCGGCAAGTTTTGCATAACGGCCTGTCTCTATCGACAGTTCTTTGCCGTTAATGGTTCTGGTTATCGTTGTCATGATGTACCGAAGAGTTGTGAACAAACGTCGTGGCTCGTCGGGTCAGGAGAACGAAGGTCGATAGCGCTCGATCGCTGCCGATCTCCGTACTCCGCCCGTTGTTGGCCACGTGAATCTTAGCTACATACGGCCGACGGCGCCACAGGGGCGCCGTCGGACAGAGTAGATGTTACTTACGAAGACCAAGCGAAGCGAGAATCTCGCGATAGCGCATGATATCGTTCTTTGCGAGATACGAAAGAAGATTCTTACGCTTTGCTACAAGCATAATAAGACCACGACGGCTGTGATGGTCCTTCTTATGCTCTTCACAGTGCTTGGAAAGAAGGTTGATGTGTTCTGTGAGCAGAGCAATCTGAACCTCTGGCTTGCCGGTGTTGGCTTCCGTTCCACCGAACTGCCGGGTGAGTTCCTGTTTACGTTGCTTTGAGACCATGGGGACTCCAGAGAGACGTTAGGTGATTGAATTGTTGTTCGTTGTTGGTGTGCTGTGCACGTCAAAAAATTGTCGCGTCACAACACGATCATTTTCGATCTGTGCGAGAAGTGTGGCAATGTCCGGATAATGTTCTTCGGCACGAATTCGCGCTCGAAACGTTACCGTCAGCTGCCGATCGTACAGGTCACCGCTGAAGTCAAGGTAGTGTACTTCAAGGGTTGGCTCTACGTCGTTTGTAAACATTGGCCGGAGTCCGATACTTGCCATTCCATGAACTGTCGTTCCGTCGATCACGGATTCAGCAACATAGATTCCATTTGCTGGGAGGAGTATCGATGACGCAAGAGGACGAATGTTTGCCGTGGGTATTCCGAGTTCGCGTCCGCGTTTATCACCGTGAACCACCGTTCCTGTTACGGAATACGGTCGACCAAGCATGGCTTCGGCAGAGACGAGGTCGCCGTCTGCGAGTGCTCGGCGGATCTTTGTGCTGCTCACGATAACATCATCACAGGCGAGAGGTTCTACCGTTTGAACGTCGAAGTGCAATTCAGAACCAAGAACACGAAGGAGATCTACGTTACCTCTACGATCCTTGCCAAAGTGATGATCGTGTCCGATGAAGATGCTTGTTATGCCAATCCGAGTGTAGAGATCCCGAACAAACTCTTCTGCTGAACGTGCAGCAAACGTTTTGTCGAACGGAATCACAACAACAAGATCAACACCTTCACCAGCGAGTAAGGCACAACGATCTTCAATCGTCGTCAGGAGTCGTAATGGTTCGCGGTCTGGTTTAGCGAGGACAATTTGTGGATGTGGATCAAAGGTCACCACAACAACACGACCGTCTCGACGATCGGCCTCGGCACGCATTCGTTGGATGATGCCGCGGTGACCACAATGTACACCGTCGAACGTACCAACGGTCACGACAGATGTTGATTCGAAGGGAATCGATTCGTCAAATCGTACAACGTTCATGCGGCAACTCCGTTGTCGGATTGTTGCTGTTGCACGCGCGATATAACGTCTTGTATCGTTACCGCATCGTCAACGTTGATGTCGCCGATTTTTGTTCTCCGGAGATCCCAAACATATCCACCATATCCAAGTGCTTCACCGATGTCGCGAGCCAGGGAACGTATGTACGTGCCTTTTGAGCAAGCGATAGTCATCGTGACGTTTTGTCCGTGAATCGCGTCAACGTTGATACGAAACACATCAACATGTCGAGGACGTGGTACAAATTCCTTTCCTTCGCGAGCGAGGTCATATTGCCGCCGGCCATTATGGCGTATCGCTGCATAGGATGGAGGGATTTGTGTAATGGATCCAAGGAAACGTTCGCTGATGATCTTCTCGAGAACATCACGATCGATGTGAACATCATTCGTTCGAATCTGTTCAGCACTACCTCGATCATCGGTCTCCGTTGTAGCACCGAATCGTACGGTTACAACGTATTCCTTGTCGGCATCCTGAATCTGGGCAATGTCCTTTGTAGCCCGACCACAGCATACAACAAGCAAACCTGTTGCGAGAGGGTCGAGTGTACCCGCGTGGCCAACACGTTTCACTCGAATGAGGGAACGCAGTTTAGCCACAACGTCAAAGGACGTCCACTCTTCTGCTTTGTCAATGAACGCGATCGCGCCATCAGTGCGTGCCGCCTCGATCCAAGCCGGAAGGGCGTCCAATTCCGAACGCCGGAGTACCGGCCGATCAGGCAGCATCCTCGTCGTCCTTCGGTTTAACCGTGTCGAGCAAGGCATTGATACGCATGGCACGATCAAGGGAATCGTCGATATAGAATTTTAACTGCGGAGCGTATCGGAGTCGTACCGACTTCGCAACATCGCGTCGTAACCGTCCAGCCTCATTATCCTCAATATGTTGAAGAACATCCGTCGGAGTTCTTGAACCACCAAAGACGCTAAGGTAGATCCGTGCCGTTTGAAGATCAGGAGAGACCCGAACTTCCGTCACGGTAATGAAACCGGCGCTGAGTTCTTCGGCTATCCGGCGGAGTGGCTCGGCGAGAGCTTTCTGGATCTCACCGGCAACACGTTCTGTACGTATGGACACTGCAGTGTTGAGCTCAATAGGTGGCGGTGTTTCCACCGCCATCCATTATGCGAGTTTACGTTTTACTTCTACGGTCTTGTAGGCCTCGATGATGTCACCAACTTCAAGGTCATTAAAGCCGTTAACACCAATACCGCATTCGTAACCGGCATCTACTTCGCGCACATCGTCCTTCACTCGTTTGAGTGAGGCCAGAGTGCCCTTATAGATTTCAAAACCGTCACGAAGGATTCGGACCTTGTCATTCCGCGTGATTTTTCCGGACTGTACCATACAACCGGCAATGGTACCAAGGCGGCTGATCTTAAACGTTGCCCGTACTTCGACGGTTGCCGTGATCTCTTCCTTGATATCCGGCGTGAGCATACCCTCAAGGGCCATCTGCACGTCGTTGATACAGTCGTAGATGATGCTGTAGAGGCGGATTTCGACACTTTCGGACTCAGCAAGCTTCCGAGCCTGCGTCGATACCGATGTCTGGAATCCGATAATGACGGCGTCGGAGGCGGCGGCAAGCATGATGTCGCTTTCCGTGATCGCACCAACACCCTTAAGCAGGATAGAAACCTTTACTTCATTCGTTGATAGCTTCTGCAGCGAATCGGAGAGAGCTTCTACCGATCCACTTACGTCGGCCTTCACGACCAATCGAAGGTCCTTGACACCACCCTGCTGAATCTGTGCTGAGATATCGTCGAGTGTCATGTGACGCATACCGCGGAACTGTTGTTCACGGCGCAGCTGCTGACGACGTGTTGCCACATCACGAGCTTCGGCATCCGTTTCCATTTCTACGAGTATGTCACCTGCATCAGGCAGACCATCAAAACCCGTTACCTGAACAGGCATAGCAGGTCCAGCACTGTCAACACGATTACCGCGCTCGTCAAACATGGCACGAACACGTCCAGCATGCTGACCGCAGACAAAGATGTCACCAACGTCGAGTGTACCCTTTTGCACCATGATCGTGACAACGTTACCGCGTCCCTTATCAATGTGTGCTTCAATCACCGTACCACGGGCACGACGATCCGGATTCGCCTTGAGTTCGAGCAGGTCGGCCTCAAGCAGGATCTTCTCAAGGAGAAGATCAACGTTTTTACCAGTCTTTGCCGACAGTTCGACAACCTGATACTTACCACCCCAGTCCTCAACAAGTACACCATGGTCGGCGAGCTGTTGACGGATCCGGTCAGGATTTGCATCGGGCTTATCAATCTTGTTAATGGCTACGACGATCGGTACGTTGGCAGCCTGGGCGTGTGAGATAGCCTCAATCGTCTGGGGCATCACACTGTCATCAGCTGATACAACGAGGATCACGATGTCAGTAACCTGTGCACCACGAGCACGCATAGCCGTAAAGGCTTCGTGACCTGGTGTATCGAGGAATGACACGGCACGACCTGACGGCGTAACTACACGGTAGGCACCAATGTGCTGTGTGATACCGCCGGCTTCACCGGCCACAACGTTTGCACTGCGGATGTAGTCAAGAAGTGACGTCTTACCGTGGTCAACGTGACCCATGATGGTCACAATCGGCGGACGTGGCTTCAGTGTTTCTGGTGGATCCTCGTCGTCCTCCACGTCCTGCGACGTCTGGTCGTCGAGAAACTCCACGGAATATCCGTAGTCACTCGCAATCAGTGTAATCGTATCACGATCGAGGCGCTGGTTGATGGATACCATCAAACCAAGGCCCATACACTTCATGATAATTTCTGGTGCCGACACCCGCATAAGATTTGCAAGGTCAGCCGTTGTCACAAACTCTGATAGTCGAAGAGTTGATGATTCACGCAGGCGTTCTTCCTGGCGCATCTGTTCGCGTGTTTCACGCTCAAGACGACGCTTCAGACGCTGTTTGGCGCGGCCGGATAGACCAGAGTCCTCCATACCTGCCAACGTTGCACGAATTGCTCTTTCTACATCGGAATCGGAGAATGACTCGCGGCCCTTTGGGCCACCAGCTTTTTTCTTCTTCTTATCGTCCTTCCGGCTCAGACTTGGACGTCCACCACCGGCTCCACCACCGCCACCTGGACGTGGGGTCGATGGACGTGAGCCGAACGTTGACGAACCACCACCGGATGATCCTGACGTACCTGATGTTCCCGAGTTCGAACGGCCGCGTGCTGCTAGTGCATCACCGATCGTTGACTTGCCACCGTCACGGTTGCCACGATCATTCGACCGCTCCGGACGTTTTGGCTTGGGTTCATGTTTTGGTTTAAGGTCAATCTTTCCAATAACTGTCAGGCCCTTCAGTTGGACACCTGACTGATACTGTACTTCGATAACATTTTTGCGTGGACGCTTCTTCTTCGTCCCATCATCAGCTGTATCGGTTGCTTCTGCACCTTCAGCCGGCTTTGTGGCCTCGGCACCGGGCTTTGCGCCCTGTGCCGGTTTCTCTCCAGTTGCTGCAGAAGCTGCTGCTGGTGTAGATGCCGTTGGCTGCGCCGTCGTCGGAGTTTCAGCAGCTGGACGTTGTCCTGCTGGTGCCTGCGCCGACGTAACGGATGCTTGCGGCTGTTCTTTGACCGTTGATGCTGCCGTAGGTGCTGACGCAGGGGCTGACGGTTGTGATGGCGGCGTGAGCGGCGTTGCCTTTGCTCCCGGCTGAATCGACTTCCGTAGTTCCTTATCGTCCCATCCGGACGCCTTCGTTGAGGTCCGCTTGATAGCCTTGAGGTCAATCTTCTGGCCAACGGCCGGACCTGACGCCTGAGGCTGTTCAGAGGTAGACTCTTCCGGGGCTTCAACGGATGGCTGCTCGGCAACGGCTTCAACGGGTGTTGACGTTACCTGTGGTTCCGGCTCTTGCGTGGCCACGGGTTCCGGTTCCGGAACCTCTGCGACAACTTCTGCGGGAGCTGAAACAGGCGCAGCGGCTTCCTCAGCAACGGGTTGCTCGGCAACCGGTTCTGGTGCTGCCTCGGCGATAGGTTCACGCGGCGTTTCAGCACGAGCTTCAGCGACGGGTTGTTCTACCGGACGTGGCGCCACGGGTTGTTCAACAACAGCTTCACGGCGTTCTTCGGCCTCGTGCTGTTGTGCTATGGAGTCGATCGAGACTGCGTTACCCTGTTCTTGGAGCGTCTTGCGGACTTCCTGCTGACGTTCCATCTTCGAGCGTACCTTCTCGGCGACCTTCTTTTCCTTGGCAAACTTCTCGTTGACAAGGTCGACCATTTCGTCGGTGAGAACCGTCGTGGCCTTATTCTCTACCTTGAATCCCTTCGAGGCGAGGTATTCCACGATCGCTTCACGGCCGATGTTGATCGAGCTCGCGATCTTGAAGAGTTTGTTATTGGCTTGCGTTGACGCCATAATCCTTTCACCGTTCGCGCCGCGAGGCGCGATTACTCGTCGCCCTGTTCAGTACCGGTCGTTTCTTCTTCCGCCACGTCGGCTTCACCTTCATCTTCAACCGCATACACTTCTGGAGTGTCTTCGGCATAGGACTCGGCAATGTCATCCGTGACGTCTGCGGTCGAAGCCGGGCCGGCTTCTCGTTCAGCAACCGCTTCATCCAACATGCGCAGGTAGCGCTGATCTTCGCGTTCTTCGAATTCTTCAAGCATAACGCCACGAACTTCGATGATGCGATCCTTTGTCATGAATCCGAGCAGCGCTGCTGGATCGGCCTCCATGAACTCACGTGCTGTATCCACTCCCATGTTGATGAGAGCATCGTACGTAACACGACCCAGTTCTTCTCGGAACTCAATGAGTTCAATGTCCTCAGCACCTTCTTTTACGAGCGACAGAGAGAAGCCCGTGAGTTTAGTTGCGAGGCGGACATTCTGTCCTTGTTTGCCAATTGCTAGAGAAACTTGATCGTCCGGCACAATAACTGTTGCCTGACGATTCTCAGCGTCGATCTGTACATCACGCACCTTTGCTGGCGACAGTGCGCGCGCGATAAACAGTCGCTGATCTTCCGTCCACTCAATGATGTCGATGTTTTCGTTGTTGAGTTCACGCACGATGGCATGGATACGAATACCCTTCATACCAACGCAAGCGCCCACTGGGTCTACGCGTTCATCAAACGATGTAACGGCAACCTTGGCACGTTCACCAGGTTCACGCGCAATAGCGCGGATCTCAATGATGCCGTCGTAGATCTCAGGAATTTCTTGCTCAAACAACCGAGCCATGTACTGGTCATCCGAACGCGACAGGATAATGTCCGGTAAGCCCGTTGCGCCCCCTGTCCGTCGAACTTCTTTAATAATGGCCTTTACCTGCTGATTCTTCTTCAGGCGTTCCGTGGGAATCTGCTCCTCACGTGGAAGGCGCATTTCAATCTTGTTGTGCATAACGAGGACATTGTTCGGACGGACCTGATAGATCTCGCCGATAATGACTTCGCCAACACGTTTTGCATACTCTTCGTAGATGTTGTCTTTTTCAACATCACGAATACGCTGATTCAGCGTCTGAATAGCCTGAGCCACCAAACGGCGTCCAAAAGAATCGGCGATGTTCTCGAGGGTGATTTCCTCAATGTATTCATCACCAGCTTCCATCTCTTCGCCGGTTGACTCGAGTACTTGCTGTGGTGTGATCTGCGTTTCGGGATTCTCTACCTCGTCAACAACATCCTTCATGAGGTAGATTTCGATATCGCCCTTCTCCATGTTCACGATGATGTCGAAGTTTGACTCGAGGCCATACTTCTTCTTCACCATGAGGGAGAGCGTCTCTTCGACGATACCCTGCAGGAGGTCGCGGTCAATACTCTTCTCGCGGGCCATCTCATTGAAGGCCTCGATAATGAGCTTTTTGTTGTCGACCTTCGGTTTGACCTTGCGTCGTGCCATGGGGGTCGGTTTCCGTGATTCCAGATTTATGAAAACGAAATGACGACATTCGCCGAGGCAATATCACCGGAGGTGATAGTTGTCTGGGAAGGGGCGTCAAGGGGCTTGCCGGATCGGCGAGGTAACAGGACAAGTGTATCGTCGGTGGCCGACACCAGGGTGCCTTCCACGACCGTACCATCCGTCCTCGTGCACCGAACCGTGCGCCCCACGTGTTTCTTCAGTTGCCAGAGATACTTCACCGGAGCATCTGCTCCTGGGGAAGAGACGTCTACCGCCCGAAGGCGGCCATACCATTCGTCGTCGGCGAGACGTTCATCGAGCCCCCTGCTCACGTCCCGACAATGTTCGTGACTCACACCCTCAAGGGTATCAATCGTCACATCGAGCAGAGGCTGACGCTCCGTTCCGCGAACCGTAACATCGATGAGCTCAGCCCCGGCCGCCGTACAGGCGTCGAGTAGGGCAATCCGGACGTGGTCCGGCAGTATGTTCACCGTTGTCGTAGGCTGAATCCGTAGTACGAACAAAAAATGGGCTGGACAGCCCATCCTCTTTTGCAGCCACGAATATAGGGAAATTTTATCCACAGAAACGGGGTTTCGTACCTTTGTGGCCCCTTTCGCCCCCTGACAACAACATCTCGCACCACTACGATCTTCACAGCACCATGGCCTTCCAACACCCAGACTACCTGAACATCGACGATTTGCTCACGGAAGAGGAAAAACTCGTCCGCCAGACGGTTCGCGACTTCGTAAACAACGAGGTTTTGCCCATCATCGAACATAGTGCTCGTGAGGGTGTGTTCCCGATGCACCTCGTCAAAAAAATGGCCGATATCGGTCTGTTCGGCATCACATTACCCCAGGAATACGGTTGTGCAGGCCTGAATAATGTCTGTTATGGCCTTGCCATGCAAGAACTTGAGCGTGGTGATTCCGGTATCCGCTCCTTTGCCTCTGTCCAGTCGTCCCTCGTGATGTATCCGATCTATGCCTTTGGTTCAGAGGAGCAGCGTCGGAAGTGGTTACCCCGCCTGGCAGCCGGTGAGGCGATCGGCTGTTTTGGTTTGACCGAGCCGGACTACGGTTCAAATCCATCGGGTATGGTCACAACGGCAAAGAAGATCGACGGTGGATTCCTCCTGAACGGTGCCAAGATGTGGATCACCAATGGCACCCTGGCCGACGTAGCAGTGGTTTGGGCCAAACTCGACGGTGTTGTGCGTGGTTTCCTCGTTGAGAAGGGTATGAAGGGTTTTACTGCTCCTGAGATGAAGGGCAAACACTCCTTGCGTGCCTCCGTGACGTCGGAACTGGTCTTTCAAGACGTGGAACTTCCCGAAGAGAACATTCTCCCCGGTGTTGAAGGTCTCCGTGGTCCCCTGTCATGTCTGACCCAAGCACGGTACGGCATTTCGTGGGGTGTTGTTGGTGCAGCAATGGCCTGTTACGATTCGTCATTAAACTATGCCAAGAGTCGTGTCCAGTTTACACGTCCAATCGCTGGATATCAGCTCATCCAAGACAAGCTTGTGTTTATGCTCAATGAGATCACCAAGGCCCAGCTATTGTGCTGGAGGTTGGGACAGCTCAAGGATGCAGGCACGATGCGTCCACAGCAGGTATCACTTGCCAAACGTAACAACTGTGAAATCGCTCTTACGATTGCGCGCATGAGTCGTGAAATCCATGGAGCAAATGGAATCCTCGACGAGTATCCGGTTATGCGTCACGCCGCCAACCTCGAGTCGGTGAAAACCTACGAAGGCACACATGAGATGCATACACTCATTCTTGGTCAGGACATCACAGGCATTGCCGCATTTACGGCGTAAGGTCCGTCAACAGGTATCACTGACGGTCAATCACTCGTTCCGTTACCGCACACAAACAACGACATACCGTGACAAAACGCCCTTTACCCGAAGAGTTTCCTGCATACTTTACGAAGTATGTAGACCTTGTTCCTGATGGGGACATCACAACAATTCTTGCTGAACAGCTCGACGTTGTAGAGAAATTTCTCGACGAATTGCCTGAGGACAAACATGACTATCGATATGCTGAGGGTAAGTGGACGGTAAAGGAAGTGTTTGGTCACATAGTTGACAGCGAGCGCATCTTTGGTATGCGTGCCGTGTGTGTAGCACGTGGTGAAACTCAGTCGTTACCGGGCTTTGACGAAGATGTTTACGTAACAAATGCAGACTTCTCGTCGAGAACACTTCACGACCTCTTTGACGAGTGGGAAGCATTACGCACTGCCAACATCCTTGCGGTACGGTCACTCTCTGAACGTGCACTGTCCACAACAGGAATGGCCAACAACAAACCTATTACATCGAATGCCTTGTTCTGGGTTTTGGCGGGACACCTTACTCATCACCTCAACATCCTCGCCGAACGATACTAACGTGGCGTGTTAACGATGTTGTCGGTCAAATCGGCAGAGTTTTGAGTCCGTCACGTTCACGTGACATTCATGCGTAGTTTTGACACGCCTCCCACGGGAGGCGTTGTTGTTTCAAGAATGGACAGTCCACATGGACAGCTCTGGGCAGGGTAACGGACACGATCCGTCAAAACGTTTACTTCTCCTCACGGTAGCCGCAATTGGCGTTGTGTTTGGAGACATTGGAACGAGTCCACTCTATGCACTCAAGGAGTGTTTCTCTCCGCACTACAACCTTCAGGCACGTGAGCCAGAGATCCTTGGCGTATTGTCGTTAATCTTCTGGGCGCTCACACTTATTATCTGCGTAAAGTATCTCGCCGTTATCATGCGGTTTGATAATAAGGGTGAAGGGGGCATTCTCGCCCTTATGGAGTTAGTAAGTCAGAAGACCGGGCGTGCGGCGAGTACGGCACTCATCTTTGCCTTGGGAATTTTTGGAGCAGCCTTACTCTACGGTGATGGTATTATCACGCCGGCCATTTCCGTTCTTTCCGCTGTTGAAGGTCTTACCGTTGCCACTCCGGCCTTTGAACATTTTGTCCTTCCAATAGCCATCACCATTCTCCTTGGACTGTTTATCATCCAAAAGTTTGGCACTGGTGGTGTAGGCCGCATCTTTGGTCCGTTTACCGTCTTCTGGTTCTTACTCCTCGGTGTGATCGGTGTCATCAACATCGTACAGACACCATCCGTACTCGCAGCTGTTAACCCTTACTACGCAGTTGAATTCCTCTTTACGCACGACTACAAGGCCTTCCTTGTTCTTGGTTCCGTCTTTCTTGTGGTAACGGGAGGAGAAGCGCTCTACGCCGACATGGGTCACTTCGGTAAAAAGCCCATTGTTCGTGGCTGGTTTATCCTCGTCTACCCTGCACTTGTCTTGCAGTACTTTGGTCAAGGTGCACTGCTTATTCGTGAAGGCAACATTGCCTCAACGGTAGCAAATCCCTTCTTCCACATGGTACCATCGTGGGCTGTTATTCCGATGGTTCTTATTGCCACGTTTGCAACCGTCATTGCATCGCAGGCAATTATCTCCGGAGCATTTTCATTAACGTGGCAGGCCTTACAGCTTGGTTATCTCCCGCGGTTAAAGGTCTTACACACCTCAAGTGAAGAACGTGGACAGATCTACATCCCCTTTGTAAACTGGTCATTGTTCTTTGCATGTGTGTTCCTTGTGGTAGAGTTCCGCACATCGGGTAACCTTGCCGCGGCCTACGGCATTGCCGTCACAGCGACGATGGTCATCACGGCCATCCTTGGCTGGTTTGCGATGCGCAGAATTATGGGCTGGAACGTTGCTATTTCGGCGTCACTCACGGCCCTCTTCTTCACGATTGACGGTGCCTTCCTTGCAGCGAATGCAACAAAGATCTCGGACGGTGGATGGGTACCACTTGTTATTGGTGCTTCCATCTACATGGTGATGATGACGTGGCATACGGGGCGTGACATTCTGCGTGCGGCCATCATGCGACGGAATCAGTCACTCCAGGAGATCATCGACAATGAAATTGACCGATATGAAATTGTGCCGGGTACAGCACTCTACATGAATGGATACGTTGGCTCTGCCCCACCGGCAATGGTCAGCAATCTCAAGTATAATCGATGCCGGCACGAAACGATCATCCTGCTCACCGTGAACATCAGAGCAATAGCCCACGTTGCACATGACCAGCGATTTGACGTCAAGCCACTCGAGAAAAACTTCTACCAGGTTGTGTTGTCCTACGGCTTTATGGACCGTCTTAACCTCATGGATGATCTCATGTATCTCCCTGAGTACGACATCCCTGTTGACATTACGGACGCCACATTTGTCCTTGGCCACGAAACCGTAACTGTCAAAGAAACCACAAAGAACATGTCATGGTGGCGCAAAGAAATCTTCGTCTTTATGCACCGCAACTCACGCACACCTGTCCGCTACTTCGGCATCCCTGTCAAACGCGCCCTAGAGGTGGGATCGCATATTGAGATTTGATGGGGGAGACAGGTGGGGGGTTAATGGTGGGGTTAATGGT
>DDUR01000062.1 GCA_002344895.1 Ignavibacteria bacterium UBA2333
GGTGCCGGGGACCTAAAGGTCCCCGGCACCTTCCCCGGCACCTTCTCCCGGAGAATGCCTACTTCATCATCTGACGTACATCAACATTACCGCCACACAGTATTACACCGACTCTTTTGCCACGGATAAGGTCCGGTTGCTCCAACAATGCTCCAAGAGTGACAGTTGCGCTGGGCTCAACCACACACTTTAACCGTTCATACACGAGTATCAAGGCCTCACGAATGGATTCCTCGCGAGCCGTGATAATTGTGACGTTGTGCTGTTGTAAATGAGCGAAGGTCTTGTCACCAAGGCTCGTTCGTAGTCCGTCGGCAATGGTGACCGGTGGCATTGGCGGTTGGATGATGCCCGTTCGTAATGATTCACGTGCCTCCGCTGCCAACTCAGGTTCTGCACCAACGACGTTTATAGCAGATCCTCCGATTGCACGTGCCACAACGGCCGTCCCACTCATGAGCCCACCTCCACCTACAGGAGCCAACATAACATCGAGATCAGCGACATCTTCAAAGAGTTCAAGGGCGGCCGTGCCCTGACCAGCTATGACGCGTTCGTCGTTATACGGAGGAATGAGGTGTTTGCCAGTTTGCCGAACAATTTCGGCGACGGTTTCTTCACGTGATGTTAACGTGGGCTCACACGTCACGATATCCGCACCGTAATCACGAACAGCCGCACGCTTAGCGTCTGGAGCATTTGACGGCATAACAACGGTACATGGTACTCCATGTATACGTGATGCCCATGCTAAGGCCTGGGCGTGGTTTCCCGACGAATGTGTTACAACGCCCCTTTTCGCCGCCTCGGCGGCGAGCCCCATAACGGCATTCATTGCTCCACGTGCTTTAAACGCACCAGTTTTTTGGAGGTGCTCGGCCTTAAAGTAGATTTCTGCGTGGAATCTGGTATTAAAGTACAACGACGTAAGGACGGGCGTTCGATGAATCCATGGTCGGATTCGTTCATGCGCCATCCTTACGTCGTCAATTGTTACCACGTTAGACGAGGATAAAGTCCATGTTTTTATATCCTCGTGTACGCTTACATACTTCGTATCCTTCTCGATCTCCCGCATCGTTGGTATTACCTTCAATGGTGTCGAGGTACTCTGTATGGAAGGCCGTTACAACTCCCGTATGCGTCCAATCCTCAGCATTCTTTGGATTACGCACAAGGAAGATTGTACCAGGAACAAGGACAGATCTGTCTACAGTGCCACTCTTAATGTCGGCCTCGGCAACAAACTTGTCCAGCGCTTTTGCCTGACGCGCTAGTTCATCACACGATACCGATCCCTCAATGGTCGTCGGTTTCGGTTTGAGTGTTTCCTTACCCTGATTGATCAGGTACGTCACAAAGGCAGCACACCAAGGCCAATCTGGACCCTGTTTGCCCTTCGTGTATAAACGCACCCATGGCCCCATGTTACTTCCACCTACTTCGCGTGGATGTTCGCGCAGATGGACACGAGCTGCTGCAACAACACGTGCTGAAACGTCCGACGCTGTTGTGGGAAGAACTGCGCACACACGTGTAATGGGCGACATCAACGCTCTGAACGTCAGTTCGTCAACGTAACCTAACTGACGTAGTTTGTTCTTTGTCTGAAACTTTCGAACGGCAGCTTCCGTGGCTGGCCCAAAATCGCCATCAACCCGCACGGAGAATCCGTGGAGAGTTAACCACTCCTGGACAAGTTTTACATCCTTGCTGTTCTTCTGTCCGCGCTTTACGGGAAGTTCGACCGAGTACTCGTTGGGTATCCTCATGGCCTCATGGCAGTGGAAATGGAAATGCACACCCGACGACGGCGTTTCGACCCCTCGTCGATCCGCAATCGCAGCAAGTTACGCAAAAATCCGAGCCACGTTTCCGTCCAACGTTTACATGTTCCGTCGATACTGCCCACCAACGTCATACAGAGCATTCGTCAGCTCACCCAGTGAACAAACCTTCGCGGCTTCGAGTAACTCCTCGAAGATATTTCCGTTGGCAACGGCCGTCTCACGTAGCCGATTGAGTGCGATTTCCGATGTGCCTTCATTCCGCTTCTGGAAGGCTTCACGATTGGTGATCTGTCGTTGTTTCTCTTCCGCTGTTGACCGAATAACCTCATCCGGTATGACGGTTGGTGAACCCTTTGAACTCAAGAAGGTATTCACACCAATGATAGGATAGTCACCATTGTGTTTTAGCGTTTCGTAGTACAGAGACTCTTCCTGGATCTTGTTTCGCTGATACATGGTTTCCATTGCACCAAGCACTCCACCACGATCAGAGATCCTCTTGAACTCGTCGTAGACGGCATGTTCAACAAGCTCTGTCAGCTCTTCAATGATAAACGATCCCTGAAGCGGGTTCTCGTTCTTGGCAAGTCCAAGCTCGCGGTTAATGATGAGCTGAATTGCCACAGCACGACGTACACTTTCCTCGGTAGGTGTCGTTATTGCTTCATCGTATGCATTGGTATGTAGTGAGTTGCAATTGTCATAGATAGCATAGAGCGCTTGTAATGTTGTCCGAATGTCGTTAAAGTCAATTTCTTGAGCATGTAACGACCGACCCGATGTTTGGATGTGATACTTCAACATCTGCGATCGTTCATTTCCACCATAACGATACTTCATTGCCTTAGCCCAGATACGTCGCGCCACGCGTCCTATAACGGCATACTCTGGATCAACACCGTTCGAAAAGAAGAATGAAAGATTCGGCGCAAAGTCGTCAATCTTCATTCCACGCGATAGATAGTACTCCACGTACGTAAATCCATTCGCAAGCGTAAACGCTAACTGAGTAATTGGATTTGCACCGGCCTCCGCAATATGATAACCAGAGATGGAAACCGAATAAAAGTTGCGAACGTTACGATCTATAAAACTCTGCTGAACGTCGCCCATGAGTCGGAGTGCAAACTCCGTTGAGAAGATACACGTGTTCTGTGCCTGATCCTCTTTGAGAATATCTGCCTGAACAGTACCCCGAACGCTTGATAGTGCTCGGGCCTTACATTGTTCGTAGACATCAGGCGGAAGGACCTTATCGCCCGTTGTGCCAAGTAACAACAATCCAAGACCATCATTTCCATCCGGAAGCTCTGTTGAACCATCGGCATTCGTGTATTGTGGACGTTGCAGTCCACGTTCGGCATACATCTCCGTGATCTTCGCCGTGACGTCATCAACGAGGCCATGAGCCCTTATGTACTTTTCACACTCCTGATCAATCGCGGCATTCATAAAGAATGCAAGAATCATCGGTGCGGGACCATTAATGGTCATCGAGACTGACGTTGACGGAGCACAAAGATCAAATCCCGAGTACAGCTTCTTTGCATCATCAAGCGTTGCAATACTCACGCCAGAGTTTCCAACCTTGCCGTAGATGTCTGGTCGATGATGTGGATCCTCACCATACAACGTCACACTATCAAATGCCGTACTCAGTCGTGCTGCCGGCATTCCCTTTGACAAATAGTGAAATCGTTTATTGGTACGTTCCGGACCACCCTCGCCGGCAAACATCCGTGTAGGGTCCTCATTCGTCCGCTTAAACGGATACACACCGGCCGTATACGGAAACTCACCAGGCACGTTTTCCTGCATACACCACCGAACAATCTCTCCCCAGTCTTTCACATCAGGCAGGGAGATTTTCGGAATACGAGTGTGGGCAAGGGATTCCACGTGATTCTTCACGCGAATCTCCTTGCCCCGCACATTGTAGACGTAGTCAGCACCGCGATACGACGCTTTTTTAGCCTCCCAGTTCGCGAGTAGTGTGCGTACTTCGTGGTGAAGTTGCGCTTCGAGATCTGCTGCCGTCCGTTCCAGCGTAGCAACAGCCGCAGGGACCGTCGCCGGATTTGGTGAAGGGGCAGAAGGGGCTTTACGTCGATCGGAAGTGCTCATGGTTCTATTCTTCAGAAAAGGTTACGATCAGTTTTGCGTGATCGCATTGACAACAAGTGAGCCTGTTGCCGTTGTTCCGCCAAGCCACACCGTGTAAATACGTCCTGCCACGATGTTCATGAGAGGCGCAGTAACGAGTACGTCTGTGGTAGACGTTTTCAGGAAACGGAAGCTATAGTCGCCCGGAGGCACCAGAACAAATGCTCTGCCAGTTGCGAGTGATCGACTTGTGTTACGGTAACGGACGTTGTCACAGCCAGGCAGTTTGTAATTGTCATTTCCTGCGAAACTGATAGCTACGTCATACGCACCGGCATCTGGCGAGAGATTTACAAATCGGACCAGCGCTTGTTGTGTATTCGGACGACGATCGTCAGGCAGGGCAAGAGGAGCAATATCTGGCGGAACAAGAGTGCCCGTTGCAAAGACGGTGTAGGCCTTCCTATCTTCAACCGTCACTGGGATGTTGTTGATGATAGGCGTTCCACCGGACGACACGGAAACTGTGTGATTTCCAGCCGTTACAGGTATGTAGGCTGTAGCTGTTTGATAGGTAAGGTTTGTTACAATCGGCGATCCGCCGTCGAGAGCAACATCAACACTTGGTCCACCAGGTACGGCATGTACAAACGACACGGTACCAGATGGTGTGGCCGGTGTAAGGTCGACAAACTCTGCTCCAGCACCATCATCACGGAAGAGTCGAACGCCAAATGGAAAGGCATCGCCATCCGTCGTCGTTCCGTGTGCAACAAGCGTGTAGGCTGCACCGCTTGCAAGAATCACACTGTCATAGACCATCCATGCAGTTGGTGTTTCAACCACAAACATGTACTTCTTCGATTCGACATCGGTGTACTGTGTGTTTCCTGTGAGCTTGATTGCCTGCGGTGTTAACACCTTGCTCGAATCAAGATCAATGTACCAGAACTTCATGTCCTGATCAGGCAGGGTTGCGTTGACAAACTTGATGCGTGACTTACCTGGCTCAGCTTGCCGTGGATCGTTGGTAACGGATGCACTAAACGCCGATGCTGGCGGGAAGGCATAGACCGTGTAGACATTACCGGCAATCATGGATTGGACGGCTGAAGCGCGAGCCGTTTCAACACCCGTAAAGTGAACCGATACGGTGTTGTTACCTGGTAACACTTCCTTGTAGCCGCTCGATTGACCGTACGTACCGTTGGAAACGGCAACAGCGCCATTCACGCGTACGTCGAGGGCCTGCACATCATATCCCAGATGTAGCAGTCGGATCGATGCTTTTTCGGAAGGTCCGGGATCATTCGAATTGTCGTCACTACCGCAACCAGCTGTGAGCAGTGATGTGACAAGAGCTGCCACCATCACGAGTTGAAAGGAAACATTCCTCATCGGTTCTGTTCTCCGGAGTGGATGGAAAGGGGCAAAAGGGGTCAATCCGACGGAAGGGACGTAAGATGGTCAATTGTTCCGCGGACGTTAAACAGAGTACGTGCGAGCTGAGACTGCTGCTCAACAAACGCGTCATACCGCTTGTTCTCATCAACAATGTCACCGAGATATCGTGTTCTGTGGGGCGGAATGATGTAAATCTTCTCGCTCATCTCTTGCGTAGCGCGGAACGTTGATGACCATTGAAGTTGTCGACGTTCAACGAGTTTATCGATCAGAACACGGTACAGAGTGTTTGTACCGGGATCATTAAACTGCGATGCGATAGTGCCATAGACAGGCATGTCGTCCGGCTTGTTGGAGAACAATCGTCTGCTGCGTTGATACTGTTTGCGTACGTCACGAAGAGCGTCGAGGGCTCCACGTTTATCGAACTTGTTCAGAGCAACAACGTCGGCATAGTCAATCATGTCAATCTTTTCAAGCTGACTTGCCGCTCCATACTCAGGCGTCATAACGTACATCGACACGTCGGCGACGTCAGTAATCTGTGAGTCACTCTGACCGATACCAGCTGTTTCAACGATAATGAGATCAAATCCCGCATAACTCAGAATGTCGATGGCGTCCTTGACATGGCGGTTGATGGCAACATTCGCTTCGCGAGTAGCAAACGAGCGCATATAGACGCGGTCGTTACTAACGGCATTCATTCGAATTCGATCTCCGAGCAGAGCTCCGCCTGTTTTCCGTTTAGAGGGATCAACACTCACAACGGCAATGGATTGATTTGGGAAGTCGAGCAGGAATCGTCGAACGAGTTCATCGGTGAGCGATGATTTACCAGCTCCACCAGTACCCGTTATTCCCAAGACCGGTGCCCGTTGCGTATCTCGAGCGAAGGAGACGAGTTCCGAATGACCGCGCTCGGCAGAAGAAATCGCTTGGGCAATTGCTGCATGATTTTTGTCCTTCACCGCAGTGGCAAGATTCGGAAACGTCACAGGTGTAACGAAGTCCGACGATGACACCAGGTGATTAATCATGCCTTGCAGGCCAAGGGCGCGACCGTCGTCCGGTGAGTAGATACGCTTGATGCCATAGGCATGAAGCTCGTCTATCTCCGTTGGCAGAATTGTCCCACCACCGCCGCCAAAAATTCCAATGTGGTGAGCCCCAGCCTCGGCAAGCAGGTCGTACATGTACTTGAAGTACTCAACGTGACCACCTTGATACGACGTCATGGCAATCGCCTGAACATCTTCCTGAACGGCGCAACGGACGACATCAGCTACGCTTCGATTATGCCCGAGGTGGATGACCTCAACTCCCGTGGATTGGATAATCCGGCGCATCACGTTGATGGCTGCATCGTGGCCGTCAAAAAGTGAGGCCGCCGTCACGATACGAATCGTATTGGAGGGGGTATAGGGGGTTTGATCCTGCATACACGAAACTACCGAATGCCTCTCGAAATCGTGTAGGTTACTCTCCGGGAGAATTCTCCCGGAGAATACCTGGAGAATAACTCCTGAGTCAAAAGGTGCCGGGGACCTAAAGGTCCCCGGCACCTACGTCCGGACGACATCTACTCCCGAAGAAAGGTTCGCACAAAGAACTCAGCAATGGCTAGGTCGGCCGGCGTGGTAATCTTCAGGTTCATTTCCTCCCCCAGGACGGTGTGCACATGGCCTCCTGCACGCTCGATGACGCTTGCGTCGTCCGTGGGTAGAACGTCGGCCTCAAGTGTTCGGTATGCTCTGTCGATCAACGTCCGCCGAAACGCCTGCGGCGTTTGAATGCGGCGTAGCTGCTGTCGATCGAGTGTTGACGTAATGATACCGCTGTGGTCAACAGTCTTGACCGTGTCCGGTATGGGTAAGGCTGGTACGCAAGCCCCATAGTCCTCGGCCCCCTTCACGACAGCTTCAAACAACCGTGGGGATGCCAGTGGACGTACGGCATCATGCACAACGACGATTTCAGCGTGATGTGCGGTGCTGTGGTGTAGTGCCTGCTGAATGGTCAAATAGCGCTCTTCTCGACCCTCAACGATATCGATTGGGATACCAATGTCGTTCGGGATGAACTCTTGAACGAGCTGAGCCATTCGCTCGAAATGTTCCGGTGAAACGGCCAGCACAACACCGGCAATACCTGGCACCGTAAGGATCGTGGAAACCGTCCGTATGAAGATTGGTTTTCCGTCGATTTCCAAAAATTGTTTCGGCGTTGGCCCTCCAAAACGTTGACCTGTTCCCGCCGCAGGTAGGATTGCTGTCCATGCTGGTGTTGGCATCTTCGAAAATAACGACAATGGGGTGCTACCCTTACGAGTAGCACCCCATGAATAACTGTCAGTAGAGATTTAGCGGACGACGGTGATCGGAACCGTCGTTGAAGAGCCATTCGTTGTAATAACGACGCGATACGGTCCAGAGGCAACTGGTGTACCTGCTTGCGAACGCAGATTCCAACGGCCTACTGACTGTACTTCGAATCGTGTTACGACAGATCCAACACCGTCTACGATTACAACCGACGACGGTGCAGCAACACGAATTGTGACCTCATCCGTTGCCGGATTAGGATACACACTTGTTCCTGCAACCTCATCACCGTCAACACTTACGGTTGGCGTTCCGCGACCGGATAGTGTCATCGATGAATTTCCACCAGTTGAGGATGTGATTGCAACACTTGATGCGCGATCACCAACAACGGACGGCGTGAAGACAACACAAACCTGTTTCGTTTCCCCTGGAGCAAACGAGATAGGAAGTGTTGTCGTTAACGAGTAGTCAGATGCAGCTGCACCGCCTACCGTCATTGCGTCGATGGTAACGTTTACTGCGCTTGTGTTTGTAACGTCAAAACACTTTGGTTCCGATGACTTCGAAACTTCTGTGTCATTAAACGCCAACGACGCAGGTGCACCATATCGCAGAACAGATTCTGCAAGAAGGTCTACCGTTCCCGTTGGAATAGGTGCATCCGTTGTTACGGTCATTGAGCCATTCGCTGGTCCAAGAACTGTTGGTTCTGCACGCACCTCTACCGATGCAAATGCACCAGGTGCAAGTGTAAACGGTGTTGCTGGAGCGGTCACCAGTGTGTAACCTGCACCAGCGATGGTGATGCTTTGAACCGTCATTGGTGCCGTCCCATCGTTTCCGATGAGATTTGTTAACGTTTGCTGCGTTGAGTACCCAATTGGTATCTCACCAAAGTTTGCATTCTCCGTTGCAAGCAACAGATTAGGCTGGAGCGATTTTGGATCCGTTACAGATACACGTGCGTTGCGTGATGTAACGCCACCACAGACGTTGCTAATTGTAGCGAAGTAGTATCCAGCATCAGCAAGACGAACGGACGGAATCCGATACGTTGATTCCGTAGCACCATCGATTGGCTTGCTGTTGAAGAACCACTGATATGTGCGTGCATCGGTAGCAGCTACAGAGAGGATAACCTCTTCACCAACCTGACGTGTGATGCTCGCCGGCTGCGTTGTGATTGAAGGCTTGCCGACAACGGTAATCGTTGCTATGGCAGTTGACGCAGAAAGTCCACAAGCACCACGAGCCATGCAGTAGTACGTTCCCGCATCGGAAGCTGCTGCGCGTTCAATGCGGAACGTGTTCGTTGTTTGACCGGCAATCGGCGATCCATTGCGGTACCACTGATACGTGAGGTCTGGACCTGTAAAGGACGACGACAGTTCAAGCGGCTGTCCAGCACATGCATCAGCTGAGCTGATATCCGTTGCAAGTACAGGTGGCTCAAAGATGCCAACAAGTACCTCAGCTGACTGAGCAGTGATGATACAATTGTTTGGATTCGGCACGTTGGACTTTACAACACAACGGTACAGACCAACATTACTTGAGCTAAAGTTTGTGAATGCAAGGTTCTGCGTTGTTGCAACAAGTGCATTTCCGCGGTACCATTCATATGACAAACTTGTACCCGTGGCTTCGATGGTAAGTTGACCATTCGCACCAGGACAAAACGTTGTTGCAACAGGCTCGGTAACGACGCGAGGCTTCAGCGGAACCGTTACGATCGTGACTGACGTAGTAACCGTTGGACTACATGTTCCAGAAACAACACAAGTGTAGGAACCAGGAGTTGCTGCGCCAGCGTTGTTGATCGTTAATGTACGCGAGGTTGCACCAGGAATATTGACGCCGTCCTTACGCCATTGATACGTAAGGTTTGTTCCCGTAGCCGTTACGGTTAGACTGCCATTGTCAGATTCGCAGATTGCGTACGTGGCCGGTGGTTGTTGCGTAATAACGGGTGGCTCCCATACGGTGAGATTCCACGGCGTTGTTGTGATGGTTGCTTCTGGGTCGCAGTCATCCGTAAGGACACAGTCATACAGACCAGCCTTCGCCTGACTCAGGTTTGTGATTGTAACCGTCGGTACGCGTGTTGAAGCAACGACGGTTCCATTTTGACGCCAGTTATACGTACCATTCTGCATCGATGCGGCGATAGACCACGTAATGCTTGTGCCAGCGCAGGCCGCTTGGTTGGGTCCAGGAATGGATGTGATGGTTGCAGGACCACAGGCTCGAATAAGTGTAAACGTTCCTGAGTAACCATCGTAGTTGAAGGCATTATACCAGTAGCCACCGTAGTTCGGAATCTCTACGACACGAATCATATAGTTCGTGCCAGCGGGATTCGATGTGGTGGAGTTCCACTCGATATAGTTGGTGTAACCATCAACTGTTTGAATTTCATTCCACGACGAACCTCCGTTGCTGGAGTAGTCGACGCGATATGAATATCCTGACCATGCAGCGTCGTACGTAGCATACCACTTAATCGGTATGGCGTCTCCCTGCGTGTACTCATCGCCGCTCGCAGGCGTCTCGACGATAAGATTCCCCCAACCATAATACTGAGCCGACACCACGGATGACGCCAGTGCCAGTATAACGGTTAAGGTGAGAATTCTTCCCGTCAACATCGCCATGCGACGTTGTATCGGTTTTCTCATTTGACCTCTCCCTGAATGATGAGAACAAAAACTGTCGTGTTGAGAATGGAATACAAGCGACCTTCTCTTCGCTTATATGCCACGTTCAGTTTCAAACGTTCTATCATGATCGACGTGACCTTCTCTTCACGCCTCTCACGCTTCACATTGCTGTAATTGTCGTCCAGTACCCGTTGCTCTTCAACAGAATAGGATGATCCGGACTCAGTTGTACATTCTGTGAGTTTCCTCCGTTAGATGCTTGAGTTTTCCCCAAGTCAACATGCAATTATCGTGTTTTATTCTGTACACACAACAAAACTCCACCGTCGGCCTGTTGTGGAAACCAAGGAAACCAGATAAGTACCGGATCCCCATGTCTGTGTTTCGTTTTCAAAAATGTGTACTCCCTGACTGAACTCCCGTTTCATGATGATCCGTCCAGTCACATCAAAGACCGAAACGGAGGCCAACAGAATGTCATTCTGAGCCGTAACACGAAGTGTGCCAAACGTCATCAACAGAGTAGGCCCTGGTTCCGTTACATCTTGGTGTGAACTCGTTGACGTGCGTGTGTGGAATCGTGACGACGTAGAATAATCCGGGAGAGAACTTGTTGGGGCTACGGCAGCCACTCGCCACCATATGGTTCGTCCTGAGGGGACATCGTACGTAGCAGAACCAGTCGACGTTGGTGACGAATGCACGAGGTTGTCGAAGGAATCATCAAAGGCAAACTCAACACGATACTCCGTAAACACCGGATTTGTTGTGAACGTCACAACACCGCGTTCAGGTACTTCAATGGCGTCCCATGGAGGACTTACTGGCCGTGGTATTGCCGCAGCAGTTGCATTTGTGCGGAAGTGTGCAGCTTCTGACCATGTGCCATTTGCATCGTCTGCTAATCCCATCACCTTCCACGAATAGTCTGTTGAGGCATCGAGGCTAGGTACGACAACTGATGTTGTGGTAATTGAAGGGAATTCAACGATGACTTCCTCATCAAAGTCTCTCGTTACAACAACATGATAGTACGTTGCCGAGTCAACTGCATTCCACGTAAAGACAATGTCGTCAGGATCCCGACCTTCGCCATTCTTCGGCGCGACAATAACTGACGCGCGAAGGGTACGATCGGCAAGGGTGCGAAAACGACGCGATGAACTAAAGTCACCAGCACCGTGTCGACCAATCGAGCGTACTCTCCATGTATACGACGTTGCTCTCCGAAGTCCGCGCAGCTCATATGACCTCGCCGCAATCGTATCCTCTGCAATAACGTGTCCGGCAACTGTTTCACGTACTTCCAGATGGTAACTCACGGCTCCCGATGCACTGTCCCACGATACCGTCAATCCATCTATTGGCTGCATCGTTGCATCAGCATTCGGTATGATCAATGAGGGGGCAGAAGGGGCCGTCAGAAAAGTTGCCAGTTCAGATGTAGGCCCAGCACCCGCAGGCCCAAATGCCGATACCGTCCACAGGTACAGACTCCGTCCATCTAGACTCAGATGTGAACGGAACACAGTGTCAACCACCAACGTGTCGATCAGCGGTGTTGGAGCTCCACTCTTTCGGAGTGTGAGGGCATAACTTGTAGCACCATGTACAGACCTCCACACAAATGTTGGTCGACTTCCTTGCGCCGTCGTGTCCGTACCAGCAATTCGTGGTGTTATGAGTACGGGTGTGCCCAGTCGCGTTGTGAACGTTGACCAGTCTGACCATGGACCGTAGGTGGCTCCGAGTCTACTTCGTACGCGCCATTGGTGCGTCGTAGCAGATGTTGGTTCGAAGATGTTTGTATCAGTTCTTGAAACGGTTCGCAGAAAGATCCGCTTACCCTCACCGTCAACAACCTCCACTTCATACCGTCCATCACCTACAGCAGTTGACCACGATAGACGTGTTGGCACAGCAACATTTGTTGCTTCGTGAACCGGCATGATAAGAGACGGCACATAACACGGAATGTAGGCAAGCGCAAATTCACCAACGAGGAGTGTAGAAACATTGAGTTTGCCCGTTTGGCCATCATACGTAGCGGCCACCTTTGTAAACTCACCTACACCTTCGGAAGGACGATGGAGAAGTGTAATCTGACTTGGTGACACGACTCCAGGGATGGTTCCCAGAGAAAAGCTTATGGTACCACGAACGTTAGTGGTATCATTAATTCGTAGAGTAAATCGAGTTGGAAGAATTGTGCATGGCTCATCACCAGCTACCGATACATTACGAGGTGCATAGAAGTGACGTTCTACAGCGACGGATCTCCTGCCGGGATTTGACGTGATGTTCATCGTAACATGTGTTGAGCTGTCACCACTCGTGAAGGATACCGGGCCCGTATATACAGCCGTGCGCAGACTTCGTGTGAGAGCAACCGGAGCTTTCCATGTTCGGTACGCCGGTATAAACTCACCTGGCGCAGTTTCAAGTTCGAGCTGAACAGTACCGTCCTTACTTACTTCCGTACAAATCACCTCCGTCCGTGTATTGCCCCAACCAATTAGGATGTTACCTGTCTCTAGTTCTAACGCACTCCCCATTGTTTGTGCAAAAAGATCTGGAGTATGGCGATACTGCCACACTCTTCTTGCCTCCATATTGATTGTATCAAGCGAATACTCAACAGCACGAGAGAATCTGAACTCTTCGGGACGAAGGTTTCCATTGTCGTACATCAGGATTGTGCCGCTTGTTGTTCGGCTTACAGTATGCTGATGTGAAAACCCGACAAACGTTCCGTGCTGATCGCCGATAATGTCAAACTGATTGTTTTTTGATCCAGATCCTCCAAATCGCCACTTGATTGCACCAGTTGTACGGTGAAGTTTGATGACTTCATCAATGTTTCGACACGATACGAGAAAGTGGCCGTCAGAATCTTCAGATACCGAGTTTACATGGATGTAGTCGATGTTATCTGCCGTTAAATCAACGTCCTCTGTTGCATCGGTCACCGGAATGACGTCCAATGACTTCCATGTAAATACAACATCACCGTCTGGTTCAATCTCAAAGATTACAGCACCGAATACACGAGCACTGGGTTTGCCGTTTGGCACCAATACTGACATGTCAACGAATCTTGTTTCACTTGCCAATAGGAGAAAATTCCCATTCTTCAGTATTCGACCTTCATGGAAGTCAGGGAAAAATCCACTTGGACAGACAATCGTGTCTAAGGGATTTAACCATTGATCCCTACGGATGTATTTCTGATCTTGAGCAGCGAAATGTGTAATCGTACCGTCTGTCGATAGTAGATTCGTCGGCACTCTCGCATAGGACTTATACGGAACGTGTCCGGTATTGTCCATAAGCGAGATGGTATCCATGCCGTTCGGTGCAATCATGAGATAGCCCGGCGACGGATTTCGGAATACTGTCGGCACTAATTCACGAACCATCGTTCCAACCTGCCCCTGCATGACGACACTACCCCACACGGAGAGTATGACTAAAATCACAGTCTGTAAACTGGACGAGATGTGGGTTCGACGTGTTCTGATGTTGGTGTACACCATGGTTCTGGTTTTCCTGTTCTGCATTCTGGGCTCGACGAGATCCCTAGCCGCTCCAATAACCGTCTTGGATAGCATAGGTTTCCGAGGATTCGTCAAAATACCGACAGAACCACTCTTTGGCATCAATCAATTCCTTCGCTGTGACGATGCAGTGTATCTCGTTTCGGCAAATGAGATTCGAGTGTCAAAGGATACAGGTTTGTCATGGCAGTATGTCACGGAACCGCTCAAGTACCGGTCAGTTTCCGCTGTAACGGCATGGGGAGATACCACCGTTGTAGGAACTCGAGGAGGCGGGGTCTACATCTCCACGAATGCCGGGTTGACATGGAAACGCTGGACTGCTCTGAGAGTACCCGATACCGTTCGTGCCATCGTATCCGTAAAACAGGATATCGCCATACTGTCGGCGGACGGTACGTTGTTCACAACGGATCTTGACGACATTCTGGATGGTGATAGTCCCGACGTTATAGATTCGGGAATTGTCTCAGTCTTTGCGTGGAATGACGAATTTCACGTTTTGCGTACGTCTGGAAGTGTGGGCACATTCTCCGACACAACGTTCTCCCTCCCGCACCCTGTAGCGCACGACGAACGAGTCTTGTTTGCTCCGTTTCAAGCGGGCATCCGGATTCTCGTTGGTCAGCATGTCTATGAACAGCGTACGGACACGAAAGACATAGATACGCTGCGTGTTCTCGATGCGGATTGGACAGCAGCCGACATCAATGATAATGTTCTTGTGTATGCGCGACGCGACGGCTCAATTGAAATCGACGCTCTTGATGCATCAGGCTATCGTGAGAATATCAAGCCAACACTTTCTGAGGCTTCAGCGATCATATCTGCACTGGCTGTGACCGATTCCACGATAGCTGTAGGAACACGACGCGGCCCAGCTCGAATCTATCTTTTTCAACGTAAGCGGAATCAATGGCGACCCCTAAGTACAAGCCGTCCGAACGTTCCGTTTGATGTTGTGTCATTCGTCCGAGCCGACAACCGCTTGTTTGTCGCCACACAGCAGGAAGGCGTGATGGAGGTTTCTTCATCACGGAATGTAGTCGTGAATCTTTCGGATGGCTATGCGGAATCCATCTTTACACACGGTGTTGAATCTTCACTAGGATTACTCATCACCTCACGACAGGCCGGCATTGTTCTCATTCGTTCGTGCTTATCAGAGCCAGAGTGGTTACCGTTGCCCGTTGATCGACGCCAGGTGATTACCTGTGGTGCGCGTGATAATGTACTTGCCGTTGCTCTTCGTAATGGCGGAGTTCTTGTATCACGTAACTCCGGCAGATCGTGGAAACGAAGCCCCTTTCCCGGCCCCTTGATCAATAAAATTGTTGTGGATGGTGATGCGATAAATGCACTTACTGTCAAGGGAATTATGACGTCCAACGATGACGGCGAGTCCTGGCGTTGGAGGTATGATACAACTACGATCGGCGATGCACACTTATTGACAACAGTGAACGGAATGACCTTCATTTCTCATCGTGTATCTACATCTGTAGAGGATGGGAACACGACGGCACCTGTTCCGCTGAATCCGCCCGAGAGATTTCCTTCGAGGATTTCAAGTCTTCTCTTTCACAATGGTGTTTTTATCGCTGCTGGACTTCCGTGTACGTATACGTCATCGGACAATGGTGTGTCGTGGCAACAACATCCGATCCCCGATGTGAAGGGTATTCGTGCGCAGATCATTCTGGGTGACACGTATCTCTGCGCTGTTGACAATGGCGACATATGGCGCGCAGAGATGATGTGGTAATCATCATGACGGCCGTTTGATTGACGGTACTGTAAGGCCGCCTTGTTATGACTCGTTAGCGATGCAGCGGATGGTCACTACGTTCAAACGTTCCGTGGCTCATAACGTCACGGATGTTATATGTACCCATTTTCCGGGCCCTCAGAAAACCCATCCATGCCATATCTGCAAACTTGCCATTGTCGAGCATTTCAAATAACCATTCACCGGCATGATCAGGTTTCTCTTGACGCATTCCCGCACCAATCTCCAACAACCACTTACGATTAAATTTCTCCTGTGACCCGATTGGTGGTGTCATGATGATTGGCAACCCGAGTCCCGAATAGAACGATAGTTCAGAAGGTTTTGTCCAAAGAACATCAGTAGTATGAATAGCACTATCAAATGCATCAAAATATTCAGCTACACTATCGGCATAGATAACATCAACACTTTCACCGATACCATCCAGTCGCTGGATCTCGCGAACAAAGTAGTCGCGCACTTCTGGACGTGTTCCGGCAACGAGTCGTAATCGCATCGTACGTTCCCGCAACCGAGAAGCGAATGTCTTCAGAAGAGAGACCGCAATCTCTTTGAGTGCACCGGCACCGCCTACGGCGTACATGATGGTAAGCACTCTATCCGTTGGAACATCGCAGTCGAATGTGTCGCCTAGATGATGACGTACACTCGGACCGTGGGACACACTAAAGCGTCCAGTTGGATCGAGCACGCGTAGCCGCGTTGCCAGGTCAGCCTTCAACACCGGAAGGTCACGACCACCGAGTAACGACTCGTCAAGAGGAAAACCTGTGAGGAAGATTCGTTCCTGGGGCACACCATACGATTGTAGACGGCGTGCTGCCTTACCACATGGAGCGAAGTATGTGATACGTGACTCAAAAGGGTCTCGTGCCACCCATACACGATTAAGGTCTGCATCACAGATGATGCAGTAAATCGGTTCATGACCATCGAGGTCTGCAACAATCGCCGGGACGTAGAACGATGTGAGTACAGGCCGCCATTCCGTTCGTAGTTGTCGACGGATTCCTTCACCAAGTCCACGCGAGATTTCGCGATGTAACATGTCTACTTGAAACGTTCGCTCCGACAGGTTGCGCATCGGATACAGAGAAGGAATGTGCAGTAGTCTATCAAGAACGGCGAAAAGACGTTTGCCAACAACAGGAATACTACGTGCGCGGGAGAATCCCTCGTACAAACGCAGATATCGTCGCCAAAGCCTTCGCTCTGACGGCGTAGCAAGGTCATTGTCACCAGCAGCAATAATGCCACCATGTGCTATGGCGCGAAAGGGGCGTACGGCACGCTGGTGGCCATAACCCATGTCGGCCGTAATAACGAATGGATCGGTTGTGAACATTATCGGGTGGGACGAATTTCGGAACGGAGTTGGTCTGTACGTTCCTGCAGTCCATCGCGATAGAAAATGTTCATTGTGTCAAAGGGAATGATGCGTCCATCTGGATGGACGATGTGAACGCATGACCGCTTTACGCTCCTCACATCAAAGATCGCTGGATCAAGGAATTGCATGATGATCACTCGGAAGAGGTTGTCATATCGTAATGCTGGTGCATTAATCTTCGGCAAACAGCAGAGCAGAGCATCAAGTGCCTCCGGCGTATCATCACTCGCTGTACCGGTTGAGAACAGTCGAAACGCTCGTTCACGAACGACATCTTCCTCTTCAAATACAATTGTATTTCTCGTTCCCTCCAACAGATCACTTGGTGAAAAGAGCCGTGTCAGCGGAAACACGTCTCCGTCATACTTCAGTGCATAGGCCATACAGAGTGCATCAGGATTGCACGGAACGGGGACAAGGTCATCACCGGTAAAGAGTGATGACTGTTCAATGATTGCCGTACGAACATCCGTCAGTGTGAGTCTACCCGTCTCTTCGCTGTACGTATCCAGTCTACCTGCCGTCTGTGTTGGCTGAAACGTCACACCACGAACACACGATCTCGAAAGTCCAAACTTGATAATGTCACCAATCTCATCATCATTCCAGCCGCGTTCTAGTGTTACAACAAGTGTTGTTGATACACCAGCCGCTTCAAGGTTGTCAAGAGCTTGTTGACGTACCATCGTGAGATCTTCACCACGCAGATGTTCCAGGACATGTGGTCGAAACGAATCGAACTGGAGATAGACTTCAAATCCCGGCATGTAGTCAGCAAGCTGCTTGGCAAAGTCAGGATCACGTGCAATCCGAATACCATTCGTGTTGAGCATCAGATGCCGTATTGGACGCTTTTTTGCCTCATCAAGGATGGCGAAGAATTCGGGGTGAACCGTTGGCTCACCTCCACTGATCTGCACAACATCCGGATCACCTTCATGCTCAACGAGTGTGTCGAGCATCTTTTGTATCTCATCGAGTGTTCGATGTCGGCCTACATGTGGACCTGAGGATGCATAACACGTTGGACACTTTAGATTACATCGATCAGTAACCTCTATGAGTGTAAGACAGGAATGTTGTTCGTGATCTGTACAGAGACCACAGTCATACGGACATCCCCAGTGTGTTGCCGTTGAGAACTTCCGTGGTACCTCACCTGGTTTTATGTATTCGCGACATCGTTTGTAGTAGTCTACGTCACTTGCAATGCGTACACGACGATGACCATGTTCCGGACATCGTTTGAGCATGTAGACGTTATTATCTTCAAAGACGACCTTGGCGTCAACACGACGTAGGCAGACCTCACAGAGCGAGATCGTAAAGTCGTAGTAAAGGTAGGGTCGAACAGGGTGCATTGTGATGTTGGTTAGAGGACTGAAAAGAAGCGCAAAACGGCTAACAAAGTAACCACAGCAAAGCCGCCTCCAAGACGTAGAGCCGCCTTTCGCTCGCCACCATTCTTTGTGACAAAGGCAACAACGACGTTCATCAGAGCAAGTATGAGAGTACCAATTGGAATAACAAAGACGGCAGCCTCAGTCCAGATAATCACCACAATGAGAAATGGTAGGCTCGTTATGATGTTTACGTGACGAAGTAGTGTATGTCGTTGGCGTTGTGAAGGAGCGCCATATTCGGTTAGATTTTCCGATTCTTCACCTAAGTCTGAATCTGGCATCGTCATGGGTGTCTATCCCTCATGTGTTTAGGTAGCATGACTGCAGTTGAACGTATGTCATTCGTCACAAGAAAAACACGCTTGAACAGATTCCCCACAACAGAAAGAATACTATGCCGGAGAGTACAAGTACCTTTCGCATAGTGTTTCGAAAGAAGATAGCTCCAGCAACGATGTTCGTTATGCCAAGAATTGCGGGTGCGGCGGCGATCAGAACTACCATTCCGTAACCGTCAATATCCGGGACGATAAGATATCCAAGGAATGTTACAGCGAATAGGATGCCGAGGTAGATCAGCCATTGTTCTGGTTGATTGAGTCCGAATGGAGGCTTACGTACCTCCTCTAACTCACTCTGCTTTTGTGTGTCCATTGGGCGCGATCACGGTGATGTGAGAACGACAAGACTTTGGCAGACATCGTCGTTCATGAATGAATGTTTTTGTCAGACTGCAGAAACATTTCTGTGTTCACAATTACCATCACAACACTACGAAAACAAACATCACAACAGACACGATAATCGCGGAGATTCCTATAAGAACGAGTACTCTGCTACGGTCATCATCATATGCGGCGATACCGAGTACAATTGACGTACCACCAGCAACAGATGGTGTTGATACAAGCAGAATGAGCCAGAGAATGTATTCTTCGAATGAGTTTACCCACAGAACATAACTTGTGACGACGAGAATGTTGATGATAAGTGCATACCGATACCTATACATCAGTTTCCATACCTGTTTCCAGAGATGAAGACGTTCTTCACAAGATAGTTGAGTGTTCTTGGTTTCCCGCTTCATACTCTGATTGTCCTTGATGTTTTGTTGTCGTCAATCTCACAAAAAGACTGGTAGAAGGAAGATTGCTGCGCTGCACGTTCCCCAGAGCAGTAGAAAGGCGACCGCGATTGTTGTGATGATCTTCTGTCGGCGTCCAGAGTACATATGATAACCTACGATAGCATTCACGATTGAGAGGAAAATAGGTGCAAACCAAAGAAGGATGTAGGTAACAAGAGCTGGGCTTACGACATACATAGCAGCATAGAAACCGGCAACAGCAGTATTCGCGATGAGTACTGCCGTCCAACTCCGTTCTGGTTCTTCTTCAACTGGTTTACGGCTCCGATTTCTCATCCGATATCACTTCTTCGTGATGCAATACTCTGTGCGCGACGTTGCTGAAACTCTGCGAGCTTTGGGGCAACAGCAATAAAATAGATGATTCCGAGAACGCACGACACCTGAATGAAGCTCAACGCAATACCTCCGAATTCGAAAGGCTGCGCAACGGGTTTTAACCATTCTGCAAACAGTCGCCACAGAAGGTATCCCGTCATAAACATCCTGAACGCCCATCCGTCTGCTCTATGCCCGTTTGCTCGATAGACGCGTATGAGAACATAGAGGATTACGACAACAAGAATCTCGTACAGACTTACCGGATGACGTGGAATACCGTCCCCAATGTCCAATGCCCACGGTGCATTACTTGGCATTCCCATCGTACCATCATACTGCGCTGTAATCTGACAACCAATACGTCCGATACTTATAGCAGCCACAAGCGGAGCCACAAGTCTGTCTCCGGATGACCGATACCACCCCTTGAGGTACTTCATCACTTCTGTTGCTAGTGTCCCTCCAAGCAGTCCACCAACAATGGTTCGTTCCATCAAAAGAGCGAGTAAGGGGCGAGAGGGGGCAAGCATCATCACATCAAGTGCACCGAGTATATGTGCTCCAACAAAAGCGCCAACGGCACCTGCAATAACAAGCAGCCATCGCTGTGACGGTGTGTAGACGTCATCGTTACCAGACTGCCTGCGGTAGACGTACCACGCTACAGCATAGGCAATACATTCGATGATTGTGTGCGTGAGGTAAGCGGTAGTTGGCCCCATGTGCCCCCTTACCGAACCTTAAACGATGCCATCGTTATGATGGCGAGCATGATGGCAACGATGTAGAATCTGACAACAATCTTGGATTCGTGCCAGCCACTCTTTTCGAAGTGGTGATGCAGTGGGGCCATTTTCAGGATTCGACGTCCTTCACCAAAACGTTTTTTTGTGAACTTGAACCACGTCACCTGGAGAATCACCGATACCGTTTCAGCAAAGAAGATGCCGCCAACAATAGGAAGCAAAAACTCCTTCTTGATAAGAACACACAGCACTCCTATAGCACCACCAAGTGCTAGAGAGCCTGTATCACCCATAAAGACCTGAGCCGGATAAGCGTTATACCATAAGAATCCCATAGCTGCTCCTACGATAGCTGCACAGAAGATGGCAAGCTCGTCGGTACCACGGAGATGAATGATGTTGAGATAATCTGCAAAGAAGGCATTGCCCGAAAAGTAGGCAATCACCGCCAACGTTAATGCGCTCACACCCACGGTGCCGATACACAGGCCGTCAAGTCCATCCGTGAGATTAACTGCATTTGACGTAGCCGTAATGATGAAGATGACAAGTGGTATGTAAAGAATACCAAAGTCAAACTCTACGTGTTTCTGAAATGGCACTGTTGTTAACGTGCTTACTGCCTCATGACTTTCGCTAACAAGATGCGGAAAGAAGTAGAGCACAGATCCAACTACAAGTCCCGTAAACACTTGGCCAACAATCTTGTACCGACCGATTAATCCCTTGGGAAGTTTTTTTACCACCTTGAGATAGTCGTCAAGAAAACCAACTCCTCCGAGCACGGCCATGGTGAACACGGCCAACAAGACGTAGGCGTTAAAGACATTTGCCCAGAGGATGGTTGGAATCAAGACAGATGCCAGGACGATAAGTCCACCCATTGTAGGTGTTCCTGCCTTGGAGGCATGTCCGCCTACTTGTTGAAGTTCACTTTTCGCTTGTTCACCGATTTGCCGACGTCTCAGTGCGGCAATAATCCGGGGTCCAACAATCAGTGAGATCAAGAGAGCAAAGATTGCGGCAGCAGCAGCGCGAAACGTGACGTACCCAAAGAGGTTGATGCCCGGTACGTCACCAAGTGATCTGAGCCAAAGAGCAAATTGATACAGCATGTTCCCCCCAGAACGTACGATCAGTGAACAGGAGTTGAGTGGTGATTGGCTAGAGTTGTCACGATGTTCTCCATGGTTAATCCACGAGATCCCTTGACAAGAACAACGTCGTTGATATGATGATCAGCTTCCAGTGCTGCAACACAATCAGCATGATTTGTGTGAACAACCGCCGTGGTATGTACAGCTGCCCGTGTGAACTCATCTCCAATAACGTGTACACGGTCACACAGTGCGATGGCTTTTTTCAGCACGTCGAGATGTTCCTCTGGCGCCGTAGTTCCTAACTCACGCATGTCACCAAGTACGGCGATACGTCGTTGGGCAGAGAACCGAGCAAGTGTTTCCAACGCAATCAGCATCGAGGCGGGATTGGCATTATACGTGTCGTTCAGGATGGTCCACGAACCAAATCGCTGAACAACCATACGTGCATACCCATGTGCTTCAGGTGGTGTGTACGACATCAGTGCCGCGCGGATATCCGCCGTACGAACGTTCATGGCATATCCGGCAGCAACCGCACACGCTGCATTACGAGCTGCAGCCAATCCTACGGTTTGTAGTGGCGCACGCATTGTCAGTACATCGTGAAGTACAAAGAGTGTTGGGTGCAGGTTATCGTCAAACTCAACACGCAGTGTAATGTCGGCAGCTTCATTTACACCAAAGGAGATTGACTTCTGACGTTGTGCGTACGGTCGAAGGCGATCATCGTCCGCATTCACAAGGGCGAGCCCGTCAAAATCACGCAAGAAGTCAAACAGTGCCGTTTCCTCTTTCTCAACACCGTCGAGGTCGATGAGTTTTTCGAGGTGTTCCTTCTCAATGTTGGTGATAAGGCCGTGTGTTGGACGGACCATAGAGGCAAGAGCCTCAATTTCGCCGGGTTCGTTGGTACCAATCTCAAGTACTGCAGCCGTGTGTTCGTCTGTAAGCGCTAACAGCGTAAGTGGAGTGCCAATACGGTTGTTGTAATTGGCCTCTGTCTTTAACACAGTATAGGTTGTTGACAAGACGTGGGCTACGAGTTCTTTTGTTGAGGTTTTTCCCGCTGCGCCCGCAATTGCCAGGACGGGTATCGAAAAGCGACTGCGATGGTACCGTGCGAGAGCACCGAGTGCAACGAGAGTATCGTTGGCAGGAATACACCGAGCGCGGATAGTAGTGTCGAAGTTGACATAGCGCTCTGGGTTTACCACTGCAGCAACGGCACCTCGTTCGAAGGCAGATTCAACGTGGTCGTGACCGTCAAATCGTTCGCCGACAAGTGCAACAAAAAGATTGCCAGCGACAACGGTACGCGAGTCGGTGCTTACACCACAACAGAGAAGGTCGTCTGCTAACTGGTCAGCAGCGCTGCCGGCAAGTGTTACGAGATCGTGCTTGGTGAAGACAGCGCTGTTCGTCATGCCGCGAAAATACGTTCACATGCTCGCAACCGTGCGCTCCGCGCCCGAGGATTTCGAGAAATCTCTTCCGATGAGGCTTCAACCGGTTTTTTTGTGATGAGTTGCACGATTCCGTCATTGTGGGCATCACGCATGACGTTCTTCACAATGCGGTCCTCAAGTGAGTGATAACTCATTACCACACAGCGCCCTCCCGTACTGAGTAAGGGTAACACATCCTGGAGGACACGTTCAAGTCGGCCGAGTTCGTCGTTAACGGCAATACGTAACGCTTGAAAGATCCTCGCAAGGGTTTTTGGTTGGTGTTGAGGAGGAATGTTCGTGATAACCACATCACGGAGATCACCCGTTGTACGAATCGGAGCAAGGGTTCTTCGGCGCACAACGGCATCGGCCAGCTTGCGCGACATTGGCTCTTCACCGTAATCACGGAAGATTGTTCGTATTGCTTCTGGTGATGAGGAGTTCAAGAGATCGGCAGCTGTTGGACCACTCGGTGTAAACCGCATGTCGAGAGGAGCCTGTTGCCGAAACGAGAACCCACGCTCATGAAAGTCGAATTGATAGGATGATACACCAAGGTCAAACAAGACACCATCAACATGATCATAGGTCGAGATCACGGTTGGCATCGTGTCGAAGTTCGCATGAATGAGCTCAAGAGGGGGAGCCCCTTGTTGCCCCATTCCAAATCGTTGTGTGCAGTGCTCAATTGCTGCTTCATCGGCATCAAATGATATCACGCGACCAGATGGGCCTACCCGCTGTAGTAACTCAGCAGTATGACCACCTCCACCAAGTGTCGCATCAACGTAGGTACCACCTTCTCGAACAGCAAGGTAGTTCATACATTCGGCAAGCATAACAGGAACATGATATGTTCCGGGTTCGAGGCGGGTCATTCGGTAAAAATCGCCATTTTCGGCTGATCAACAGTTTGAGGGAGGGTATCATGTCGAGGAACACTGCACGGTTCCTGATATCAAGCGGAGTTGTTGTTGTTGCGGCTGTTGCCGTTGTGACAGGATTCGTAATGTCACCCAACAACGACTCTCTTAACCGTGGCCAAACGGTTTATGACGAGTATTGTCTTCGATGTCATGGGGCAGAAGGGGCAGGGGGCGACGGCCTCGTCACTGTCCAAGGTCGTGCCGTGTTAAAGGACGATCCGCAGAAACTTATCTCCACGTTACTCTACGGAGCATCAGGTAGTGTTGATCGTCATGGCACGGCAGCACGAGCAAGTATGCCACCAATTCCGTATAACGATAAGGATGTGGCAGCCGTGGCAACGTTTGTCCTGCAGCGAATTGCCGGACGGAGTATTGTCATACGCGAGGAAGACGTATCAAGAGTACGTTCACGACGCTAATCATGACAAACAACGGAACTAGAGCAAGGCACTGAGAGACGAAAGTCCGATGGGCTCTACTGCAAGAAAGGCTTCGGCATACGTCACGCCGATTTTTGCACCATGTGTACGTGCGCGAGCATCAAGTTCGAGTAAGAAGTCCGGACGTGAGATATACGTCACGGGCTCATTACTGTCATACTTTTCTGGTAGATGAAATTGTGATGCAAAGGCTCGAATTGATTCCTGTCGCACATCAAAGGTGTCGGTGATGTCTACGTACAGGTCTGGAGCTTTGGGGAAATCATAGTGCTGTTGGAAACACAGCATTCGTCGCGGCCGATGTGGTTCTTGGCGTTGTCCATTCCGAGTGGTTTCAACCTTATGCAGTCCAGCCGAAAACGCAGCGGCACGGGCAAGGCGGTGTACGGCTTCATGATCTGGATGTCGTTCCCACGGTGGGGGAATTAACAGTAACGTCGGTTTCCAGTGGCGGATTGCCGTAACAATCTTTAGGATATTCTCCTGGTTATGATCTATAGCACCATCGGCCATATCTAGGCAGTCGCGAGCAGATACACCAAGGATTCGGGCTGCTGCTGCAGCTTCCTGTTCGCGTAGTTCAGGTGTTCCACGTGTACCGAGTTCACCTCGTGTACACTCAACAAACACAACAGAACGACCTTCACGAGTGAGTTTTGCAACAGTGCCACTGCAGGCGAGTTCGGCATCGTCCGGGTGAGCGGAGAGAACGACAACATCCGTCATGCGTGATCTCCTAACGAGTGGATCTTCTCAACACGTCGTTCATGTCGTCCGCCTTCAAAGGCAGTCGTGAGGAACGTTCTCACGATCTCCACAGCAAGCTGCTCGTCTACCAATCGCTGCCCAATAGCAACAACGTTTGCATTGTTGTGCTGTCGTGCAAGCATAGCCATCTCCGTTGTCACGCAGTTTGCAGCGCGGATACCATTCACCTTGTTCGCAGCAATGGAGATGCCGATACCACTTCCGCACACAACAACACCAAACGTCGCCGTACCATCGGCAACAAGTCGAGCGGCAGCCACACCGTAGTCTGGATAGTCTGTCGACTCGGTTGAAGTTGTTCCCACGTCTCGCACATCATGACCATCGGCAACAAGTGCTGACTTAATCACTTCCTTGTGCGTAAATCCTGCGTGATCTGAACCGATGCTGATTACCATGATGTTTTCCTATCTGCCAGTGCTTCCAAAACCACCGGAACCTCGCTCCGTAGCGTCCAGTGACTCCACGACGTTCCAGTCGACGGTTTCGTGACGAGCAACAACGAGCTGAGCGATACGCTCACCACGTTCAACGGTAAATGGTGTACGAGAGAAGTTTGCCAGGATGACCTTGATCTCACCGCGATAGTCGCTATCAACAGTTCCAGGACTGTTTAATGCAAAGACACCATGTTTTGCTGCGAGTCCGGACCGTGAACGCACCTGAAGCTCGTATCCACGTGGAATTGATACAGATAAACCTGTCGGAACAAGTGTAACGGAGCCTGGTTCGAGTGTTAGTGCACTCTCAACAGCAGCATGAACATCCATTCCAGCTGCTCCAGGTGTTGCGTACACCGGAAGAGGGAGGTCAGCTGCATGGTCGAGTTGTACAAGGTCAACGGATAGTTTCATACATCGAAACTACGGACTTACTTCCGCCCAAAATCTGCAGGGTTTTCACCCCAGTACTCCGTCTCCCACTTCAGAACGGGTGATCGTGGGGTATGGGACTGGATCCAGCGTTCAGCGCGGTCAAGTAAATCAAACACCTCGGCATTTTCGGCAGTGCGCTGAACCGTCGTTTTCGTGTGCCGATGACGCAGCCATGACAGAGCCGTTCGTGAGTCGGTATAGACTGGAAGTTCATCACCGGCACGGTGCAGCATACTCAGGGCATGAATGATGGCCAGGAACTCACCGATGTTATTGGAAGCCCCCAAAAAAGGCCCCTTTCGAAAAATCTCTGCTCGCGTTTCCGTATCAACACCGCGGTACTCCATCACGCCCGTTGTCATATCACAGGCCGCATCAACAGAGATACTCGGTAGAAGGGGGCCCGGCACGGTAAGCAATGCTGTACGGGGCTTTTTCTCAACAATTGGTACTTCGGCTGTTGCGGCTACGTAGCCGATCTCATACGCACGCGTTGCTTCTTCCTTTGACGTATATGACCGGAATCGTGCGCCAGGGACTCCACGTACCTGGGCTTCTGCATCCTTCCAGGCGGAGTACACACCTGGATTGTGGCCAGACCACACAACGTACCATTTCGGTGATTTCTGCTTCGACATCATACAAAGGTACGGTCATCGTACACCGGTGCGTGTCACAAAACATCGTCGTAAAACCACTTATGCCACAGAACCAGGAATACCATCATGTATGCTCGTACGAACACAGCAGCCATCAACGGCATCACGGCCTATCACGTTGAGATTGAATCACACATCGAGAACGGCCTTCCGTCGTTTCAGATCGTCGGTCTTCCCGACGGAGCTATCAGGGAATCACGAGAGCGCGTGATGGCAGCCCTCAAGAACTCACGATATCCGATACAACCCAAACGAATCGTCGTGAACCTGGCACCTGCTGATGTGCGTAAGGAGGGAAGTGCTTTTGATCTTGCGATAGCAATTGGAATGCTTGCTGCATTCGACGTTATCGACGTAGAACTTGTAGGTAACTGCGTGTTGCTCGGCGAACTCGCGTTTGATGGATCGGTACGGCCTATCCATGGAGCACTTTCAATTGCCATGATGGTATCCAAACAACGCAAGTATGGCCGCGTCTTACTTCCGAGCGCAAATGCTGATGAAGCGGCCGTAGTTGATGGTGTTGACATTATACCAATCGACTCATTGCAGGACACCGTAAACATTCTTACTGGTATAGAGGCCAGGAATCCTCATAAGGTTGACATTGCTTCAATCATCCGTGAGGCACAGACAAAACATGCTGTAGACCTTGCTGATGTTAAGGGGCAAGAAGGGGTAAAACGCGCCATGGAGATAGCGGCTGCTGGCGGCCATAACCTCATCATGATTGGACCACCGGGTGCGGGTAAGACCATGCTCGCAAAACGATTGCCCACCATCCTGCCGCCGCTAACAGTGGCAGAAGCGCTTGAGACGACAAAGATTCACTCTGTGGCTGGTCTCCTCCCCCCGGGACAGGCACTTGTGACACGACGTCCGTTTCGCGCTCCGCATCACACCATCAGTGATGCAGCACTTGTTGGCGGTGGCGTGGGCGTCGTTCGTGCCGGTGAGATATCGCTGGCACATCACGGTGTACTCTTTCTTGATGAGTTACCGGAGTTTCAGCGGAACGTGCTAGAAGTACTCCGTCAGCCCCTCGAAGACAAACGTATCACCGTTGCACGATCCAAGATGACGGTTGACTATCCGGCCAACGTCATGCTCGTATGCTCGATGAATCCTTGCCCATGTGGTCACTTTGGCGACCTTAGTCACGAATGCACCTGCAAACCTCTTGATGTACAGAAGTATATGGGACGTGTCAGCGGACCATTACTTGACAGAATTGACATTCATGTTGACGTACCAAGTGTAGGTATAGACGCCCTGGCGAATGCTCCACCCGGAACACCCTCGTCCGTTGTGCGTGAGCGCGTGCTCACTGCGCGTGAACGCCAGAAGCACCGTTTTTCTGGTCAGACTGGTTTGTACAAAAACGCCGACATGACAACAAAGGACATTGAGCGTATGTGCAAACTGGACGACGCTGGCGCGGCTGTGTTAAAAGCCGCCATGGTAAAACTCGGCCTATCGGCGCGGGCATACGATCGGATCCTCAAGGTAGCCCGAACGATCGCAGATCTTGCCGAGAGTGAAAACATTCGGCGTGAACATGTAGCCGAAGCTGTTCAATACCGCACACTTGACAGGCCGTATTGGAACGGATAGCCATGAAGTGAAACCTTGTTGATTTGATCTCGTACGCACCCACCGTCCCCAACTCTTTGAGAACGTGTCCCCGTTTTCAAGTCCCTGACAAACCCTGCGATCACCACCGCGGGGTTTGTACGTTTATAGACGTTGTCTCAGTTACGGCAGAAGAGAGCGCCGCTGTGTAGGGTGTTGAAGTTTTGCGTACAGACTATGTCGAAGTGATGCAAGGCCCGCCTGTACACCTCGAAACTTCATACCAAGGTCCGCTTCAGCTTTCAGCGTTATCAATCCACCTCGTAATGGACGTCGAGCAGGTTGTGCGAGATCATCGGTGAGAACGGGTTCAAGCGACGTTGTCGGCACCTTAAAGACCTCGGCGATCCGTAAGGCAAACTCGTACCGGGAGAGGTAGTCAGCACCTCCAACGTGATAGATCCCGGTGCGGCGGCGGCGTACGAGGCGTAGGATCGCCTCTGCAACATCATCGATGTAGGTTGGATTGGAATACTGATCGGTGACAACCTTGACAGGAACACGTGCATCGATCGACTCAAGGATCCATGCCACAAAGTCGGGGTGTTCCTGACTTGGACCGTACAGCACATTTGTGCGTACAACGGTTGCCTGGATTCCCGCGCCGAGAGCCGCATTCTCTGCCGCAAGTTTAGACTTACCGTAATAACTAATCGGCTTCGGAGCGTCCAACTCCGAGTACGGGCCCTTTGTCCCGTCGAACACATAGTCCGTCGACATATGAACAAGATGTGCATCAACCACGCGGCACATACGAGCCAGGTGTTCAACAAGATCGACGTTAACGCTCCAGCACGTTGATCGATCCGTTTCACATCGATCAACATTTGTTGTGGCAGCAGTATTAATGATGACGGCTGGAATATCATCGAGAATCGCCCGCTTGACTGCCTGTCTGTCGGTAGGATCAAGACGTATCGCTGTTACGCGAGGATCATGAGTAAACACCTCACGTGTTGACAGGAGACGGACTCTATAGTCTGTCTCTTCGAGAATCATGGGAATGAGAGCTGCGGCTGTTCGGGAGCCGGCACCAACAACGGTGATAAGGTCGGACATGGGGGCAACCTACGAAGGAATCTCCGGGAGAAGGTGCCGGGGAAGGTGCCGGGGACCTATAGGTCCCCGGCACC
>DDUR01000007.1 GCA_002344895.1 Ignavibacteria bacterium UBA2333
CCCCACCTGTCTCCCCACCATTAACCCCACCTTTCCCTATCTTCGTGCCGGAGGCACGTATGATTCATGGAGTGATGCTGCTGATATCGTTTCTGGTACTTGTTTCGATATCGCGTGCGCAGGGAGATAGTTGTGGACCGTGCGGTCCTGTTTCATCATGTACAGGTGCTGATGGCACCTTTGTTGTTTCGTTACGCGACGGATCAACAATTGGTAATGTCTTGTCGGCTCGACGAGGTGTGCGAGATGTTGGTATCGGAGCAGAACAAACCGTTATCCTTACTATACGTGCTGGAACAGGATGCCGCGATACAACATTACCGGTAACAAAGGTTAGTGCATTTTCTTCGGGTCAGCTAGGGCTGGATGGGCAACCATGCTCCATGCCAGTTCTCCCCGTGCGTGAGTTTGTCGTTCCTTCAGACAAAGAACCACCTCCATTTAACTTCCTTGAGGTTACAGTCAATCCTGCCTATACAGGCGGAGATGAATCTCGACGCGAAGTTGGTCCATCAACTTTTGCCTATGGTGCAGAAGCCCTCATCAGTCCATTCGGGTCCATCCTCGGACACCGTATGGCGTTAGCACTTGGCGGAGGTGTTCTCTTGGAACGTGATCGACTTCGGTTTCCTGTTATCGGACAACTCCGTATTCGGTTTGGAGCTAATCCTCGAACTACAACACGATCAAGATTTGTGCCTGGCCCGTGTTTGTTTTCGGAAGGGGCGCAAGGGGCAACGTCTGCGCCAACAGGCGCACTAGAACGCACATCGTACCCACTGATGGATTCAGCCTCCTACGTTGTTGTTGAGGATTCTACCGTCATTGAAGATCAAGGATTACATATCTGGTTAGAGGGTGGGCCAATCTTTAACGGTGGTTTTGATGGTGCCGGACGCACACCATCGATCAATGCTGATGACTATGGACAGTATCTTCTTGGTGCTGGAGTAGGATTACCTTTTGCTGATATCTTTTTTGTTGGACTGGGATATCGTTTTATGCGACTGAACGTTCGAACGCCATGTGAGATATGCCCACCTCCACTTGGGGGTGGCGACGATAAATACTTCGTCACGAATACGACGGAGGTTCACTCAGTAGTTCTGAAGCTCGGAGTACATCTGCCATGGTAACTCGCCTTCTCCTTCTTGTTCTAGCGGCATTCTGTTTTATAGCATGCCAGACAGTGACCGAACCGGAAGACGTTGTTGTTGACGGTGGTTTCCCGTTACGTGTCGACGTAGTGAATCAGAACGGTGGTCGTATTGATGGTGCAACGGTGACATGGAGACTCGTCACATTGCCAGCTGCGATTAACGATTCCACATTCTTTGATGATAACGGAATACCTGGTGGACGCGGCACAACATCGAATGGATCCGCAAGTTTTATTGTTCCTATGCCTGTTGCCGATCCCGACATTCTGTTTGTGACGAAGGTAGACCCACCGTCAACAGATCAGAGATATGGTCAATGGCAAAAAAATGGAGCATTTCGTATCGACACAGCTGTTGTCTGTGATACAACAATTCTTCGATACGAACTCATCTATCGTGAATACACAGCCTGTAATAGTGCTCCGGAATGTCCGGTGCTTGACATCGCCGTTGACCCACCAACAACACCATCGCGTTCAGCCACGATGGGCCCGTTTGTACAGTCAGATCAGCCGATCGTTGTTTCGGACGTCTTCCTTGTACCGCAGCCTGATCCTGCAAAGATTCGCACCACGCTGTTTGTTAATGGCGTTCCGGCCACCTTGCCTGCGTCAATACCAATCGGTACGCCATATGAGATTCGTTTTGATGTGACCTACACCGAAGCTGATGGCGTTGTAGATGAACTCTTTGTAGCAACACTCGTTGTTGACCGCGCCGGCGGAGGAACGTGCTGGCAGTGTACGTCACTCGTAAGCGTAAAGAGTAGACCTCAAACACCGTGTGACTGTCCGCCTGATACAACCTTTGTTCTCGGTGCTCCAAATCGTATTGGTGTGTGTACAGGACAAACAAAGGACACAACCGTTGCGTTAAATCTCACGAATACCAACACGGAGTGTGCACTTATCTACCGATTGCGTACTTCTGCGTTGCCGGTGTCTACGGACGACGTTGATCTGTTGCGTATGAACGGATCACGTCGTACACAGATTACCATTCCGCCAGGAGAGACACTCGATAGTATCACCGTCCGAATGTCGCCAACCACAAACGGAATCTTCGATCAGCGGTTTGTATTTGACGTCATCAAACAAACACAGACCGGCCAAGAACCATGCCCTGATCCACTGGTTGTGGAGGTACGTGTTGACGCAGGATTGCCCACGTGCAGGATCGACTTTGCAGCGTCATCATTGTTTCGGCAAAATGGAAATGTTTGGGAAACAGTTCCTCTTGAAAACTGTGTTGGGCTCACAACAGTTAGTCCATTACGACAGAAATCGATTGTGATTCGGAATGATGGACAGTGTCCGGTGACCATAAATCTCACATCACCTGATCCACAATTTGTGTACACGCCGACGGAGGCTACGATCCCACCAAATGGATCGGTTACCGTACGCATTCACTTCCAGCCAGATCCATCACGTGTCTATCCGACATCAAGATGTGGACCACGAGTATCAACCTTCCCGTCTACACTCAGCTTCGCCGGATGTCTTGTAGAAACTCATCCGATTCGAGGTGTTGTCCTTGATCCTGACGAATGTGCCATTGCTACGACTCCAACATTGTATCAGCACGGTGCTACTGACAATGCTGGCCGACGTTGGATAACGGTGCTTGACATACTTCGAGATCGAATCGAACTGAAGGAAAACGCCACGCTCGACACAGCGGCTATCTACGTTCGCTCAATCGCAACGACGGGTGCACCGAATGTTGGTTCTGTAAACGCAGCACGACTGGAATCATTCCAGGATGCGAGCGGATGTTGGGTGCTCTTCCACAAGATTCCTGTGAATCTGCTATCACTATCAAAGCCGATCTGTGAAATCTTTGGAGACTTCATCTGTCCAGTTTTACCAACGGGTGACTGCAGCGTAGATGTTGTAGCGGGTGACGTTGTGATCTTTGAGCGTAACGGACTGTATGGCATCATCTGGATTAAGAATCTGAGTTGGAGTAACCGCAGCGCGACGGCACTGCCGCAAGTGGAGATGGAGCTATGTTATCCGTTATTCTAAGCCTTTTTGTCGTGCTCTGTGGATCAGGTGTTTTCTGCATGGCAGCACAATCTGAAGACGTACGGCAACTTGATGAGTTTAACACATCAGGTACCGACCTTGCCGTTGCCTTCCGAACGGTAAACGGCGTCATGGAGGCGTGGGTCACGACGAATGACGGTGCACCTGATGCGCGTGGTCGACGTATCGTTCGATACGTGCGCGGAAACGATGGTCGGTTCTCACAGGCCGAACTCGATCCAGTGTTTACAGGCCCGTCGACACATGATGGAATAGCCCAGGATGGCTGTGTGACGTTTGCCGCATGCGATCCCAATGTGGCCATCTTTGTCTCCAATCGTCGTGTTGAAGGCCAAGCCGCAAGTAACGATCTCTATGAGGCACGATTTCGAAATGGGTCGTGGAGCATTACTCGAATTGAGTCTTTGTCAACAGCGGCGTGGGAGGACCAGCCTGCTTTGTCGGCAGATGGTAACATCCTATACTTTGTGAGCGATCGTCATAATCCGAATGGCAGAAAAACGGATATCTATGTTGCTCGACGAACGCAAGAAGGCTGGAGTATTCCAGAACCGTTGGCGTTCTGCACGGCAGAGCGGAATGAACAAACACCGTGCCCAACACCTGATGGCAAGTTACTGTATGCCATCGATGCACCCGATGCACAACGCATCTACGATCTGCGAGTTGTAGACGTTGATAAAAACGGGCGTGCACTGGATGGTGCCCCTTCTGCCCCCTTACCAGCAACTGTCACAACAGCGTCTGAAGGACATCCTTCGTTTACACCCGGTGGACGATGGTTAATCTTTACATCGAATAGGGAAGGGGCAAAGGGGTTTGACCTCTTTGCGATGAGGTGGCAACGTGATTCGGTCGTAATTGACCTAACAACAGTGTTTCGTGGACGTAGGGGTGATGCAGTTGGTGGAGGCAGTGAGGACTATACGATGCCTCTTGGCAATGTTGACATCGACGTACGATACCTGCCAAGTGAAAGCTCGTCAAAACTCATTGTTGACAAAGACGGTCATACGTCGCTCAGTATGGCACTCGACAATGGTCCACTTGATGACGTGGCTGAGATAAAGATTGAACTCGCCATCGACGTGACAGATCCCCGACATGTAGGCCCAACAGACACACTACTTTTGGGTAGAGGCTGCACTGGAAGGTTTGCTCATACACTCGTTGTGTACGATACATCGGCATGGTATACATCAGAATGTATTCAAGACTTTCCGACGAAGAATGTACGCTTCTTTGTGACAGGTTACTGGTGTCCAACAACTTTGAAGTATGGAAATGATCTAACCTGTACATCAGTGTTTGCATTTGATGAATGTACAAAGGTTGAGCATCCCGAGCCGGAACTTGCCTGTGGGCGAAACGAGATATACTCGTATTCGATGGTCTATGAAGCTCCCAAGGTAGCTGTAGCACGCCGTCCAGGTGTATGTGTTGACATGAATGAGGCGCGTCAGAAGGGACCACTCTTTGCATCGGAAGTAGATGCGGCCATCGACCGAATTCTTGAGTCAATGCGTTCTGCATTACGTGTCCCGTGCGTTCTGCGTGAGGTAGAACGTGGAAAGAAGATTACTGTTGACGTTATCGGCTGGACAGACCCTCGTGCGCTCGATCCAAAGTGTGTCTACACGGGTCCAGATGTTCAACTTGATCAACGAAGTGTATCCCTCGACATCACAGATAGTCCATATGCCGAGGATGGCACGATTGATGGCGAAGGAAAAACAAAGTTCTCTGTGTCGAAGGCTGGCGGAAATCAGCTCTTAAGTCAGCTTCGTGCTCTGCATGCGGCAGAAATGCTTGATCGGATTTGGACGCGGACACTTCCAGAGTACAAGGCATTACGAGACAAGGATCTCATTCGTGTTGTAGCCATCGGTAAAGCCGTAAGCCAGGATGCCGTCAGCAACGACCAACGCCGAAGTGTTGAAGTTCGCGTAACGGTACCCGTAACTGCAACGGAACGTCAACAGGGCCTCGTTGCTCCGCCAGGCGGAACGTATCGTTTATGTGATGGAGTGGGGTGTAGGTAGACGCGTGGTGACGCTTTGCCCAATGCGCGCATAATCACCCAGTACAGCTCGCATCTTCACCTCACGACAACGAGCATCCGCGGCCTGATGAGGGTGGGTTGTCCATCATTTGTCACGACACGTACGGAATAGGTGCCGGAGGAGAGTCCGTCGATGTCGACGAGTGCGTTTGCGGTTATGGGAAGATCGGCAACGATGGTGCCGGTAGCTGTCACACATTGCAGACGCATGGTACCGCCAGCTGCGCTGCTGGTCCTGAGACCACAACGAACACGTGAGGATGTGGGATTGGGCATCAGGAAGATGTCGCTGTCGGCATCCAGGTGAGACATGGTCATCGTCCGGAGGTCGATGTGCCGCTGTGTCTGGATGGCACGTCGTTCCAGATCGGTGTGTATCGGGCTGATATCAAGCTCCACGTGTGGTTTTGCGCGCACCCATGGCTCGCTGATGAGGCGCAGACGCCAGAGGCGCCCTTCCCCACCGGTGAGTGCATAGGATGTTGAGCGTTGTTGCTGTGGCATATTGTCACCGACGACACTCGGCAGTCCGACGTCGAGGCTCCGCACAACACGTGTCCGTACTGAGGTACCCCGATCACGAGGCTGCTCAACACCCTGGCCACCGTTCCGAGAAGCATCTGCAGATTCAGCGTCGACGTCGACTTCCACTTCATCCAGTACAAGATGGACGTCATCACGGTATGTGCCGAGGACGTCGACGACGAGATCATACTCTTCATACGGCGAACCATTGACAACAAACGGCTCACTCACAACGGATGTCAGCCGTTGCGTCATGGACGCATGCAAATGGCGGAGCTTCTCGTTCCCTGACCACGGAGTGTCGTGGAACGCGGCGGGTTCTTCTTCCTCGTTCTCAAAGACACAGCGGAACCGCAGGCGTGAGGCCACGTCCTCGTTGTCACCTGTGTTGTCACTGCCTGTTTCTTGACGCCGCAAGGCGGCAGCGATGGTAACGTCGGCGGCAGCCGTTTCCATTCCCACAAACTCACGAGGTATATACGGTTCGTCACTGAAGCCAGGCATTGTCGGGCCCAGACGGTAGAACTGCTCGGCAGAAATGAAGATCGACGGTGGCGTCAGCGTGTCGTACTGCAGGATTCGTCGCACCGAGGAGATACCATCCGGCGTATCCTCACGACGGCGGGCACTGAGGTGGGGCCATGCGCCCGATGCTTTTAGCCATCGTGTATGGGTGATCGGCGATGGAAATCCCGGCACACGGGCCAGTGGTGGCACCTCGATTTGTTGTGTCATGAGCGACGCGAAGTTTGACCTACCGGACCAATAGGAAAACAGATGAGCATCGGCATGGTCGCGGAGATCACGGAAGGGATCCAGGGGCAAGACGTTATAGCAGACAAGCACGGCAGAGTCCGAGATGTTACCGCGGAGTACCTTCAGGGAATCGCCGTAGGTCCACAGTGTATTGCCGATCCACCCCTGCCACGTGAGCGAGTCAAGGCGTACGGCTCCTTGTGTGATCACCGGGTGAAACAGCGACCGTGACGGAGAATACGTCGTGACGATGCCCCAGTAATAGGCACCAGCGTGTTGTCCGGCTGAGGTGACATCCACAAGGTGGCGTGTGCGAATGACGGCACGATCATCCGCGGCAAGGTGCTCTTCCCAGGCGATGGATTCTGTTTCATAGTCAAGTATTGTGTCGAGTGCAGGTGTACGTGTTGTGTCGCTAACATACATACGCATCGTATCGGCCTGCAGGCTCCGGAGCACAACGGGCATACGTGCCGAGTCGCCCGTAACGATGCGACTTATGACGGCAACCCTTGACGCAGTATCGACGTCAACCCATGCGCCAGGCAGGTTGGCATAGGCCATATCCTTAAATGGCGGCAGGTAGTGGTTGATATCAGAAGTGTTATTCGGCCGCAGTCGTGTGTATCGGATATGATCTCCTGACTGCCAGACAACCGATGCCGTTGAGTCCATCCGAGCCAGATTCGAATAGACATTGATTGATGGGAACTTCGGCTGACCTGCGACATACGCCGCACGTGGCAAGGTGGTATCCGTCACAACAACCGTGGAATCCGGAATATAGTTTACACCCATTGTCTGCGGGAAGTATTGAACATTGCTACGTTTATGACCGACACCAAGAAATCCTCCCCATGACGTCCAGGCATAGAAGTTGCGACCGTGGGCAGTGTTCACAACGGGCATACCGGCCGTCGACAGGCCGGCGAGCGTATCCGCTGTTCCCGTCTTTCTGTGAATCACAACGAGAGACTTACCATTGTTCTTCGGAACAGGTTGATTCAGCAGATCAGGAAACACATTCTCGACAACATGGGCATATTCAGGTCTGTATACATCGTGAGTCCACCAGTCGCCACAGACATACACAACATGGATCGTCGGCGGTGATGTGTCTATCTCCGCCGGTGAAATCGTAATAGATGGGAACGCACATGAACAGGTGTCTGCCTGTGGATTTGTGAACTGTAACCTCTGAACATAGGTGTTCTTGTTAACTTTATCGTGATATCGCACAGCATCTTTGTTGAAGAAGGTTGTAACGCTGATGTTTACTGGTGGTTCTGCAAATGTCAGGCCTGCAACATCTGGCAACGAGTCGCGGCGGTACGGTACTGATCGGGCGTAGAACACCGAGGTTATGCCGGTTCCTGCCGGTTTGGGCGCATCATTCCGATGAAACACAACATGATAGCGGATTGAATCTGACCATGTCCCGTTGGGCCGTCGCACCGGATAGGCAACCATCTTGTTCTGTGTACTATAGGCGAGGTAGCCATCATCGATCTCGTCGGCTGCCGGCAGGACTACACAACGGAAGAGTTTCCCCTCACCCGGCAGGAAGCGTAGATTCAGGATCGCCAGAGCATCGACAATCGTGTCGAGAACAAAGGATCGGGCGTGAAACGTCGTGTCCTCATCTCCGAAGACCAGATCACCAGCGGGATCAATGGGCATTTCTGTCACACGTATCAAACGTGGGCGGCCATCAGGATGATAATAGGCAAGCGGAATCTTCACCTGACGGCTTCCCAGTTGCAAGAATGGCTTTTCTCGCAGCGTGTCCTCGGTACGCATGATTTCGGGCGTCACAAAGCGCCACCGTCCGAAGGGATAACCACCACTGGTGTCAGCCGTGATAATTAGTGGATTCGTCCGTCGATTGATAACGCCGAGGTAGAACTCCTCATCGAGACTCTTGCGCGTGATCGCAACCGTGTCGGCACCGGCAATCTCCGTACGGTACTCTTGTTGCAATATCGTGATGTCAAAGAATGCCGAGTCTTTGCTCTCCCATGACGGTACCGTTGCAAAAGGTTCATACGGGTGTCGCGTTCGAATTCCCGTCCGATCAACAAATCGATGCAAAGGATCTGTCGCAAACAACCGATCGTCAAACGACGACTGCTCGGTGTATCCCTTACCGTACCACGAAACAAGTCGAAGTCGGGCAAGACGCTGCGACCACGTTGTATCTGTTGGTGACGACTGCCATGAAGACGGTGCCGGAATCGGTTGGCGTAACGAGCGGAGTATGCGATAGGACTCGCCACGTGCCGAGTTCTGGCCCGTAAAGAATTTGGTAAAATCGACGGTGCCGTTCACTGTCAGGCCAAAGAGATCAACATGTGGAGCTGATACGTTTTCAAACAACGATGTTGAATCTTGTCGGTACCGATCTGCCGACACACAAAACATGGCCGTCGAATCGATAAACAAGGGCCAGCGGTGCGCAGTGTCCATACTGGAATTGTTTGCGTAGACAGACCACGGCATAGCGGCTCGCAAGGCACGGCCGGCGGGTTCTCCTGGCACCGCCGTCGTGACGGGTGTCGCAAAATCATTACCATACCGGTGCTGGCCATTGACGATGCTATCGTGACCGGCAAGGACGCGGTGGAGCTCGACACTGGTCGAATCCGTAAACTCCTGCTGTGCCGAGCGGCAGTCACTGGCCGGATCCTGGCAGTCGGCGTCGAATGTCAGTCGCCGGTGATTGGAATATCCACCGCGTTCAATTAACCATGAAAGGTCCTGATCGTTGACGGCACGAGTTGTGGAACCGAGATACGTCAAATAGCCTGCAGCGCCGAGAACGACGGCATAAGACGTCTGCAGGCGGACTTCCTCCGCCGTTTGGACACGTTTACCGGTACTCCTCGCGCGCAGAACGTGGGGACGCCTGTTATTCGGGTCTGCGCCGACATTGTCGACTTCATACCGGTCAAAGTACCAGAGATTCGGTATCCAGTAGGATCCGTCAAAAAAACGATCGCGATTCTCTTCCTTCACAAGATCGGTTACGAGCGATTTCTCGATCAGCAGCTGTAGTGGAGCGTCATAGTTTCCTTTCTCTGCAAACGCATCCTGATCATCAGACTTTAAATAGTGATAGTCGAAGTCATCACGTGAGGAGACACCACTTGCCAGTGAGTCGAGAACCCACGTTACATCATACGGTACACCAGGCGGGATCGATGATGGGTTGTCACTGTGCCGTAACAGGCCCCACGAAATCTCATATCGTGACAGGGCATGGCGATAACTGATGGCATCGTTGCCCAGCGCGCGAGGAGCTCCGGCGCGGAACATGTGCGTAAACGTGTTTTCAACGCCGTACTTCAGTCCGTGGCCGGCTATCATACCGTGACCGACAGATGGTACGACATTTCTATATGGATAACCTGCCGCGACATAGGGTGCCGCGGTCTGCTCCCTAGGTGGGGCCGTCAGGTAGTCCGTCCAGTGCCAGATGGGCATACGACTGTTGTTGCGCATATGTCGCTCGGTGACGTCGGAGAGCATATTCTGGCGCCAGTGGCGATATGGTCGTGCCGCCTGCTCGGTCACGCAGAAGCCGTCAAGTAATGACATCATGTACCGCTGGGACCACCATATGTCGTGGTCACGCTCCTCGACACTGCGGATACCGAGCACGCGGTATGAGCCGCGCGGCAGGCCGCGTATGATCTCAATGGAATCCAGGGCTGTTTCCAGTTTGGCCACAGCGCGGGCTATCTCCAGACGATAGCCGTCTTCCATGAGCTTCTTCGCTACCGGTGTCCGCAGCCATGTCCAGTCGACATCGACAGCCGCCACAGGACTGTAATCAACAGAAATTCGCAGACTCTTTAGACGGTCAACGTCCTCACGTTTATTCGGTCCGTCAAGAAAAGCATTGGCAAAGTAGTCTTCATTCCGATCTTCATCACGGAACTGTATAAACGCCGAAAACGAGCACCAGACACTCGACGAATCGCTACTCGTCGTATCCACCGGCAGGACACGTAGCATACCGGAGGTGATCTTTATTGAGCCACAGAACGGGTAATCCTCAATGTTTTCAACTGTATCTGGAACGACATCAAACGCGCCTGGTCCCTCCCAGGCAAATCCCGTCGGCGACGTCGACAGTGATGTCCCCGATGGAGACACCGGTGTTGTCACCACGTGATTCAGTGTGCCATTTCGGGGAACCTTGCGAAACAGTACCTCTTGATCGGATACGTCTTCGTTGGAATCCGCTGAGTTTACATCCTTGAAGGCACTCACAGAAAGCTCAAGAACAACATCATTGTCATTGGCAGTATCCAGCAGTGACGGACTGCCCTTTCGTCGAACCTGAACAGACAACCAGAGATCGTTACCGTTTGACGTGTCGTGTTCGGAACCTGACCCGCTATAGATACCGCCAAGAAGTGTTGAATCAGGATTGCCATAAAGAACTCTTGTCGGTACTGTAAACTTCGACGGCAGCAGGCGAATGATGCTGTCAACGATCAAAACACTGTCATGGCGATGAGCATACGTTCTGATAGCCCCAGTTCGATCACCTGCGCGCAAAACGGCCATACCCGATGCTCCTTCAGGGTCGAGTTCCGGATCGAGTCGTGATGACTTTGCATACCCCACCGACTGTGGTGCCCACGAAATATGACCAAAGTCAGAGAGTGCCTGGGAGGAACTATAGGTATCGTCGAAACTCACAATGAGGCGACTACCAGGTCGCATTGCCTTTTTGTGAAACGCATTGGCATGATCATCGACGATCGTCTGTCCCATGGCACTATTCGTAGCAGCCCAGCCATACGTGCCCCAGTTCACTCCCGTCAACCAATATGGAAGTCGTCGATCCCAGCGCGTCGTATCCCCCAGGTGAATGGCATAGGTTACCGTATCACTGGCGACAAGAAACGACTCCGTTGTTGAGAGTGGACGGACACTACCAATCTGTGCTGTAGCAAGAAAACACGGAATAAGTAGCAGAACGCTGAAAACACCACAGCGTGTCAGGTACGTGCGATACGTCAGATTCATGATTGTATCCCTATTGAATAACAACAACGTAACTAAAGACGCTTTCGCCACACGTAAACCGTACGGCCACAGGGCCAACAGGAAACGACATGGCAAGGCCAGACCGTAGTGTTACTGCATCCGTCGTTCGCTGTGCCAGGGTACGACCCGTCATGTCTACAACCCCGAGCCGTATGACGGATCCTAAATGGAGGACATCATCCGGAGCTATCCAGCGGATGGACTCACGTGTGAGCACGGGTGCTGCTGGCTGTGCCGGGGTGCCTGTACCAGATACAGACGTCGCCATCGTGCCGTAGGGATCAAAGATCTGGACCGACGGTACATTCTTGCGGCGAATGACGACTGCCAGTTCTGGCTTGCCGTCTCCTGTAAGATCGGGAAACGGAGAGGCACCAACGTAAAAAACATCTTCAGCTTCTATGTCCTCAAGAGAAAACACTGCCCGCTCAACAAAACATGAATCATTCGCGGAATATTCAAGCAATACCATCGCTGGTATCGATCTCAAGAAGCCGAAGTCGAAGTTCGTATCACGTTGAGTAATGTGACTCGCAAGAATTCGATCTGATGCACAGTAGCCGATCCGGGATGGTGTACCTCGCTCGACAAGCCCACGACGGCCAGGACTCCGATACACGGTGTCTTCAGTTACATGATGCACAAGTTGTGTGTGGTCAATCGTCGTGAAGCTTGAATCGAATGAATAGATGTAGGGACTATAGGACTCATTAGCCTCAGCATCCCACACAATACTGCCATCAAGACAGGTTATCGTATCGGCATGACGTGCCAGGTCCTCAGGATTCACACGATGGAAGGCAATCTTGTCCTGATATAACTCCGGGAATCCGCGAAACTCCTCACGGTACTTCTCCACAAACCACGTCGTACCACCAACACGGAAGAGAGCAATTGCCCGACGGGAAAATGTCTCGGCCTTATGCCAGCCGTCCCTGAAGATGAGTTTCGGATATCGCACGTAACTGCGACGCGCAAGAGGTGTGGCACGATCGCCCCAGACGAAATACGTCAACGGCTCAGATTGATAGGTTACACCATCTTCCATCCCGTCTCTGTCAAAATCCTGGAAATACCGCGACGATCCATCACGGTGGACACGTTTAAATGAACCGTCCGGCTGGCTCAGGACGCAAGCATAAGCCCATCCCACATAGTCATCCACACCGTCACCATTAACGTCGCCGCGGTGAAAAGGTATCGCCGTGATCCAGTTTGTATCAGGTTGTACACTCTCGACACTGTCGATTGAATGAACACGAACGAATCTTCGAAGTGATCGTGGCTGATAGGACATAATAACAGCATCTTCCTCTCCCATGAATCTCGGAATCCACGACACACCTGCATATCCTTCGAACTCTCCGAGTTTGATCATCGGCGGATATGTGTCCTGGCCCTGTGCCAAGGACGTACAACAACATTGTGTGATAACTATCACAGCAACAAACAACCGGATTTGGTCACGAAGCATAGAAGCCCCACGATGTCAAAAACAATAAACTCGATTGAACTTACACAATTAATGGGGTTAATGGTGGGGTTAATG
>DDUR01000034.1:0-179586 GCA_002344895.1 Ignavibacteria bacterium UBA2333
ACCTTTAACCCCACCTGCCTCCCCTCATCACCTTATAACACTCCCATTCCGATTGTGATTCCGTAAATTGGTATCAATGGATCCACTCCTTCGACTTCTGCTGATTGTTGTTCAGAGCTACCTGATTGGAGCAATTCCGTCGGCCCTCATTGTGAGCAAGCGGTTTTTTGGCTTCGACATCCGGGAAAAAGGTAGCGGTAACATGGGGAGCACGAACGTGTTCCGCGTGATGGGATGGAAGGCCGGCCTGGCAGTTCAGGTAGCCGATATCGCCAAGGGTCTCGTAGCCGTCGTTCTGGTTGCCTGCTTCTTTGAGACGGAAATGCCGTTCACGAACCGTACGCCATTTGAGGATGAGACGGTGGTGAGTCTGATTGCCGGGATTTCGGCAGTTGTTGGACACATTCTGAGTGTTTTTGCCGGATTTAAGGGCGGTAAGGGTATTAACACGTCTCTCGGAGTGTTGATTGCCGTAGCGCCCGTTGAGGTCGCCGTCGCAGTTGGCGTGTTTGCCCTACTGGTGCTCACGTCAGGATACGTGTCGTTGGGGAGTATTATCGCAGCGATGACGGTACCGAGTACGATGGCGTTCCGACATAACATTCTCGGTGTGGAGATAGAAGGGTATCACACGATTATCTATTTCCTCGTCGTTTTGTCGTCGATTGTGATCTATGCTCACCGTTCGAATCTAAAGAGGTTACTCTCAGGTACAGAGAACAGGTTTACAAAGCTCCAACTGTTTAAACATCGAAGCAGGACGTGAAACACGTCGCCGTTATCGGTGCCGGTGCATGGGGCACGGCACTCGCTGTTGTTGCAGCCACAAATCAGCATCGTGTGAGTTTGTGGGCTCGTGAGTCAGATGTTGTGTCCGACGTCAACACGAGCCATCGAAATCTTCGGTTTCTGCCCGATGCCGAGTTACAATCGTCGATTTATGCAACCGATGATCTTGCGTCGATTACCGATGCGGATATCGTCATCGTTGCCATACCCACACAACATATCCGCTCAACTCTTACAGCTGCTCCGCTACTGCGGAATGCTATCGTTGTAAATGTTGCCAAGGGGATAGAAATCGGAACACATTTGCGTGTGTCCGAAATTCTCGGTGATCTAGGATTGTTAGGTGACTCCTATACGGTTCTGTCTGGCCCAAGCCATGCCGAAGAAGTTGTGAAGAGTATGCCGACGACGGTTGTTGTTGCCTCGCAAGATGATGCAGCGGCACGTGTTGTCCAGGATGTTTTATCGACGGACGATTTTCGCGTGTATACGTCGGATGATGTTATTGGTGTTGAGATTTGTGGAGCTCTTAAAAACGTTATCGCAATTGCAAGTGGTGTAATTGATGGTCTGGGTATGGGCGACAATACAAAGGCCGCCCTCATCACTCGCGGATTAGCCGAAATCGCACGCCTTGGTGTAGCCCTTGGTGCAACTCCTTCCACGTTCTACGGACTCGCCGGCCTGGGTGACCTCTACGTTACGTGTTCCTCACGCCATAGTCGTAATCGCTTCGTTGGTGAAGAACTGGGTAAGGGACGCACACTCGATTCTATTCTATCGTCGATGACGGCCGTCGCTGAAGGCGTTACCACAACACGAGCAGCGCTCGAGCTTGCAGCAACGGTTGGAGTAGAATTGCCAATTACAGAAAAAATAGCTGGTATTATGTTTGCCGCTGAGGACCCACGCGACGCTATCCGCGAGCTTATGACACGGCCAACAAAGGATGAGGACTAGGACTCATCGGATTCTGATGATGTATTCGATTGTGATGACGCGGATGCACTGATCTTTTCGATGCGTACCTCTGCCGCTGAGAGATAGTCGCGACACTCCTGAGCAAGCTTCATTCCTTCTTCGAACATGGCAAGTTGGTCGGCTAGCGGCTTGTCGCCCATTTCAAGTTGACGTGTAATCTCTTCAAGTCTTCGTAACCGATCTTCGATCGAAGGTTGTTCTTGTTTCTTTGCCATGAGGATAGGTGTTATTCGTTGTGAGTAGCGGTAATGGTTGCCGTTGTAATATCGGCTCGACGACGGATTGTCACCGATTCACCAACAATCAACTGGCGATCTGCAGCAACTATTTTCCCGGCCGATTCAAGTACTGCATATCCCTGTTCCAGAGGTCGGTATGGATGTAACGTTCTCAGCACCGTCATACGATGTTCGATTCTGTCGCGTAAACGATGAAGCGTGGTTGTAATGGCACGCTCTCCGCGCGTCTGGACGTCATCCACGCGTTGTACGCGCATCTTCACACGTTCGTCGAGTCGACGTGCAGCCCGTCCATCCAGAAAACTCTCTGCCATATCCCGAAAACCATCAATGGTAAGTCGTAACGTTGTTTCCATTCGCTCACATGTGCTCTCAATTCCGCGCAGCAGATCATCAACGGCATAGGGCGTTACGAGTACAGCAGCATGTGTTGGAGTTGCCGCTCGAACATCGGCCACAAGGTCCGAAAGTGTCTCGTCGGTTTCATGTCCAACGGCACTGATGACAGGAATCCCTGACCGGTAGATTGCTTCAATCACAGGCATTTCGTTAAATGCCCAAAGGTCTTCTATAGAGCCCCCTCCGCGCCCTACGATAATGACCTGAACGTTGGCTGATTGGAGATCAATGATACCCTGTGCCACATCGGCTGCTGCTCCCTGGCCTTGTACCGATGCAGCTCGCAGGACGATCGTAGCAGCCGGAAAACGACTTGAGACGGTGCGCAGGATATCCTGAAGTGCGGCCCCCGTGGCTGATGTGACAACACCAATTCGAGTGGGAAGGGGCGGAAGGGGCTTTTTCCGTTGCCAGTCAAAGTATCCCTTTGCGGCAAGATCACGTTTACGCTCTTCAAGGATTCTCTGCAGGTCACCGAGTCCTGCCGGTCGCATCTTGATGACGTCAATCTGATAGTTGCCACGTGGGGCATAGACCGTGAGACGACCAAACACCTGGACACGCATTCCGTCGGCCGGGAGAAAGTCCAGAGGCCGTGTTTTCCACATTACGGCGGCGATAGCGGCTTCGTCGTCTTTTAACGTGAAGTATCGATGCCCCGATGAGTGGAGCTTAAAATTTGATATCTCACCCTCAACAAAGACACCTCGCTGGAACTCGTCTTCGAGGACACTTTGAATTCTTCGGGTGAGTTGGCCGACGCTGATGGCAGTTTCCGACATGTGGTAAGATACGGCGCGATCTGCGCTTCGTATGTTCGCAACATGATTGGAATGGGATTTGACGTACACAGACTCGCCGAGGGAGAATCACTTGTCCTCGGTGGCGTAACTATTGACTCACCTATCGGCACCGTTGCACACAGTGACGGAGATGTTGTGCTCCATGCACTGGTTGATGCCATCCTGGGTGCACTAGCCCTCGGTGATATTGGTGAACACTTTCCGGATACCGATCCGCGATGGAAGGGAGAGCCAAGTTCCACGTTTGTTCGACATGCTGTACAACTCGCTCGCACGGAGGGGTATCGTCTCGGAAATGTTGACATCTCACTCGTCCTCGAATCACCAAAGATTCTCCCATACAAACAGCAGATGCGTGAAATGATTGCAGAACTCACTGAGCTGCCTGTTAATCGTGTAAGCGTGAAGGCAACAACGTCTGAGCGTATGGGTTACGTTGGACGTCGCGAAGGAGTGCATGCATGGTGCGTATGCGAATTGTTACCGCAGTAGGTATCCTTCTACTGGCCTGGTCTACAGTCCATGCCGGTGAGTCGGATCGATATGCACTCACACTCGATCGGTCGTATCCTGGTACTGTATCGGTAATCTCTCCAACGGAGCTGCTCGTTATCAACCCCTTACCACCCTGGGATGTGTCTGCCTCAGCAGTGGCAATACATACCATGGATGGAAGTAGGTCACGTTCGGCGCTTGCTGGCCTGGATGTACGAGCAGCAATTCCTTGGGGGGACGGATTCCTTTGCGTTGTAACAGGCGCAGATCGTACTCGCCTTGTTCAACTCACACATAATCTCGACATAGCCCACGAGCTCGACATCGCTGGACCACTCGGTGCCCTGGGCGAACCTGTGCGTATGCTTGGTGACTCGGGAACATGGGCATGTGTTGTTGTTGATGGTCGATTACTCAGCATTTCAACAGAACGTGGTAGTCTTACAACAACATTACTCGAAGATCGAATCCGAGGTATCGGGCGCGTTGATGATATTGGAGCTGCGCGGTTCGCCGTTGTAAGTGATGTTGGCAATACGGCGTATTTAACCGTGTTCGATACGACATTACGGCGTCGTGTTTCACCCAACGTACCACTTGCAGAACATGCGCGGATATCAACGTGTGGTGGTAGAATTGTTGTTCGTTCTCCCATTGATGATGGTCGCGGTACGCAGATCACAATTGTTGATCCGATGAGTGGAGATTCACGGTTCCTGACTCTAGCCGTTCCACCAGATCTTGTAGTTCCGGTACCATCGACGATTGGTATCACGATGGCAATTGTCAATCTTGTTGATGGCCGACACACACTGGTCCTTGCAGATGTGACAACAACAGGTGACATGTTGCCTACGGGAACCGTCCTGCCTGCAGACCTTGGACTGCCTCGTGCCGTCCGCGTACTCGGTGATACCGTAGTTGTGCTGTTTGCAGGTGGAATTGTAACGGCAGGTGTTGACGGATCAATCCTATCGCAGGATGCCATCACGTTTCGTTGTGATCCATCTGACGTTCAGGTTATGTCGACACCGTCAGGGTTCTTGGTTACAAGTATTGGTGGAAGTGCTCTCATCAGCCGTACTGATCATCCGTTCTGGTGGTTCTTTCGATTTATCGATACGGCACTGAAGTACGTTGTACCGATCGTGCTGATTCTGTTTCTGGTTGTGACGTACAGTATGGTCCGCCGTCAGCGAAGATTTATCGATGCAATGATTGATCTTCCTGGAGCTGGAATCGTTTTGCTGTTAGATTCTAATGGACGACTCTTACGGACAAATGAAAGAGCGGCTGCTTTGTTGCGGATCTCGTCAGCTACGGTCCCGATGCGACGTCAGTTCCGTTCATACATGGTCCATGCCGACGTAGCAGAACTTCTCGGATTTATCACACAGGCAACAACAACACGTGCCTCAATGTCTGAAAAGGTTGTAGTGTATGAGTCCGGGGCAGCACGAGAAATCGTGTGCACAAGTATTCCGTTGCGTGGTTCTTTTGGACGCTACAACGGTGCTCTCGTTACAGGTGTAGACATCACTGAAGCACTGGAACGTCGTCGGCTTGTGAACTGGGCACAACTCGCTCATGACATGCAGACAAATCTGAGTACCATTCGCTTGAATGCAGAACAGCTGGATCCTGACGGATCAGATACTGAACGACGTCGACGAATACTGTTTCAAGTTGGAGTCCTCATTCAACGCGTGCGTGACCTTGTTGGTGTTGGTCGCAGTGAAGACCTTGATCGCGCACCTGTACATTCTGCTGAACTCTGTACCGAGATTCGGCACGAGTTTGACCCCGCGATGTTTCCTCATGTGTCGTTCCAGATGAAACTGCGTGGCACAATGATGAATGTTGACCGACTGAAACTGTCCCGAGCAATTCGGAATGCTGTTGAGAATGGAATAAAGGCCTTACGAGGACAACACGGTACGATTGAGATTGCCACATGGTATGATCGTACCAACGTTTACATCCGTATTTCAGACACGGGCGTAGGAATGGATGAAAAGACGCTGGCCGACATGATGATACCGTACTTCACAACGGCACGTGACGGAAGTGGGACGGGTATTGGAACGATGATTATGCAGCACGTTGTTCACCTCCACGGTGGGTCGTTACGTGTTACGAGTAAACCCGGTGAAGGCACACAGATCGTGTTCCGCATACCGCATGGCACACACCCTGTACGTGTCCGTCATGATCGGCAGTTAACGGAGCAGGAGGAATCACTGTGACGGTTGATTTTACCGGCAAACGTATCGCTGCCCTGGACTACGGAGAGGCTCGGATTGGAATGGCTATCTGTGATGAGTTACATATCGTCGTCTCCACACGGCCATTTATACCAAACGGACCAGATGTCTTACAGACAGTAAAATCGCGACTTGCAGACGACCGTATCGACGTTGTTGTGGTAGGTGTTCCGATTCTTCATGATGATCGCACCACACCGATTATCGAATCAATCCGTCACTTCATCGACCGTTTGCGTGTCTTTGTCGACATTCCTGTTGTGGAGGCCGACGAAGCCTTCTCAACGAAGAGTGCACTTGCGCTGTTGCGAGCCAGCGGAGCCCGTCGTTCGGCACGAACGGCAAAAGGCCGTAAGGATGAAGTTGCAGCAGCTGTCATTCTTCGAGATTTCCTGGAAACCATATGAAAAAAAACATCTTTGTCCTGTTGTTGGTCTTCATAATGTCTGTCCTGAATGCCTCGTCTCAAGGTCGTGGAGCACAGGACAGAATGATGTTCCTTGACTACGGAGATCGTTTTTTTGCAGAAGCCTTTGTTGTGCCAACGTCGCAGCCAGATAGTGCTACAGTCACAATACTATTCCGAATGGCAAACGACTTCCTCACGTTTGTTCGCAATGATGACCGATCCGACAATGGTGGTGAATACGTTGCCAACATGCAGGTAAGTATTGAAGTTCGTGACAGTATGGGCGTCATCCGCCAAAGAATTCCATGGAAGAGTAATGCCTACACAAATACATTCGAAGAAACGAATAGTAAGACGGAGTTTCACTACGGATGGGCTACACTCCGTGTTGGACCCGGTACGTATACAATTGCCATTGAGTTATTAGCAAAGAAAGAAAGTCAACAACGTCAGCTACGCCTCCCTCCGGTCACCTTCCGAAGCGGTCGGTCCAAGAGTCCTATCGCCACGCCAGTTTTTGGTGAACCGCAAAAGTCCGGTGCCTTGCGACCCTATGTGTTCGGAGGGAATCTGGCCTTCGGTCCCCGCGACGCATCGGCATGGATCATTGTTGATGACACATCGGAGACGATGTACGACTACCGTCTTCGCCAACTGCCATATGACATTCGTGACATCCGGTGGTGGGCTGTGAGTGACGTGGTAGGAGAGGAACGTGTACAGCCTCGTCAAAACATTACACTTTCGTCGCGAAGTACAAACGACATTCCTTTACTTGAGTCGAGTTCTGTTGGTCAAGGAGGTGTCGGACTTCTCAATATTGATATCCCAACAACGGGCCTCGTTCCAGGACGTTACCAACTTGATCTTGTACGTCGTGGAAGCACTGATACCATTGCCGTAAAGTTCCACGTGATGTGGGAGCTTATGCCATTATCGTTGCGCACGATTGAGTATGCCATCGAAATTCTCCAATACGTGACAACAGAGGATGAACTGGATGTAATTGATGATGGTAGTGATCCGGAGCGTCGAGAGAAGTTGATGGCCTGGTGGAAGAAACAAGATCCAACACCAACAACAACGTGGAACGAACGAATGAGTGAATACTACCGTCGCGTTGATCAAGCGTTCTTTGCCTTTAGCACAATTCAGGAGCCCGACGGTGCTCGCTCTGATAGAGGAAAAATCTACATCCTGCATGGACCGCCAACGACGACAAGTAAGAAGATGACGACGAGTGATCGGCCCGTTGAGGTGTGGACCTATGCGAATAAGGTTGGCAAGACATTTACGTTCGAAACGAATGATAGGGGTATTGTTGAACTCATGGATATCAAGTGAAGGATGTTATGATATTGGCTCCCAGGCCTCACCTTCACATGGTGGTTCATCATTCGTGACGTGTTCGTCGAGAATCATACAGAGTTGATTCGTGCGATTAAAATGGCGGCATGCTCCACACAGTGTGCCCGCTGATATCTGATCAACACTCTCGTTAAACTTGTTGTATTGTACCCACGCTGGGTACAATCCTAAGCCCCAGATGGCAAAAAGGGCAACGTACCACCACGATGTTGATGACTTCCAAAAGGCATCAAGTAAAATGATCACAAGGGCAATCAGGACAACACGAATGAGTCCTGCTGCAACAATGTTTCCGGTTGTGTAGTAGGGCTGGTCAACTGCGTAGTCGGGTGGACTCGTTCGCAGCAACAGTAGATCTAAAATCTGTTCACCAGTGGTCGGTTTTCGCATGATGTTGCTTACGATCGTGTGGTACGATTTGTCGGATAACTGCGGCCTTTCCACCGAGGTCCAGTAGGCGAATATGCCCAAACAATGCTCCGTATCCCAATAACAAATGCCCACACGGCCGTCACCGGTTGAAGGAAGACGTGCCAGAGTGGCATCGCAAATCTCCATGCAATTAGACCGCGAATACACGCTGCTGAAGCCAGTGCAACACAGGCATAGACAACTGCATCGGTGAAAAGAAGGGGAAGGGGAATCACGTAGAAGAGGAGAAGGTGCAGGAGGAAAATGACGGTTAACGGGAGATTGTAGTTCGTTGCCGGGAAGAGATTCTTGGAGAAACCATCGGTGACGTCACGTGCCGATGTGTACATGCGACATCGAACCACGTTACTCCCATCCACAAGCGCAAGCCGAAATCCAGCCTGCTTCACCGTACGTGCCAGAAAAACATCTTCCACCATGGAGTTTTGTACCGCTCTATGTCCGCCTATCGATTCATACGTCGATCTACGAAACCAAAAGAACTGGCCATTCGCAGCAGAAATCGACACGTTTTTTGCCGTGTGAATGAGATTGTTGGGGACATAACAGAAATACAGTACATGGACCATTGGAATGACGACATGCTCGGCAAATGATCCTAGCTCTTCATGAGGGATGATACTAAATGCGTCAATATCTCCTGATGACGTCATGACTCGTACCGATGTAAGCATCTCCGTATCGTGAACCGTATCAGCATCGGTAAAAATGAACTCATCGCCCAAGGCATAGTCTGATAACTGCTGACATGCCCATGACTTTCCCACCCAGCCATCCGGAAGCGGTTTGCCGTGAACAATTCGTAGTTGCGGATACTGTCGCTGAACATCATCGAGGATCTCGGCAGTTGTGTCAGTCGATCCGTCGTTGAGAACGATCACCTCGAAGTTCGTGTCGTTCTGTTCACATAACGACGTTACGCAGGCACGTATACTCCGCTCTTCGTTGCGGGCTGGAACGAGAATCGAAATGCGTGGAATCAGTTCTCCCGGAGAATGAACACCGCGTTCTCCCGGAGAATGAACACCGCGTTCTCCCGGAGAATGAACACCGCGTTCTCCCGGAGAATCTGAGTCGACCGTCAATGAACCAGCTCGACGTAACGTCCGGAACTGACTCATATTCCAAAGACACATCACAAGGAGACAGAGGCATCCAACGGCAGCAATAAGTGCGAAAATGTCTGAAGCGGAGGTAGGGGGCAAAAGGGGCATCAGGAACGAACCTACGAAGTGCTAGCTTTGCCAGCGATGAACACCATTCCCCCTATGCAGGTTCTTTCCGGAGTTGCCAATGACCGGTCCCATGACCTTCATGAGGCAGGTGCATACGAATGGTGGTATGCTGATGCACAAAGTACAGATGGCGAATGGGGATTTGTTGTGATCCTGTTCCGTGGTATGCCAATGTCGCCAGACTATCTTGCCGACGAGAATGGACGTCCAGTTGACCACCCAGCCTTGGCTATCAGTGTCTACCATCGCGGTGCAAGGATTGCCTTTGCAGTTCACGGCACACAACCTCAACGTTCGCAGTTTTCACAGAACGGTACAGATGTTACTGTTTTGTCGTCCTCGATTACCAATGCCGAAGATGGAAGTATTCATGTTCGTGTAAATACGGCATCTCAACGCGAGGAACGCTCCATCGACATTGATGCAGTGTTCCATCCACGAGTGACCATCGCCCCTTCTCTCGCCCCTTTCCAAGCACAACATGGTTGGGTACTCGTAGCGCCATGGTGTGACGTCACGGCAACGGTTATTCTTCGTGAACGAGGAGTGCAAGCCGTAAAGGTCACGTGGACCGGTTCAGGATACCGTGATCACAATATGGGGCACCGCCCGCTTGGCGCTGATTTTGGAAGATGGTTGTGGGGCCGTGTTCATACAAACGACACAACGTGGGTGTATTTGGCATTACCCGATGGGCCGCAACCCTTTCTTTGGTTGGGGCGTTGTACCGTAAACGGACTTGATGTTGGTGCAGAACCACAGCTTCTGGTAGAAGGTCAACGCCGAACCTTTATGGGGCTTCGCGTTCCACGCACAATTGTTGTTTCCGCGCAGTTTGATGACGGTGAACGTACGTTGCGCTGTGATAACAATGTTACCGTAGAGAATGGTCCATTTTATCAGCGATACCTTTCGTCGTGGTCGCAGAATGGACACCACCTAGGTCAAGGAATGTCCGAGTTCCTTGATGCACAACGCCTTCGCCAGCCATGGATTCGACCCTTCCTAAGACTGCCATGGCAGAGAATCGTATGACTACATCACACATTTTAATCTTGCCTGAACACCTGGCAAACCAGATTGCTGCCGGAGAAGTTGTCCAGCGTCCGGAGAGTGTTGTTAAGGAACTCGTAGAAAATGCTATTGATGCAGGTGCGCATTCCATAAGTGTTGTTGTTCGTGACGCCGGAAAACAACTCATCCATATTATCGACGATGGATCAGGCATGAGTCGGGATGACCTTGAACTCAGCATTGTGCGTCATGCAACGTCGAAGATTCGCTCCATTGATGATCTCCACGCCATTGGAACACTTGGGTTCCGTGGTGAAGCACTGGCCTCCATTTCTGCTGTTGCTGATGTTGAGATACGTACCCGTCGTGACGATGATGAACATGGATGGACACTTCACGTTCAACCAGGTCGGCAGCCTACGATTGAACCATCAGGGGGCGAAAGGGGCACACAGATCATCGTAAGAAATCTGTTCTACACGGTTCCAGCACGTCGGAAGTTTCTCAAGTCTGACCTGACAGAGTTTCGGTACGTGAGCGAAACGATGCAAAAGTTAGCTCTGTCCCGACCGGATGTGAGGTTTACGTTCTATGATGGAAATGCACTCGTCTTTGATGTGCAGGAACAAGACGTTGCTGCGCGAATCTCAGAGACCCTAGGGGTTGATGCTCGGCGGCAGCTTGTGCCAGTATCTGCCGAGGAGGGTGGCATCAAATTGACCGGCTATGTTGGACTTCCAGCTGCTGCACGTCAGAGCAGAAGTGGTCAGTTCTTTTTTCTCAATCAGCGGTCTATTACAAGTCGTCCACTTGCACATGCAGTCGTGAGTGCCTACGAACACTTGCTCGATGTTGGTCAGCATCCGGTGTTTGTGCTCTATCTCGATGTAGATCCACATCGTGTAGACGTGAACGTCCATCCTCAGAAACACGAAGTGAAGTTTGATGATGATAGAACGGTTTATCTTCTTGTCCAACAAGCGGTAGCAGCTGCATTGCGGTCGGCAAATGTCATTCCGTCCTTTATTGGTGATTTGCCCCTAGCGGAGCGCCCCCTACAATCACTTCCTGATGGCGTTACCGGAACGTCCATGATTGTGAATCGATTTACCGGTGAGATACTACCACCAACTTCGGTACCGTCTCGGTCTTCCTGGCCATCGTCATCCGTACCAACAGGACGGCGTGAGCCGGCGTTTTCATCACAATCAGCGGCAGGGTATTCGGCACTATTCGGTTCACAGGATGATCGCCGCGACAACGGAAATCCTGTATTCCAGCTGGGTGGTCAATACCTTGTGACGTCGTCTACTGATGGTGTCGTCATTGTGGATCAACGGGCAGCTCACGAACGTGTGCTCTATGAGCGTCTTATTGGGCGCACGGGCGATAGCGGCAGGGCCGGGCAGGCCTTGTTATTCTCCGTAACGATGAAACTTGCACCGTCACGCCTTTCTGTCCTGCGTGAGTATCTCGAGGATTTTGCTTCCTTGGGGTTCCGTATGGACATCGGTGCTGATGGTGTTGTAAACGTCCATGCTGTTCCTTCGGAGGTTAAGGCCGGGAGTGAGGAGGTTGTGCTCGAAGAACTCCTTCAAGGACTTGAGGATACGGGCCGATTGCCATCGGAGCAACGTCGTGACGCCCTGGCCATCATCTTCTCGGCGAGACAATCGGTACGGCGCGGAGATCGTCTATCAGCCGATGAATGCCGATCGCTGGTGACGGACTTGTTTGCGTCCTCCGTACCTCATGTGACGCCACGCGGTGAGCCTACCTACATCGTCATCGGTATTGATGAGATTGTTCAACGATTTCGATAAGCCCGGACAGTATGCGAATTCTTCTTCTGTTGTGTACTCTGTTTACCATGGTTGGCACGTCGTCCGCATCCGACGCGGATTTAGACAGCCTCAACCGTTGGATGGAAGGTACTTTTTCGAATTCGCGGCAGGCTGAACGAGACACATCGTTTCGGCATGTACAGCTGCGGATGATTCGGATTTGGAAGGATCGAACCGACGGGGCATGGTTCTATGTCGAACAAGCACTTGCCACAACACTCAATGCGCCGTATCGCCAGCGTGTGTATAACGTCAAACGTGTAGAAGAAGGCATGATTGAAAGTGTTGTGTACACGATCAAGGACCCTCAAAAATGGATTGGACTCGATCCAACCGTGGGTGACATGAGCTTAAACGACATCGTGTTGAAGTTTGGGTGTGAGGTCTATCTTCAGTACGACGGATCATCGTTCACAGGCTCAACTCATGGCGCGGCCTGCAAGAGTGACTTGTACGGTGCGAGTTATGTGCGAAGTGATGTTCGTGTGACGAGCGTTGGAATCCATTCCTGGGACCGTGGTTTTGATCACGAGGGTAAACAGGTTTGGGGCTCAACGTCGGGGCCCTATGCCTTTCTCCGAATATCAGACTAGTGGCTGGCGGCCATTTCCTAATTTTGCGGCTTCACGAACTCGAACAAATCCCTGCACGACATGTCAACATCGAACCGTTACGCTCTCATTCTTGGTGCCTCTAGTGGCTTTGGACGTGCCGCAGCCCTCGGACTCGCACGTGATGGCCATCACATCATCGGTGTACACCTTGACCGTGCTGCGGGAATGAAGCAGGTTGATGAGCTCAAGGCTGAACTTGATGCGCTTGGTGTTCGCCATCTCTTTTTTAACATGAATGCCGCAGATGCAGATCGACGTGCCGAGGTTATGGCGGCGATCAAGGCAGAGTTTGCGAATCACGAAGGTGCTACCATTCGCCTGTTACTACATTCGTTGGCATTTGGAACGCTGAAGCCCTTTATTGCTGACGAGCCGAACGATGCTATCTCGCAGAAGAATATTGAAATGACGATGGACGTCATGGCGAATAGCCTTGTTTACTATGTGCAGGATGTTGTTCGCCACGGCCTTATGGGCCCTGGGGGGCGTGTTGTTGGACTGACGAGTGCCGGCTCAACACGCGTCCTTCCGTCGTACGGAGCTGTGTCTGCAGCAAAGGCTGCACTCGAGTCATATTGCCGTCAGCTCGCACTTGAACTTGCTCCACACGCAATCACAGCAAATACCATCCGAGCTGGAGTAACGTATACGCCAGCGTTGGCAAAGATTCCAGGTAATGATGTCATCATGGATAACGCCTTTATGCGAAATCCATATCATCGTCTTACAACACCCGATGACGTTGCCAATGTACTGCGTTTGCTGGCTCGTGACGAGGCAGCGTGGATCAATGGCGAGGTGATCGGTGTTGATGGTGGTGAGGACGCCGTCGATCTTACGTGGTGGAAGAAGTAAGACGTCGTCTTACACCCACTCTAACACATCATGGCGTGTGATAACGCCACTGATTCGTCCAAACTCTTGAACAAGCACCATCGGAACGTTCCGGAGGCGTTTGATGGCGTTCTGTAAGTCCTCGTGGGCATCAAGAATGGGAGCTGGTGCTTCCATAAAGTCACGAACGTTTCGCTCAATGGAGCGCCGGTCATCAATGACGGCTGCCATAAGTCGATTCTCGCGGATAACGCCAACGTGCTCGTCTCCATCAATCACTGGTAGATCGCTGACTTCGTAACTACTCATCAACGACAAGGCCTCCTGAAGCGTGGCATCACTTGGTACGGCGACAAGTGCAGGGAGTGGACCACGTGTCTTTTTCGCCATTATAACGTCACGAACACACATCCGGTCAGCGTCAAGAAGGTCTTTCTCCTTTAACCATTCATCGCTATGATGTTTCGTAAGGTATCGCTCACCAGTGTCGCAGATGATCGTTACAACCAGTGCATCAGCAGGTAAGATCTTGGCGATACGCAGGGCTGCAGCAACGTTCATTCCTGATGAGCCACCACAGAAGATGCCTTCTTCACGGGCAAGTGCTCGTGCCGTCATAAAGGCCTCTTTATCCGGGATGTTGATGATCTCGTCGATAAGATTCACATCAAGATTTCCTGGAATACGCTCTTGCCCTACACCTTCAATGAGGTAGGGAAGTGCCTCAACAAGTCGGCCCGTGTCTTTAAACGTTTTTATCGATGAACCCACGGGGTCGGCAGCAACTACCTTAATGCCGGGATTCATTTTTTTGAGATAGCGACTTGTACCCGTGATGGTCCCGCCCGTGCCAATGCCAGCAACAAAGTGGGTCAGTTTACCTTCGGTGTCAGACCAAATTTCGGGTCCCGTTGTCTTTTCGTGAACGTCAGGATTGGCTGGATTGTCATACTGATTTAACATGATGGCATTCGGTAACTCCTTTGCCAACCGTTGTGCGGTATTCCAGTAGTATTCCGGTGATGACATCTTCGCAGCACTGGAGACAACAAGTACATCGGCACCTAGTGCCTTGAGATATCGCACACGTTCGCCAGACGCTTTGTCGGTCATGACAAACAAACAATTGTAGCCCTTTAACCGAGCAGCCAGTGCCAGTCCAATCCCTGTATTGCCACTTGTCGGCTCGATAATAAGATCACCCTTTTTAATACGGCCATCTCGTTCAGCTGCTTCAAGCATGGCAATGCCGATACGATCTTTAACACTCCCGCCGGGATTCGCACTTTCGAGTTTTGCGAAAATCGTGGCCGATATTCCTTCCGTCACCTTGTTAAGGCGCACAAGCGGCGTCTTACCGATAAGAGCGAGAATGTTATCGTAAACGATCATTGAATTGCAGCCTCCAAAAGTTGTCGTTCGTGCAGATCGGCGTATGTACCGCCAAGGGTTAAGAGTTCGTTGTGACTGCCTGATTCGATGATCTTGCCGTCCTTCAGAACGATGATACGATCACAGTCTTTTACAGCCGACACGCGGTGGGCGATGATGATCGTTGTGCGACCATGTTTTACGGTTTCGAGACCGCGGAGAATACGGGATTCGGTATCCGTATCTACAGCCGAGAGCGAGTCGTCGAGGATGAGTACGGCCGGGTCGTCTAGAATTGCTCGCGCCAGTGCCGTTCGTTGTTTCTGCCCACCACTTAACGTGATTCCGCGTTCACCAACAACGGTGTCGTATCCCTGAGGCAGGTTCACAATGTCGCCGTCAAGTTGTGCGAGTGACGAGGCTCGTAGAACGTCTTCGTCCGTTGCGTCGGGATTACCAAAACGCACGTTTTCGCGGATTGTATCACTGAAGAGGAACGACTCCTGCGGAACAACTGCGATGGCATCGCGGAGTACACCAAGGGGAATCGTTCGGACATCATGACCGTCAATACGTACCGATCCATCCGTAACATCATACAGCCGCGGTATGAGGTTTACCAGTGACGTTTTGCCTGCTCCAACATGTCCAACAATTCCGAGCGATGTACCAGCGGGAATGTTAAGGTCGATGTTGTGTAATACCGTTGTCATGGTGCCAATTCCATCCGACGTGGTTGTCGGATAGGCCAGCGTGACGTTGGAGAACGACACGGAACCCTTGAGTTCCTTAATCGACATGTTCGTGAACTCCGTATCACGGATTTCAGGCACATGTTCAATAATTGCACCAAGTCGTGCCATTGAAGCAGCACCACGCTGTATCATCCCTGTTACCCAACCAATGGCCGCTATCGGCCATAGAAGTTGATTTAGATAGATGAAGAACTGTGTGAGCATGCCAACGGTCAACATGTCCTTGACGATGAGCCATCCGCCAAAACCGATGACGATGACGTAACTGATGTTAAAGAGGACCGTCATTGCCGGCATCATGAGGGCGTTGTACCGGGCCAGTTTCATGTTCCGACCGTAATACGTCCGACTCTCGTCAGCGAAGGTCATGTCTTCCGATTCTTCTCGCGCATAGGCACGCACAACACGTACACCGGAGAATGTCTCCTGCGCATGTGTTGTAATGTGCTCGTACTGTTCCTGAACACGTTTGTACTGTTCGTGGATCTTACGTCCGAGTTTGTACGTGCTGTATGCAATGAAGGGAACGGGGATAACGATGGCTAGTGTAAGCCAACCGTTTAACGACACCATAAACGACAATGCGAAGGCGAAGGTTGTGATGGTATTGGCAGAGTACATCACTGCTGGACCAATAAACTCACGTACCGCGCCGATGTCATTCGTAAAAAGTGCGATTATACCGCCTGTACTCCTGTCATGGAAAAACTTCTGTGACTGCGACTGCAAGGCATTCACAAAGTCATTCCGCAGGTCTTCTTCAACACGACGTGATGCAACGATTATCGTACGACGAGTTGCAAACATGAAGAAACCGCTGCCTATCGTTAGCAGCAGGATCTCGCCGATGAGTGCAAGCACGTTTTCTTGCGTAAAGGTTTCTACACGCAGCGTATCGATCGTTCGGCCTACTACCCTAGGAATCAGCGTCGAGCAGATGTTGCTGATTGTGATGAAGGTAATGCCCAAGAGAACAAGCGACCGATACCTACGGAGGTACGGAAGCAGTCTTCGAAGTTCGCGCAGTGCGCCGCCTTGTCGAGGTGTCTCGGCCATTAGGCTACCGTCACGTCATCACAGAGGTATACGTCCTGAATTGTATGAAGGAGTTGTACACCTTCGGCCATTGGACGTTGAAATGCCTTCCGACCGCTGATGAGTCCCATTCCACCGGCACGCTTGTTGATTACCGCCGTTGTTATCGCCTCAGCAAAGTCATTTGAACCCGATGGTCCGCCAGAGTTGATAAGTCCGATTCGTCCCATGTAACAGTTCGCAACCTGATACCGTGTGAGGTCAATCGGATGATCGGTTGCTAACTCTGAATACATGCGCTTGTCAAGCTTGCCATATGAAGAGTCGCCGCTATTCAAAGCAAGAAACCCTCCATTGTTTTCTGGAAGCTTTTGTTTGATGATGTCTGCTTCAATCGTAACACCAAGATGATTGGCCTGGCCTGTAAGGTCAGCTGCCACATGATAGTCTTTATCCTTCTTGAACGCCGAATTCCGCAGATAACACCACAGAATCGTTGCCATTCCGAGGTCGTGAGCCATTGCAAATGCTTCGGCAATCTCAACAATTTGACGGTTCGATTCCGGTGAGCCGAAGTAGATCGTCGCGCCAACAGCTGCTGCGCCCATGTCGTGAGCCTGGCGGATAGTACCAAACAACACCTGATCAAATGTGTTCGGATATGTGAGAAGTTGGTTGTGATTAATCTTCACAACGAAGGGAATCCTGTGGGCATACGTCCGCGCTACCGATCCAAGCACACCATACGTCGAGGCAACAGCATTACAACCGCCTTCAATGGCGAGTTCGACAATATTGGCTGGATCAAAGTATGCTGGGTTCTTTGCGAAGGATGCTCCAGCTGAGTGCTCAATTCCCTGATCAACAGGGAGGATACTGACGTATCCCGTACCTGCAAGTCTCCCGGTTCCGAAGAGTCTGCCAAGGTTGTTCAGAACGCGGTTGTTCCGATCGGTCTTGGCGTAGATGTTGTCGATGACGTGCGGCGACGGACGGTGAATCGTGTCCTTTGGGATTGTCGTGCACGTGTGCTCGAGGTAATAGGCACTTTTGTCGCCCAGGGCTTCCGTGATGCGGTGAATCATGTCTGCGGTTCCGTTGCTGATGGAGCCGCAAAGATACGCCGTCGTCAGCGGACAAGGGTGACGGCACTTCGATAGGCAGGCGTGAGCATCCGTAGTTGGTACACGCCCGGTGCGATGTCGGTGACGTCGAGATTCAATTCAAAGGAACCGGCTGGCCGGTAGAACTGCATTGATCGGACCGTCTGTCCCGTAATGTCAACGAGCTCAAATTGAACATGGCCAGGAATGCCCATGGAGTACGGGATCACAGCATGGTCACTGACGGGGTTCGGATTTGGAGCATACAGGCTAAACGTTGAGCCAAAAAACTCGAGCAGTCGGCCCTCTGTGTAACACGACAGGTCGAGAACTACGGTGGCTGATGTTGAATCAGGACGCAGGCAGGATTCCGGTGCATCAATTCGAACGTGAACGGGTTGTTGTTCGTCGGCCGTTAGATACGTCGACAGTTGCAGGTCTGCAAGTTTGCCACCTGACCAGGGCGCGCCCGTTGTTGAGAGAAAATCGATATCGACACCGCCTCGGAACGGTCGTGTTGTGTACGACCATCCAGTAGCTACGTTTACAACGTCACGGAATGCTAGGGCCGCTACATCATGTGATACGGTTACGTGAAATGCGGTCGGGTTCCATGGTGAGGTTTGTAAGGGTCCAACGTCGAGACCAAGAACAGCCGTCGCACCAAGCGGAGTACGCTGTGGAGCTGTTAGGGTGAGTGACATTGGAATCGACGTCGCCCGCCCTATGAGTTGTACAACAAGATCCAGGCCTGCGGCATTCTGAAGCGTGTATGACGCAGCATAGATTCCGGGACTTCTTGGGCTGAATCGAAGAACTAGTGTTACGGAACCACCAGGTGGAATGGTGATCGGGAAGGGCGTTTCAATGCGCAATTCGTCTATGTCGCCCGACGTAGTTGCAGACGAGAGTATAAGCGGCCGAAGTGGGTCATCATTAACGATTTCAATTGTTGTCGTTGAGTCTCTGCACGAGAGTATTGTACCAAGGTCTATAGGTGGAATAACACTTCGCTGCAGACCAATACCTTCAACAACGACAGTGTCGAATTGGAATGGCGGAATGTCCTCTGGACCCGGCTTACCGTCGTGCGACACAACAACGAATGTCTGTCGTCGGCCTGTGCCACGAGGTGTAAACACCACGGGAAGGTCAACAGATTCTCCAGGAGGAATATCGAGAGGAAAGGGGCGAAGGGGGCCACGCCAGTCAAAATCCGCACCTGCAGTAACGAGTACAACGTTGTCGACGTGGAGGGGCCACTCCATGTCAGAATTTGTGAGTCGCACAAATCCTTGTTCGGTTGACGTTGTGTTAATGAAGACCGGTGCAAAAGAGTACCCTGTTGCACGTAATATGGGTAAGTAACCACGACCACGAATCGTGGCAACCAGCTGGCTGTCAATACCAACAGCATCGATAAGAATTCGGCCCGCGACATCAGGCCTTATCAGCGGTGTAAACTGAATCGGGATATCTAACGAGGCTCCAGCAGCAATCACAGTGTTCGCTGGAGGGAGTGTTGCTGTGATTCCCGTAGATGTTGTGTCAATGAGTCTGAATGATGAGACAGTGACGTCAACGTTACCATTGTTTACTACCGTCACAACGCTGTCGTGTATTGTTTGAAGGCGCCGATTACCAAAGTTTACGTCGTCGACCGACAATGACGGAAGGATACCTTCGCCAAAAACTTGTGTAAATGCTACGCCACATTCTACCGGAAGATTAAAATCGATTTGGGCAGACGCCGGGCCTATCGTTGTTGGTGTGTAGGTGATGCGCAGATTTACACAGTCGCCATACCTCAGCGTAAACTGTCCCATTGGAGTTACCGTGAAGTCCGGCGAACCACTGATCGTAATCACGCCGCTCACATTAACGCGCCGCTCACTACGGAGTATACAGTTTGCGATGATTTGACGTGAGGTCCCAACAATGACTCTGCCAATGTCAGACGTGTCAACAATTGTCCATGGACACTCAGGCCGACCTACACCGACGAGCACAAACGAGACGACGTTATCACATGCTCCGTAGACTGTTACGATTGCAGTTCGGCGGCCCTCCTGTGATGGGCTGAATGAGGCCTCGAGCGTCAATGAATCCAACACATCCAACATCATACTATCAAGGGACGTAACGATGGTAAAGTCATCCGGATGAGCGCCGCTAATGACGACGCTGTCTATGAGGAGCGCTTGTGTGCCGTTGTTCTGTAGTCCATGAGGAGACGTGATCGTTACGGTGCGACCGATACCGGTTGGATCAAAGAACAGCGTGTCGATTGTTGTTGACAGGACAGGTGAAAGAATCGTAAACGATCGATCCGATACGTCTTCTGTTTCTATACCAAGCGCAGACTTAACAACAGCCACATCACGTAAGCCCCTGTTCTCAAGAGAAACGGGTGGTATTACAGGAACATTATACCGTCCTTGATATGACGTCGTTATATATCGGAAACCAAGAGCGTCACGTGTGTCACGAGGGTCATCGGCTGACGGACGTGCCGCATCTGTTCCTGCTTGTAGTCGAGGTCGATCGTCAGCACCGATCGTTACGCTCCAAGGTATGCGGATAAATGGGTTTGTGCGGACTTCATCCTGGATCACACCTTGTGTAGATCGCACAGCAATCGTGTTTAATCCAGTACCGATGATGACAACTTCCTGGCGGCCAGCAGCGTCATCACGCAGATCAAGTGTCGTTAGGTCAACATCTGCATCGTCGAAGCCGTTACCTGTAACGGTATATCTCCATATCAGTGTTCCTTCAGGACTGAGTTTTTCAAGGAAGCCAACACGACGATCTGTCTCTGGCATCGTTATGCGACGATCACCAAAAGTAGACTCTCCTTCTATGTAGCCGGCTATGTAGAGATTGTCACTACGATCTGTTCGTAACGACACTACTCGCTCGTTTGAGCCTGGAACACCGCGTAAAAACGTAACATTTGTGATTGTACCGTCGGCAGCAAACTCTGCGACATAGCCGTCCGAAGCATTAAATGGCGCATTCGATGTCGCAGTGCCAATCTCTGTTTGACCAACATGCCATCCACCGACAAACACACGAGATCCATCGGCTACCGCTGCAACTGCACCCACGTCTTCTGTTCCCGGACCACCGAGACGGCGAGCCCATTGAAATCGCTCCTCAGGTCGCGTTCGAACTCGGATCCTTCCAGAAGCACAACCCCTGTCTGGAACCCAAGAGTACGAACTACCCGTGACGTTTTGTGCGAGAGGTATGAATGGTCCGTTATCACACGAGAACTCAATGTCGACGGGCTGGAATGCTGGGACACCGGTCCATGTAATCGTTGTGGTATCACACGTTGAAAGTACTTCGTCGCCATTTGGCGTAACAACAACAACCGAACCACCGCCACCAATCAGGGCAACTGACGGAAGGCACGTGGGAGAACCAACGAATGAAAGGACTCCCTGACGAATAATCCTTTGTGCTCCTTGCGTAAACCTGATGGTCAGTGTGCGACTTTCACCAGCACGGAGCGTAAACGGCGCAAAGTTTTCCAGTCTGAAATGGTCGGGAGAACTTATGAGCGCTGACTGAATGCGCACCTCTGAATTACCAGCCGTTAGTCGTACCGTTGCCGTCGACGTCCCATTGGCGGGAGGGTCACCGCAGACGAGGGTTTGTTTGTCAACACGGACGTCATAGACAGACGCCGGTGGTGTAACGTACGATACACGCGCGTCAGGCTGTCGACCTCGTCTGAGCTGTACCACTGCAGTACGTTGCCGCGCTATGTCGGTGCAAACCATAGGCGAAACCCACGTGATGCTACAAAGCGTACTTGATGTTGTTTCAAGGGCAAGGACACTCACGAGATTCACGAGTTCAGCTTCTTCAGCAACAATACTCCGCCCACCCGTCGCTGTGCACAGTGCTGCAATCGATGGATCTGTGCGACGTACGAGGAGTGTTACTGAGTAAAATCGAATACCTTGAGCGCGAGCTCTATTAATAACGCTTTCGGTGAATTGTTCACGGTCCTTGATCTCAGGGTTCGGCTCACCATCGGTAATAAAGAAGGCAACTTTCGGAATTGATGGAGACCGTGTCTGCATCATGTCGAAAACATTCGGATCCGAATCAAATGCCACTTCGTAGTTCGTTGCTGTCAATGGTTGGATCCGATCAATTGCAGCAAGGACTGGTCCGGGAGATGTCTGCCAGTCACAAACAGTTCGAGACTTACCGGAAAATCCAATGATCGCAACGGAAGTTTCGCCATTCCAGACAAGACGTTCAACAAATGCTCGTAAGGCTGCCTTGACGTAGTCAATACGACGGGTTCCACCGGGCAGGACGTCGCTCATCGACTGTGATTCGTCGATGATGAGCATAACCGTTACACTGCCAGCATCAGAGGTAGTAACGCAACTATGGCGCACCGTCGATGTAAGGTCTGTTTGACCTCCGTCAACGGTATTCTCAACAACGCGGAAGTCTCGTTCAGTCAGATCAGCGAGTCGTTCGCCCAGATCGGAGAAGGCAACGTAGTTGGCAGTTACAGTTGGCCATGACGTCGTGTTGACGTTAAACAGCGTGAGCTGCTGGCTCCACGACGTGCGAACACAACACAGCAGCAGAAATGTCAGAAGGGTAAGGGGCAAACGGCGCAAGGTGTTGCCTGTGAGTGCAGTGGTCGGCAAAAAAATGGCCCGCCGACGGAGGCGTCGACGGGCCGTTCATCAAATTGATGGTCTATGGACTGTTACCTCAATGTCGAACACTGAGCGGAACAGTAAAGACTGACGGCCCGGAAGTCATTCTGAGCATGTATTGACCTGTTCCAAGGTCGAAAGTTTCCAGGTGGAGTTCATAGGAGGCTGATGGAAGGCGCGGTGTTTGAATCTGCTTGACGATGTTTCCGGTGACGTCAATAATGTCAAATCGTGTCGCACATTCAATACCAGTGCTGTACTGAATAACTGTCTGCTCGTCTGACGGGTTTGGCGCCGGTAACGCCATCGATGCTTGAGTGCGGCTGAAGTTCACGAGTCTACCTTGTGCGTAACACACGAGTGACATCGTGACGGTACCAGTTGAGCCGGACGTGACGATACAGTCGTATGGTGTGGACATGACGACGGAAATCGGAAGTGTTGAATCCGCCGTGAGATACACATCAAACAATGGTGTTACGAAGATCGAACCATTTGGCAGGGTTCCCGTCTGTGTTGTCCCTGTTAATGTAAGTGACCCTGGGCCAGTTGTAGGTGTCCACTGCCAATTGGGATCGCTTGGTGTGCCAATCGAGTTAAAACGCATGTAGCGCTGCGGATAACTCATCGTGATTGTAACGTCACGAATTCGGAACGTGTCGAGATCGCCAACTGTCGAGCGAATGGGAATTGCCATTACCTGACCGATAATTCCCGTCGGAATATTGTCAAAAGCAACTGAGGCGTTTGCCGTTATTCCACGTCCGCTGACATTCACAACGAGGTCCAAAGCTTGGTCATTCGCAAATGAGAAGTTTGCTGAATACTGTCCCGGAGCAGGAGGCTGGAACGTGACGGTCACTGTGCGCCGTGATCCTGGTGGCACGACAAAGTCTGCTGTTTCGCTGACAGCAAAGGCACCGACGTCACCGGTTGCTACCGGAGCTTGACATGTGAGCGGTTCCTGCGTGTTGGCATTCACGATCTCAAGTGTTAGTGTCTTGGTTGCACAGGACAACACGTCTCCAAAGTCGAGTGGAGGCAGTGATGATGCGGGAATTCCAACACCAACAACATCCACGAGTGTTTCTGAATATGGAGGGATCGGATCTGGCCCTGGTTTAGCATCATGGAGAATCCGAACCTGTGTGCTACGCTGTCCAACGGCTCGTGGTGTAAACGAAACAGGGAAGGTGAGTGGTGGATCTCCTGGGCGAACCGTAATCGGGAAGCCTGATGGTACAGCACCTACCCAAGCAAAGTCTGTCTGAGTCTGATCAACAAACTCAACTCCATAGATAACGAGAGGCGTGGTTGCATCTACGGACGATACCGTAACGGTACCATCGTTAGGGTGTTGCTGGTTCACTGTCCATGCCGTAAACGTGTGACCAGTTGCATCAATCGCAGGAAGGATGCCTGTGCCTCGAACGATGCCTTCAAGCTGATTCTGTTGGCCTCGTACGGTCACAAAAACTGAGATACTATGAGGTCCACGTGCCGTTGGTGTATACCGAACTGGTATGCGAGCAGTGCCATTTGCTGGAATCGTAAACGGAGTTCCCTGAGGACTGACCACAGGGAAATTGGCATCAGCCGTAAAGGTCACGTTCGTGATGTCGGCTGGTTCCGTGTTAAGGTTGCGAATGTAGATGGCTGTATCTCGTGGTGTAAGTACACGTTGAGGAACGAGAATGACCGTATCAATGCGTACGATTGGTTCAACCACGTCCGCACGAATGGTCACATTCGGTACGCCACACTCGGCTGGAATGCCGAAGGCGAGATTGACAATCTTCTGTCCGCCGGACGTAGCATTAGCTGTCACGGTAATGTTGTGACATCCACCGTTGCCGGGAATGGTAAAGACTCCGAGACCAGTGATCGTGAAATCACCCGTTGCTCCGGTTGCGGTCATTGTGCCGGACAGGGGATTTGGACCAAGATTTTTCAGCACACAAACGGTTTGAGAAGGAGCTGGTGTTGTACCAAGAGCAATCTTGCCAAAGTCAACGTTTGTTGCTTCCCATGTACACGGAGGTAGTCCGTCACCATCCATCGAGATTTGTCCTGATGTTCCGCACGTTCCCTTGATATCAAGAATTGCCGTGCGTTTGCCTGCAGCTGTCGGTTTGAATTCGAATTCCACAGTTAACACTGCGCCAGGAGCGAGTCGTAGTCCTACGAGCGGTGTGAGAAGCCTGAAATCACCCGGATGTGCACCAATGAGCGTTGCTTCTGTAATTTCCACAGGGAAATTGCCGGTGTTTCGAAGCATACTCTGACTGAATGTTATTGTCTGTCCTACAGCTACGGGAGTAGGTGCAGAGATCGAAGAGGGATTAACCGTCAGTACCGGAGCTTCAACAGAAAAGACGGCATCTGAAACGTCACTGCTGGCCGGTGGGGCTCCAAACTTTGAGAAGAAGACATCTGATCCACCCTTACTTCCGATCGCAATCTGGTTCGGTGCTGTTCCGAAGACCTTCGCTCCAGTGAACGTTCCCGTTTCGTATTCGTAGCCGGTTTGATCCTGAACCTTCATGGTTTTCCATTTGATGGCCGGATTTGTTGGTGCAGCACCTTCAAACAATCGCGGATATCCCAGACCATCAAATGTCACATAGTAAGGTCTGTTATTGTTGTTGTTGTAGCGATTTGATTGCTGCATCTGTCCAATCGCATTCAAACCGCATCGAATAAAACGCTGGAAGTTACCGCTGACGTAGATCACCGGTGGGTTGTTCGGCGTTTCAAGGATTCCAATGTTTGTTGCGTCAACGTACGATGCCGATACGCCGTCACCTTCACCATAACCTTGCCACATGAATGATCCGTCGGCTTTGAACGCCATGACGAACATCCTTCGTGTCGTGAGCGACGGCAAGGTTAGGTCCTGACCTTCAAAACGGACACTCGGGCTGCTTGTGTAGCCAGCGACGTAGTAATTACAGTCCTTGTCGACCACAACGCCAATGATCTTTTCCTCATTCGAGGCAGACCCGGCAAGGATGGAAGTCTTAACGATTCGTCCATCATTGTCGAGCTTTACGAAGTAACCGTCCGTATCACCAACAGTATTTGTCGGGTCAAACTGTGATGGTCCTTCGTACGAACCTGTCGCAAAGAGCGTAGCTCCATTCGGGCAGATGGCGATGCTTGTTGCTATTTCATTCCCTGCTCCACCAACACCAATGGCAAAATCATGTTTCTTCGCTGGTGATACGGAAATACGAATCAAGTACCGTGTGCCCGGACTTGGCGGTGTCCAATCGAATGAAAGGCCAGTTGCCGTAGTCGTAATGGTGTTCCATCTGGTCCCGTTATCATCGCTATACTCAATTGTCACGGGTTGGGTAGGTAGCACACCAACCCATTTGATTTTCACCTTTTCGCATGTTGAGAAGAGCTCACCACCGTTCGGTGCTTGAACAAACACAACGTCTGTGCCAGCAACAAGAACAATGTCTGGCGGACATGTCGTGCCTTCGAGTGCGAGTATCGCTTGACGGAATGTCTTTGAAGCACCTTGGCGAAACTCAACTCGAATTGTTCGCTTTACACCGGGTTGTAACGTAAAGGGGAGTGAGTTCGGTTGTGCGTTTGTAGCATCCCAGTTTACAACGCGGAAGTATGTATTGGGTGTAACCGTATGTCCCGTAACCGTGAGAGGTGCGCCCTTCGCTTCAATGGTGACATTGGCAAAGGAAACATTATTCGGGTCTGGGTCACCACAATACAAAACAGGATCAGACACGTCGACCTCTGCTACACTTATCGGAGGTGTCTGGTACTGGACTGTTGCCGTTGGGTTGTTGTTCTTTAACAGCGTGACTACCGCTGTACGGTCGCGTTCTGGCATCGAGCACACATACGGTGATGTCCACTCAAGTGTACAGATAGAGCGCTTCTGCGTTTCAAGAGCAAGATTGCTGTAAATGTCGAAGATGTTCTTTTCGTTAGCAAGGATTGATTTGCCCCCTGTGCCCCTTGCCAATTGATCAACGATGTAGTGCGCTGGTTCAACCAGGAACGAAACGCCAAAAAATCGAATGCCGAGCGACGTCATTTTTGCAACATTGCGATCGATAAACTCTTGTGGTTTATCCATAAGCGGCGATGGATTTCCGTCGGTCAGGAAGAAGACATACTTGGGAATGCTAGGATTCCGCGACTCAAACATGTCATAAACATTAGGCACAAACTCAAACGGCAGTTCATACTTGGTAGCGGTGCCAAGTTTTAATGTGTCAATGCCACTTTTAAGTGGTGCTGCAGTTGTTGACCAATCACAATAGATCTTGGTGTCACCTGAGAACGTCATAATGGCAACGGACGTTTGGCCGTTAAACCGCACGCGATCAACAAAGGCCTTTAGAGCGTCCTTTACCCAGTCGAGGCGAGGTTTTGCCGGGTTTCCAGCTTCGTTTCGCATTGAATTGGAGTTGTCAACAACGAGGATAATACTCGCTGCCGGATCTCCCACAATGTCCACACACGAATGGCGTACGGTAGCCTTGAGGTCTACAGGGCTACCACCAAACGGTGTCTCCGTGACGGTAAAGTCGGCTGCGGTGAGCCCTTCAAGAACGTTGCCCTGACCGTCGAACGCTACATAATCAGCCGTAATCTTTGGAAAGGCTGACGTGTTAACGTTGTAAACATTCAGCTGAGCGTCAGCTGACGAGACGGCAAGCAAAAGCACTCCGACAATTCCTACAAGACGCGTTAGCGCTCTCATACGCCGCGCAGCTTGCAGATTGTGTCCCAAAATCATGTTCTCTCTCTCCATGTGTTTTCAGGTTAATTACTCCACCGCCGACTCAAGAACCCGCAAGGACCGTGCCGAAGCGTCGAGTTCGCCATACACTCCAATCGGAAGCGTAAGCTTACTTCGTACATGTCCAAACGGAAGTCCATACACGACGGGGATGCCCAGCGGGCCAAGCCGATCGTCGAGCACTTGGCGCAACGTCATCGATGGCCCGGGAATTCCAGCTCCCTTGGATTCACAGTCGCGGAACGATCCTATTGCTATGCCGGTGCACGTCTGAAGTTTCCCAGCTAGCCATAGTTGTGTGAGCATTCGGTCTATACGATACGGCTCTTCGCTGATTTCCTCAAGGAAGAGTAGGGCATGTGTCGTATCGATCTCATACTTCGTACCCAATGTGCTGACAATCATCGCCAGGTTGCCTCCGGTGAGCTTTCCGCGTGCCATACCTGGAGCGATCGTCGTTACCGAGCGATCGGTATAGGAAAGGGGCTCTGAAGAGGGGGCTGGATCAGCAACGGTCATCGAAACAAGTGATGTCGTCGTAAATGCATCAAACGTCGACGAGGCGACGGGACCATGGAACGTCACAACACGGCTGATCTGATGAACAGCAATGAGGAGTGCTGTGATATCACTGAAGCCCATGATGAGTTTGCCCGCCTGACGAATAGCCGTAAAGTCGAGCATTGGGAGTATGCGCATAACGCCATACCCTCCGCGAGCACAAACGATGGCGTCAATGGCAGGATCTTCAACGAAGGCCATGAACTCACGAGCTCGAGCATCGTCTGGTGCAGAAAGGTATCCCACGCGCTTGGAGATGTTTTCGCCGAAACGAACGCGCATACCACGTTGCTGGCAAAAACTCACAAAGTCTCGTACGTCAGATGTTGACGTGCCAGAGGCTGGACTCACGATGCCTATCGTCATACCAGACCTCAGGCCACGTGGTCGAATGAGTGCACGTGGAGTGACGATGTCCGGAGATGGGGCAGGGGTAGCTTCACCCAGTCCCAAGGCCTTGGCGGCTACGGGAAAAGCAGCTACTGCGGGAAGCGCGCTAATGAAACGTCGTCGATTCATGTCTCGTGGCGATATGTGAGGCATCGACGCATGAGACAAATGTACGAGATGTACGGAATCCCGCCGTGGAGTCCTTGTGGTGGGGAAAAGGACCATTCAACGTAATAACCAAAGAGGTGGCAGAAGGTTACGGCAATGACTGAACGCTGATGCCGGATGCGGACGGTAAGATGGCAGATCGTATATTCGCGCTCCCGGAAAGGTGCAAGAGTGGTTGAATTGGCACGCCTGGAAAGCGTGTGTACCGGCAACGGTACCGCGGGTTCGAATCCCGCCCTTTCCGCAACCTCCAGACGAGGCTTAAGAGCCATTACATGAGCGACGTACCGCAGCTGACGTCGGACTCATCCGCAGAGGATGAGGCCGTCATTCGGGACATACTCTCCGGCAACGTCAATGCCTACGCGACGCTGGAAAAGAAGTATCGACGCATCGTGTCGTTCCTTATCCGTAAGATGATCCGGAACGAAGAAGATGTCGCCGATCTTGTCCAGGAAACGTTCGTGAAGGCCTATGCGGCCCTACCGTCGTTCCAATTCGAATATCCTTTCAGTCGCTGGCTATACAAGATTGCCTCCAATCGCTGTATCGATCACCTGCGGCGTAAGCGGTTCCAGATGGTTTCCCTGGATGCTCCCATTACGACGCGTGATGGAGGTGAGGTGCACATGGAGCCGCAAGATGGCGGGCACACGCCCGACATTGCCTTGCTAGCGAAGGAACGTGCTTCAATGCTGCGAGACGCACTTGATACGTTACCACCGAAGTACCGAGAAGTGATTCGATTACGGCACGAGGAAGAACTGGAATACTCAGAGATTGCCGCCCGACTCGACCAACCGCTTGGGACGGTTAAAGCGCATTTGTTTCGGGCACGGAAACTTCTCTACAAGAAGTTACTCCGTCATGGCTCACACTTTGAGGAATACATGCTCGATGATGAGGACGACGCATGACGGCACGGCGTCGGTCCGTATGGCCGTGGGTCATCATTGCCATCCTCGGTTCCGGCGTCGTTGTCCTTCTTGGCTCCTTCGTCTGGAGATTGTTCAATCCACCCGTAACTCCGTTTGTCGAACAGGACGGTCCTCCGGTAGTCATACAAGTAGACATTGTAAATGCGTCGAACGTAGCTGGAGCAGGTCGACGTACCATGATGTTCCTGCGAGAACGCGGTTTTGATGTTGTGGAGATTTCAACGGCGGACACCGTCGTCTCACAGTCACACATTCTCGATCGGCTCGGAGATCGCGTATCAGCGATGAAGATTGCTAATGTTCTTGGAATTGCTGACTCACTGATCGTGCCGGAACTCGATTCTATGCTGTTTGTCCGCGCGAGCGTTGTCCTCGGAAAGGATTGCCGCGTGTTGACACCATTCTCACAATAATTGCAAACAACGACAAGGATCCGTACGGTGGCATCCTACGCCAAGCCCAGAACTTCAAAAGGGCGAGCCGTCCTTTGTGGACGCATTGCCCAGGACAAACTGGCACACGACATTCTACTTCTCGATCTGTCTGACATTGAAATGTCTCCGGCAGATTTTTTTGTTATCTGTACGGTTGATTCCGAAGCTCAGATGAAGGCCGTCGTTGATGCAATCGACGCTACGGTAAAACATTTGGGTATGGGTATCCCTCGAACTGATGGAAGGGCAAAGAGCACGTGGGTCGTTCTCGACTACTTTGATATTGTCATCCATGTCATGCTTCCAGCAGCACGAGAGTTCTACAAACTTGAACGCCTCTGGGGTGATGCGAAGGCGTACACGTTAACTCCTGCTGGTGCAGCAAAGTCTGTTGTGCTCGGAAAGAAGGGAGCACTTGAATGAGACTTCAGGACTTTGTTGAGCCTCGTTTGCGAGATGTGCTTACCGAACTCGGTGTTGATCAACATCATCCGGTAGTTTTCGAAACGCCGCGTCAAGAAGGACAGGGTCATCTCAGTACTACCGTGGCGATGGGTTTAGCTAAGGCGTTACGCCAGCCACCCAAAGCCATTGCAGATACCATCGTTGGACGTCTTGGGTCATTAACTCATGTTGCATCAATTGAGGTTGCAGGTCCCGGATTTATAAACGTGACGTTTGCACCCTCAGCATTTACTGAACTGCTTGCCTCACTTGCAAACGAAGGAGATGGCATCGGCAAAAGCACCATTGGTGTCGGGAAAACTGTAAATGTTGAGTATGTGTCGGCAAATCCGACGGGTCCTCTGCATGCCGGACATGGACGGAACTGTGCTGTAGGAGATACGATTGCAAATCTCTTCGCCTGGTGTGGTTACTCCGTTACCCGTGAATACTACTTTAATAACGCTGGGAATCAGATGAATAAACTCGCTGAGAGTATTCAGGTCCGCACCCTGAACGCACTCGGCGACATGATTGAGTTTCCGGAAGATGGATATCACGGTGACTACATACAGACAATTGCCGACGATGTCGCGAAGGAACATGGCTCATCATTTCGAGATCTCGCAACCGACGAACAGTTATCTATTTGTCGTAAAGCTGGTGAATTGTGGTGTTTTGCGTCTATACGTACTACGCTGCAGCGACTACGTATTCAACATGACGTGTACTTTAACGAGGATTCGCTGTACTCCAATGGTTCCGTCGCCTCGACTATTGAAGCCCTTCGCAACGAAGGTCTTGTCTATGACAAGGACGGGGCTGTGTGGTTTGAGCTCACGAAACTCGGCCTTGAAAAAGACAAGGTTATTGTAAAGTCAACGGGAGAGCCGACGTATAGACTTCCTGACATTGCCTATCATCGTGACAAGCTTAGTCGTGGATACGACATTGTTGTTGACATCTTTGGTGCAGATCACATAGCTACAATTCCAGATGTGTTAGCAGGTGTACGAGCACTTGGATTCGATACGGAACGTGTGAAGGTTGTGATCCATCAGATGGTCACATTTATCGACAACAATGAAGTCGTCAAGTTCTCGAAGCGAACGGGCAAGTCATTCACACTCGACGATCTTATCGACGAAGTTGGAGCAGATGTCGTTCGGTTTTTCTTTGTCATGCGTGCCGTGGGTACTCATCTAGAGTTTGACCTCGGTCTCGCGAAGAAAGAGGGAGATGTTAATCCGGTCTTCTATCTTCAATACGCACACGCTAGAATTTGCAGCGTTCTCAAGAAGGCAGAGGAAGCAGGCTTTACTGTATCGAACTCGGCAAATCTTCATCTCTTGACGCATGAGCGGGAACTTGAACTCATCGCCATGTTATCGCGACTTCGTTTTACGTTGGAACGCGCTGCCGAGAATGTTGAGCCGCACACAATCGCGGATTTTCTTCGTGATCTCGCGGGTGCATACCATAATTGGTATCACGATTGTCGCATCATCGGTAATGAACAATCACCCGTTTCTGCTGAGCTCACGCATGCACGATTGCTGCTTGCTGACGTCACTCGAAAAGCACTGCGTAATGGCTTGAAGATGCTGGGTCTGTCTCAGCCAGAGCGGATGTAATTACGCTGCGTTTTTACGGGTGTTGTTTCCATTTGATCGAGCAACCAATACTTGGAAACTGTTCCGTACCAGGTGACGTGCCCGAAAGAAGTGCATCTAGTGCGGATCGCAGGTCCTTGCCAGTTACAGCAAGTCCTGAGCCCGGCCGAGATTCGTCAAACCGTCCGCGGTATACGAGCCGTCCGTCTGCGTCATGCACAAATATGTCCGGTGTACACACGGCATCATAGGCCTTCGCAGCGGACTGGTCAGAGTCGTGACAATAGGGGAAAGTAAAACCGTAGTGGCGGGCGAACTCTACCATTCGATCCGGCGCGTCAGCCGGATATGCGTCGGCGTCATTGCTGCAGATTGCCACAAAGGATATTCCGCGTTCTTGATACGCTTTGGCCACCTGAACAAATGCTTCGGCAATATGAACGACATACGGACAGTGGTTGCAGATAAAGGCAACGACAGTTGCCCCCTGTGCCCCTTTCCCAATCATTGCGGGCTGTCCAGTTGTCACGTCATGGAGAGTAAAGGCCGGAAGGATCGTTCCGAGCTCAACCATTGTTGAGGAGGTAGCTGCCATGGCAGCGAAGATCGACATTCTGACGAAAACACAGACTTAGACGTCTACGTACGTTCTCATGCCCATTAAACGCGAATACTTTTACGACCTTGACAGTCGCGGAACATTGTTCCTCGACGGCGTTGAGCAGGATGATCCAGTCTTTCTCGACTTCATGTTTCGCCGACTTGCCCCCACAGCAAATCCGGATTACCCGGAATGGCCGTGGGTATGCAGGTGTGGTGATGAGATGAACTATCTCCGCCCGGCTGGCACAGCACTCGTCTTCTCGCGTTTTGACGGATCTCGACTCTATTATTCGCCCAGCTTGTCGGTTGTGTTTGACCCTACACAACTTTCGTTTTCTGATGATGGTGTTCTCTACCACCGTTCTCCAGTTGGTGAGGTCGGAAGGATTGTGCCGTCTGTCGCTGTCGAATTAGCTGCAAACATTCGGCCTTGGGGTCCGTGGTATGCATTCTACCGCAGTGTGACGCAGGACATTGTACCGTTTGGACCTCGTGTTGAAGATCCCAACTTGTCGCTTCTGAGGCCACGCTCTGACAATGAATGTGTCGGTTGCGGTGAGGCGAATCCTCATTCCTTTCGGTTGACATTTCTTGTTGACCGTACCACGTCATCCGTACGCACATGGATAACACCTGACCGTCGAATGAAGGGAGCGATGACGACAACACATGGAGGGTATGTGAGTTTGCTCCTCGATGAAACGATGGGAAAGGTACTTTCTGCATTATCGATCAAAGCTCCTACGGCTCGATTGGAGGTGTCCTTTCGAAAGCCTATGCTGCTTGGTCATGAGCATGTCGTATCGGCTGAGTTACGGCGTTCAGAAGGTAGAAAACACTGGCTCGTTGGCCAAATTCGGCGCACAGACGATAACGTCGTTGTTGCCGAAGCAGAAGGATTGTTTGTCGTTCCGAGAGCAGCGCATTCATGAATGCAGCACCGAACATAGTTCTCTTTAGTACGATACTCGGCGCCATCTTTATGGCGCTCGATATTTACGTTGCAATTCATTGGACACGGCACATTCGTGCGATTGGGCGTCATCGAATGTGGAGTTACGCCGTATGGTTCGCAACGGTGGTCATGACGGCATTGTACTGGTTTATCGTTTGGCGGAGACACTTCTTTCGAATGGATGGACTCGATGTAGCACTCTTTGCCATCGTCTGTTTCTGGTTCCTGCCCAAACTCGTTATTGCTCCAGTACTTGTTATTCGCGATGTTCTGCGCCTTCTCGCAAAGGGATACCAGTATATCCGCCGCCGCGTTCGCCGAACGAACGTTCAAGCTGCGGCAATTGAGCGTGTGCCAGATTCTGAAATACCTCATACACCTTCTGACGACGTGCAGAATGGCCGACGCAACTTTCTTGCAAAGGCAGGATGGGCAACGGCAGCAGTTCCGTACGTGCTTGTTGGTGACGGTCTGTGGAGGACACTCTATGACTTTCGTGTACACCGTGTTGAGGTAGTGTTACCGAATCTGCCGCGGGCGTTGGATGGATTCCGCATTCTTCAAATATCTGACGTCCATGCAGGGTCCTTCCCAGATCATAAACCATTCCAAGAAGCTCGTCGTATGATGCTGGCTGAGAAGCCAGATACAATCGTTATCACAGGCGACTTTGTAAACGCCAGGCCTCATGAGCTTCAAGTGATAATGTCCGACCTTCAATCGCTGTCAGCTACCGAAGGAGTATATGCATCACTGGGTAACCATGATCACTACAATACACCAGCTGAACATGAGGCCTTAAAAAAGGCGTTGCGCGGTGCCGGAATAGATTTACTTGTGAATGAACATCGACGAATTGGCGTGGGTGCTGCATCACTCGTCATTGCAGGTACCGATAACACCGGATTCCAACAAAAATTCGGCCGCTTAGACCGCGCTCTTCGCGGAACGACCGTTGATGACGCTGTAGTACTACTGGCTCATGATCCTACGTACTGGGAAAAGGCCATTTTAGATACACACGTTGGCCTCACCCTCAGCGGTCATACGCACGGTGGGCAGTTCGGTGTAAGTATTCTCGGTTATGAATGGAGTCCAGCTCAGTACGTGTATCGTCAGTGGGCTGGTTTGTATCAAAAGGGAGAGAAGTCTATCTATGTAAACCGTGGCCTGGGAACGGTAGGCCCACCACTCCGCATCGGTGTTCCTCCGGAAATCACCGTGCTTACGTTACGCGCCCCGTCTCGGGACGACAGCATTGTATATTCCGCGTCGTAGATTTCGTTTATGACACTTTCATCGATTCTCTGGACCGTTGCATCTGCAATCCTTTCGTCCGTCACGATCACGATGGTATCACACACTCTGTTTGAACAGCAGAATTCGTCGATACTTCTCACGGCAGTTATAGCTGCGACATCGTTAACGACGTTATTACCATCACGTTCTGCCGCAACACCAGAGCGATGGTACTGGATCTTGTCCATGGCGGGTGTTGTCGTCACGACGACTGTATCGGCACTTGCGGGGACGATTGTATGGATTTCACTCCTTCCCACTGCAGGAAGTGTTCCAGCCCTAACTGTTGGTGTATTTACGACATCGTTACTCACCACAACAGGGATTGTTGTTCGTAGTCGAACTGTTCCTGCCTCGCGAAGACTCCTTCTCGTTGGCGTGATGACGGCTATCTATACACTGATTGGGCTAGTATCAGACCTAATGACATCAGTGGCAGGGCAATAGTCGTCCTACGCCTCGTGAAGTGCAGCCTTGGCAACGGCGACCAACTGAGCGCAGCCTGTTACCATGGCAGATTCGTCGGGAGCGAATCGCGGATGGTGTAGACCTGGCATCGAATCAAGATTCTGCGGACGTCCACCCAGCATCCAGAAACACGCCGGTATGCGGTGGGAATAAAATGAGAAATCTTCTGCCCACATTTTTGGTTCGAAATCAGCAACCCGTGATGGTCCAAAGGTATCAACTGCAACTGATCGAGCAAGGTCTACGGCATGTGTGTTATTTACGAGGGGCGGATAACCTTTCACGATTGAAAGTGTTGCAGTACATCCGTGCAGCTGCGCATAGGCAGGAACCTGGTGCTCTAACCATGACCAGGCTGATTCGCGCCAAGACTGATCAAACGCACGGAGAGTGCCCTTCAGTTCTACACGATCGGGAATGATGTTTGTAGCCGTACCTCCATGAATACTTGCAATAGTTAGTACACCGGGAAGCAGTGGGTTCCGCTGGCGAACGAGTAGTTGCTGCAAATGCATGATGAGCCCCGCAGCACAATAGATTGGATCCTTACCCTTATGCGGCTGTGCTGCATGTGCACCAAAGCCATCAATCGTGATATAGATTTCGTCTGCTGCTGCCATCATTGGGCCAGCTACAAAGGATAGTGTACCGGCAGGTGCGTCTGGATCGATGTGTTGTCCAAAGATCATGGACGGTGCATACTCCTCAAACACCCCTTCGTCAATGATCATTGAAGCTCCGCCTGGGCTCTTTTCTTCGCCAGGTTGGAAGATCAGGAGTACGCGACCCCCAAGTGATGTTTCTTGCTGCTTGAGGATTTCGGCAGCGCCAAGTAACATCGTTGTATGTGTGTCATGGCCACAGGCATGCATTACTCCGGGCCTCGTTGATGCAAAGTCGAGTCCTGTTTCTTCTGTAATTGGCAAAGCATCGATATCTGCACGTAATGCAATACAGCGTTCACCAGATCCGATGATTCCGATAACTCCTGTGCCAGCGACAGTTCGATGCTGAATGCCGAGTTCTGTGAGGCGAGCTCGTATGTATGCATTTGTTTCGAACTCCTGGAACGACAGTTCAGGATGTGCGTGAATATGACGTCGAGTTGTAATGAGGGTATCTGCAATCGACGTAGCCGCAACGATGGAGTCAGAAGTCATACTGCGTGTCACCTGTGAGAATAGCGCTGTGAATGGCCGAGTTTGTGGTTGTGAGTGAGACGTGAAGAGGGCGGCCAGACGGAGGAATGAAGTCAGATTCAATGCCGGTACGACCCTCAAGGTAGAGTGCAATAGCACTCGCTATTGCTCCTGTACCGCAAGCTCCCGTAACTGCCTCAACGCCCCGTTCGAATGTGGCGATATGCCAGGTTGAATCACTGATGTGATCAACCATGTTAACGTTAACACCGCGGGGGAAGTTGACGTGGTAACGGAGGGTTTGTACAATGGGGCGACGAGCTTCGCGGGGACCATCAATCACAACGTGGTCAGAGTTAACATTGATGTACGTCACCGCTACGTCAACATTTTCGAGCTCGCCTATGTCAAATCGTTGAATACTATGCGGAGGGCCAAATGTGATCGCAACCCTGTCAGCATCAATTCGGCGTACAGGATATGTCACGTTATTCAACGTCAACTGAACATTCGACGATTCAATAGCTTGGTCAAGGTCCATCGCCATTCGTACTAAACAGCGAGCACCATTGCCGCACATCATTCCACGACTTCCATCGGGATTGTAGTACGTACCAACAATGTGGCCGACGGCAGTTTGGTCAATTGTCAGCATCCCCTCAATGACTGAGCCGTCAGGCCGTTGATGAGAAGTGATAAAATCCTTTGCTTCCGTTGTCGATAGCAACACAGTTTTATCTCTGCGGTCTGCAACGATAAAAGTATTGCCTGCTCCACTCATGTGTCGCCACATCATTGGTACACCTCATCCAGAGCAGTGACTAGCTCATCATGGATGTGATGATTCGTCGCTACTATACTATCGCGTCCAAGCGAAAAGGCACGGTTCCCGTAGTGTGTTACACGGCCACCAGCCTCTTGAACGAGCAATACTCCAGCAGCCATATCCCAGGGATGGAGTTCCACTTCCCAGAAACCATCAAAACGACCTGCAGCGACGTAGGCTAGATCGAGAGCTGCGCTTCCAAGCCTGCGAACGGGAATTCCTCGTCCAACAATTCCGGAAAATTGCTCGATACAGCGTAATGGATTGTCCATGACGTTGTATGGAAAGCCCGTAACAAGAAGGGAAGAGCCGAGTTCGCTTGTTGACGATACACTGAGACGTTGTCCATTTAGCGTTGCCCCTTCTCCTTTAGCTGCGGCAAAGAGCTCATCGAGTAAGGGGTGATAGATACAGCCTGCAACGATGTCGGAATCTACCACAGCTGCTATGCTGACACAAAAGATCGGAATACCGTGAGCAAAGTTGACCGTACCATCTAGAGGGTCAATGACCCAAGAAACCGGTCCGGAACCAGATGTTGTGCCTCCTTCCTCTCCGATAAACGTTGATTCCGGAAGTCTGGATCGAAGGGTATCAACGATAAAGTTCTCGCATGCAACATCGTATTCCGTCACAAGATTGTGTCGACCTTCCTTAGATGTCACAGAAAACGAGGTACCAAAGCCTCGACGGAGGATTTCTCCTGCCGCCCGGCCCGTTGTTACCGCTATGTCCCGTAAATCGGCGTTTGTCATAACACGCAATCTACGGCAGGACGCCGTGGAGTGATATATTTGCTGGTTCATGATACGATCTACAGCACGTGACTGGTGGATTGCAGCAATGACTCTCATTGTTGCGCTGACTTTCATGTCGACATCCTCCAACGGGCAGGTGAATACCTTCCTGCAAAAGCCGTTTGTACCAACCGGCCCAACGTCCTTCGATACGGTCGGCCGTAAAGCTTCCGAAAAGCTGATCGCTGAGGCGACTGATGCTCTTGAGGTGGAAATCGATCCAACGGCATATATCGTTGGACCGGGTGACCGTTTTACGATCAGATTTTCTTCGGCAATCACAGAAGACATTGAGACAGTGGTATCACCTGAGGGTTACTTGCTTGTTCCGAAGGGCGGCAATCTGAAGGTAAAGGGTATCACGCTCGACTCTGCTCGATCATTGGTTCAAGAACGTCTCAGTCGAGTCTTTAAAGGTCCTATTGGCATCGCTTTATCGAAACTTCGACGGTTTAAAGTCTACGTTCTGGGCGCTGTCCGCATTCCATCTGTCGTAACAGCTACGGGCGCAGATCGGGTGTTTGACGTTCTTCACAAGGCTGGTGGAATTATCGATACCGGCTCAGTACGGGGTATCATCGTGCTACGTGAAGGTCAGACGGATCCGATTCGAGTTGACCTGCAGAGATATCTGTCCTTTGGTGACAAGACGTCGAACCCAACCGTTCTTGGAGGCGATCGTATCATCGTTCCATTACGGAATGACAGGAATACGATTGGTATAAGCGGAGAGGTGCAGCAGCAATCGGAGTTTGACTTCGTTGAGGGAGACTCTCTTTCAACGCTCATCCGTCTCGCTGGCGGATTCCTGCCGTCTGCATTTATGGATAGTGTTTCCGTTGTTCGTGTTGATGAACGTGGAACGACACTCAATACGATCACGATTAACACCAAAACATGGGCGAAGGACATCTATACCGGACGTCAACTTGAAGGGGATATACCGTTGCAGGTTGGTGATCGTGTCTATGTACGGGCTATACCTAAATGGAAGCAGCGTGCTGAAATCGTCATTGATGGTGAAGTGAAGTATCCTGGGCGATATGCAATCACTCCACTGCAGACAAGGGTTACCGACATTATTGCGCAAGCTGGTGGGTTTACGGAAAAAGCTGCGCTTGAAGACGCGATCATGATCCGCACAAGTGAGGTGAAGATCGTTGACCGGGAATATGATCGGTTGAGTAAGCTGCCTCCGTCAGAAATGAGTGAAAACGAACTCCAGTACTTTAAAACAAAGTCGCGTGAAGTAAAAGGTGTACTCTCCGTGAATTTTGTTGACCTATTTGAGAAGGGGATACTTGACAATAATCCGGTGCTTCATGACAAAGACTCCGTGTTTATCCCTGCCAAGAATCTCTACATCAATATCACAGGTTCTGTTCGGAATCCTGGAAGAATTGTTTATAAAAGCGGCTTAAACTACATGGACTACATATCACTCGCTGGAGGATATGGATTCCGAGCCGATAAGAACGCAACTCTCGTGATTAAGACAAAGGGTGATCAGTTCCCCGCGTCATCGGACAACTATAGTCTTGAACCAGGGGATAACATCCTCGTTCTTGATGAACCGGAAACACGTTTTATCGACGTGTTCACACAAGTTCTCACCATCTCTGCACAGATCGTAACGGTTTTTGGTGTTATCTACACCGTCGTCCGTTTGAGATAACCATGGAACGCTCAACAACAACGGTCGACATACTTGCGGCCTATCGAAGGTACCTTGGTACGTTTGTCAAGTGGACAATAGCAGCACTTGTTGTTGTGCTCGGCGTGAGTTTTATCATGCCGCAGACCTACGTGGCTACAGTTTCCGTAATGCCGCCCGATACAAAGTCTGGCGGAGGTCTTGCATCGATGCTTGCTTCAACGGCGTTGCCACTTTCATTGGGTGGTGAGAATAAGTCAGGCCTTGTATTTGCAGAGATACTCCGCTCAAAGGCCTTGGCCAGAGGAATCATTGATACGTTAAAGCTGAGGACTCGGCCTGAATTCGCCGATATGTCGGATGAAGATATTGTGGATGTTATCGAACAACAACGAATCGTAGACGTTCGTAAATCGGGACTTGTCACGGCAACCCTGTCCTGGAAAACATCGTGGTTTCCGAATGGTGAGGATGCTGACAGTGCAAAAGCGCTTGTTGCTCGGGCTGCCAATGCCTGCCTGTGGGTCCTTGATGATATCAATCGAGAAAATTCCGTGGCTCATGCTCGATCAACACGCGAGTACATTGAACGAGTGATTGCGCAGACACTCGTGGATATCGATTCTCTTCAGGATCTGCGTTTATCGTTCCAGCGTGAGAACAAGGTCCTCGCAATTGATGAGCAAATGCAGGCAATTGTTGAAAGTGCTATCACCATCGGAACAGACCTCTCAAAGGCTGAACTCGAAAGGACACTCTTGTCGCTCGAACTTCAACCAAACGCTCCGGAAATCAAACTCGTTGATAAGAAAATCGAAGCTCTCAGAGAACTGTATCAACGTGTGCAGGCTGGTGGTATAACGGAGAATGACGGGTTCTCGATTCCACTTAGCAAGGCACCTGAGCTCATGAGAACGTATGCTAATCTTTTCCGTGATCTTAAGATCAAGGAGCAGATGCATGCGTATTTGCAGTCACAGCGTATGCAGGAGATTATCAACGAAGCGAAGGATACACCGACAATCGTGCCACTCGATAAGGCGGTTGTTCCGGAGAATCGAGAATCTCCATCCCGTAAAAACATGACGGTGTTAACAATATTGCTGGCTGCTATTCTCTACGGCCTCATTGTACCGATCGTAGTCACACGGTCACGACCACCCGCCCCGTCGGTCTAACCCAACATTTTATTTGCTTCCATACGAATCTCGCGTGCCAGGAAGTGAAGTCGAAGATTCTGTGTCGCCTCTGCAAGTGGCACATATCGGTCTAGTGTGTTACATACATATACAACTGGATTTCGCTTGAGATGAAACTCAAGGCAGCGAAGATTATCAAGTCGGGATGCAAGTTTGATAAGTAGGCAGTCCTCACTGGCCTGACGTAACGTACGCACGTGATGCAGGTCAACACTATCAGGATCTGTCTTGGCGCGCTCAAGATCCTTCGTTAGTGTTTCAACGATGTAGGCCACATAACTTCCAAAATTGTATTCGAGAACACCCTTGGTAATAACGTCGGAATCCTCGAGTACGTCATGAAGAAGTGCTGCAATGAGGACATCAGTGTCAAAGACAGCAGCCTCGTCGATCAGGATTTTGACCACCCGTGACGAATGCCAGAAGTAGGGAGTACCATCGTTACGACGTTGGTGTTCATGCACACTTCTTGACATTTCATATGCATCAAGCACCTTCGGAAGGGCCAGAGGGTCCGCTTTCGCTGAGAGTCGAGCTTCAAGCTCCTCAAACGAAAGAAATGTTTTGTTATACGACGACTCGTTGGGTTCGAGCATAGATCGCAAGATACAACGTTACGAGGAGCGACGGCGCCCCTTTACGGCCCCTTTGCCTGATGATTCACTGTGGTGTGCCATGAGTTCGCGTGCGCCAACGAGTGCCGTATCAGTTACATCTGTGCCAGACAAAAGTTTGGCAATCTCCACGATGGCTTCTTCACCACGTATCGTTGAGGCATTCACCGTTGTCACGCCACCGGATTCAGATTTTGTAACGCGAACGAAGGCGTCAGCGAGCGAGGCAATTTGGGCTAAATGAGTAATACAGACAATTTGATGGCGAGTGGATATCGACATCATCACCTCACCAACATGTCGAGCGATTCGGCCAGAAATTCCGGTATCAATCTCGTCAAAAATCATCGTTCCGGTTGTTTCGGCCCGCTCGGCAAGGGTGGCCTTTACGGCAAGCATCACTCGTGAAAGTTCACCGCCAGAGGCAATTCGAGCTAACGGTCGTAGCGGCTCCCCGGCATTGCTTGAGAAGAGTATCTCTACGGCATCGGCACCCGTTGGACCAACTTCAACTGGTACTATTGAGATGTCAACAACGGCCGACGGCATCCCCATTTTCTGCAAGGCTACGCCAAGTGACGTTGCGAGTGGTTGTGCTGCCGCACGTCGTGCCGTTGTAAGAACCGCAGCACATTGTGTTGCATGTGCCAAACACTGTTCGACACGTACCACCGCTTCTTGCAAAGATTCATCGAGTGAATCCAGACCAGATATCTCTGCGGCGAGTTTGTCCCTCTCGCTGATCGCAGCATCAAGACTTCCGTACTTGCGTACGAGACGAGAGAGTTCAAGCTGGCGCAGACGTAGTTCTTCGAGACGCTCTGGTCGGAACTCTTCAGGCTCAGCGAGTGATGCAACAGCACTGGCCGCTTCCTTACTCGTCACGATGGCCGATTCAACGTCTGAAATGAACTTCTCAAGCGTTGGTTCAAACGGAATGAGAGATTGTAACCGGTCGCGTACACCCCGCAGAATGTCGTAGACGGATGCATCATCCGCATACAGTCGGTCACGAATCTCTACAGCGGCAGAAATGACGAACTCCGACGATTCTGCGCGACGCAGTTCTGCAAGCACTGATTCATCTTCACCAGATACCGGATGAATATTTGCTATCTCATCGTGAAGAAACTGCAGACGTGCTCGCTCAGCGTCTGCACTATCGGCTACTCTGCGCAGATGATGCAGATGATCTCGAGCTGCTACGAGTTCACGCCAGTACATCGTCATATCACGGAGTTCCGTTGTTACGCCCGCTGCGGCGTCTACAACTTCCCGATGACGAGACGTGTCCAGGAGTCCATGTGTATCATGTTGGCCATGGAAATCCATGAGCCCAGACGAAAACTGCCGAACGACTGTGGCCTGGACGGGCGTATCGTTGATAAAGCACCGAGACGTACCATTCGACGTGATCTCTCTGCGAAAGACAATGCCATTGTCGTCCCAGTCGAGATTTGCTTCGGTAAAGGGGCTGGCAAGCCAAGGGGCTGCTGCGGCGTCAAACGTTGCCTCGATAATACACTTCTTTGCTCCCGTACGTACGCTATCTGCGCTGGTCCGCTCTCCAAGCGCCGCAGCAAGAGCATCAATGATGATTGACTTGCCGGCACCCGTTTCGCCGAGCAAGACGGTCATGCCTGGTGCAAAATCGAGTGAGATCTCGCCAATGAGGGCAAAGTCACGGATATGAAGATGCCGTAACATGCTTAAGCTTGGTGGTGAAGGTCGAGTGTTGTGATACCGGTCCGTCCTTAAAGTCGTGTCACGCGGTACCGAAAAAGAGCATATGCTGCAACACCGATAGCTAAAAAGAGCACGATGGAGAGCCACGCTCCGAATTCCTGTCCAAGAACGACCAAGGAAATCGTCACGACGAAGGTCGCGCAGGCGATGAGAAGAATCCAGAGAAATGCCATGGGTTCAGACTGGTGTTGACGATGTCGGAGATTCGTGCATAAACTGTTCGTATCGGGAACGGAAGCGATCCAAATTACCCGACGCGACCTTGACGACCAAGACAACGGACGTTTCCGTGTCATCTCGATGCAGTACTTCAGTGTCGTCATAGATGGTCGACACAATGTTCATAGACTCATACGGGATGTGCAACGTGATATGTATCCCTAAATCCTCGTATTCGTCCTGCATTCTGGTAAGCAGTCTGCCAAGGTTAACTCCACGAGCAGCTGATATAAAAATGCATCCTGGATATTCGGCTTCAAGGTCATCGAGAATGTGTTTGTCAGTAACGAGATCAACTTTGTTAAATACTAGTAACGTAGGAGTTGACTCTACGCCGAGTGAACTCAGAGTTTGTTCGACAACGGCAATGTGGTCGCGTACGTGCGAATGAGCGCAGTCCACAACGTGGATGAGCACATCCGCTTCAAGTGTTTCGGCCAAGGTGCTTCGAAAGGAGGCAACAAGTTGTGTGGGAAGTTTCCGGATGAAGCCGACTGTATCCGATAGCAGTGCCTTCTGGCCGGCTGGAAGCTCGAATGCACGCACAGTCGTATCAAGTGTTGCGAAGAGACGATCTTCGATGTGTACATCACTTTGTGTCAGTACCTTCATCAAAGAAGACTTACCGGCATTTGTATAGCCAACAAGGGCAAAACGAGGTAGGCCTTCGCGTCCTTTGCGTTGTACAGACCGTTGGACATCGATATCTGCAAGTTTCTCGCGAAGCCGTTGCATTCGCGTTCGATACATTCTTCGATCGGTCTCAATCTGCGTTTCACCAGGCCCCTTCGTACCGATGCCGCCAAACTGCTTGCTAAGGTGGGTCCACATGCGCGTGAGACGCGGCAATAGATATTCAAGTTGAGCAAGCTCAACTTGTGTACGTGCCTCAACCGAGCGAGCATTGGCTGCGAAAATGTCGAGGATAACCTGTGTTCGATCAAGAACCTTTACGTTGACGGCCTTTTCGAGATTGCGGACCTGGGCTGGTGTGAGGTCATCGTCAAAGACGACCATTGCTGCTTCATGTTCTTTTACAAGCTCAACAAGTTCCTCTACCTTGCCCTTGCCGATAGCCGTGGCAATGTCTGGCCGTTCGCGTTCCTGGACGAGATCGTCGACGACGTCAGCGCCTGCCGTATCGAGCAGAAGGCGCAATTCTTCGAGATGTTCCTCCGTAATGGTGTTGTCAGCACCCTTCCGGACGACGGCAACGATGATGGCGCGTTCGCGTTGTTGGAGTCCTACGTCATGCATAGGTAGCAAAGGTACGATGTTGTGGTCCGTAGATTCGCACGAATGATTCTCCGCCCGACTGCCGTTCTTTCCATGTTCCTCTACGCACTTTGTGCGTATGCGCAGGACGACGTCTTGCCACAGCCTCCGGTTATACTGGATCATGCCGACTCTGTTGTCGGATCTGGCCCCGTTGATGCTGGACGGCGTGAGTTCCTCGGAAACGTACGATTCCGTCAGGGGAATGTCACTGTTACTTGTGACCGTGCAGTTCATGACATCTTCGCCAATCGCCTTGACCTCCGCGGACGTGTCGTTATCGTTCAGGATGGTATGAAGCTTACGGCACCCGTTGTGATATATGACGGTAACTCAACGTTGGCATCGGCACCAAATGGTTGTGTGGTTGTTGAGGGTGGGCGGACTATCCGAAGTAAGACAGCAACGTATTCAACAACGCGGAAGGTTGCCGTTTTTGTCGATTCAGTTCGCGTCGTCGATGATTCAATGAGAATTTGGGCTGATACCGTAACGTACGATCGACAAACAAAGATGAGTGAAGCGCGTGGTAGGGCCTTGTTAGCTGATTCGTCTGGGCATAGATGGACATTTGGCGACACGATCGTCTACAACCCTTCACAGTCCTCACTCTTCGTCCGTGGAAATGCCCAGGCTTGGACAATTGAAGATGAAGACACTACCTACTTAGCTGGCAGCGTCCTCCGCACATATCGTAACGTTGGAATAGAAGGTAACACGTCAATCGCATCTGGCTCGGCCATACTAGTTCGAGGAAACGTAGCCGCACGGGCGGATACGATGGTCTACGATGAGCATCGTGGTGTTGTGAATCTGCGCGCACAACCAATCGTCTGGAACGACTCTCTGCAGATGTTTGCTGACTCAATTGATATCAATGCTCCAGCACGCAAGCTGTCATCGATTTTGGGAATCGGAAGTGCTATGCTTGTTAGCCGGTCGGACACGCTCTTCCCTGATCGTTATGACCAACTCGCAGGAGAACGTATCACCATAACTGTTGATGACGACACAGTGCGCAAGGTTGTCAGCGTAGGGCAAGCAAAAAGTGTGACGTGGAAGTCAGAGCAGGGGAGAGGCGAGGGAATGGTGAAGTTTGCCAGTGACAGTATCGAGATGGATTTTGAGGACGGTCAGCCTGTCGACATTCGGTGGTTGGGAAGTATCGAGGGTGAACATCATCCGGAGAACATCGTGGCAGGTCGAGTAGCTGAACACCTTCTCAAGGGGTTTCAGTGGCATACAGACCGACCTAAACGACTGCCCCTTCCTCGCCCCTTCCTGCCGGGGTCAGGTGCCGACATGTAACGTTATCGGAAAAAAGATGTTATCATCGTCTTCATAACCCATCGGCGGAGGAAGTGAAGTCCGTTCGTTTCATCGTGATTTTCTGTCTCATACTTGGTGCTGAGCTTTCGGCACAGGTAGAGCGTGTCCTGCCGAAACGAGGATCATCCTCCGTTGAAGGTACGGAGTTTATCGTCGGATTCCTCCAGAACGAATTCTATCAAGCATCTGATTACGCGCGTTTACAGATATTTCTTTCGTCGCAGTACGATGCGAACGTACGAATTGAACTTCCCGACGGCAATCTCATTCGTAAGAGGCTTTCAGCGAATACCGTCGAGATTGAAACCATACCCGCCTTTCATCAGATTCGACGCAGTGAAATTGTTGAACGTCGATCAATAACGATAACGTCTGACGTACCAATTATCGTCAGTCTTCTAAATACGTTATCTCAGTCGACCGACTCCTACACAGCGATACCTACAAAACATCTGGGTATGGACTATATCAGTGTATGTCGGCCAATTGATCGGTATCCCATCATGTCGTTAAACTCGGCAACGTCCGATACGATCGGACGTGCAGGTCAGTTTGCCGTTATCGCCACGGAAAATGCTACCGATATTGAGATTGTGCCGTCTACAGTTACGGAGACTGGCCGATTAGCCAATGTACCAATGTATGTTCGACTCAATCGAGGTGAGACCTTTCTTGTGCGAGCCCGAGTAGATACGACAGGTAGGAGTGATCTTTCGGGAAGCCGTGTCCGATCGTCGAAACCGGTTGGATTCCTGTCAGGACATCTCCGAACATCTGTCCCTACCAATCGTGTGTTTTCCAAAGATCATCTTGTTGAAATGCTGCCCTCACTCGATAAATGGGGCAAGCGGTACGCAACTACACCATTTGCTCTCGTACGGCCACAGGACCCGGATAGAATTCGTCTTGTCGCTGCCCAAGATGGAACAACCATCAACTACACGTCTCCACTCGGACCAGGAACAATCGCATTAGATGAGGGAGAATATTTCGAAGCAAGTGTGAGTGTGCCCGTACTGTGGGAGTCTGATAAACCATTCCTTGTCGTCCAGTTTATGCCGAGCCGTTATCGTCCGGACGATAATTATGATCCGGCGATGGTTGTTATCCCGCCAGTTGAGCAATTTGTTCAGAGTGCAATTTTCCAGTTTCCAACCTTAGAGATAAACGAGGATCTTGGCTCGGCACAGGAGTTCTTTTACTATGTAAACATCGTTGCTGATTCGGCTGCCATTCCCACATTGCGTTTGAATGGTCAACTCGTAACGACGCTAGCTCCAATTATACAGGTAAATCGTATTCCTGGGTCGACCCTGCGGTGGGCACAAGTTCGACTTGCACAGGGTGCTTATTCGTTAACGGCAGATGAGGGAACCTTCTCGGGAATTATCTACGGGACATCGCTGGCTGACTCGTATGCACATATTATCGGCATGCGCTATGGCCCACTTCAAAAGATTGACAACTCACCTCCTCGGTATGCGCTCCAGGTTGATTGTGGACGTGTAACCGGATTTGTTACGGACACAACGGTAGGTGATACGGCAAAAATCACGGAAATCGAAGTTGTAACGTCGCAGACAAAAAACTACACATGGACGATCGGTTTGCCGAAGGATTCCGTGGGGACATCTGACATTACGGCAGCCGTTCGTGACATGTGGAACGATGCGAGAATCGTTTTCCATACATGGGACAAAAACGGTAATGGAAAGGAGTGGTTGTATGACTATGATGCGCCGAACATTACAGTTCCGCAGTTTGTAGATATCGACATTATTGGTAGCTCAGGAACATTTTGTACTCCATTTACAATTCGGAATGCGGATACAACGCCAGTACGGATACAAAACCTGAAGATTTCTGGTGATACGAGGTATTCCATTGTTGCGCCGACAGACCGCGATACGATACTTGGAGCTGGAGATTCGATAGTTGTCACAGTGTGTTTTACAATCACAACTGATACGTCTGGTCCTCGAACAGCGACCATTGCGATAGAATTGCCATGTGACCTGCAGCGAACGGCTATTGTTCGATCTGCATCGGTTGCAGCGATTACAACTCGTGACCACGACTTTGGAGACGTTCGTATTGGTGACACAGCATGTGCGCGTATTCCGATCGTAAACGTGGGATCAATACCTGTAACGATACAAGATCTGGTTCTCGGGTCATTGTTAGTAGAATTTTATATCGATTCTGCAGGTAGCGATATTGACTCAATGATTCTGCCAGGTGATACGGCATGGATTCGAGTTTGTTATTCACCAAATGATACTGTGTATTCGCGACGTACGGATACGATTGTGACATCTCCGGACCTTGGCGAACGATATACGGTGACCGGAAGAGGAGTTCGCCCAAATGTGCGGAACATCGTCATTGACTGGGGGCGACGTCGGGTAGGTCTTGTACACGATACGACGTTTGTGTTCGCTAATACCGGCCACGTCGAAACACAGCTCACCAAGATCCAGAGTCTAGGAGACACATCAAGTTTCCCTCCAGGCGACATGTTCGTGGCACAAGTCAATGTTCCGAAGCTTTCTCAAACTCTTCCGTTCGACGTGTCATTTGCACCGCAGAGAGAGGGTTTTGCAGAGTTTCGAATGGTTTGGCTTTCGGACTGGGCTCTACATGATACAATCCTTGTCGTCGTTCGCGGAATTGGCGTGTTGCCTGCAATTGAGACCTTCGACATCGATATGGGCAACGTCATTGTCGGTCAGCAAAAGGATAGTACAGTAGCATACGTGCGTTCGATTGGAACCGACGTACTGAGAATTGTACAAGCGACGGCGGAAGGGGCAGATATCCCTTCGTTTACCGTGCCGCAATCCGTGTATTCCTTGCGATCACTTGCCGCAACCGTCTCCTTTGCCGAAAACCTGAGATTTGCTCCACAGCGTGTTGGTCCGCATACTATGCGAATTGCCGTTATCCATGATGGAATTCCAGGCAACGAACAAGACACAGCATACATACAGATCCGAGGGAACGGAATTCCAGCTCCGTTTACGAGGTTAACGACGGAACTTACTGCGCCGATTGATCTGCCAACGTGCGTTGATACGGTGGCGACGCTAGACATCATCAATGAAGGAAATGTTGACCTTCTTGTGACGGGGATACGCAGTACTGCCGCTGGTATACCGTATGATCATAGTATCGACATGTCATTGCCGCAGGTTCTGATCAGCGGCCAAACGATGACGGTCACTTTACGATTCACACCAGATCGATCTACTCCGAACGAGTTATCCGTAACAATCGACACGAGCGGAGTCGTAGCACGTGTTATTCAACGAACATTTTCGGTGACTACACCACAGGCTGATCTTACGGCTACACCGGTCGTCAACATCTCGCCAGGACAGAACCTAGGAATAACACTTACGGCTCGCCAAGATGAACCACAAACGGTTGCAACTTCCGTCTCAGGAACCGTGACGGCCGATGAGAAAGTGTGGTCGGGTATTGTAGGTGTTACTCGTGCTCAGGGATCAGATGCAGATGGAAGTGTCACGACAACGGCTACAATCACACGTGAAAATACGGGACTTGTACGATGGACGCTCGACGAACCAGTCCGAGCTCCGTGGATAATTACGGTAGACCTTCCTGGTAGCCTTTTATGGAAGGACCCAATTCCATTTGTTGTGACAAGCACCGTCGAGGACGGACTGTGCCACAATGGTAAATCGGTTCAAACCCTTGTGAATGCTGATGTTTGCGCAGATGCGCTTCGAATGGTTCGGCTGAATGTTTTGCCGGAAGTTCGCGTTCGTGCCGTGTCGGAAATCGTTCGTGATGACCTCGAATTGGTCATTTTTTCTACGAAAGATGTCGACGTAGATGTGGTCCTTGTGGATATCACAGGACGATTTGACGTCCTTGCGGAAAAATTATCCTTGAATACGGGCGAAACGCGTGTTAAATTTTCATGTTCAGATCGTCCATCCGGTTGGTACCGGTTTGGAGTACGGTACTTGAACGGGGAGACGGGTGGGCCCGTCATGTTTGTCAAATAGGGTGACTTCATGATCAATCGATTCTTCGTCATTGCGATTACGCTCCTGGGACTGGGCGTTGTGGAAGTGATGGCTCAGCAAGAGCTTGCCGATCCGCTCATTCCAGCAAAAGCTGCGCCTCGCATCTACATTGGACCTGTTGGTGGATTCAACAGAGCATTACACTCCTCGGGTTTCCAGTCCGTGGCAGGGGATGTTCTCTGTCCGGATTTCACGACGGGAACCGACAACGGTTACTACTTCGGCTTTTCCGGAGAGTATCTCCTCGGAAATCCGAAGGATTCCAAGTCATCCATCATTGCCCGTGTTGTCTACAACTACCTGCCGGCAGCCTACGAAGTAGGTGGAGACATCATTCCGTCTCTCGACCCAGCGAACGGTGAAGTGGTTGAATCTGAAGTACGGCACGTTGCAGAGATCAAGTATTCATTGCTTGACATTGAAGCTGTGTACAAGCTCAATCTCTTCAACACTCCACTGGGAGTCGTTGTAGGTCCGACGGTTGGTTTTGTTATGCAGTCCGATCGCGAGCAGCGAATGGAACTTGTTCGGCCAACAAATGCTGTGTTTGATCCATCACTCGTAGGTGATGATGTGATTTACACGGAGGACGGCCGTGGAATTATCACGGCGCAGGACAATCTCCCTGACAAATCAGGTATCCGGATTGCCGTAAAGGCAGGCCTCCAGTACGAACTCACGGCAGGTCGTATTCTACTTGTCCCGTGCGTCTACTATAACTTCGGTATCACCGAGGTGAGCCCATCGGCAAATCTCCGCGTAAATGCGATTCAGGCAGGTGTTGACATTCGCTTCGCACTCTAACGCGACGCAGTCTACACCTTTAGATTTCGACAACGTAAAACGAATGCCCGCTTCGGCGGGCATTCGTATTTTTCACAAGTACGATGGAACACCTCTGGTCACCCTGGCGATCGTCCTACGTCGCTGCGCAATCCGAACAGCGTGGTTCGGGCTGTTTTCTCTGTGATGCGAGCGCAGATGAGCCCTCTAGAGAAAACCTCGTTGTGTATACGACAGAGTCCGTCGTTGTCCTGCTGAATGCCTTCCCGTACAATGCCGGTCACCTTCTCATTGCACCACGAGAGCATGTAGGTGACCTAGATCGTATTACACAAGGAGTTGCGCAGGACCTCATGTCAACGGTACAGCATTCGAGCCGCGTGATCAAACATGTACTCAAGCCGCATGGCCTGAATATCGGTGCGAATCTTGGAGCAAGTGCAGGGGCCGGTGTACCGGATCATCTCCATTTCCATATCGTCCCGAGATGGAATGGCGACACAAACTTTATGCCTGTCCTAGCCGATATCAAGGTTGTATCTGCCTCGATGGATGACTTATTCGCAAAATTTACCTCTGCGTTTGCGGAGACTAGCGAGTGAAAACGTTTGCGCCTCGTAAGGCGTTTAGTCAGAATTTCTTAACCGACGGTCGTACGGCGGCAAAGATTGCGGCCACACTGGAGGTCGGACCATCAGACGTTGTGCTTGAAATTGGACCGGGCCCAGGAGCGTTGACGGAACACCTCGTTCGGACTGGTTCGCATGTAACGGCGATAGATCTTGATGAGCGCGCAGTGGCTCATCTGCGGCAACAGGCTTGGGCTGGAAATGTCGACATACGGTATGGAGACATTCTTACGTGCGATCTCACCACCCTGTGGCCGGGTACAGAACGTCACCAAAGGAATGTCATCGGAAACATTCCCTATGCGATCACGAGTGAGATATTGTTCTGGCTGTTTGATGGTGCTGAGAATCTCCGACGTGCGGTAATCATGATGCAACGTGAAGTTGCAGAAAGGCTCGTAGCTCAACCACGCACGAAGGAATACGGGGTTCTCACCGTTGCCGCGTCACTTGTGAGTACGCCCCGTCTCATGTTTCATGTAAAGCCGGGTTCATTCTTTCCTAGGCCTTCTGTAACCAGCAGCGTTGTACGTTTTGACTTTCATGACCAGTTGAGGGATCTGCCATTTCGGCGTCTGTTCATGGTCTATGTCCGCGCCGCATTTTCTCAACGACGGAAGGTTCTTGCAAACTCATTAAAGACGTGGGCAACGTCGACGCTCAAAAGTGATCTTCGTGAACTCGCATCCATCGTCATAACGTCAACGGGTGTTGACATTATGACGGCTCGCGCTGAGGAGCTCACCATAGAACAGCACATTGAGGTGTATTTCGCTTTGATAAATGAACATCACGTCAGCGAAGAGGGAAAGGGGCATATAAGGGGCATATGAACGACGTACTCCGTAGTCTACTCGGAAGAATGCGAGCAAATGTCATAGCCTACGATGTCTATGTCGTCATCGTTATGGCCGTGTACTGCATACTTGCCATCGTATATTATCCATCGGTACCCGGTGCTCTGGCTGTCCTGCAACAGGACATCATTATTGCGATCGCCATTGTGGCACTCGTACTTGTTTGGACCATAACGGAGCATGGCCTGTTTGGTATGCTGCGCCGTTTTTACGTGATACCGGTGGTCTATCTCATGTATGATCAGGTGCATGTATTTGTGAGGGCAGTTCATCCCATTGACTATGATAACCTGCTGATTGAGGCCGATCGCTGGCTTTTTGGTACTGATCCTACTGTTTGGCTCGCACAATGGAGTTTTCCTGCACTTACTGAATATCTACAAGTCTGCTATTTCCTGTTCTATCTCCTTCCTATCATGCATGCTGTTGAATTGTGGCGGCGTCACGATATGGATCGACTCGACACGTTTGCTCGTGCGATGACGTTTTGTTACTTCATCAGCTACCTGGCGTACTTTGTGATGCCTGCGATCGGCCCACGGTTTACGATTCACGACTTCTCGCTCATCAACACCGACCTGCCTGGACTTCTGTTCACGCCCGTCCTTCGAGACCTTATTGACGTCGGCGGGGGAATCGGTCGTGGAGTAGTCGATCCTGCATTGGTTGTGAACCGTGACTGTATGCCCAGTGGCCATACGTGGTTAACGCTCGTTAACATTATCCTCGGATTCCGATTCCGATCCAAATTCCGTTGGGTATTCTTCCTGATTGGCGGAAGTCTAATATTCTCAACGGTTTACCTGCGATATCACTACGTCGTCGACGTCATCGTCGGTGCTCTTCTAGCGGTTGTGACACTTCGGCTAGAACCATCGGTAAATGCGGCGATCAGAAAATGGCTCACCGGAGACGTGACTGTGGATAAGTCCCGGTAACATTTCCGTGTAACCTTTTGACGTCACGGTTGTTGTTAGTGGTACGGACCCCAAAAACTTACACGCAACGGCATACTTTCCAGGCTTGGAAAATCGGCGAAAGCGTGTATTTTACGGGGATGAGTTGTGAAGAGATCTTCACACTCACACTCAACAGCGCCATCCGATCAAATGAAACAACTTTCGTCACACTTAACATTCACGGGAGATCGCATGATGCGAAATGGTTTCCCACGATTCCGGACATTCGTCGCGGCCCTATTGGCCATTGTAGCGAGTGCTGGAGTTATCACGGCGCAGGTAACAGAGCGCCGAGGGTCTATGTCCCTCGTCGAAGGACGACGGTACATGGTGGCATTCCCAAAGGTCTGGGCTAGTCCGACCGAACTTCCACTTCCACAGCCAATGCAGTTGTGGATTTCGTCGAAGGTCAAGGCGAAGGTGCGGATTGAGACACCTGCCGGGATCAACGATGCTGGGCGAATCTCACGTGAAGTCGTGGTTGAGCCGAACAAGACGTTTAAGCTTCCGATCGACAAGGCATATATGCCCGTACCGGAAGAATCAGAGCGTCGCCTCGGATACGGTATTCAGGTAACGGCTGACAAGCCGATCTCTGTTTCGACGTATCAGGCATGGCAAGGAAACGGCGAGCTTGCTCGTCACATTCCTGTTGAAGCTTGGGGTAAGACATACTACTCCATGAACTTTTATCAGGATCGTTATGGCACAGGATCTCCGTACAAGGAGCGTCCAAGCCAGATCGTTGTTATTGCTGACAAGGACCAAACGGTTGTTACGTACACGCCGACGGTTGGCACACAAGGTGGTGCTGATGCTCCGCCAACGCCAAAGGGTTCGTCGCGTACCGTTACACTCGAGCGTGGCGAAATCTTTGTCATCAGCGACAAGATCATCTCAAACCAGATCAAGGAATTTTCGACAGACCTCTCCGGTACCTTTATCCGCGCATCGAAGCCGGTCGGTATCGTTTCGGGTCACACGAAGGTTGCCATCATGCGCTATCCGGACATTCTGCCTCCAACGGGTGGATTTGCCGCTGAAGCGCACTTTGTGCGGAACAACGTCCATGACTTTGTTCTTCCGATCGAAATGGCCGGAACTCGTTTTGTCACGACGCCATGTATGTACACGGCTGCTCGCGTAACGGGTCTTGGTGCACAAGAGTTTGGTATTGATGACGACCGTGGTGATGTTGTTCGCGTTGTTGCAACGGAAGACAACACAACGGTTCGCGCAATGCGTCAGGATGGAAGTGGCCTTCTGAACAAGTTCCTCCTTCGTAAGAAGGGTGATTCGTATCTCGAAACGTCACTTGAAGTTGCTACGTACTGGGAAACGGACAAGCCAGTCCTCATGGGTCAGTATGGCAAGTCCTATGCAAAGATTCTTCCTCCAGTCTTTGGTGTAGAAGGATCAAAGAGCAAGGCTCCTGAAACACCAATGGGTCACCCAACGGTTGAGTCGGGCATGCCGATGTTCCAATACATTCCATCGGTTGACCGCTGGGTCTCCTACGGTGTCTTTAACGCACCGGAACAGATGGACAACTTCTTCAACATCACGTTTAAGACGAGCGAAGTTTCGCAGATCAAGTTTGATGGCCGCCGGATGAATTCCGTCTTTGGTGGTGCTATCAAGCCAATCCCTGGAACAGAGTACTCCTTTATTCGCACGACAATCGGTGCTGGTGACCACGTCATCGAATCCGACAACGAAAATGTACGTTGGGCAGCCTGGAACTATGGATCGTATGACGGTCTGCAGCAAGGACGCGCCTACGGTACACCGATCTCCATTGACCTTGCAATTCCGTGCGAAGACTCTCTGACAGTAACAGAGGAACTCGTTTGCGGTGATGTAACAGGTGAGTGCAAGATCCTCCCAGAAAACACATCGTGCGGCGCAATCTTCGGCATCTATGCTGAAAGTGTTGACAATTACGAACTCGTTCTGCCAGAAACGTTTGTACCTGGTGACAAGCGCACGACGTTTAACGTAAATGTTCTTGACAAGACAAAGGATGCAACGGCAACGATCATGTTCGTTTCCCGTTCAGGCAAGTGGATTGAAAAGACATATACGTACATCGCTGACAAGATCACATGGGATCCGACCTCACTGAACTGGGGTACGATTGCTCTAGCGACACCTGTCGTGAAGCAAATGTCCATCACAAATGCTTCGACAGACCGTCCTGTGACGATCAAGCGTCTCCGTGTTTCTCGTGCAGATGTCTTTAAACTCAATCCAGAAGGCCCATTCACACTCGGTCCTGGTGAGTCACGTACAATTGAAATCACAGCTACGATCGCAGCAATCGATCCGATCATCGATACGGTCATTGCTGAACTCGAGTGCTTTGAAGTCAAGACAACGGAACTCCGCGTCCGCGGTGAAGCTCCAGCCATCTTTGTTGGTGATCAGGAGTGGGTCAACGTAGCAGCAAGCAACGTTGCCGGTGTTCTGAAGGATGTTGAAATCGTCAACGGTGGTAAGGTTGAGCTGATCGTAACAGATTACGATCGGAACCTCCTCCCAGCTACGAGTGACGCGAACAGCAAGAAGAATTACTTCTTCGGTCCAGTTGGTCTTAACGAAGCACTTCCACTCACGCTGCAAGCAGGTGAGCGGTTCAAGTTCCAGGTTCGTTACAGCCCACTGAATGAAGCTAACGTCACACATCGTGTTGAAGTACCGTTCGAATCAAACGCTACTGGTCCGGACAACATCGCAATTCTCGTCGGTAACGGCGTAGAGTCGAACGTAGATGCTGTTATCGAGCCATGGAATGAGCGCGTTGTAGACGGTGTCCAAACAGCTCAGGGCATCACAACGTACAAGAAGAACTTCCGCTTCAGCAACGTCGGTACAGAGGTTGTACGCTTTAACGGTATCACAATCCGTAATGCCTCTGCTCCAGTCTTTAACGTGATTGTCTCCGAAAACAACTTTGGTTCCTTCCCAGTTGATGCTGGTGCGGCCCAAGGTGAACTGTACGTAGCTGTCACGTTTACGCCAACAGAAGCTGCTGCTCGCGCTGCTGAGCGTAATGACTACAAGGCAGAAGCAGTACTGAACTACACAGAACTCAAGACGGGCGAAACAAAGGACCTCGTTGTTGAGCTGAACGGTACAGCATGGCAGCCACAAGTCAAGGGTGCTGATCACAACTTTGGCACAATGGATATCGCAGCTCCAGCAGTTACGACGTCTATCACAGTGTCGAACGATCACTATCAAGATGTTGTGAACCCAACGGACGGAACAACGAAGGGTACACACAGCGTGAAGGTCATCGGCCTTGAACTCATTGGTGCCAATGATGGTAAGATTGAGATCCTCAATCCGCCATCCCCAGCTGCTCCATGGATTCTTAACCCAGGTGAATCAACAACGTTTGACGCTCGTTTCACGCCGTCACTCGCTGGTACAGGCACGTTTGAAGTTGACTACCGTATCGTTACGGAGCAAACAACGTTCGGCGCTGCTTCCTTCGACCCGACGTACAAGATCCGTGCTGCCGTAACAGGTGGTTCGTTTACGCCAGGTACAGGTTCAGTAGATGTATGGGTGAATAACTCAGCCGACATCACGGTTCCTGTTAACCACGATCAAGCGACAACGAAGGTCTTCAACATTGGTCTGCCAGCTGGTCCAGACGCTGGTTCATTCAGTATCGTTGAGCCTGCAAACGGTGAACTCACGATTGCACCAGGTGCAACAGGGTACATCCGCGTCCGCTTCACACCTGGTAAGGTTTCGAAGCTGGCACCAGGTCAGAACGCTGCTACATTAGATCAGACAAAGGCAGGAGATCTTGGTGGAAGTTTCCGCGCAACGGGAGCCTACACAGCAACGATTCCTGTTACGGACGCTGCAAACGGCGAAACAAAGGATGCTACGGTATCTGGTAACGGTCTCTTCGTTGAAACAACGAATGGTATCGGAACCTATACAATCGCGCCTGGAAACTACGTCGATGTAGCCATCGAGCTGAAGAACACACCAGAGAATATTTCTCTTGGTCAGGTTCGCGGATATCGTGCCTACGTCAACTTTGATTCAACAATTCTCCGTGTTTCGCCATCAACTCCTGTAGTCCTTGCTGGAACACAGGCAGCTAACTGGCAAATCAAGAACGTTGATCTTAGCATCCGTGGTCAGATCATCCTCGATCTCGAAGCTGACAACACGAAGGAAGCTCTGAATGGTGACATTAACCTTCCACTCGTAAAGGTTCGTTTTGAAGGCTTCCTTGGCAAGGGTCTTGACCAGAACAAGCCAATGACGTCGCCTCTGACACTCTACGGATTTGTGTACTACACAGACCTTTCGAATCTCGCACCAGGTCTTACGAGCCCGAACTTTGTCTACATCCATGACATCCCGGGTTCAATCACAGTAGATCTCAAGTGCGCCAATACGAAGCGTCTGGTAAGCATGTCAGGAACGAACTATGGTGTTCGTCCAATTGCACCAAATCCAGTCACAAGCAACGCCGTGATTAACTACTCAATCGGTCTTGATGGTCTCACACGTATCGTGCTCTTCGACGCCCTTGGCAACGAAGTGATGACGATCGTTAACGAGCGCCTCTCGATCGGTACGTATGAGACAACGGTTGACCTCTCGACGCTCCCAACAGGCACGTACTACTATCGTGTCATCTCGGGTCCGTTTACGAGCGATCCATTCTCGATTACGGTCGTGCGTTAATCCGCACAGAAATCTCGACGTACGACCCTCTTCTGCGAACGCAGAAGAGGGTCGCGTCGTTTATAAGAGTACCGTAACTTGACGTAACGATTTACCCCCTTTGCCCCCTACCCAAGATGGCTCTCCTACGTTGTTCCCTTGCCACAATCCTCATAGCTGTAACGATGAGTACGGCTCAGGAGGTACCATGGACACCAACTCAGTCCACGGGACTTACATCCGTGCGCATTACAACACCGGAAAAGTATCGTTTTACAAGTCTGGATGCCGAGGAATTTCGATTATCTGTTCCGGAAGGGTGGACCGTGCAGGTCTATGCGGCTGGGCTGTTGTTTGCGAAACCGAGATTTATGGCGTGGGGGCCCGATAGTGTTTTGTATGTGGCCAACATGAATCGCTCGAACATTCTTGCACTGCCGGATAAAAACCGTGATGGTGTAGCCGATACTATTCTTGTTGCTGCCTCAGGTTTCAGTTTCGGGAATGATGTTCGGTTCTATCGAGATACAATGTTTGTTGCCCAGGAAGCAGGTCTCGTAAAATTGTGGCGGTCAAATCCTTCCTCAACCACGTTTGATCAACGTGCTGTTGTTATCAATAAAGCACAACAACCAAATCAAACGGGTGGTAATCACCGAACACGTACCGTTGTGCTTGATACCAATACACAACGAATTTACTTTTCTGTCGGTTCGCGTTCTAATGCAGCTCGTGAATCAACCGTCGGAGCTGAACGTGCAACCATTGAAGAGTATGCATGGGATGGTACCGGACGACGCGTATTTGCTCACGGAGTTCGTAATGCTGTTGGAATGACACTGCATCCTCGAACGGGACGGCTATGGGCGAACAATAACGGTTCGGATAATCAGGGTAATGACGTTCCGCCTGAGTGGGTTGACATTGTTCGAGATCAAGGATTTTATGGATATCCTATAGCATATCATGTTGGTAACTGGATGAACTTTTCTATCGGCGGATATGGCAATCTTTTGCCGCTAACGGCACGAGATAGCCAGAACGTTGCCTCGATGGTTCCACCAGCTGCACTCGTAGCAGCACATTGTGCTCCTATGGCCATTGAATTTGTCGACGGTGAGTGTGAACGACGTCTAGGCACCGGTGCGTTGATGGTCATGCGAGGTTCATGGAACAGATCACCTGCAAGCGGAGCAAAGGTTGTGTTTTTGGAATTCGATAATGATGAGGATACCATTGCGAACGTCGTACGGGATGTTGTAACTGGATTTATGCGTGACTCTACGAATACGGAAACACGGTGGGCGCGTCCAGTCGGTCTTGTTACAGCGGCAGATGGTTCGTTTTACCTTTCACTTGACGACGGCAAACCATGTATCCTCAAGTTTACACCTCCACCACGAACGTCGGTACGTGAGCAACATGGGACTGGCTCGCTGATTCGTAGGTCATCACACGGGCTTGAAGTGACGGCAGGTTCCTATGCGACCGTCACGATCTATGATCTGGTAGGAAGACTTGTGTTTCGGGGTGTCACAGATGATCATGGACGGTTATTGATTTCGCGTCCGACACAACCACAGCCCGGTCCGCTTGCCGTTGTTGTTACAACGTTGCAGGCGTCGAAAACTGAGCTTATTCTGTTTGATTCTTCAAACGAATAAGAATATCGTCAACCAAAATCTTAGATGTTCCGCGTAGTCCTTCGTAAAGGGCCTGCGAGCGTTTGCCTCGCTCTTGGTAAACACGTTTGTTCGAGATGACATCAGTGATCCATCGCCGTGCATCTTCGGCGTTAGAGAGGACTGTGAGTAACCTCGCATCCGTCAAGATTGTCGCGTCACGTGAACGATCCGTACGTGGGCCGCACGCAACCGATCGGCCAAGCGCAGCAGGCTCGGCAAGGCTGTGAACTCCCGCACCGAAACCTCCGCCGACATAAGCTACGTCAGCGTGGAGATACATTTCCACGAGTCGCCCCATTACGTCTACGACGATGTTGCCAGAATGTGCTGCTCCGACCTTTGAAAATCGTTCTGCTCCAAACCTTTGTATACATCGAAGGACAGCTCCTTCGGTAGGCTCATGAGGCACGACGATAAACTTCAAGTTGGCTTCTTGGTGGAGCGGTGAAAACAGATCTTCATCCAGAGGCCACGTGCTACCGAGAACGATGGTTATCTGCTCTGATTCACCGGGAGAAAGAGATTCACCAGGAGAAAGAGATTCACCGGGAGAAAGAGATTCACCGGGAGAAGGAGATTCACCGGGAGAAAGAGATTCACCGGGAGAAAGAGATTCACCGGGAGAAGGAGATTCACCGGGAGAATGGGATTCACCGGAAGAATGGGATTCACCGGGAGAATGGGATTCACCGGGAGAAAGAGATTCACTGGGAGAAAGGGATTTACCGGGAGAGACTCGGTTCAGTCGGTCAAAAATGCGGTCGATGCGACTGTCTGGTAGATACAGGACGGGTTTTGTAATGAGGGTCGATAACTCCGCGGCGTCCTGCTCCGTCATCGCCGTGATAGAATCAAGTTTAGTATAAATGTCTTGTATCCACGACCGTAGGAGACGTGAGCGTGCAGCAGATGGAAAGGTAGCGTTTACGAGTATTACATGGATGCCACGCTCACGGCATGCCCGCAGAGCCATAGGCCATACGTCATACCTGTTGATGATGACAATATCTGGATCTATCCGACGAAAGAACGACCGTTGGCGCGCGAGCGTATCGACGGGCATATAAACAGCAGCATCGAAACACCTCTGCTTTGAAGCATGATCATAACCTGACGGTGACGTGACGGAAACAATGACGTCGACCGTGAGATGTTGGCGCAACCGTTCGGCTATTGGTATAATTTGCTCCACTTCGCCCATGGAAGCAGCGTGGAACAATACACGCTGCCGGGCCATATTCCTCGCTGGTACATTGTTCAGGTCATCGGCTTCTTGTCTCGTTCTTCGACGAAGTTTGGAATGAAAGGGGGCAATAAGGGGCAGGGATATCGCAACCATGGGCATCATCACCCACCGGTATACGACGTCAACGAACCACATCACGGACTATCGTCCCGTAAAAGTAGGCTGTCGTTTTTCGAGAAAGGCCTGTGTTCCCTCGGCAAAGTCCTCGGTTCCGCAGACCCGTCCGAAGATTGATGCTTCTGCATGCAGGCCCTCCAACAGCGAAAGGTCAGAAGCTATTCGTACGGCTTCGAGACATGCCTCAAGAGCGCGTGGAGCTTTTGATGCCAGAAGAGCGGCAAATGACTCAGTTGCCGATAGGAGATCTGCCGCTGGAAGAACTCGATTGACGAGTCCAAGTCGTAGAGCTTCTTCTGCTGGAATCATTTCTCCTGAGAGAACTAGCTCAGTCGCCTTGGCCGGACCTACGAGTCGTACAAGACGTTGTGTACCGCCATAACCGGGAATGATGCCAAGATTAATCTCTGGTTGACCAAACTTGGCTGTTTCCGAGGCAAATCGGAGATGGCAGGCCATGGCAAGTTCGCATCCTCCACCGAGGGCAAATCCGTTAACGGCGGCGATCACGGGTTTGCCGAGACGTTCAATACGGGCTGTAACACGTTGGCCGCGCTCAGCAAATTGACGTCCCGTGCTCGACGTTTGCTCGTGGAGCTCAGAAATGTCAGCACCAGCGGCAAAGGCTTTCGGACCAGCCCCAGTAAGCACTACGCAACGTACGGTTGTATCGTTGTCTAGCTCCGAAAAAGCAGCGTCGAGATCGGCAAGCATCTCTGCATTAACGGCGTTGAGTTTGTCGGGGCGGTTGAGTGTTACGACGGCATATCCGTCGCGGCGATCAAGTGTCAGTGTCGTCATGGCGCGAACCTACGAAGTTCCTGTGCATAACACTACGTTGTCCTACGGGGAACGAGGGCCTACCTTTGTACGTCTCGACGAATGGGCATGATCAGGCACAGTAGTTCACCATATCGCCCTGTCGTCGCCGTCCTCGCCGCACTCGCCGTGTTGTTGACGAGCTTCGATGTGATACCGATGTCGGCTGCACCGTCGTCGTACGCTGTGCAGCAGCGCCGCGGACGTAGTGCACCGAGGTCACCGCGCGCGAAGCGTCCAAGGCAGACGGTCAAGAAGAAGTCCGCCAAAAGACCATCAACGAAACGATCTGGAAAACAACGTCGACGTGCACGTCGTGTTCGTGTGCGTACGACGCCAATGACGGCTCTACGGCCAATTCTCGAGCGCGAGTTGGGGCAAGGAATTCGGTATGCCGAATATCGTTCAAATGGATCCGTGCCAGTCGACGTTCACGTGCTGACAATGGATCGATCTGTTGTTGGTAATGCCGTTCGTATTGTGAAGGGTGAAGATCGTGCTGATGGTCTCGAACGACTAGGTGAAATGTACTCTCGATACGATTCTACGTCAGGACATACCGTCTTCGGAATGGTGAATGGCAACTTCTGGCGCGCTGTACGAAATACGTCCATCGGCCCATGTGTTATCGATGGTGAGGTCGTAGAACTGAATTCGTATAAGAAGTGGTCAAGTGCATTTTTTGACGTCGGTAACACCCTATACATCGATACGTTTCGCATTAGCGGAAGAATCGAGTGGAAGGGAAGATCATTTATGATCTCGAGTGTCAATAGGCGTATTGACAGCGGAATTGTCGTGTATAACTCCTATGCTGGTGGAACTGTGCCCAGCGTCCACGAGCGAGAACTTCGATCAGCGTTTGAGGAGGCGTTAAAAGAGACGTCAATGGTATCCGATGACTCCACGGAGATTGAGTTAACTCGTGAGCGTCTTAAGGAAGAGATAAGCCAGGCAAAACGTGAAGCCGACGTCGAGTTCCCAATGGTGAAGGTAGGTGTACGATATCTTCGATCTGCTGCGCTGAATGCACCTATCATCTGTCAGGTCCTCTCCATCGATTCCGGAACCGTTAATGTGCCGTTACGCGGAGCCGTAATCTCCTTTCCGAGGGCTGCATTTGTATCAACGCTACCTCGTCCGGGTGATACGATTTCGATAGAGTATTCAACGAATTTGCACAGTTCCGTTCGCTTTATGAACGCTGTTTCAGGTACACCTCGTCTGGTGCGAAACGGTAAGGCTCGTCATGAAGCTTTCGATGAAGGATCAACTGGACGCAGATTTATTACCCATAATCTTGCTCGTACAGCTATCGGTACCGATCGTAACAATACCCGAATTGTATTGGCTGCAATTGAGCCATCACAGTCAACACAGGGTACGATGGGAGCAACCTTGCAGCAAACAGCTGATGTAATGCGATTACTCGGTTGTCATGATGCCATGAATCTTGACGGAGGCGGATCATCCGGTATGGTTGTTCAACGAGATCATGTCTTTTTTGATGGTATTGATCCAGCCACTCGTCGTGTGGGTGTTGGCCTGGCCATCGTAAAGCTTAGCCACGTTCTTCGTGGCCCTTCAACATCGCCCTGAGGTGCAAATCCTAGTCATACAAGAGATACTTCTTACGCCTCTGCAGAAAATCCGTGAGTCCGATAGACATTTCGCGATCGATTTCGTCAAAGGTGGCCTTCCGTCGTAACAGTGTCAATAATTGAGATGAACCCGTAACCTTGGTTATCATCGACTCCGTTGAAGGACTCAAGGAATCTGGAACGATGTCTGGATATGTTGCCGAGAGGCGATGCAGAACATACATGGCAAACCGAACGGGCCGTATTGAATCTACGCGAGCCCATTCAACGTGATATCCAGAACAGGTTGTACGTGCAAACCGTCCGACCGTTGGTGTGAACTGTATATCTCGTAACAAGATTCCGTGTCGACGCCCCGCCGATACCAATACACTGTCATACAGGAGGCCTGGCCCACCAAGGATGGAGAAGGGGAGTGCTGATCCAATTCCAATCGACATTGTCGACAATTCACCAATGATTCCTGTGATGGGATAGGCGCGTGCTGCCGTAATCGTTGGAATATTCGGTGATGTTGGATACCAGTCGAGGCCCGTCTCTTCCCATCTCATTGATCGTGACCAGCGTTTGGCCTTGATCACCGTGATATGTGCTCTGCGAGGTGTTCCGGTACTATCACGCCCGAGCCATCCCTCACCATTTGCCATGGTTGCGAGCTCGCCAAGAGTCATACCGTGGACGTAGGCAATGGGAATGCGACCGACAAATGATTGTAATGATGGCTCCACGATTCGTCCGTCGACGGTTATTCCTCCGAGTGGATTCGGGCGATCAAGAATGAAGACGTCGATGCGTAACTCAGCACAGACGGTAAGCATTTCTATCATCGTGCTGACGTAGGTGTAGGACCGACAACCGATGTCTTGTAAATCGACTACGACGGCATCTACGCCATGCAACATATCGGCCGTCGGCCGTCGATACTGTCCATACAATGATCGTACCTCAACGCCGAGGATCGTATCATTCTCAACCTTGTTGCCTGCGGTTACTGTGCCGTGGAATCCGTGTTCAGGTGCAAAGACTCTGACGAGAGTAATGTCAGAACGCAATCGCACAATATCGAACGTACTCTCACCTTGCCGACTGCGCGCTGCGGCGTGCGTGAGGACGGCGATTTTCCGACCTTTCAGAAGTCGAAAATCGGTGTCAAGAAGATTGTCGATTCCCGTTTTTACTCCTGCCCCCTCTGCCCCTTTCCCAATGACGGTAGAAAAAACAGATAGCATTGCGAACAAGAGAACAATCGCACTTTGCCAGGGGAATCCGGACGTCCAACAACGTGTGTACCGCGTCACGTACGGTTCCTCGGATGAAAGAGCGTGTGGACTTCTCGCACGTAGTCACGATCAATGTGCGTGTAGATCTGCGTAGTAGCAATGTCGGCATGTCCCAACATTTCCTGAACGGCTCGTAGGTCAGCACCGCCCTCTAACAGATGCGTAGCAAAGCTGTGGCGAAACATGTGTGGATGCACGTGAACGTCGAGTCCAGCAACTGTGGCCGCTGTATCAACGATGTTCCAGAGCGCCATACGCGAGAGGGCACGACCTCGCGACGACAGAAAGAGAATGTCGTCAGTTTCAGCATGCTTGATAAGTTTACCACGTCCGTCATGCTGATATCGTTCAATCCATGTTCGAGCGATACGACCGAGTGGGACGATACGTTCCTTTGATCCCTTTCCAAGCACTCGAAGTGCGTCAAGATCCTGGAGAATGTCACGTTGTCGCAATCCAATCGTCTCACTTGCGCGCAAACCACAGGCATACATCGTTTCCAGCACAGCTCGGTCTCGCAGTCCGTAGGGTGATGTTGTATCTGGTGTTTCGAGCATACGTACCACATCATCAACCGACAGTACGTCTGGTAGCGCACGTGTTGTGCGAGGAACTTCAAGTGCTGCCGTTGGATCGTGCTGAAGTCCAGCCGTTCCAATAAGGTATCGATAGAGGTGCTTCAGGGATGAGAGGTAACGTTTTCGACTCACAGGACCGATGCCGAGATCTGCAAGTTCTCCAAGAAAACCTCGAAGGTCATCTATGGTTGCCGAGGCAAAGTCTGTGCGTCCACATTGTTGCAAGAACTCCGCACACTGTCGGACATCGTGTGCGTACGACGTTACGGTCGTGTCCGCCAGACCACGTTCAAGTCGGATGTAACTCAAGAACCGCCTAAGATCACGTTGGAAGGGGGCAGCAAGGGGCAACCGTGACGTATCAGCTGGCGGTGCTGCCATCGGACGACTCTTGAGGTTCACGATATCGCACTCGTTGATGCGACGATGCGAGGAGATTACGAACAAAGGCTTCCTTGATCAGATCCAGATCGGCCGTCGTGAGCGGTGCTTCGCTAAACTGTCCGTCACTGAGCCGATCCAGGATGATCTTATCGACGGCTTCTTCAAGGTCTTCACGTTGTGAGGTGTTTACAAGCCTTGACAACGCCTCTGCTGCGTCGGCAAGCATCACGATGGCTGTTTCTCGTGAATCGGGTTTTGGCCCAGGATAGCGATAGTCCTGTTCATCGATGACAGCATCCTTGAGTAACGACTCATCAAGTGCACGTGCGTAGAAGTGTTTGATGAGCATCGTTCCGTGATGTTTGGGGATAAACGTCCATATCCGCTCTGGCAATCGATAGGAACGAGCAAGTTCGATTCCATCCTGCACATGTTGGCGGATGATGGACGCACTCTTTTTTGGTGGAAGCTTGTCGTGTTTATTATCAATGTCAATCTGATTCTCAACGAAGTACTCTGACTTCTCGAGTTTGCCAATGTCGTGGAACAAGGCACCAACCTTGGCGAGCAGGGCATTGGCACCGATGGCCTTGGCAGCAGCTTCGGAGAGGCGCGCCACAGCCAACGTGTGTTGATACGTTCCAGGGGCTCGTTCACTTAGCTGTTGCAAAAGGGGATGGCCGATGTCGTCAAACTCATCCAATCGCATGTCCGTGGCAACGTTAAACACACGTTCCATGAGCACAATGACGCCGATCGTAACGAGAGGTGACAGCACGGAGTTAATGGCTGCCAGAACAAGTGGCTGCCACAGCCGATCAGCAGGTATAGAGCGCTCCATAGCCAGAGCGAGTGTAACAACCGCAAGGCTGATAAAGATTGCGATGATGCTGGTGAAAATTCGTGCGCGGTGCTGAATACGATTTGATGAGTACGCAGCTACCGTTCCAGCGAGTAACAAAACGAGTGCAATAGCATAGTCGTTTCCGCGAGCTCCTGCAACAGAAAGTGCCATGACAACGGTTGTCACAAAGGCCGTACGTGCATCATACAGAACTGCAACAATCATGGAGAATGCTGGTGCCAGGATGACGTATTCAAGAGGGAATTCCGTGGGAATGATCACGGATGCCCACCCCATAGCAGCGCCAATGACGGGGATTGACAAGAGAGAGGCTAGCTGTCCATTCCGATCAAATGACGTGCGACGAACAAAGGCGAGGAAGAGGACAAGAATGCCGATGATGACGCCGGCATGAAGGAAACTGCCAAGGACAACGAAGATGGAAACGTCGATCGTACTTCGGAGAAATGCAGCGTCATGGAAGGCAGATAATCGGGCGAGTGCTCGGCGATCAACCCGATCTCCCTTGCGGATGATAACATCCCCACCTCGGACAATCTCAACCGTTGATGGTACGGAGACTGCAGATAACTCTGCCATTCGCTGCGATGTTGTGCCGTCAAACACAAGCTCGGGGCGCACGGCATCGTGGATAATATCGACGAGGGTATCTCGGTATTCACCGGCAACATCAGCCAGCAGTTGTTGAAGTCGGCGTTCCGTTCCATCAGCGTCCAGGATCAGTCCAACAGGGATTGCTCGCTCTGTGGTAGCGTTGACGATGGCAATAATTCGATCACCATTGATGGAGTCATCACTTCGATCTATAACATCGTGTGACTGAAAGAGCGCACGTATTGTTGGTTCACCTCGACGTCGGAGCAAGGTGCCAAGTGGATCCGCTGAGGTAGACGCTGTGACGGCTGCAATACGAGCAAGTGAAATGTCGAGTGCAGATGAATCCGTTCTGAAGTACGGAGGTGAAGATCGGCGAGCACGCTCACGCTCTGTTTCCAAAACGTCTGCTGACTTCCGTACTGGAAAGGCATAGTCTGCAACAACCGTCTCCTGTGTCCACACTGTGCCAAGCAGTACGTCTGTTTCTGTCTGCGATTTTGTATTGCCAGTTCGACCTGGAAACAACAAGGCTGTTGCTACGATGGATACGGCAATGATTAACCAGCGAAGAACGGACGATGTGGTGAGTGACCGCTCCGTTGACGTGGGGCGAGTCTCTTCACGCAATTGTTCAAAAATCGTCGGCTTCGATCTGGCCATGTCCGCGTCCCTCCGAAAAGTAAATTACGTTATCGACCGCGAAAAACAGGTGATCGTTTTTCAATGAAGGCCTGGACACCTTCAGCATAGTCGGCTGAGTCGCCAGCTCGCTGCTGAAAATCAGCCTCCAGGGCTAACATCTCTTCGAGTGATTGAGTTGTGCCCTTCTGAAGCAAATGTTTTACGAAGCCGTAGGTCTGAGTTGGACCATTGGCATACGTTGCAGCAACGGAGCGTACGGTTTCTGCAAATGCCTTAGGATGTACCACCATGTTGGCGAGTCCTAAACGTTGTGCTTCTTCGGCAGTGAATGGTTTGTTTAGCGTGGCAAACTCAAATGCTGCAGAATATCCAAGCATACGTGGGTAAAAGAACGTAGCACCGGAGTCTGGAATCAGGGCTATAGCAATAAATGCTTCTACAAACCTTGCCGCTGAGCTCACGATTCGAATGTCGGCAGCAAGAGCAAGCGAAAGTCCCGCACCTGCAGCTACTCCATTCACTGCTGCAATAACAGGTTTTGGAAGGTCACGAATGGCGCGAATGATTGGATTGTAGCGACGCTCCAACGAATCACGCAGATCACGTTTTGATCCGCTCTTCGGTGCGTCCTTTAAGTCCTGTCCGGAACAGAATGCCTTGCCCGCTCCTGTTAACACCACACATCGTACATCGTCTGCTGCTGCGAGGTGCAGTGCAGCCTGTAACTCCGTCGTGAGTGCTTCATTCACGGCGTTGTAGGAGTCTGGACGGTTGAGCGTGATCGTCAGAATGCCATTGTCGTTGGTTACAAGGAGTGTTTCGTACGTCATCGTCTCAGCGTCCTTTCCATTCCGGTGTGCGTTTGTTCACGAAGGCATCCATTCCTTCTTTTTGATCTTCCGTGGCAAACAACATGTAGAAGTTTTTGCGTTCAAATTCAAGTCCAGCTTCAAGAGTGGTGCTAAATGACTTTAGCACACTCTCCTTGGCGAGTCGTGCAGCAACTGGTGCTTTTGCTGCCACGTCACCTGCAAGAGCAAATGCCTCTGCCAACCAGGCTTCCTGAGGTGCAACACGATTGACGAGGCCGGCAGCGAGAGCTTGGCGTGCCGAGATTGTTCTGCCTGTGAGGACCATTTCCATGGCTACTGCCTTGCCAACGGCTCTTGTCAGACGTTGTGTTCCACCGGCTCCAGGCATGACACCAATGTTAATCTCCGGTTGACCAAACTGTGCCGTCTCACTGGCCACGATCATGTCGCACAACATGGCGAGCTCACAGCCACCACCAAGAGCAAATCCACTCACGGCAGCAATCGTTGGCGTCTTTGTTTGCCGGATACGTTCCCAACGAGCAAACTGATCACGCTGCAGCATGGTCATCATCGTTGCATCGGCCATTTCCGTGATGTCAGCGCCGGCCGCAAAGGCGCGGTCATTACCATGGATGACGATACATCGAATAGTATCGTCAGCATCAAATGCTTCAAACGCTGATACGAGCTCGATCATCGTCGTCAGACTTAAGGCATTTAGTACGGCTGGGCGTGCCAGCTCAATTGCGCCAATTCCTGGTTTTGGTTGGTAGGTTCTGATGCAGGTATACGTGTTGTCCATGCGCTGAGTCCGTGAAATGAGTGCGAACCGTCGAAAATACGGCATTTTCGTGGGCGACTCAGGTAATTACGGAACTGCAGACCATGGACTATATAGTTGACCGACGACCGTATGACGGAGGTGGAACGATTGTTCCAACGGAGGACATGCGACGACATCTTGCCGCGCTGCGATTGCGCGGAGACGAATACGTTGGTGTGCTCAACGGGCGCGGTTTGTTGCTTATCTGTCGTTACAGTACGAACACGTCGTCACCTCACCTTACCGTTGTAGAGTCGCATCTCTATTCGCCCCCTTGCCCCTTAACCATCATCCTACCTGTACTGCACCATCGTGATCGATTTGAGTTTGCCCTTGAAAAGGTCGTTGAGCTCGGAGTTACGGAGATCGTCGTGTGGAATGCAGATCACGCTGAGTTTCAGCGATCAACGACAGTACGAATGTTGGCCAAGATAGAAGCAGCTTGTGCACAGTGTGGACGCGTGTGGTTTCCCGAACTGCGTGAGGATTCGGATTTAACGGCGATTCTTGATTCCTATCCTTTGGCTGACGTTGTTGTTGGTGATGCGGGTGGACATCTACACCGTGAACCACTCTCAAACCATGTTGTGGTGCTTGCTGGACCTGAGGGTGGACTATCTGAACGCGAACAGGCGGTACTCGCCAATCTTCCACGACTTCATCGTTGGAGAGTTGGTGAATACCGCCTGCGCGCAGAAACGGCTGTGGTGGCGTTAACCACCTTGGTTGTTACCGGACGATCATCAGCGGCAACGTAGAGATCGACAGACCTTCGGTAACGCGAACCGTCCACATTCCGGTTGCCAGTTCCGCTGTTGGAAGAACAACGACCCGAACTTGTGGGCCGCCTTCTTCGTCAACAATACGCTGCACGCGACCAGTGACGTCAACGAGTTCGACCGTGAGTCGACCATGAGTTGTGCGCGTTATCTCCATCATGGCCGACGTAGAGGCCGGATTTGGACTCATACGAATATGGGAGGGGGCAGAAGGGGCATCATCAACGCTAGAGATAGCGTCAATGAAGACACGGGTTGTCACTGGTAGGTGATCCGTGACCGTGCTACCGTAGGAGACGGTAAATGCCTGCGGATTTTCTATGAAGGTGCGATGGATATGCGGGGTGAGCGTGTTACGAACCAATATGTTGTCAATCATACCACGCGAACCATACAGATACGTTCCGAGTCCACGTTCTGCCATCGGACAGGTTTGACACGACCATTGTGCATCGTCGAGGAAGGCCATGTACGGAGAACGGAGTGTCGTATCAACAACCGAGCGCAGTATACCGTCGTTAAAATCACCAACAACATAGACGAGGGAATCTGCATAGAAGTCACGCAGGTAGGCATGGAATGTTTCCGCATCCGTCTTACGACGATTGTAGTCCTCCATGGCTGTGGCAGAATCCGTGGCTTTTCCATGAATATTAAACACAACCATTCGTCGTGTTTGGCCACCGACCGTTACATCGAACGTTAGACGGTAGGGGAAACGACCATTCGCCCAAGCCTGTGCACCACCATTTACAGCGAGGCCATGAGTGACTGGTGTGACGGTTGCACGATTGTAGATGTAGGCAAGTTTCTGCTCTGACGTAATGTCTGACGCAAACAGGGTGCCGTAATCACCTTCAAGTATATCTGCGAGTGATGCGAGAGTGTCGGCACTGACAATTTCTTGAAGTGCGTAGATATCGGCAGCAATCGTATCCATGATTCGTGCAATCGATTCACGTTGACGTTGTTTATCGCGCGGTCCACGTGTTGAATCAGCCCATCCGAACCATTCGAGATTCCATGTTGTAAGGTCGAACGTTCTAGACGACGCCACTGTGTCGGGAACCACTGGTGGAAGTCCTAGATCCGTTGCAAACCGAGGTTGAATTTGAAAAGCCCCGCGGAATTGCCCGACAACGCCGATGAGGTCAATGTCGCCATCAGGAATGGGTAAGAATCCTGTTGCAATCTCCGTTCCACCGTCGATACGGACATCAATGTCGTTTCCAAAAAGATCACGGACTTGATAGTTCGTTTCTCCTTGGAAATTTCCGGATTGAAGAAAGCGTACACGGCGGAGACGCACAAGTTGGCTCTCAACGGACTCGCCGATGTTGGGAATCGTTACGTTCCGTGGTTCCGGTGTATCTCGCTCAACAGGTATAACGGTGAAGGTAAGGTTGTTGCCAGTCAACTGGGACAATCCTGTACCAGGTTGACCCGTTGAAGGATTAAACTCTGCAAGTGTTCCGTTTTCAACGATAACACTGTCACCAATGCGAACACCTGCCCGGAATTGAGCGTTAAAAATGTTGATTCCGGCCGTGCCATCTTGAAGAAAAGCATTACTCCGGAACACACCTGCAGCCGTGACACGTCCTGCAATACGTGTAACTGTTGTCCCAAACTCCTGTTGTCGTGCTTGAGAAATGGAAATCGTCTGTGCTACGGCAGAGACAGTGAAAACTCCGAAAAAGAGTACGGAGATAAAGACGTTCATGTTGACCTCAGAAGATGGACAGTGCTAGGGAATCGGGAACCGGTGGAGCAGCATCGAAGGTGTAGAGAATGCGTGTTGAACCGGCTGAAATTGAAACATTGGAAAGTGTTGTCAGGATGTCCGTTGTTCCGTACGCCCGTATCTGGAACGTGTATGTGCCTGGCTCGAGAGCAACCCATGATGGAGATGCAATGCCAGGAAGGAAAACCTCTGGAAACACCTTTGTACCATCGGGGGTGACGACCTCAACAAACTCGCCATCCGTGAGTTCATACTCAGCCATGTGAACAAACTTTACGAAGCCGCGGGTTTCTGATGTCGGAAGTACGGTGTCCTGTACGGCGGAGCGGAATTCAACGAGGTTGGTTTTTGTACCCTTGGCAAATAGGATGACGCGCGCACTCCCTCCAAGGGTATAGAACAAGGTATCACGACGGAGGGATCGTCCAGAATCCAGTAGAACAAAGCTCACTGCACGACCAGCAGGAGACGGCACGTATCCAGATGCTTCACCTCGAGCCACATCGAAGGATGTTGTGCCATCAACAAGAACGCCGAGTGATACAACATCACGTGTAACGTTGACAACACGTACTGATGCCGGAGACGGTTCAGGAAACGTCAGAACATCCTCATCACATGAGGAAAGAATTGATGTGACGAGAGCGAGCAAGATGAGACAGGAGAAACGCATGGTGAACTTTAATCAGAAATTGTAACGAATACCCAATTGCATACGCCAGCGTGACCCGTAGTTGTCAACGATGTAGACGCCGGGTCTGCCGTTCGTAATGGGTTCCGAATACGACATACGGAGGCGACCCTGATCGTCAAAGGGTCGTCCACCCGATAGAGACAATCCGAAAAGATTTGCGCTTTGAAAGTTTACGTATTGCTGAGTCCCCAAATCTGCTCCCAGCAGATTGAAGATGTTTTCAACATCCAGTGTTACATCAATTGTGTTAGATCCCAATCCAGGAAGTCGCTGTGTGAGCCGCATGTCGAGGCGGTTTATCCACGGTTCACGAAGACTGTTTCGTGGAAGGATTCGACCTTGATACTCACGGAGTATGGGATTAGCCTCAACGATGGCCACTATCTGTTCCCAGACCTGATCCGAAGTTCTAAGGTCAGTACCTGTAGGTTGAACAACAACAACCTTCGTTCCGTAGTCTTCTCTGCGCGGAATGTAGATAAGGTCGTTTCCACCGAGAGCATTGTCGCCGTTATAGTCCTGGATATATGACAGCGAATAGGGCCGGCCCGAGTTTCCGCTATATACGATTCCAATTGTTGTTGCTACGTCCTTTGTCCACGTATGTGTATACGACACGTTGGCGAGTACCCGATGGGGAACATCAAAGTTTGACCGGCCTAGGGTAGCATTGTTTGGATCAATAGCATCAGTGTTGCCCCATTGGGACAGAGCTGTCGCATCCGATGAAGAGTTGAGATCATAGGCGGCCATGTGGGTGTAGGAAAACAGGGCACGTAGACCGGGGACGATGGTGTTCGATTCATCGATGTTTAACTGGAACGATGCTGAATAGGAGTAACCTTCGTCGCGGCTGCGGAGAAGAAGAACCTGGACAAACTCAGGCGCTGCAAGTGAATCTGCTCTGCTGGCATCTGCATACATCGGGCGGCCGTCGAGCGGAGAGATACCATTCTGACGAAGGTTGATGTTGGCATAATCAACAGAGTTAAGATTTTTTCCATACATACCCTCAACGGTGAGGGTCACGCCTTGTAGGAGTCGTAGATCAACACCGAGTGTTGAACGCCATAACTGTGGGAAACGGAAATTCTCGTCGGTAAGATTAATTACGGATCTCTGCGTTGTAGCTGTTCCCGGAAAGGTTGAGTCTCCGGGTACGGGGGGATTTCGTGGGTCGAATACCCACGGGAGATTTGTGCGCGGATCGATGATCGGGGCATTGCCTGCTCCGCTCCGACCGACTTCGGCTCGGAAAATGTCGATGCCGGTATTGGCAAACTGGTTGCCGATCCATACTGCAGGTACTCGCCCGGTAAAGATGCCTGTTCCTCCACGAACGATGATGGACCTGTCACCCGATACGTCAAGGTTAAACCCGAGGCGAGGTGAAAACTGTAGTGTTGACGAAGGTAATCTCGAGGTCGAATATCCGGGGAATCTTTCTGTAACAAGCGAATTATAAAGAGGCGAATCGAGATAGACTGGTACATCAATTCTCAATCCACCGTTGAAACGGAGGGATGAGTTTACTTGCCACTCGTCCATAACATACGTTCCAAGTTGTGCCATTTTCCAAGGGAATCGAGGGAACGCACCTTCATCGTACAGTGCAGGATTCGCATAGGCTATGGAGTAGTAGTTCGGAGTAGAATCCTGAAACGAAGCAAGATCTGCGTACTGTACCGCTCCGTATGCGTCACGCATAAAGAGATTGTTAAACAATGATAGCTCGTTATGCGTGCCGATGGTAATTGTATGATCGCCAAAGAAGACGGAAATGTCGTCCGTCACAGTGATAACCTGTTGGTCAAGTGCATTGGCCTGTGATGTGCGGTCGGGACCAAACACAACTGCTTCGCGACTTCCCACATAGATTCGTGACTCAGGAAATCGCGCCCCGGCATTAACACGCTCTTCATTTGTTACGGTTACACTGATGCGGAACTCATTTGCAATGGACTCACCCACAATCGTGTTGAGCTGAGCAACAAACTGATTCGACATTGTTGTGAATTCATTCGCCTGGCTTCCGAATCCATAAAGTGTCGTTGTTCGCTGCAGATTTCGCAGTTGTGTACCATAGAGCAGATTGTGCCGGAACTGTAGTTTGTTGTCCTCGTCAATGTTCCAGTCGATGCGCGTAAGAATATTGTACGACTGATTGGGGATCGATGTTGGATTCTCGGTCTGTCCTGGATCGTAGCCGTATTGATTACGAACGTTTGTAGCGATGTCGTCGATAACCTGACGCGGAACAGGGAAGTTGTTCAGCGAATTCGGGTCGTTTAAGCCTACTTCTGCTGGTGTAGATCTCTGACGTGATTCTGCACTCACGTGGAGGAAAAGTTTATCTTTAATGAGTGGTCCACCAACACGTCCTCCAAACTGTGCATCGAAGAAGTTTTCAAACGGACGGCGATTGGCATCTGGACTCAATCCAACAAGGGCTTCATTTCGACCATAGGAAAAGATGGAGCCACGCCAAACATTTGTACCGCCGCGTGTGATAGCGTTAATAAGTCCACCGGTAAATCCGCTCTGGCGTACATCGTATGGTGATACATTTACCTTAAGTTCTTCGATGGCTTCGAGTGTGATAAAGTTGTTATTTGCAACACTACCAGCCGTTCCCGCTCCACCAATACCGTATCCGTCATTCGCGGTGGCACCGTCAATTTGAAAGTTGTTAAATCGTGTGTTCTGTCCGCCGACACTGATGCCTGCAGTCGCATCAAAACTTCCACCCGTCGAAGCAGACTGTGTAGCATAGGGATTCATCCGCGCCATATCAGATATGCTACGGTTGATCGTTGGTGCGGCAGTGATCTGTTGTTCACTGATGATCGATCCTGCACCGGTCCGACTCGTATCCATCAGGATACTTTTGTCGGCGGTGACAACAATCTCTGGTAAATGATTACTCTCCAACTCAACCATGAGAAAATCGCGTGTAACGGTTTCTCCCACGTCAACGCGAACATTGGTTGCTGTGATGGCAGGATAACCAACGTAGGTAACGGTGACCGTGTATAAGCCTGGCCGTAATCCGCGTATCGAATACTTTCCGTTCGCTCGAGCGATTGTTCCGTAGATAGCACCCGTTTGCGAAAAAACTGCCTTAATGGTTGCCCCGGACAGCCCTTGTTGTGTCTTCGAATCTTTAACGACTCCCGACATTGAGCCGGTTGTGACGCCTTGACCGTGCACGGACGTATGAGCCAGGAGACCGACGGTCAGGACAATGGTGAGGAGGAAGAAACAACGGTTCATGGGTCTCCGACAAGGTGATGTGCGTCGTATCGGTGTGGAGGCCAAAACTACGGGATTTCCCATGGCCGTTCATTGCACCCGTATATTCGTAACGATGTCATTACATGCGGCACAACATCTGGTCGCCACCAGTTCAGCATTGAACATTGCGTCCTTACTCGATTTGAGCTCTCGTCTTTCCGAGGAGAACTCTGCGGATGACGTGCTCAATGCGGCCTTGCTGAGCATTATGGGCAAGTTAAAAGTGCGACGGTCTTGTGCTCTCATCCCTGATGGACACATGCTTTCGACGGTACGCGTTAAAGCGGTTCCACAGCTGTCGATTGCTCTACCAGAGACAATTGATCTCGGATTTCTGCCCGACGACGTCTGCGTTGCGCCCTTAATCGAAGCGGGTCTTACGTGGTGGGTGCCGCTTGCAATTCACGGCGAATTGTTAGGTGTGCTGTGTTTTGGGCCTACGTTGGATGGCGTAGAGGACGGTGAAGAGACCCGCGCCTACCTTGATCTCGTCAGGTCTATTGTCTCCACAGCTGTCCACAATGCTCGGATGGTTGGTTCACTACTTCAGGCAAAAAAGGATTTAGAGGCTCAGACCCTACTTGTAACGTCGCTGTTTGAGTCAGCGCGTGACTTTACCGGCCAAACCAAACCGAAGGAAATCCTGCGAATACTCTCGTATAGGCTTATGGGACAGCTGATGATCAGCAGCTTTGCCCTCTACCTTCGGGACGCTGAAGTTGAAGCACGAAACGTAATCGTAAATCGCGCAGGTGCCCAGAATCTGGCAGAACTCCATGAACGGCTGAACATCGTACAGCGAGTTATCAGAACGTCGGATTTAGCAGATGACGATGAATTGCGATATGAACTGGAACAGCATAACGTAGGTGTTGTGACGCCTATGCATGTACACGGTAAGCATCTAGGCGCGCTGGCCGTCTGCAACAAACTCAACGGCAGTAACTTTACCGACGAGGAAGTCACGTTTATCGAGTCGCTTGGCAATACAGCAATTGCTGCCCTTGAAGTTCATCGTTTGTACGACGTTGAAAAGCGAGAACTCGAAATGCTCTCGCAGTTACGTATTGCCGCAGACATTCAACGGGGCCTGCTTCCGGTGACGTTGCCTGTTGTCGATGCCTTGGACATTGCTGCCGAGACTGAGCCAAGTACTGGAATCGGAGGCGATTACTACGATGTGATCCCACTTGATGAAGATCGAACACTGTTTGCCATCGGCGACGTTTCTGGTAAAGGTATTCCCGCTGCCTTAATTATGGCGAACGTTCAGGCGGCACTGAATACTCTTGCAAAGCTTGATCTAACCCTCACACAAATCGCTGAGAGGATTAACGCTCTCGTCTGCGACAACACAGATCCCGACGTCTTTGTCACGCTGTTCCTTTGCGTCATTCACGGGTCGACCGGCGCAATCGAATACGTCAATGCCGGCCACAATCCCCCTTTTATCCTCGATGGTGACAATGTAATCCTTCTCACTGATGGGGGAGTACTCACCGGAGTGATACCTGATCCTCCGCCATACATACTCGGCGTAGGAACGATATCACCAGAGGCCGTCCTCGTGATGTATACCGATGGAGTCACCGAAGCTCGAAATGAGGGTGGTGATGAGTACGGTGTGGGTGCACTTGTTGACGTTGTTCGTAAACGAAAAGACTCTTCTTCTGAAGCAATTCTTCGATCAATCACAACAGACGTCCGTGTCTTTGCCGACAATAAAAGCCGCGATGACGATACGTCTATCATCGTCATCAAACGATCATGAACTTTGAACTAGCTCTTCTGAAGGTCCTCCGGGAACGTGGCCTCGCCACGGCCGAGGGACCCGACCCACTTGCGGCACTAACGTATTCCAAGGAACTTGACTGCAAACGTGAGGCATTCCGCCTCGTATCGCGGGATCTAGGTTTCCGCGACGCACATGTCTATGACGTTGTAGCAGCTCCGCAACCGCGGCATTATCGCACAACATCTCGCCGGCGTGTTGCGATTATTCGAGGCCGACCGATGCTCGCCCACGGAGACGGGCGTGTTGAAGATCTCGATCGTGCATCCACGCTCGAACCTGATTCGCACCACAAGGTCTATGCAACCATCACGGCTGAACTTGATCGGATGCGGGCCTTGCCGAAAAAACGTACGGACTCTGGTGACGTCAAGTTCTTCCTCAATCACGTCATTGTGCGTGGCACCGATGAAGAGCTCGTAGTTATCTTTAACGTCCGCCTTCTTGATGCGTCCTTAGTTCGACTACTACGTGGATGGACCGTTGCACTGCGTCGTGCAATTCCGGCAGTAGCTCACGTTTGGATCTATAATGACCCCTCAGGTAGCCGATACTATCTTGAACAAGATCGTCCACCCGGTGAGGTTGGTGCAAAAAAACTCCATGGTGCTGCAGCCACCACGCTCAACATTCACGGAGTAATGTATCAGGTTGGAGTCTTTTCCTTCAGCCAGGTGAATCGTGCAATGATGCCTGAGCTCGTTCAAACTGTCCGACGTCTAGCCCTTGAGCCGCCCCTTCGCCCGCAGGGCGGCCCCCTTCCGATCATCTACGATCTCTACGGCGGATACGGTTTGTTTGGTGCAGCTCTTGCCAAGGACGCGGCCCATATCATTGAAGTAGACGCTGATGAGACGACCGTTGCAAATGCTCGGTACAATGTGAAGCGTGCCGGCGGGCACGTAACGGCACTCACGATGCCCGTTACGGCAACATCCGTAGAGCGGCGTATACCTCAATTTGAGCGGCAAGGGGCAGAAGGGGCACCCGTGGTGGTAATTCTTGACCCACCAAGAAGTGGTACGGCGGAGAACGTTATAGCAGCCCTTGCAGCTCGAAATCCGGACCGTGTTATACACGTTTTCTGTGGGCCCGACGAGATATCAAGGTCGATGAAGGAGTGGCGCGCAGCAGGATACGTTGCTGATATCGTTGTACCGCTCGATCTCTTTCCTGGCACGGCTGGGCTTGAAGTTATCGTTCGACTTGTGCCGGCACCGAAGGTCAGCGATGACGTTCGAGAGCCCAGGAGAAGACGCTGATATAGTGGTCGGCAGTTCGGCCAATTCCGAAGTCACGGCTCATGGCAGAACGCCGGATTGCCGACCAATGTGGCTCGCGCCGATACAACTTGAGCGCTTGTTCAAGAGCACTGGCGCAATCTTGCGCTGAAAATCGATCGAATCGTATCCCTGTTCCTGTCAATGAGATAGGGTCGTACTGTTCAACCGTATCGGCAAGTCCACCCACAGCCCGTACAATCGGAATTGTACCATATCGCATGGCAAACATCTGCGTAAGACCACACGGTTCAAAACGAGATGGCATCAGATAAAAGTCCGAAGCACCCTGGATCCGATGTGACAGTGGATGGTTGTATCCAGTACCTACAAACACATGGTGTGGATAACGTGTGGATAGCTGTCGGAAGTACTGTTCATACCGACTGTCACCACTACCAAGAACAACAAATCGTAGGCGATCTGCCGATACAAATCCTTCTAACACGTCACAGACAAGTGAAATACCTTTTTGATCAGTGAGTCTCGTCACCATTCCTACAAGAGGAAGATCGTGAGAAATCACGTCGTCTAAGCAGCCGAAAGACTTTAATAGTGAACGCTTTACAACATCCTTCTTAGCAATTGTATCGAAGGTGTAGGGGACCGGAAGGTGGACATCACTCTCGGGATTCCATTCGTCGGTATCAATTCCGTTCAGAACTCCGAGTACGTCGGCACCACGTGTTTGCAGTGCACCTTGTAAACCCATTCCTTCCGTTGTCCACCGAATCTCCTGTGCATATGTCGGAGAGACGGTTGTAATCTTATCGGCGAACATTATTCCGGCTTTGAGGCAGTTAAAAGCCCCCTCGTGTTCAAACCAACTTCCGACGTGAAACGATGTTGCGTCAAATCCACAGAATTCCATAGCCCGAAGGGGATCATACATTCCCTGATAGGCCATATTATGAATGGTGAATACTCCAGCTGTCTGCGCAAAAAAAGCATCCGAGCGATAGTGAATGGCAAGCATCGGCATACATGGTGCCGTATGATAGTCATGAGCATGAATAACATCTGGACGAAAACCAAGAGCACGCGCTAACTCAAAACTTGCGCGGCTAAGAAAGATAAAACGCCGATCGTTATCTGGAAATCCATCATGGTAACCGTAAATACCTGGTCTGTCATAGTATTCCGTCGATTTAACGAAGTAAACTGGCACATCACTGTCCGGCAGGGTGCCAGACCAGATCTCTGCAAACTCCGTCCACGATCCCATGGGCACAGCGATGATATGCTCCGTTCGTTCGATACCATAGGCCTCAACGTCAATTGTGCCGTACAACGGTAATACAATACAGGCCGAATGTCCAGCTGCCTGCCATGCGCGCGGTAAGGATCCTGCCATGTCTGCAAGTCCTCCAACCTTGGCATACGGTGCCGTTTCTGCTGCTACAACGAGAATGTTCATGGAAGGACAAAGGAGGTGGGTACGGCATGACAAATATAGGTGCGGTGATTGCTGAGAGGGCGGAGAGCTAACGCCGCACTTTCCACAGATGTGAATAACCCATAGATCGTCGAGCCACTTCCGGACATTGCAGCATACGATGCTCCAGCTTCAAGTAAGTGACTCTTAATTCCTTGTAATACAGGATGTTGTGTAAATACACTTTGCTCAAAATCATTTCTAAGACTATTGCGCATAACCTCTTGATTGTTAACGCCTCTACGAATAATATCCACAAGGTTATTCCCAGGATGTTCACCTGTTATCCCCAATGTGGAATACGCCTGGGCGGTGTTCACATGGATATCAGGAATAACCAGACCGAATGTCCATGGGACATCGATGGTCACGGGTTGGACAATGTCACCACGGCCTCCGATGAGTGCCTGGCCATGCGAGAGGAAGAACGGAACATCGGACCCAAGGCCTGCTGCGATGGCAGCCAGATCGTTGTCGGACACAGTGAGGTCATAGAGTTTACGCAAACCGACAAGAGTAGCAGCTGCGTCTGATGACCCTCCACCGAGGCCAGCCCCCGTAGGGATGTGTTTCCGTAGTCGTATCTTCGCCCCCCGTGAGATTGGGTCTAACAGGGCCCGGGCGGCGCGGACGACGAGATTAGATTCAACGTCAGCCGTGACGTTGGGCTCACAGGTAAACTCAATTGAATCCGAAGGAGAGATCTCCAACTCATCGTGAAGGTCAATGGCAACGAAGATGCTGTTGATATCGTGGTATCCATCGGCACGCCGCCGTAGCACTTCGAGGCCGAGATTAATCTTGGCAACGGGGCGCAGACGTAACGTGTGGGAGGTGGAGGCGGGGAGATTCACGCGGGCGAAAATATGGCCGACAAGACACAGATCACCTACAAAAGCGAACTCGCCCGAAAGTCCATCCATCTTTCGTCATTGGGAATTCCGTTTGTCTACCTGCGAATTCCTCATGAAACAGGTTTGGCTATCCTCATCGCAATGACGCTTTTGTCCGTCACAATCGACGCGGCGATGCATTATCACACGCCGACACGATCACTGATGTTCAAGGTAGTTGGCCCTCTCTTACGAGGCCATGAACGGCAGCGAGATAGGTTCTTGTTAACTGGCGCAAGTTGGGTCCTTATTGCCGCATTAATTACGCTGGCAGTGTTCCCGACGATCGTCGCCGTGACGGCATTTACCATCCTGATTGTTTCTGATACATTCGCAGCCCTCGTTGGACGGCGTTTTGGACGTCAACCCTTCCTCGACAAGAGTGTTGTTGGAACCGTAACGTTTATCATGACGGCCTGGGTCGTGGTACTGTTTTACGACGTCGTGTATTCTCTCCCGTGGACGTTCCTGGTAGCTGGCGCTGTTGGTAGTGTTGTTGGTGGAATCATTGAGGCAGGATCGATCCGACTGCGGCTTGATGATAATCTCAGCATTCCGTTCAGTATCGCCGTAACCATGATGATCGTTGCATGGCTGACTGAGCTACTTCTTTTGCCGAACTTTCTGGACTATGTACCATGACAACAACGACAAAATGGATCCTTGTCATTCTTATTGGAGCAGGTATCGGTTTGGCCGTTGCCTATGTATGGTACCGTTCGAGTGTGACATCCATCGATGATTTTTACGCTATCCGTGAATCGTTTGTGGACACATCAAATGGTAACGCTGCGGCAGGGGTTTGGTTTGTTCGCGTCACAACATATGACTCAACAAAGATTCTTCGTACGGCAGAACACCTCACTCGAGAGGCTGTCGAATCCAATCTGCTGCCCGTTCATAAACGCAGAATCTATTTGTTCCAGTTCTTTGTTGAAACGGACACAGCTGCATTAACGGAAGACATGATCAACGAGCTTGCATATACCAATCCCAACATTGTCTCATCGGCTGATAAACTCCAGGTGATTGCAGGCGGTTGGGTAGTACGTGCGGACTTTGCGGCCAATGTTCTTCAACCACAGAAAATTGACATTCAGCCATCCCAGTTCTATATGCCGCGTCCCGGCTTACGCGCTCAAGATTTCCGTTGATGCTCGGGTGGGCTGAATGTGTGATTGCGCCATTCAACGAAGAGATGTCGAACCTTCGTTCTTTGATACTTGCCAGTACTCGTGACTGGTAGAGTCTCCGCAAAAACGACAACCTTCGGACATTTAGAGAAGGGGAGGTGTTGGCGGCAGTAGGCCAGGATGGTTTCTGCATTGGTGTCATCATTCTGTTTGATGACCAACGCACCAACTTCTTCTCCATACATATCGTGATCAAATCCAACACATATTCCTGATCGTACACCAGGTGCACGATTCAAAACTTCGTCAATCTCCAGTGGCGCAAGATTCACACCACCACGAATGATGAGTTCCTTGAGACGTCCGGTAATAAAGTAATAATGCTGTCCCTGTTCGTTCTGAATTCGAAAACCTTCATCACCTGATCTAAACCAGCCAAAGGCAAACGTTTCGGCGTTTGCCTTGTCATTCGCATAGTATTCACGCATCACGTTTGAACCGCGGATAACAATTTCTCCCCGCTCACCATCTGCAACGTCGTGACCTTGTGCATCGTGAATTGACATTTCATTACACGGTATTGCAACACCGATCGATGGAAATCCATAATCACGCATCCAGTGACGATGTTCTTCATCAGTCAGGTCTACGGGTAAGAAGCAGGAGTAACACGTCGTTTCTGAAAGTCCATATCCATGGACAATACGGATTCCATAGGAGTCTTCGAACCTTGTAGCAAGGTCACACGTGAGAGGGCCGGCACCACAGATAATGTGACGGAATCCACTCGTACGCACGTTATGGGCATCAGCACCAGACTCAAGTAAAAACGCAAGGAGAGTAGGCACGACGCTTACAATGTGAACGCCGTAATGCCGAATTGCTGGAAAGAACTGTGAGGCACTAAATTTTCTATGCAGGACAACGGACGCTCCAGCGAGAAACGGTGTGACATGTGTCACAATCGTTCCGTTTACGTGATGGACGGGTAAGACGCACATCATGGTCGATTCTTCAGTAATTCCATGCCATGCCGCTATGTCAAACCCATCCGCAAACAGGTTTTGCTGTATGAGTACGACACCTTTGGGATTGCCCGTTGTGCCACTTGTATACACAATAAGACAATCATCAAATGTATGATCTTCGTCGTGATAGGGGGCGGGCGCATTCTGCGCCCAAGGGGCATTGTCAATAGTGATGAAGTTTCGATCCGGATGGAGTTCCCGGACACGTTGTTCATATTCTTCACGCACCAGAATTACGTCTGCATCACAATGTTCAATGATGTAGGCAAGCCGTGTATTATCCTCCGTCATGTTCAGAGGAACTGCGCACGCTCCGAGGTGCCAAATAGCGAAGTATGACAGTATGGTTTGTGGATGATTATGGCCGGCGATAACAACCCTACTACCACGCCGGACACCTTGGCTTTGCAGAAATGTGGCGAGTTGCCGTACTTCATGGATAAACGATGAATATGTCACCCACTCTCCACGATCGACACCATCAACATAGGCCATCCATCGCTTGTGAGAACGGTGAGACTCTTGAAAGGCCAACACGGCTGACCATGAGCGGTAGGGGAACGAAACGATACCGGCTGGGCCCGAAGTCGTTGACCTACCTGGATGAAGTTTTGGGTCGGAGAGCAGGGTTACATCGATCATTACGAGGCGAAAATAGGTCACGACGTCCACTCACAAACCTCATGAGAAACTCAGGTCGTATGGTATTTTCGGTCGAGAGTATTTGAGGAGAGGCACATGTCTGTTGGTTGTACCCTGTGTAGGGTCCTGATCGTTGTACTGACATCAGTTACCCTCGTTGTGTCGACGGTATCTGCACAAAGTGTTGTTGGCGGACGTGTCCGCCTGATTACATTACCTCCTCACACTCCTGAGTTAGAACACATCGCCGACGATCACGCCTATGCCTACGTAGATCTCGACGTAGTTCAAACTGACGAGGCCGTTGTTCGCCTCGTGGCGTCATTTCCTATTCCCTTCGATACGACTGTTGTAGTAAAGAAGGGTGTGACAACCACTGTACGACTACCCGTTGACTTCTTTCGAGCTGTTGAGGCCGGACGACATCGATACACAATATCTGTGATTGCATCCGCGCCGGTCGAGTCTGTTGTACTCAGTTCCTATTATCATCATGGTGACGCCTTTCGCCCCTTGGCCGTAGAATCATGGCAAAGGTCGTATACCATACTTTGTGCCAAAGCTGATCGTGCTCTACCGAGTAACATGATTAACAGTGACCAGGAGCAACACACGGTATATCTTCCGGCAACCATTTCTGTTGTTGCTCAATACGTTAACACTCTGGTCGAGCTGACGCCATCTTGCAGGGTTGACACTGGCGGTCCCGTGAGTGTTTCGGCGGGTACACTTGTATCGTTTCGGTTGGATTCGGGAGAATCAATGACCGTCACAACCGTTGATGAATTGGCCGATCTGTCTGGCACGCTGGTGACCTCATCCCATCCTGTTGGAATCCTACAATCCCACGTCCTTGGTTCGGTGCCGAGAGCTCCTACACGTCTTAGGTCCCATGGTACATTATACTTCGGTGGTGGAATGATGAGGAACACCATAGCCGAGTGGGCAATACCAAATCAGCTGGCTGGAACGCAGTTTGTGGCTCGATCGATTGTGACGAGGGCACCTACTACTCGTGTGTACCCAGACTACATTCTCTTGCCGGTAGGACGTGTCGATACTGGAGGTGTCCTACGTGTCGTTGCTACGGACAATACAACAGAACTTGTGTCGGTTTCGCCAGCAAGTGTTCGCACAACACTCGCTACCCTGCAGCGGGGTGACGTCTATGATCTTCCGCCTTCAATTCAATCAACCTTCATCGAAGCATCAAAACCGGTTCATGTGGGACTCTTTACACCGTGGATGTTCTACGATTTTGAAAGTCTAATCGACTACACAGCTTCATCATATCGGCCAACCTTTGCGATGATCCCTTCGCTTGAGCGAGGAACGACTTCTTTCATGCATCATTATCGTAGAAATGGTGCACAAATGTTGATTTCATGTAAGACAGCTGATCGTAGTGCTGTTACAGTAAATGGAGTTTTGTTAACAGGCCTTATACCAAAGGTATCAACGACATACGATAATGGGATGGTTTCTGCAGTGTACGAAGTTGATTCTGGAAGGTGTGTTGTCCAGTCAACAGATCCTGAAGTGACTTTTACGGCAGTGGCGTTTGAGCTGAATTCACACCTATCGAGAACAACATCATCCGCAGTTTCTTCTCCACTTGATGCACGAATTGACTGTCCATTGTCAGCGCGATGGCGATTGACTGCGGCTTCATGCGATACCGTCGTGGGTCGTGTCGAGCGCACCTCCGTGTCAGATGTAGGATGTGGTGCTCCGCATACGGTCTGGATTCATGAGCGTCGTGGAGCGGTGGGTACCATTACAGGGCCAGACTCCAGCGGAAACTTTTCTGTATTTCTGCGGCGTACGGGACTCAATGATACGTCGTTTGTAACGCTCAGAATTCAATCGCGAAATGGGAATGTCCGCGACACGATGGTAACCTTCCCTGGTCCTGAGGTTTCGGTGACAGAAACCTCTGGCTCCGACGTTGTTGTTCGTCACCTGTATACGGACATGGACGTCCGTGAAGAACGCTGCGATACGATCTTGATTCACAATGAATCCTCATTGCAGATACCGTATACCATTACTCGAACCACAACACAAAACATCAGCATAACCATCTCACCGGCACAGCGAATACTGCGACCACAACAGACCGATACCGTTGTGATATGTATGTCGACGTCACGGGTAACGTCGGATAGTTTCCGAGTTGATATTACATCTCAATGTTCTCAGCTTGCACAGCTGTATTACGTAGTGGACACCCGTCCTGGAAGATTTCTTGCAGGCGACGGACACGTCATGGTGGGATCCGTACCAGTTTCGACGACCGTACAATTGCAAAACATGGGAACGGGTGCCGTAACGATTACCGATGCTCAGATCGTAAGCACGACAAACGGTCGATGGACCGTTGAGCTACCAGTTTGTCCGTTTGATCTTCCCTCTGGTGCGAGTCGACCAATGAAGGTCAGCCACGCTGCTGACGATGGGGGAGTACTTGAGCCCTTACGTGTTGTGTTCACAACGAAGGATACAGCCGACAACGTTGACTCTGTCTCCGTCGTTGCGGCTCGGCGCGCGGATATCACATCGATTATTGATGTCGACGATGGAGACATACTGCCCGAATTCGAGGAGCAAACGTCGATCGTTACCATCTATGATCAACTCGGAAGAGAGGTGGCGATGTCCACCACTGGAAAACTTCCAGACCTACAACGAGGAGTCTACATCGTCGTTGCTGTGTTTGACCGTGGCAACGTTCTCTCTCGACGAATCATCGTAAAGTAGTGTCAGTCCTCCGTAGGTTCGTGGTATGATAGACCTACGAAGTGATACCCTGACGGTGCCAGATGCCGGAATGCGTGAGGCAATGTCCGCTGCTCGCGTTGGTGATGATGTGTATGCTGAAGACCCCACGGTGGAGGCCTTACAAGAACGTGTTGCTGACATGTTCGGAAAAGAAGCTGCACTCTTTGTGCCGAGTGGCACGATGGGTAATCAGATATGTCTCGCCCTCCATACATCAACTGGAGACGAGGTCATCTGTGAAGCAGATGCACACATTCGGCATTATGAAAATGCAGCAGCCTCTGTAATAGCACGCGTCCAACTGTATCCCATCGCATCAATGGCGGGATACATGGAACCGCATGATATTCGAGAAGCCGTCCGGCCCAATGCCTATTACTATCCCAAAACGGCACTCGTAGCCGTTGAGAACACGCACAACCGACACGGCGGAACCGTCCTGTCTTTAAGTGAGCTTCAGAACCTTCGGGCCGTCTGTGATGAGCTTCAGCTGCCGTTGCATTGTGATGGTGCGCGCATTTGGAATGCGATCACTTCGACAAGACTGACGACTTCGGTAGTAGGGGCGTTCTTTGACACAATGAGCGTCTGCATGTCAAAGGCTGCAGGAGCACCTATCGGATCCCTTATCGTTGGCTCGCGAACGATGATTGAGCGAGCTCGTCGATGGCGTAAAATGTTAGGTGGGGGAATGCGCCAAGTCGGTGTTTTGGCGGCAGCATGCAGTTATGCCCTAGACCACATAGTGCCTCATCTCGCTGCCGATCATACTAAAGCACAAACCTTTGCTGATGGGATTCTGGCAGATGGTGTCGTTCTGGAGAGATGGAAGGTGCAATCAAACATCGTGGCGTTTCGAATCCCGACATTGGCAGACGACGTCGTCATTCGTCACTGTGCTGACCGAGGTCTGCGTATTGCTACGATCAAACCAGGAGTGTTTCGGGCCGTGTTTTATCATCAGGTCTCTCAGGATGATGCAGTAGCGGCTGCGGAGATCGTGCGCGACGTCCTATCTTTGCACCATGGCAACGTCTGACAAGGTAGAAGCGACAATTGACCATGGCCCTGTTACCATCGAAGGTCATGGCACTTTTTTCCATCGACTTCACAGTCGAGTTCGGTCATACGATGTAGATCGGCAGGGAATTGTCCATAACGCCGTCTATCTCTACTGGCTCGAGGCTGCTCGTATTGAGTATTTCCGAGACATCGGCGTTCCGATAGATCGACAGAGCTTTGTCACCAAACATCGTTTTGTTGTTGCGTCAACAGAAATCGCCTACAAAATGGCTGCACAGTTTGACGATGCGTATACAGTCTTTACACGTGTATCCTTCGTAAAAAACTCTTCGTTCGGATTTGAGCATGTCATCCGCCACGAAAATGGAACCGTTCTTGCAACTGCCAAAAGTGTCCTTGTCCACTTAAATCCAGCATCTAATCGACCTGAACGAATTCCAGATTCGTATCGCACGCTAATCCGCGAGTTTGAAGGTGATGCTGTTGTACTATCTGAATAGAACACCGTACAATACCGTACACTCGTTGAGCTAAATACATTGTTCGTTTCGAACAGTCGTTAATCGTTGTTAGTAATCCTCTTTCGTGTACTCTATCGTAACAAGTGCACGATATGTCTGATATCGAGACGGATATCGGGGGTCGGCTACGATAAACTGGAATGAGCCCTTAATGAGATTCTCACCCGGTACCATGTAGTATGCTACACGAATCTGACGCAGAGTTGAATCAAAACCCCATTTAAACGACCGTCGTTGACCGTCTTGTTCAAGGAAGTCGCCAGCTATCCAGGACTCCGTGTTTGAACAAACACGAAACTCTCCATCTGCCGGTTGTCGCTCCGTTGAAATGCTGAACGAACGCACAAATGGCGTAAACTCGGGCGTTGCCGTAACCGTATCTGGTAACGCGAAAACCAATTGAGGAATCGTGATTTCACACGGATACGTTGAGTACTCTAACCAAATTGATGAGAGCAACGATGGATCCGTGACGATAGCCTCATATGCGCTATCGCCATAGTAATAGTAGATCGAAAGTCGACTTGGATGTACGGCACCATCGGAATACCATTCCGCGCGCGGTACATCAAGGTCATTCGGTGATGAACATGAGGCAAGCAACGAAGTAACGATGACAATGGCCACAACGGCCGCCGTCACGTTACCGTAACGAGCCGAGGTCAATACTGATGCCATAGGTCATACCAAACTTCGTTGAAGAAAACCATGTATTCTGATGCTGGAAGCCAAGTGCAGCAGCATCAAAGCCAAGATTGAAGGCAATCGGTCCAGCAGGTTGATACCTCAGACCCAGACTTGCACGTCCGAGAGGACCCTGACTATAGGCATATGCTGCGGTCAGGTCGAGATACGGGCGCAGGCCGTCAATGATGTCAATCTCAAAAGGTGAGAGGTGATACGTGGCACCCATCCAGAAGAGAACGGGTGTCTGCGAGTATTCAACGGTACGATTGTTCACAATACCGGAATATCGTTGTCGGAAGGTTTCCGATCCCATCTCCAAACCAACGGCATGTCCCTCAGCCAGAGGTAACAAAAAGGCTACGGACGTGTTCGGAAGTATTGCTTCAGTTACGTTGCTCGGTACGGCTTGTCCAGATGACAAGCCACTTGCGAGAGACCGAAGGCGCAGCGTAACGGGAAGAGTTGTTTGTGCCGTTGACAATGCTTGGGCATGTGCAGACGTTTGCTCACGAAGTGTTCCAAGTGATGCATTTGGGCGAATGTCAGCTGTGTTCGTCGGTACAATCACACGATCACGTGATGCTAATCTGCCAGCAAGCACTTCGTTTTCTTCTCGCAGGGCGTTGTTCTCCGCCTGCAGAGCCGCGATATGTTGTGTTGTGGCCTGACGGTCATCCGTCAGGAGTTGAATTGTTGCTTCGGCGGCGGAGAGTGCATTTGCGAGTTCGGCACGTTGACGTTCCGATCGAGCAAGCTGATCTCGGAGGTTAACTTCCGTGCTTGGTCGTGATGTTATCGGTGTGGCGATACGTTCAACAGTGTCAATTTGAACCGTAGCCGGAGGTGTTGGTCGTTCCCCGGTAACAGCCACTACGCTTGGTTCGTTGTGCTGCGAAACCAGGAGCATACTACCAAGAATAGTAGCTACAGCGAACATTGCTGCAGCTGCTGTTGGCCAGAATGAAGACGTGCCAGTGCTGACGAACGTCGTTGTTCCTGGGGACGCTGATGTAAAGCCTGCTGCTGAAAGTAACGAACCTTCTAGCGCTGGTGAAGGAACGGCTACATCGCGATGCACGGCGTTGCGGATCGCTAACATATCCTTCATTTCCGAACGCAGGTCGGTATTGCTGGCTAGGGCGTCAAAAAGTCGCTGTTCGTCGGCAACATCAAGTTCGCCGTCGAGAAAGGCATACAGCGCTTCATCTGGTTGCAGTGGTGTCATGTCGTGTGCTCTCTCAAGCATTGTCATTCAAATCCGATAAATACGGTGCGAGGATGTCGCGCAATTTTTTCTTTGCTCGAAAAATCCGCACCTTGACAACGTCTAACGATTCGCCGATGACTTCGGAGATTTCGTTATACGTTAACCCATTGTACTCTCGCAACACAAAGGCTTCCCGGTAGTCTTCCGGGAGCAGCTCCAGAGATGTCTGGATGAGCTGCAACAATTCCTTGTGTTCGTATGGCACATCACGTGCCGTCAGGTGAAAATCCTCAACCGGGACGTAGGCCTTTCGATTTCGGGCACGGTACGACAGGCAGAGATTTCGAGCGATCGTCATCAGATACGCTGGGAAGTTCTCAATCTGTCGGGACTGTTTTCCCGAATCGTAGAGCTTAATGAAGGTCTCTTGCAACAGATCTTCGGCGATCTGATTGTCTCCGATGATCTTTCTGCAATAGGTATAGATCCGCTGAGAGTACCGCCGATAGAGAGCAGACAGAGCTGCCTGAGCAACTGGTTCATCCAGTGACAATTGGACATAGAGGTCAAGGTCCGCGATATCCGCAGCCTCTCTCTCCCGTGTCCGATGTACCGTCCCAGTTGCCATCGATGGTTTCTTTCGTGGATCCGAAGGCAATGACTCTCCCCGACGATCTGTGTTACAGTATGGAAGCCGTTGTGAATCGGTAATTTACCGCATGCAGGAACACCAACGCCGCGCCGCCGGACACATCATGATCCGGACCGATGCGAAATTCTGGTCGGATTCTACGTACCGAGATACCATTTACCGCCAAATCGACGCTGGAATTGCCGGGATTGGCGTGTTTCTCGGAGAACTGGATACGACGGCAAAAATGATTGGAGACATCCGAGAACGTGCTGGACGTCGTATCCTCGTTGCTGCAGATTACGAGTTTGGGCTTCCGATGCGGCTTGAAGGTGGTGTCGCAATCCCTCGGGCAATGGCCCTAGGTCGAACAACCGCCGAGATTACTCGTCATATGGCGCGCCTCGTTGCCGAAGAAGCTCGTGCTCTTGGCGTCGACTGGAATTTTGCTCCAGTATGCGACATCAATTCCAATCCGCGAAATCCTATCGTTAACACTCGTGCATTTGGCGAATCGCCCGAGATCGTGTCTGCGCATGTGACAGCCTGGATAGAAGGAAGCCGTCAAGGAGGAGTTCTCTCCAGCGCAAAACATGCTCCTGGACATGGTGACACGTTAACGGATAGCCACGTTGATCTACCTCTCTTCGGAGCTGATGAAGCACTTGCCTGGGAACGAGAATTTGTGCCGTTTCTCGCTGCGATTCGAGCCGACGTTGACTCGATCATGGTAGGTCACCTCTTGGTTCCGTTTCTCGATCCAGAATATCCTGCGTCATGCTCACATGCTGTGGTGAGTCAGTTGATACGGGGCAAATGGGGCTACCATGGTGTCATCATCACGGATGCCATGGATATGGGCGCAATCACCCGTCGGTACGATTCCGCCACAGCCGCACGGCATGCAATGCTGGCAGGAGTTGACATCGTTCTGATGCCTGAAAACACGGACGAAGCAATGGTTGCTTTGGCTACATCAATTTCAGAACGAGAGATTGATGAGGAATGGTTACTAACGTCAGAACAAAGAATTGATGCATTGTTCCATCGTATTGAGTCGGCCCCTTCTCGCCCCTTAACCATCGATCAGAATAGTCACGCCATGATGGCGTTGAAGGCCGCTGACGTGGCAATTGAGATGCGCGGTACGACGGATCTGTTGCCGATCAGCGGAGCACCGTTTGCTGTGTTTGCGATCGTGGATGAACATGAGGCAGATGCTGCAACAACGTTCTTCCATTACCTCTCCCAGGCAACGGAAGACAACTGTGACTTTGCTTTTATTGACGCGTCGATTTCTGACAGCGACCTCTCAGCTATGGCTCTCGGAACGAAACACGCAGAACGAATCATCTTTGCGTTTTTCGGGAAAGCCGTTGCGTTTCGAGGCGCAATAGGGAATTCGGAAAAAATCGCCGAAATCATGTTGAAACTCTCGGCAGATCGTCCCACCATCAATCTTGTCTGTGGAAGTCCATATGGACCCTCTGATCTCGCCGCTGATCTCACCATTACGACGTTTTCGGATACTGTTCCTTCGTTAGCAGCGGTCGTATTGCGCCTTATTGGACGCCGTCCAGCTGCCGACTAAAATTTTCCTAGTTTTGAGGGATTTTTTTCCGCACCACTCGGATTCTTCATTGTCGTCCTCCATTCTCGTCACTGGCGGTGCCGGCTTCATTGGAAGCGCACTCGTTCGGCGACTTCTCCTGTCAACGGAATCGAACATCGTTGTTCTTGATGCGTTGACATATGCGGGCAACCTGGAGAATCTCGACGGCGTCATTGACGGTCACCGTTGTCGATTCCTTCGTGGTTCAATCACAGATACTCGCCTTGTTGAAACAATTCTTCAGGGCGAGAAATTTGATGGTATTATAAACTGTGCAGCAGAGTCGCACGTTGATCGTTCGATTGAGTCGGCCGTACCGTTTATTCACACGAATGTTGTAGGCACACAGGTACTCCTTGACGTAGCTCGTCGACAAAATGTGCGGCGATTTCTGCAAATGTCAACGGATGAGGTCTATGGTGACCTGCCTCGTAACGCAGACGCGTTTCGATCGACAAGTCCACTTGCTCCCTCGTCACCATATAGTGCCAGCAAGGCTGCAGCAGACCTCCTCGTGCTCGCTGCTCATCGAACTCATGGACAAGACGTCGTGATAACGCGATGCAGTAATAACTACGGTCCACGCCAGTTCCCCGAGAAGTTCATTCCGCTGATGATCCTGAACGCTCTCGAGGGGAGGCCACTTCCTGTCTATGGTGATGGTCGTCAAATCCGTGATTGGATCCACGTGGATGACCACTGTGAGGCTGTTATTCGAGCCTACCACGACGGTGATTCGGGTGCCGTGTATACCATTGGCGGTGACTGTGAACGTGAGAATATTGACGTCGTCCACATGATTCTGAAGGCCACTGCGTCAGCATCCGCCGTGACGCACGTTACGGATCGGCCAGGACACGACCGGCGATATGCCATTGATGTCAGTGAAACGGCAACGCGCCTTGGCTGGACACCGTCAATTCGGTTTGAGGACGGATTGGCTGAAACCATTGAGTGGTATCGCACACATCAGGCCTGGTGGACAAACGTGAAGAGCGGCGACTACAGAACGTACTATGAACGCCATTACGGCTCATTTCATGAAGGAACGTTATGACGACACGACGTCGTGGACGACCACGGACAAACCTTGCCAAGTCCGAGGTAGGCCTTAAAACAAGGATTGAAGATCGGTCAGCTATCATTGGTGTTGTTGGTCTGGGCTATGTAGGCCTACCACTAGCCGTTGAGTTTGCTGAGGCTGGACTTCAAACGATAGGTGTAGACATTTCTGAGGAAAAGGTACGTTCACTGTCAGCCGGAAAAAACTACATTCAAGATCTCGACAACACCAGAGTGCGAGAACTTGTACGGAGCAAAAAAACACTTTCGGCGACCACCGATTGGTCCCGTCTGGCTGAATGTGACGTTATCTACATCTGTGTTCCGACGCCGTTTACGCCAAACAAGGATCCCGATATCTCCCATATCGAAGATGCCACAAAACGTGTTGCCGCGACTCTGCGAAAGGGACAGCTCGTCATTCTGAAAAGCACGACGTTCCCTGGTACAACGGAGAAGTACGTCAAACCCATACTTGATGGTACTGGCCTCATTTGTGGAAAAGAGTATTTCCTTGCGTTTTCACCGGAGCGTATTGATCCAGGCAATCAGGTTTGGACGACGAAGAACACGCCAGTTGTTGTTGGAGGGGTGACTAAGGCATGCCTTGACCTAGCCGTAGCGGTTAATGGTATCGTTATCGCAAATGTTGTTCCTGTGAGCACGCCGGCAGTTGCGGAAATGGAAAAGCTCCTGGAGAACATTTTCCGTTCCGTCAATATTGCCCTCGTGAATGAACTCGCGCAGTTATGTGATCGAATCGGCGTGAACATTTGGGAAGTGGTGCAGGCAGCATCAACCAAACCTTTCGGTTTTATGCCATTCTATCCTGGACCAGGAATTGGTGGACACTGCATTCTTATTGATCCGTACTACCTGTCGTGGATGGCACGTGAAGTAGACTTTGTAACAAACTTTATAACGCTGGCAGCAGAGGTTAACGAGTCTATGCCATTTTACGTTCGATCGATGATTGAGCGTGAGATTGCAAAACAACCTGTTCGCTTAAAGGATGCAAGAATACTGTTGCTGGGCATGGCTTTTAAGAAGGACGTTGACGACCTGCGGCATTCACCAGCGCTGAAGGTTGCTGAACTGATGGTTGATGACGGTATCGAAAATATCTCGTACTACGACCCGTACATTCCACATGTTGATGTTCGGGGTAGAAGGCTGGAGTCAAGAAAGTCTCTAACTCCTGGTTTTATCGCTCGACATCACGTTGTTGTGATTACGACGGATCATAGTGCGTTTGATATCGACTTCATCTGCAAACATGCACGAGTTGTCATCGATACACGAAATGCGACGCGGAACGTCAAGAACACACGAAAGAACATCGTACTTCTTGGTGAGGGTAAGTGAAACGTGTCATTTCCGTTGTGGGGGCTCGACCAAATTTCATGAAGGTTGCACCCATTCATCGAGCGTTTTTGGCCTATGCCGGAGCGTTCACGCATGACATTGTTCACACTGGTCAGCATTACGACGCACGAATGAGTGATGCGTTCTTCTCAGATCTTGACATGCCGCAACCAACATGGTTTCTCGGTGTAGGATCAGGAAGTCATGCGGAACAAACTGCCAAGGTCATGACAGGATTTGATGACGTACTTACGAAAGCAAATCCCGACTATGTGATTGTTGTTGGTGACGTGAATAGCACAATTGCATGCGCACTTACGAGCGTAAAGCGTGGCATTCGTACAGCCCACGTCGAGGCAGGCCTAAGATCATTTGATCGAAGTATGCCGGAGGAGATTAATCGTTTGGCGACAGATGCAATCTGTGATGACCTGTTTGTTACCGAGGACAGTGCCGTTCGACACCTTCTATCAGAGGGGCATTCAGCATCGTCGATCCATTTTGTTGGTAATACGATGATCGATTCACTTCTCTGGGCTTTACCAGCGTCGGAGTCCTCAACAATTCTTTCAGACGTCGGTGTTCAAGAGAAGTCGTACGTGCTTGTAACACTCCATCGTCCGAGTAATGTTGATCATCGTGACCAACTGGCTATGCTGCTCGGTGTACTTGCAGAGATTTCGAAGAGCTGCGACGTTGTGTTTCCGATACATCCACGGACGCGTAAACACATCATGGACTGGAATCTTGCTCAGAACCTGCCGCAGAATCTTCGACTGATTGAACCAGTAGGTTACGTGGACTTTCTTGCCTTGATGAACAACGCACAACTCGTTCTGACGGACAGTGGTGGAATTCAAGAAGAGACTACGGCTCTCGGAATACCGTGTGTAACCGCTCGAACAACAACTGAGCGTCCGGTTACTGTTGAACAAGGTACAAACGTACTCGTACAGCCAACGGCGGCAGAGATCCGATCTGCTGTTCAACAGATACTCGATGGAAGCGGAAAACATGGTAACCGACCCGATTTATGGGATGGTCGAGCATCAGATCGAATTGCAGCCATTATTGCAGACAAACTCACCGAGTGAACATGAAGCGATCGATAACAAACAACCGCCTTCTGTGGGCTCTCGTGACATTCACTATCATGGTGACTGGTGCTCTCGCACAGTCAGGCTCCTCCATTGATATTGAGAAGATCTCATCGGCAAAGAACGTTCCGAACCTATCAGCGCTCTTAACGGCGGAACAATTGCCAACTGATGATGTTGTCGATCCAGCGATCTATCGATTAGGACCTGGCGACGTCATTGCCTACCAGCTAACAGGTCCGGATTTGACGGAAAAGTTCACATCCATTACGCCTGAAAACACGATTCTGCTCGAACGTGTTGGACTTATCGATTGTAAAGGTCTCACAATGGCATCGTTGCGAGATACCGTGATGGGACGAATATCAAAGCGTGGTACAGGGCTCGAGATATTCATCACACTTCGGAGAGCTCGCCTTGTCTACGTTTCAGTGCGCGGCGACGTGCCATATCCAGGTACGTATGCCGTGCCTGCAAGTATGCGTATCGGGACGCTTCTCGCTGTAACGCGAGAACCCTGGCTACTTCAGAAAACGGTTGATCCACAAGGTGGTCCATTGTCAGGTAGACGTCCAGCTTTTACGACGCAGGAAACGCGGACAACAGGGCGTGAGCTCTCGGCATTTGCAAAGCGTAACATTGTTGTACGTCACCGCAGCGGGTCTTCACTCGTCGACCTTGTTCGTGCAAGTTTACCTGACGGATCGAAGTGGAATCCACACGTTACCGAAGGCGATGAAGTATACGTGCCATTCGGAGAGGGTACCGGACCAACATGTGCAATTGTTGGTGCTGTGATTGAACCGACAACAATTTCCCTCCGAGACGGTGATCGAGTGTCAACGGCACTCGCTGCCTGTGGAGGATTTACATCGGACGCTGATCTCTCGAACGTCTACATACTCTCTGGATCAACTAAGACGCCAGTGAGTGTTGACGAATCCATGCGAGTTCAAGGAGATGACCCGCTGCTCGTTGCGGGCTCGTCAATTGTGGTTGAACGAAAGATCGTAGCTGGAGCTGCATCTCCGCTCGGAGTTGTCGAGGTAACCGGAGAGGTGCGAAGTCCTGGTGCGATTTCGATTGAAAAGAATTCCACGCGTCTCACGGACGTTATTGCGAAGGCTGGCGGTATTACCGAAGATGCTAGTCTCGCATTAGCGTACATCATTCGCAAAGAGAATCTACCTGTGAACAATCGTGATGTGCGTGACGAAGCTATGCGTCGGTTCCTCTATAGCGATCTCACCATAGATGACACTTTGAGATTCCAACTGGATCAACAATATCGAATTCCGTACGTGTCCAGTGATTTCCGGAAAGCATTTGCAAATCCGTCGTCATACGACAACGTAGTTCTTCAACCGGGAGACCTCGTGATCGTTCCTCGTCGACCAGATAGAGTAATGGTCTATGGTCAGGTAGAACAGCCAGGATATGTAGCCTACGAGCCAGGAAAAACACTTGAATGGTATCTCGAACGCGCAGGTGGTCCAGCGAAAGGGGCAAAAACGGGGCGTGCTCGAATTATCAAAGGAAAAAATCGTGTCTGGGTTGATGATGATGAGCATATCGTTGAAGCAGGCGATGAGGTATACATTCCTCGCTCTCCAGATGTTTCTGCTGGTACGGAGATACAGAACTATGCCGTGATTGCCGGTATCGTTTCATCAGTGACTGCACTGATTGGATTGTTCTACACAATCCTTCGTCAGTGATCCTTCGATGATAGACACAACCGTAGCATTGATTGTCGTAATCGCTTGTTGCGTATGTGTTGTCTATCCTCACATCCTGTATCCGCTGTTCCTCACGGTGCTTCGGAAGCTCCTGCCACGGCCACAATCCTCACCAGGTAGCAACGTAGTCAACGTTGATCTATGTATTGCTGCACACAACGAAGAGGCACTGCTTCCGTACGTTCTAGCATCAGTCGATGCTGCAGTGCCGTCTGGAGTTCAGCTTCGAATTCTTCTTGGCAGTGATGGAAGTACTGATTCTACGGTAAAGATTGCACGCGAGTTTCCTGTGCGTAACTGTGCAATTGAGGTTCATGACTATTCTCGGCGAGGTAAAAATGCTGTCATTAACGGACTGATTACACAGTCGACGGCTGAGGTCGTCGTGTTTACCGACGCCGACTGTCGACTTGAACCTGATGCCTTACAGTATCTCTTGCGCCATTTTTCAGATAATAACATCGGTGCAGTTCTTGGTTGTAATGACCGACGGCTTGTCTCATCGGATGACAATGCCGCAACGTCTGGAGAGGCGATTTATCGGTCATTAGAAGATGTTGTAAACGAGCATGAGTCTTCGTTGGCGAGCTGTGTTGCTTCAAATGGCGCTCTCTATGCCGTACGACGCAGCGCACTGAACCTGATTCCTAATGACCGAGCCGCGGATGACTTTTGTAATGTTTTGTCGGCGATATCTACACGGAAACGTGTTGTCTTTGAGCGACACGCACGTGTTGCGGAGCACCGACCCACGGAAATGTCGGGAGAGTTTCGCAGAACGATCAGAACAGTGGCAAGTGGATTGTCGGCAGTTGCAGCTTACAAACAACTGTTAGGACCACATTTCGGGTTAACGGCATTGTTCCTTTGGTCACACAGAATATTGCGATGGATGAGTCCAGTTTTTCTGCTGATTGCCGCCGTTATTCCTTGGTTCGTTCTCCATGACGTGACCCTGTTTGTTGTACTGTTCTATAGTCAGTTTTTATTTTACTCCCTGGCCTTTCTTGGTTATGCCCTTGAGAGGTATGGTAGTCAACTACCCGTTGTCTCAACCATTCACTTCTTTGTGGCAATGAATATTGCCATGTTCATGGCTTGGATACGTTTCCTGTCCAAGGCACGTGCTGATGTCTGGCAACCTGGTGAATCAGCATGACACAAACCAAGATTCATAACAGGACCATGATCTCCGGGGGAGTGCTCATGTTCTTGGTCAGTATTGGTTCTTCGCTTCTTGCCTTCCTTAGTCAGCGGATAATCCTTAGTACGCTCACAAAGGAGGAAAACGGAAGCCTTTTTGTTGAACGTCGTCTTGGAGAGCTTGTACTCATCATCCTCGTTGATTTCGGTATGAATGCCGTAGCCATGCGCAGGATTAATGTAGAGCCTCATCGACAGAAGGAGATTGTGTCGTCGTTGTTGGCGTATCGATTTCTCTTGTTCGTCCCGTCGGCTCTCTTGGCAGCCGGTATAGGGTGGACTATTGGCTACGAAGTGCACAATGTTGTTTTCTGGTGCATTGCAATGTTTCTGATGTCGCGCTCTGGACTCATTCGGTATGCAATGGAACTTCCGGATCGTGCTCAGCATCGATTTGTTGTACCTAGTCTTGTAACGCTGCTGGATGGAACTCTGTATGCAGCACTGGTCTATAGTTATCGACACGAGCTAACGGTCTCAACAGCTATTGTACTGATGATTTTTGCAGCAATACCGGGTTTTGTTATTTCGACGATAACAGGTGGTAGACGCTCCTTCTTTATGAAGTATGTGACATGGTCAGAAATTCAGGCCCTCGTCAAAGCGTCATTGCCAGTTGTAGCGTCGGTAATACTTCTAAGCATTCATGATAAAATTGACGCGTTTTTTGTTGAGGGACTTGCTGGAAAACTTCAGGCAGGTGTCTTTGGTGCTGCGTATGGCACGTTAGCTCCTTTGACACAATCAATTCCACTTACGATGGCGCTTACGCTTGCTCCGGCCATCGCTCGGGCATCTGTTGAGAACATCGCGAACTGTCGGCAATTGGCGATCGATGGTTTGCGGTTTACGTTCTCACTGTCAATCGTGATATCGTCATCATTGGCAATTGTTTCGGGAGTGATAATTGACGTCATTTCTGGGGGCGTGTACCGTGGCCATGAGCTTGAGTTCGCATCCATGATGTGGGTTTGTGTTCCGGTCTTTATACAAGTCTACCTGTATGAAGTGCAGATTGCACTTGGTGCACAACGGTCAATCGTACGCTCTAATCTCGTCCTACTGGCCGTAACCATCGTTGGGTGTGTTACACTGATACCAACATTTGGTGCTCAGGGGGCAATTGTATCGAAAATCCTGAGTGTGGCATCTGCTTCGGTTGTCATTCTCAGGGCATTTCATTTGACAGTGGGGCAAGCCGTAAGTTTGAAGCTTGCCGTAAATGCCGTATTTGTTCTCGCAGCCACTTTAGGCATGTCATTTGTTCTACCATACTTTGTCAGCCCAGTGGTTGCCGCACCAATTGCCGTTGTTGGGTCCATCACTCTGTTGATGCTGACTCGCTTTGTCACCATGGCCGACATTGCTAGTATCGTTTCACTACTGCGGAATCGAGCATAATGTCAGCACGTCCTGGCATATTTCGTCCCAAGGTACTTCAAACGGCAAGTGACATTGTTGCTGTCATGTTGTCATTCTTTGCCTATCAGGCAATGAGGCCACTTCTTTTAGACAACCCGACAGACTTTGGAATTGAAGAGCAGCTCTTCGTTGCGTCGATCTTTACAATGATCTGGTTGGTGATATTCTGGCTCGGCGGTTTGTATCGTGACTTCTATGTGCGGTCTCCGTTTGACGAATACTTCACTGTGTTAAAACAATCCTTCTTTGGGTCAGTAGCGTTATACCTGCTCATCTACATTGATAGTAATCACGCATATCGTCAGAATCCGCGGTTTGTATTTCTTCTGTACTGGCTCGTCTTATTTCTCTTCGTCTGTGTCGGACGCGTTATTGCACGCAAGCTGCAACGGACACTGCGAGAAAAGGGGGCAATACGAATTCCGACCATCATACTCGGAACGCTAGATCGTAGTGCAAACTTGTTACATGAGTTGCAGGGTGAGCCTGCTTGGGGTTACGATGTACTGGGTGCAATCCTTGTTGGCCCCCTTAGCCCCTTACCGACACACAACCTCAAGGTTCTTGGGGGTGTTGATGAAATGTCAGACATTCTGGAGCGACACAAGCCCAAGGAACTGCTCGTGACCGTTGATCACAGTGATCATGAAGCGTTGTTGCGATGGACGTCGATTGCAGCAGATGCCGACGTACATGTGAAAATTGTCCCGGATCTGTATGAGATCTTCTCGGGTCAAGCTCGAACACAACAAATTTATGGTGCGCCGTTGATCGAGGTGAGTCCACAGCTCATGCAGCCGTGGGAGGAGTTCGCCAAACGAGCACTCGATATTGTTGTGAGCCTCGTTGTTCTTGTAGTTGGATTGCCAGTGTGGTTAATCATTGGCCTGGCTGTGAAGCTCACCTCACGTGGTCCAATGTTGTATATGCAAGATCGTGTCGGAAGAAATGGCCACGTCTTTAAAATCTACAAGTTTCGGTCGATGTACATCGACGATAAACGACAGCCATCTTGGACTGACAAGAATGATCCACGAGTAACAACAGTCGGCAAGTTCATTCGCAAGACACATTTGGATGAGATCCCACAGCTATGGAACGTGCTCATGGGTGAAATGAGTCTTGTTGGTCCGCGTCCGGAGCAGCCGTTTTTTGTCGATAAATTTACTGCCATGGTTCCATACTACCGGCGCAGACACAAGGTGCGGCCGGGCGTTACTGGCTGGTGGCAGGTGAAAGCAAAGTCCAATCCAGAGTCGCTCGAGGAAATTGAGAAGCGCATTCGTTACGACTTTTTCTACATCGAGAACATGTCGTTTAAGTTAGACATGGAGATTCTCGTTCGAACCGTTTTTGTCATGCTTCGAGGACACGGACGCGCATGAAGAGCATTGTCTGCATTCCAACATATAATGAGAGTGATAACATTCTCAGAATCATCGACGCGATCCATGACGTCGTAGCAGATCTACACGTATTGGTCATCGATGATGGATCGCCCGATGGTACGGCGGATCTTGTACGCCGGCGCATGACAACGGACGAACGTATTTACCTTATCGAGAGATCAGGGAAGTTGGGCCTCGGTACGGCGTACTGTGCGGGATTTGCCGAAGCATTAAAACTTGGATATGATCGAATACTTCAAATGGATGCGGATTTTTCCCATGATCCGAAGGAGTTGCCAAGATTTCTGGAAGCTGCAGAATCGTATGACCTCATCATTGGATCGAGGTATGTCTCTGGTGTGAATGTTATTAATTGGCCGATGAGTCGCTTGTTACTGAGCTGGTTTGCGAACCTTTATACCCGCACAATTACACGAATGCCCATTGCCGATGCTACGGGTGGTTTTAAATGTTTTCGTTCAGACGTACTGTCGAAAATCGATCTGACTGCAATTCGCTCGAATGGTTATGCATTTCAGATAGAGATGAACTATCGAGCGTGGCGATTGGGGGCTCGCATAAAAGAGCTTCCGATCATCTTTGTTGATAGAGTGAGCGGGGAATCGAAGATGAGTAAAAACATTGTCTATGAAGCTGCCTGGCTTGTGTGGAAGATGAAGCTCATCACGATTATTACGTTCGGAAAACGATAAGGTATGAAGATGCCTGACATTTCAGTCCTCATTGTGAACTACAATGTCAAGGACTATCTTCTCCAATGTTTACGATCGCTGTATCGGAGTGAAGGGGATGTCAGCATTGAGATTGTCGTCGTTGATAATGCATCAAGTGATAGATCGGTGGCAGACCTTCAACAGGTATTTCCAGATGTCATCTGGGTTGCCTTAGATGAGAATGTTGGCTTTGGTCGTGGAAACAATGTCGGCCTGCAGTACTGTACAGGTCGATATGTACTCTTCTTAAATCCAGATACCATTGTCTCACCTGACACTGCTTTCACGATGGTCAGGTATATGGACCAACATCCTGATGTTGGTATTGCGGGATGTAAGGTGCTAAATCCAGATGGGACGTTTCAGTTAGCATGTCGTCGCGGTCTCCCAACTCCGTGGGCTTCGTTTTGTAAACTGTTCGGACTACAAGCACTCTTTCCGAAGATCAAGCTGTTCTCGGGATACAATCTGACATATCGCAGCGTTGATGAAATGTATCCGGTTGATGCATTGATAGGCGCATTTATGATAGCTCCGACGTCGATGGTTCGAGAGATCGGCGGATTTGATCCCGCGTTCTTTATGTATGGTGAGGATGTTGATCTATGTTATCGAATTCAGAAGACTGGAAAAACAGTAATGTATGTTCCAACGACAACCATTGTTCACTTTAAGGGAGAAAGTACTCGGCGGAGTTCAATGGATGACGTCAAGGTGTTCTATGATGCCATGGAGATATTTGCGCGTAAACACTTTGGGAAGAACGCAATCTGGCTTGTCTTTCTTCGCCTCGGAATTCGCATTCGATGGTTCATCGCACTTCTCCTACGCTATCGTTTACCAATCGCGATTGCTATCGTTGATGCAGTATGTGTTGTAACTGCCTTACTCTTGGCAACAACAATTCGATTTGAGTCACCATTCGGCTTTGTTGATTATGCATATCCCACGGTGCTTATCGTCGTTCCGCTCGTAGTCTTGTTGTCGCTAATTGGTGTTGGTGAATATGTGGAGCATAAGCCGACGGTTCGACGTTCAGCCGTTGGAATGCTTGTTGCTTTCTTCATACTCTCAGCGCTTACGTACTTCTTTAAGGAGTATGCCTTTTCGAGAGGTGTGGTGCTAATGACGATTGGTCTGTCGACAGCACTGATGTCTGTTGTAAGGATTGTATCACGCGCTCTTGAACGTCGTTCATCAGGTCGCCGCCGCCGTAGTGTTGTCGTAGGAGCACCGGAAGAGATTGAGGTTCTGTTACGAGAATTGTCCGAACATGAGCCAACTACAAACATCATTGGTCTCGTGAGTCCTGGACGAATTGATGGAGCGGACGCCGGCGGAATTCGCTACATCGGCACATTAGATTATCTCCACAAGATTGTGCGGGAGAATGATATTGATGAAGTCATTTGTGCGACGAATGGGCTGACGGATGAAGAAATAAGCTCATTACACCGCTCTGTCACGTTAAATGACGCCAGTTTTCACCTTGCGCATGAATATGCAGCACTTCTTGCGGCGCGCGTTATACATGACGTTTCAGGAATCGAACCAACAATACGAACCTCACCGCTCCTGATGTTCCGTAATCGAACAGTAAAACGACTGATGGACATTCTTGTCTCCGTTCTCGTTTTGTTATGGTATGCGCCAGGGCTAATTTTGGGCGTTCGGCGGATTCGTTCGTCGGCTGCGTCGTGGTTCGCCGTGTTACGAGGCCACAAAAGTTGTGTTGGTCTTGTTCCAGACGGAAAACGACGCCAAGCTGGTAAAGAGGGGATAATCGGGCTCGCACACTTCGGCATCACCACGAACGTGTCTGAGGGGACAATTGAAAACCTCAATGATTACTACGTCGAACACTTCACCCTCGCGCTAGACGTCGAGATTCTTTTGAAACACCTATTTCGGCGCTCACGTGGCAAGTAACTCCACACTTGATTTCGAAAAACCGATCGTCGAGTTGGAAAAGAAGATTGCTGAAATGCGATCTCTGGCTGACACGCTCGATATTCAACCTCAGATTGAGGAGTTAGAGCAGCAAGTAGAACGGCTACGCTCCGAGATTTACCGTAACCTAACGCGCTGGCAGCGTGTTCAGATTGCACGTCATCCGGATCGACCGTATACACTTGACTACATTACACATTGTCTGACGGACTTCGTTGAGTTGCATGGTGATCGCAACTTCCGTGACGATCCAGCAATTGTGGGAGGTCTCGCCAGTATTGGTGATACTCGGGTTGTTGTTGTAGGCCATCAGAAGGGAAGGGATACAAAATCCAATTTGTACCGCAACTTCGGTATGCCCAATCCAGAAGGGTATCGTAAGGCTCATCGATTGTTTTCGTTAGCTGAGCGATTTTCACTTCCCGTCATCTGTTTTCTTGACACACCCGGTGCGTATCCAGGCCTGGAGGCCGAAGAACGTGGACAGGCGGAGGCCATCGCCCGAAACCTGTTTCAGATGGCGGCACTCAAGGTGCCGATCATCATTGTTATCATCGGAGAAGGAGCCAGCGGGGGAGCCCTTGGAATCGGTGTTGGCGACAGAATTCTTATGCTTGAGAACGCCTGGTACTCCGTTATTGCTCCTGAGTCTTGTTCGTCGATTCTCTGGCGTAGTTGGGAGTATAAGGAGCAAGCGGCAGAAGCATTGAAACTTACAGCGCCGGATTTAGTTGATGTAGGTATTGTGGATCGAATCATTCCAGAACCCGTCGGAGGTGCTCATCGGGATCCGGAAGCAATGTTCACCACGATGCAGTCGGTTCTTCGGGAGGAATTGTCTGTTCTAGGGTCAATTACCACCAGTGACCTTGTCACGAAACGTCGAAAGAAGTTCTACGCCATGGGCGTTTGGACAGAGTGAGATGCGGCCATCACCACGGTCAGCTTGAACACAGAAAATCAATATGAGCAACGAGCAACGCCACAGAGACGATAGTGACGAACAAGGAGAGGTTCGTCCGGAAAATTCAAAGCGCACATCGTGGTCCGAGGACGATGATGATAGCCAATTGAAGTTTTTTGGTCCCCAGGCGAAGAAGGCACCACGCGGTGTCTACGATCCTGATCGTCCAACACCGTACTCCACAGGTTATGGCCCTACGCGTGACCGAAATTCATACGGACGTGATTCATATCGCGGCGGAGGCGATCCGCAACGCGGAGGCGACCCGCAGCGCGGTGGTGATCCGCAGCGCAACCGCGAGCCACAGCGCAGTGGGGATCCACAGCGTGGGGGAGACTTCCGTCGTAGCGGTGGAGATACGCCACGTCCGAACCGAGCTGACCGTGAACAACGCACCTTCCGTAGTCGTGGTGAACGCCCACAACGTGTGGTCGGCAGATTCGAACCAAACTCTCGCGGCCCAGTAGATGAGCCATTCCCAATTCCTCCTCGGCAAAGCCGACAGGGGAGAGGTGGAGATGAAGAATTTGTTGACTTTTCCGTTCTGAGTTCAGCCTACGCTAAAACAGGCCGAGGAAAGAAAGGCAAACCAGACAAGCATCAGAAGCCGCATAAGTACAAACAACTCAAAGCTAACGACAAGCTTAAGCACGGTGATAAGAAGAAGAAGGAACCGCACATTCCGAAAAAGGACCGACGAGTAAAGTTCGATCCTAATGAGCTTCGACGTGAGAAAAAGAAGAATCCACCGGTTCCTTCAACGCCTGAGTTACGCACCGTTCTTGCACTTGAAAAGGCACCACGGAAAGAACGTCCACATCGACCTGCCGGAATGACACTTCTGAAGGCTGTTCTTGCCTATCAGTGGGCTTCACGTGCATTAACGTTGCAAGCCATTCGCGATGGAAGGATTATGGTTGATGGTGAGGTGATGAATCGACCAAATCGATTTGTTGTCCTCGAATCGACAGAGATCGCCGTAGATGGTGTTCAACTCGAACGGAAATCGATCAAACCGCGGACAATTGTGTTTAACAAACCGCATGGAGTGGTGACGTCACGAGAAGAAGGTTGTACAACTGTGTATTCCTTCCTTCATAATCGCAAAGATTGGACGTTTCCGATTGGTGGTTTGCCAAAACATGCCAGTGGTATTGTTATCGTAACAAACGATAGCAGCTTTGCAGACCAAGTGGCGAATCCATTCAAGAACTTTACATCAGACATTTTTGTCAAGGTGCATCGTCCACTCAAACGGCTCGAAAACAACAAGGTGAAAAAGGCCTTGGCTGAGATTTGGAAGGATGATGACGTATTAGATGTGACAGTTGCTGCCAAAACAGCACGCGGAGCGTGGATCAAGATTGAATCGAAGACGGGACGGCTGCAGGATATCTATACCGTTCTGAAGTCGCTCCAACTTGAGCCAGTGTCCGTAGAACGTCGTCGTGTTGGTCCGTTTACAACGGATCGACTCAGTAAGGGTGCTTGGTTTAGTCTCACGGACGAGGAGTCTGATACCATCCGTCAGCAATCTGAGAGTGACACCCATGATACCTCTGCGGCATCATCATTGTGGTCGGCTGTGTCGAAGAGGCTTTTCTCGTCCAATTCGTGATAGAACCTCACATTGACCGTGTGTTTGAACGCGCCGTCTCCTCCTAGGAGGCGGCGCGTTTTTCGAATTGTAGTCGATGGAGTTTAGCATAGATACCATTCATCGCCAGTAGTTCTTGATGCGTACCCTGCTCGGCTACTTCACCGTGGTGTAACACGATAATGCGATCGGCTCGCTGAATGGTCGAAAGTCGGTGGGCGATAACGATGGACGTTCTGCCTCGTAGAAGGGTTGAAATTGATTTTTCGATGAGTACTTCAGTTTCCGTATCAATGTTTGCCGTTGCCTCATCAAGGATCAGCAGATCAGGATCCGTCACAAGAGCACGACAGAATGAAATGAGCTGCTTCTGACCGGTGCTGAGAACGGCCCCACGTTCACGTACGTTGGTGTCGTATCCCTGAGGCAATCGCGAAATAAAGTCGTGCGCCCCAAGAGCCTTTGCGGCTGCAATCACGTGTTCATCGGTAATCTCCGGTCTTCCGAGTGTGATGTTGTCCTTTACGGAACGCGAGAACAAAAACACATCCTGGAGTACAACGGCCATACGACGTCGAATAGAGCGCTGTTGCCAGTCTCGAATGGAGTGCCCATCGATGAGGATGTCTCCCTGCTGAAACTCGTAGAACCTGCTGACGAGATTGATGATGGAGCTCTTGCCTGCCCCTGTGGCTCCTACGAGAGCAACGGTTTCACCTTTTCGTACGTCGAACGAGACACCCTTCAGGACTGGTGTTGTGCCGTCATACGCAAAGTGAACGTTTCGAAAACTGATTCCTTCCTGAAACGAAGAGAGTACCTTGGCATGTGGTGTGTCCGGTACAGTCGTCGACGTATCGAGAAGCTGGAAGATCCGTTCCGATGCAACAACGGAGCTCTGGAGAGTATTGTATCGCTCGCTAAGATCCCGAATCGGTCTGAAGAACATTTCCGTGTATTGAAAGAACATCACCACGATTCCTATCGTGATCTCACCTGATAGCATGTGTCCGGCCGTATAGTACAAAACAGTACAAATGGCAACCATGCTGAGGAGTTCTACAATGGGGTAAAACGTTGCATAGTAGAAAATCGAACGATCTTGTAGATCGCGATGTTCGCGATTAAGTGCGCCAAACTCCTTTGTTTTGCGCCCCTCTTGTCGAAACAGTTGAACAACACCTATCCCCGAGACAAACTCGTTCATAAACGAGTTCATGCTCGCTACTTGACGTCGAATCAGATTGTATACAGTGCGGACCTTTGCTCGAAAAATGAAGGATGCAATGAGCAAGAACGGAAGAATAATAATCGTAATGCCCGTGAGTACAACACTCGTGTTGAGCATAAAAAACAGGATCCAGAGAATCGTCATGATGTCTGCGATCATGTTGACGATACCCTGTGAGAATAACTCGTTTAATGACTCAACGTCAGACGTAACGCGCGTCACGATCCGCCCAATGGGCGTTGTATCGAAATACCGTAACGCTAACGACTGAACGTGTTTGTACAGGGCGGTACGAATATCTAGAAGGACGTGCTGGCCAATCCACGTCAGGACAAGTCCAAGGGCATACTGCGTAAGCCCCTGCAGAATCAGAAATCCAAAGATGAGGCCGACAAACCACAACAGGCCATCTAGGTCACCCTTTACGATATGCTCGTCAATTGCCGTTTTGGTGAGAAAGGGGCGAAGGGGGCCCAACATTGTCGATGACAAGGTGAGGAGAACGGCTCCGAGGATATGATAACGATACGGCTTCAGGAAGCCAAGGAGTCGACGAAGGAGCCGGTAGTCAACCTTCTTGGTTCCTTCTTCAGTGGTCTGTGTCATGACACGAAACTACGACATCGACGCCTCGCCAAATGCGACGAAGGCGTATGTTCGCCGTTATGCTAACAATCACGCCCTATGGGGCAGCTGGAGAGGTTACAGGTTCTGCCTATCTCGTGGAAACGGATGCGGCGACCGTCCTCGTTGATTTTGGGATGTTCCAGGGTGATAAGGATGATGACGCTCGTAATGTTATTCCCGGACGAATTCATCGGAATAGCGTTGACGCAGTCGTTCTGACACATGCTCACCTTGACCACTGCGGTAGGTTGCCCCTTTTGCGCCGTGAAGGGATCAAATGTCCTATCTATGCCACTGATGCCTCACGTGACATGGCCGAACTTGTCCTCCGCGATGCAGCGAGGATTCAAGAAGGCGACTTTGAGCGCAGAAAACGGCGAGCAGAACGACTTGGTCATAAACTCCCTCGGAACGAACAACCGATGTTCGACGAGGAAGATGTAGAACGCACACTAGCGCAGTTTCGAGTCGTTGATTACGACCTACCAATCGACGTTGCAAAGGGAATACAGGCCGTATGGCATGAAGCCGGTCACATGCTTGGCTCGGCCAGCGTTGAGTTGCGGATCTTAGTTGATGGCAACGAAAAGATCGTTGTATTCAGTGGCGACGTTGGTCCGGCCAAACTACCCTATCTCCGGGATCCCGAGCCACCTCGTCGTGCTGACATTGTGATACTCGAATCAACGTATGGCGATCGTGATCACAAAAGCGAGCAGGAAACCATCGATGAGTTCTGTGCGATTGTGAATGACGCACATGCAAAGAACGGAAAGATTTTTGTTCCGGCTTTTGCGATTGGAAGAACGCAGCAGATACTCTACTATTACACAAAGCTGCAGTTGGCCGGACGGATTCCCGTGATGCCCGTTTTTGTTGATTCACCGATGGCAATTGGCGCATCAAAAATTTATGCGGCTCACTCAGAGCTGCTCGATGAGGAAAGCTCACGAATGGCCGAGGTAGGGAACTCACCACTGCGTCGGAGAAACGTTGAGTTCCTTGAGACGGCTGAAGAGTCGAAGGAACTCAATGAACGAAACGGACCATTTATGGTCATAGCAGGTGCAGGTATGTGTAATGCAGGCCGTATCGTTCACCACATTCGTAACAACATCGAAAATCCTAATGCCCATTTTATGATTGTTGGTTTCCAGGCTCACGGTTCGCTCGGAAGAAAAATTGTCGACCGTGTTCCGGAGATCCGTGTGATGGGTGAGATTCGTAACGTGAGGGCACAGATTCACACTCTTGGTGGAATGAGTGCACACGCCGGACAGTCTGACCTGGCGGCATGGTTTGGTGCAATGGCCGACTCCAAACCGACGGTTATCCTTACGCATGGTGAAGACAGCGCACGCAAACCCTTTGCGGACAGACTCCGTGGAGAGTTCGGTGTTGAACCAATCCTTCCTGTTTACGCACAGCATCTTTCATTCTAACCTCTATGCGCATCGAGCACGACTTTCTTGGCGAACGTGAACTTCCAGACAATGTGTATTACGGTGTACAAACACTTCGTGCGCTGGAAAATTTTCACATTACAGGAACAGCAATTTCTTCGTCACCAACGTTCATCACGTCGATGGCAATGGTAAAGAAGGCTGCTGCATTGGCAAATCGCGATTGTGACGTGCTCGATGACAAGATTGCATCGGCAATTTGTTCAGCCTGTGATGACATCATTGCGGGAGGACTGCATGATCAATTCCCGGTTGATAGTATCCAGGGAGGTGCTGGCACATCCACGAACATGAACGCAAACGAGGTGATCGCCAATCGTGCTCTTGAAATCCTCGGATATGCCAAGGGGCGTTACGACGTGATTCACCCGAATGATCACGTAAACCTTTCTCAAAGTACTAATGATGCCTATCCAACGGCCTTCAGATTGTCGTTGTATCGCGATGCACAAGCGTTAATGACGGCTTTGGCAGAACTTCAGGCCTCATTTTCAGCGAAGGGAGCAGAGTTTGCTCATGTCCTGAAAATGGGTAGGACACAATTACAAGATGCAGTACCAATGACATTGGGGCAAGAGTTTGACGCGTTTGCCGTAAATGTTGGAGAAGATATTAAACGACTTGACGAAGCACGACGGTTAATGCTTGAGATTAATCTGGGTGCAACGGCAATCGGTACGAGTATTAACGCTCCAGAAGGGTATCCTCAGCAAGCCGTTGACCATCTGCGTACAATCTCCGGTATCGACGTTGTCCTTTCGCAGAATCTGATCGAAGCAACGTGGGATACTGGCGGATACGTGCAGTTCAGTGGTGTCCTAAAGCGAGTTGCCGTAAAACTCTCCAAGATCTGTAATGACCTGCGACTTCTGTCAAGTGGGCCACGGACAGGCTTAAATGAGATTAATCTGCCAAGACTGCAGCCCGGCTCGAGTATCATGCCTGGAAAGGTGAATCCCGTTATCCCTGAAGTTGTCAATCAGGTCTGTTTCCTGGTTATCGGAAACGACGTCACCGTAAGTTTTGCCGCTGAAGCAGGTCAGCTGCAGCTAAACGTTATGGAGCCGGTGATAGCGCACTGTTTGTTTGAATCCCTCCGTACACTCACACGTGCTTGTGATACATTACGAGAGAAATGTGTGACTGGTATTACTGCCAATGCCGATCGCACACGCGAGATGGTGTTCGGTAGCATTGGTATCGTTACAGCACTCAACCCAATACTCGGATACGAAACAAGTGCGTCAGTGGCCAAGGAAGCTTTTGAAACGGGAGATAATGTGATTGATATTGTCAAACGACGTGGACTGCTCTCCGAGGATCAGCTAGCGCAGGTGTTTTCTATCGATAACTTGATGCATCCACGGTTTATTCGATAGTCGTTGTCCAAAGCTGTGAAGACCAGTGGCACCGAGTGCGATGACTAAAATTTGAAGCCATTCGATATCAAGTTTAAATCGGATGTTCGCGGCATGGGTTAATGCATAGGTTGCTGTTACCACGAGAAATACTACGAGGATACTGCGCATCAGTACAGGGTAAAGATTCCATGCTGTGCGAAATGTTATAAGCGTCAGTATCATGAGGAACACGACCGGTAGCAGGCGAATGATAAAAAATCCGATCGTGATCTTCATATCGTATCTGGGTGGAAACGACCAAAGTCTCAATGCTGCATTGAGTACACGTTGTCCATAACCCAGCGGATTGTCAGATATCGCCTTGGTGGCAATGGTGCGATAGTGCGACTCCATGTCGACATCGTTCACGTTTTTTCGTAGCGTGTCAATCGATGTAATGATGCTATCGTGAACAAAGGGTTCTTGTAGACCCGAGTTCTCCGGGAGAAATCCTTCGTACACATTCATCCAAACAGGCGATTTTACAGGGATGAAACGGCCAAAGACAATGGCATTCCGTAATGTCCAGGGAAGGATAACAAGAGCAGCGCAGCATACGATGGTAACGACTGGTCCCCACGAACGTCGAAGGTGTATCGCAGCCAATACAAGTAGTACGCCTATAGCAACGGGCTGAAAGAGAACGACCAATCCCGACACAATGCCAGCACGTACCCACTGCCGCTGCTGTAGTGCCAGGAAAACAATCATCGACAGTGCAACAGTCCACAACGTTGGTTCGAGTACACGCGGGTAGACGATATACGATGGATGAAGGGCCAACAGTGCAGCTGCACCCAATGCAGCCGTTTCTGATGTGGTGAGTAAGCGGACGATCCTGTGCATCATAACGACACTCAGTCCACCGATAATCGCTTGGAGGACAGCTGTTACAATCGGTGTTGCTGAAACACCAACTATTAACATGATGCCGGCAAGAACGGCAGGATAGGCCGGTGCTTTGTATGCAGTTGGGCCCAGAAGGAGGTCAAACGAAAATCCATGACCTTCGGCGAGGTTCGATGCAATCCGGAAGTCTTCAATCGTATGAATGTTGTCGCCAGATGCCACAACCACAAACACTCTAACAAGAACCGCGAAGATGGTGATGATCCAGATCCGGCGGCCGGAAATCCCAAGTCTTATTGTGTCCATACACCGAAGTTAGGAAGGATCCGACGCTGGAGAGTGAGTATGTGAAGAACAGCGATTCAATTCAGCGTCTTTGGCGCTTCGTACGCTGACGCTCATTCAAGTATCTTGTGACGCCAAATGACGAAAGTACACTGTACAAACCTAAAGTCAATACCATGTCCAAAATATCATCCCAACAGCCGAGACAATCGATTGAAGGATTGATCCTGCGATGTATCGTAGGACCGGTGTTTGTCTCAGAAGGTATCCAGAAGTTTCTTTTCTCAGATACACTCGGAGCCGGACGGTTCGCAAAAATCGGCCTACCATTTTCCGAAGTGTTAGGCCCAATTGTTGGAACAACGGAGATTGTATGTGGCGTGATGATTCTACTCGGTTGGCAGATTCGATCCTTTGCGATGCCATTAATCGCGATCATGGTAGTTGCGATCGTTTCGACAAAGGTCCCGATGATGTTGGATAGCGGGCTTTGGACCTTCCTTCATGAATCGAGAACAGACTGGGCGATGATGCTTGGATGTGTTGGGCTCGTACTCATAGACAACAATCAACGAAGATTTCGTGAAGACGCGTCAAGTCGGCCGATGTATGATTCTCTTGCCAAAACGCAAAGTGAGAAGGGTCATTGATGGATTCAACTCAAACCGTTACTAAGAAAGAACTGGTAAGGGTCTTTCTATACCTTGGATGTTTTGGTTTCGGCGGACCAGCTGCGCATATCGCGATGATGCGTAGTGAGGTCGTCGTAAAGAGGGGATGGATGACCGAAGATCGGTTTGTAGATCTCATCGGTATAACAAATTTGCTGCCGGGTCCAAACTCGACAGAAATGGCAATGCACGTTGGATTAGAGAAAGGGGGCTGGAAGGGGCTCCTTATCGCAGGGTTCTGTTTTATTACGCCTGCTGTGCTCATCACGTCGATTGTCGCTTATACATACGCACTGTACGGTGCATTACCACAACTTCAACCTGCCATCGGAGGAATTCGAGCAGCCCTTGTGGCTGTAGTACTTGTTTTGATGGTGCATCTCTTACGAACGCAGATAAAGGACCGAACGTCTGTACTGTGGGCATGTCTTGCAGCCCTTGGTGTGGTTGCCGGACTGCCGGAGATTGTTGTTCTCTTTGGCACTGCCATTGTCGCTACGGTGTCGCGATCGCTTATCACGTTGAGAGTTCGAGAAGCTATCACACCTATCGTAGCAGGTGGCCTCATGCTGATGTCGCCGTCGGCGGTGTTCTTGACCTTCCTCAAGGTTGGTTCCATCCTGTATGGAAGCGGCTACGTCCTTTTTGCATTTCTTGATGAAGAACTTGTTGGAAAAGGATTCATTACGCGCCAGATACTTACGGACGCAATCGCGGTGGGCCAGTTTACACCTGGTCCAGTGTTTTCATCTGCGACGTTTATCGGTTGGATGATGGGTGGACCTTACACAGCATGTTTGGCTACCATCGGAATCTTCCTGCCATCATTTTTGCTTGTCGGCTGTATTGCGCCGCTTATCGATCGACTTCGTTCCTCTCCGATACTCGCATCTGCATTAGCAGCTGTGAATATTGCAAGTGTCATACTCGTGTTGTTCGTTGCTGTCGATCTTGCGCGCATGTCAATCATTTCCGTATCGACGATTGTCATCTTTCTGATAGCAGTATTTGTCTGTATCCGATTCAGAAAGATCAACAGTGCTGTTCTAGTTATCGGAGGCGGAGTGGTCGGATGGCTGGCGAACCTGATATTAGGATTATAACAAGAGAGATCTAAAACGCAAAACGCCGATCAATCCCTGCGGATAGAACGGCGTCTGGTGATCTCGCTGGGACTCGAACCCAGGACCCTTTGATTAAAAGTCAAATGCTCTAGCCAGCTGAGCTACGAGATCAAAGAGAGCCGCAAAGATACGAGATCGTCAGGAGATGACCGATCGCATTACGGAATCGGCCAAAAAATCTCGCGTTACTCGTGCTATTCCAGGGGCATCGAGTTCTACATCGACATAGAGTTCATCCTGTGTCCCATGGTCGACGTATACATCATCGATACCATGAATACGGATATCGACACCGCGGTGGTGTTGGACGACGTACTCCGCTACTGCAGAGCCAAAACCACCTTGACGCTGGCCATCTTCCACCGTGACAATACGACCGATTCGACGAGCAAGGTCGTCAATCATCGATGTGTCCAAGGGCTTTACGAATCGTGCGTTAACAACTTCTGCCGATATACCGTCGCGCTCGAGCATTTCAGCGGCAGCCATGGCTTTTGAAACCATATTTCCAATGGCGACAATGGCAACGTCCTTTCCAGGCCGCAAAGTTTCACTCTTCCCTATGTCGATCGACGTCATTGGACGAATCGGAACACCGACAGAAGATCCTCGAGGATAGCGAATACTGATTGGACCAGCAGTGTAGGAGTGGATTGCAGTCCAAAGCATGTCGCGAAGTTCCTGTTCGTCCTTGGGGGCCATCACAACCATACCTTGAATGAGCCTCAGATATCCAAGATCAAGCACACCATGATGCGTTGGACCATCGGCACCTACGAGCCCACTACGATCCAGGGCAAACACAACGTGCAGGTGTTGCAGCGCTACGTCATGGGCGATGTGGTCAAATGCTCTCTGCAGGAAACTGGAGTAAATAGCGACAACCGGGACAACACCCTGAGTTGCCAACCCTGCCGCAAAGGTCACTCCATGACCCTCTGCAATGCCGACATCGTAGATTCGGTCTGGAAAGTGTTTCTGAACAATGTCAAGGCCTGTCCCATCAGGCATAGCTGCCGTGATACCAACAACCTTGGGATTGGTTGAACAGATCTCCACAAGCGCTTCTCCAAAGACCTTCTGATACGTTGGAGGAGCGGGTGTTGGTGGAGGAGCAGATGCTACTGCCTTACCCGTAATCTTGTCAACTTTTCCGATGGCATGTAAGAATTGTTTGTCACGTTCGGCCGGCCCATATCCCTTCCCCTTTTGTGTGATGGTGTGAAGAAGTATCGGGCCTCGCATTTCTCGAATACCGCGCAACATTTTTACTAATTGGGCTGTGTTATGGCCGTTGACGGGTCCGAAGTACTTAAACCCTAAGGCTTCGAACAACATACCTGGAGTTATGACGGCCTTCATCCCACCTTCGATCCGATGTGCCAGAGAGCGAATTCGGTCTCCAAGGTTGTCCATGCGCTCGGTCATACCGACGATTCCGTCTCGAAGACGACGTCCGGCAGGGGATGCAAACAGCTCAGAAAAATAGTTACTGAGTGCCCACACGTTTGGAGCTATTGACATGTTGTTGTCGTTCAGGACGACGAGGATGTCACTTTTTAACACACCGCAGTTATTCATAGCCTCATAGGCTAGCCCACCAGTCATTGCGCCATCACCGATAACAGCGACAACCTTATAGTCCTGCTTCAGTTGATCACGCGCTGCAGCCATACCGAGAGCAGCACTGATAGATGTTGTGGCGTGTCCAGCTCCAAAATCATCATACGTACTCTCTGAGCGTTTAAGGAAACCACTCAGACCATCCTTCTGACGGATTGTATGGAGAAGCCCCTTTCGCCCCGTAAGAATTTTATGCGGATATGCTTGATGACCAGTATCCCATACGATTTTATCGTGTGGTGTGTTGAACACATAGTGCAACGCCACGGTTAACTCGACGGTGCCGAGTCCCGCGCCAAAGTGTCCACCAACCTTGGTGATCGTGTCGATGAGGTATTCACGTACGTCATCTGAGATCGCCCTGAGATCCGTCTCGGGAAATTTCCGGAGGTCATCAGGCGTGTCGATACGCGAAAGAAAGGGATAGTCCACAAGGTTTCCTTGGTTGTGCGAATTCACGTCAGCGTCGTGGAGTTTCAACGATGACTTGAACGGTGCGGGAAAGCTGACGTCCGATTGGTGACGCATTCGGAAAGATCTCCGTTGACTCACCAACGCCACTCGACGAATACGTAGCGTCTTTTGCTCTACTTTGGAGAAACAATCGAACAGTCTGTGCGCGTTCCGCAGAGAGTTTTTTGTTGTAATCGTCACCACCGATTCGATCCGTGTATCCGATAACCGAAACACGGCTATTTGCACGAATGCTCGGCAGTACCATCATTTCAAGGATTCGCTGATTGTCCTCGTTTAATGTTGCTTTGTCAAAGTCAAACAGGATCAGCGAGTACTTGTCAACGGTTCTGTCGGGAAGATTTTCTGTGCGCTTGCGGACACTTGAGACGTAGTCAACCGGAATTGTGCCGACAACAGTTGTTGAGTCTCCACCAGCAGTGCGAGCCGTAAACTCGAAATCAACAGGTACTTGCTGTGAGGAAAGGTCATTGGGTTTAATCGACCATCCTATTGTTGATGGTCGACCACGTCCTTGAAGGGAGCGAAGGGGGCGTCCAGCCTGGAGAATCTCCAGGGACCATGTCGATACCGAATCCTCTGATTCAACAACTGGATGGAAGTTGACCAGGTCTGGTGTTGAGACACGTTGATTGTCGGCCGTAATCACGACTGGCGCGAGAATGTCGGGTACATTCGAAGAGAATTCAACACGACGATTTTCGGCAATTCCATCTGGATCTGTTGATGAGCTTGGGCGTGACGGTGATGATGATGTTCGAACGGCAATGCGGTCAGCATCAATGCCAAAGGAAGAGACGAGATAGGCTTTTGCCCATTCTGCTCGTTTACGCGCGAGACCATCACGGTCGCCGTTTTTACCGAGTTCTTTGCCATCGGTAGTACCTGTTATCGTTAACGTCGCCTGAGGTGTTTTCTTCAAACGAGCCCCGATGACGTTCAGCAGGTTTCGGTTCACTTCAACGGCATCAAGAGGTAACGACTCCGGCATAAAGTCACCACTCATCGGGTCGATACCGCCGGTCTGTAAATCGGCGCCGGGTGACGGTTGCCCTTCATTGGCAAACATGTACGGAACAAGAGGGAACATCTCGTTATAGCGTACATCTTCAACCGTTAGCTCCCGAACATCATACTCGCGGCCATCACGATCGAAAGCAGTGATGCGACCCATTGATGCATTCAGCGATGACGATCTTGATGTTGGTGTCGATGTCGATTCGGAAAAACCGAAGAAGATATTGACGCCAAGACGAAGTTGCCCAACCTTCCACGGAGAGAACGCTTCGTCACCTGAGACGTTGGTAAGAGGTAGACGATAGGTGAGTTCCGGTTGTACGTACCAGGACGAGTCGATACGGAATGTATATCCAGCGCCGATTAAAAAGGCAGCACGTATTGTCGTATTCGGAATGTCTTCGCTCGACGCCACCGTCTCAGTGCCATTCGAGTTCTGTTGTCGGTACGATACTGTCTGAGAAAATGTCGAGTTGAGCGGAATACCAAGCTCAAGTCCAACGATTGGATGAAGGTTGACACCACGAATGAGATTGTAGAACTCAAACGCTGGAGTGATCTCAAGAGTTGCCACCGATGATTCAAATGAACTCGTCACCGATGTTGTTGACGTATCCTGAACACCTGAGAAATCTGTTGACAGATTGTTATACCCTAGACGTCCAGAGAAATGAATCGTCGACGTCAATGGTACTCCGAAGAGCAAATTGGCTGCTAGACCAGGTACCATACTTCCATCGGTCATACGAGCCGATGTTCTGTTGGCAAATCCGAATGCTGGGTCTATGGGCTGATAACCACGCCATGTCTGGACCGACGCACTTGGCGTGTTCAGCCCCAAACCGAGGTGCAGACCAAATCGTGATGGCGGAATGATGTTGTCCTGAGCGTGTATCGACGGGACATTGAATGTCATGGCCGCTGCTGCTACGGCCAGAATACGCTTCGTCATGGGCATTGTACGTTGCTGGTGAAGATGCAAAAGTAGGGGATTCTGTTGTGCTATCCCGACCAATAGGTCGGAAGGTTCGACGTATACCGTTCGTGTGAACGTCATGCAACTAACACGATGCATATTCGTTCCATGCGCCCGTACATTGGAACTCACCATGAACCGCCGCCTCATACTTCCGCTTGTTTCGTTTGCTGTACTGGTAACGACTGGTTTCGCATCGGACAATCATGACAAAACAGAGGGACTGCGTCTCGGAATAGACGTTGGCCCATCATTACCGAGTACGGCACTTGTTGACGTGTATGACGCCCTCGGTGAATCAAACGTTGTGAATGCCTATGAACTCGCAACGTCATTGGGTTATCATATTGGTGCTCGTGGTCGTGCTGGTCTTGACGATGCTGTGAGTTTGTCGTTTGGTGTTGCCTATCACCGCTTTCCGAGTTTTACACTCAATCTTACAGATTCAACCGGGCGTCGACTCAGTTTTGCGACTGCGACAAACATCGTCCCAATCAATGTCGGCCTTGCTCTTCGTGCGCCCATTTCCTTGTTTGAGCCATACATTCAAGGCGATGTTTTAATAGTCCATCATTCGACGACAATTTCCGAAGGTGACAAATCCATCCTGCTAAACCTCGTAGATCCCGGTGTTGAGGTTGAGCCATCGTATACAAGATTTGGTGCTCAGTTGTCAGCAGGGATTGGTATGAACATAGCCGGAATGCAACCATTTGTCGAGTTCCGGTATGCGTGGACAAACCTCGTAGGAAGACCTGACGGCGAGGAACAAAAGGCCTATGCGTCCATTAGCGTCGGTCTGTTCTTTTGAACCACCAATAGAGCGGTACTCCAGTCCCTAGGAGTATCAGTCCCCACAACGAATTAATAATCGGACTGTCGCCATTCCGATAATTGTTGATGTCGCTCACGATTGTGAATACGAGGAACGTGATGGCAAACACGATAAAGACAATGGGTACTACAGGATAACCCCATGTCTTGTAGGGACGAACAGCGTCGGGCATACGTCGACGAAGAATAAACACACCGTACGCGCCAAGTGCATAAAAACCCCAACTCACAAAAATGAGCATGTCGGTTAGCATGTCGAACGTTCCCGAGAAGATGAGAACGGTTGTCCATGCTAGTTGCATCCAGAGGGATGTCATTGGCGTTGAGAACCGCGGGTGAACATCCGCTGCTGGAGCAAAGAATCGTTTTTCCTTTGCCATTGCATAGTACACGCGAGATGACGCGAGAATGGTGCCGTTCGATGTTCCTACAGTGCTGATCATTACCGCAATACTGACAAAGGCCGCACCAAAGGGTCCAAGAACAATTCGTGCTGCGTCGGATGCGACTGATGTTGACCCTGAGAGGGCATCAATTGGTAAGATGTAGAGATATGCTACGTTGATAAGAGCATACACACCAACACAGATCGCAGTTCCGATCATGAGGGCACGTGGAATTGTTCGTTGTGGATCACGAACTTCACCCGAGACATACGTCAGATTATTCCATCCATCATACGACCAAAGGGCCTTATTCATTGCCATTGCAAGTGCAAAGAGTAGTGCCGTGCCGGTGGGTACAGCCATCGCACTTGGAGCTGTTACGTTTGTAAGTGTGCCTTGCGAACTTGTAAAGACCACAGCTATGAGAAAGAGTATTGCTGCAACCTTCGCTGTTGTGAAGACAACTTGAACACGACCACCCTCACGCACACCAATGGCGTTGATTATCGTCAGCACAAACACCGTTGCAAACGTCAGGAGTTTGATGCCGATCTGTTTCAGGGGGTACAGTGTGGCAAAGGGAAGTGCAATACTCCATGATTCCGATATCGATGCGTCAAGCTCCCACAAGGGAATCACACTATTGAAGTATTCGGCAAAAACAAAGGTGATACTGGCAATCGAGCCCGATTGAATGACGGCGAAGAGTGCCCATCCGTACAGGAAGGCCATAAAGTCACCATACATCACGCGGAAATAATGGTACTGTCCGCCAGTAGCCGGAATCAGACCTGCCACCTCGGCGTTCGTCAATGCGCCGAACATTGTCACGAGTCCTGCGAGAATCCAAACACCCAGAAGCAGTTCCGGCGAGTGCAGGAATCCTGCCATGGCTGACGGATTACGAAATATTCCGGAGCCGATGACTCCTCCCACAACGAGTGTTGTTGTGGTCACAAGACCTAGAGTTGGGAGTAAACGAGCCCCCTTTGCCCCCTGCGACACTTCCATTCTTCCTCTCTGTCCTTACGCTTGTCTGCTGTAGTGTTACCTGCCGAAGATAGGGCATTGTCGTACATTTGAACCCGTCATGATCGTCGCAATTCTTCTCGGCACCGTCATCGGATTCGTTTTGGCAATCCCGCCAGGACCAATTGGTATGGCTGCAATTCGGACTGGTATGCGCCAGGGTTGGGGTGCTGCGATGAAGTTATCAATCGGAGCCGGGCTCTTTGATCTTGTCTATTGCGCCCTCGCCATGCTTGCGACGTCTGCCGTCGTTAATGCACTTGATTCCGTCGAACAGGGTAATCCACTCGTCACGATTATTCTTCAACTCGTCATCGTTGTTGCGATGATCGTGTTTGGTATCGTCATGTTTCGTGAGCGTCCGGTAACGGATGAAGATGTTCCGCTCAAATCGGGACGCAAGGGGCCACTTGCATGGTTCCAATCGCACGGTCCATTTTTTGTAGGCGTCGGTTTTGCCATCGCGAATCTTGCTAATCCGACATTCATTCCCGCCCTGGCTGCCATGACAACGTCGGTGCAGAACCTTGAACTGTATGCATCCGATACAACGAGTGACATGGCCTTTGCCGTCGGTTTTGGTGCTGGTAATGTCTTATGGCTCTTTACGCTTGTGCGTCTTGTGCTTCATTATCGTGATAAGATGACACCTGTATTCTTACGAAGGATTCAACAGGTTTCAGGACTAACCCTCATTGGTTTCGGTACGTACTTTGGCTTTCGTATTCTTGCCGTTGCGAGATGGGCCGACATCACGAAGATGCTTTTCGCCTTGTAGTTGTTGTCACGATCTGTACTCGTTCGACAGCGATCTAGGTGTACGTGTAACGACTGATGATGTAGCGGATTCCTCGCTCACCACAACGAGGCAGAATGAGACGATTTGCACTTCTAATGTTGGTCACCGCAGGAATACTGTCGTGGACACAGGCGTCAGCACAACGTTCGTCCATCGGCGTGAAGGGTGGTTACCTCCACGTTATGAACACATCAACAATCTCCATTATTCCCGGCAGTACAGACTGTGGGACGTTCCGAGATGGTACGTCCGCTGGACTGTTTGCAGGTCTGACGGGAGAGTATGCGTTGCTAGGTGACGTACTAGAAGCTACGGCCGCTATTGTGTATTCACTTCGCCCGGCTACCCTTGTAGAACCATCGAACGACAACTTTGAGGTTCTTGATCCAACGACCAACTCCTACGTACCACTCCAACGCGAACATACCTTTACGAGCTCTCTAGGTTATGTCGCCGTTGAACTCGGTCTTCGTTCGCGCCCATTTGCCGAGATCCCCGTCTACATTCGCGCTTCGTTTGACGCAGGCAATGCCATTGTCGATGGTACCTATTCACAGACAGAACGAATCGTATCCCCAGAGAGCGTACTTTTTCCGAACGATCGTAAAACTCGAACAACGGGATCAGGAGAGATTGTAGGACTTGGTACGGCATATGGTGTTGGTGGTGCAATCGGTGGTGTTTTACCACTTGGCGCAAACCTCGAGTTATGTCCAGAAGTTGGATATCGCCTAGGTCTCAATTCCTTGATATCAACGGATTCCTGGAAACAGTCGATGATTTCTGGGGGTATTCAGCTACGGTATCGTTTTGGTGGAGATGAAGCCGAGCCTCCAGCGTTGCCCCCGGAACCTCCACGTGAACGTGATACAACTCCGCCACCGATTGTGACGATCACGCCGGACCCACTTCCGGTGCCACCGGTTGTTATTACAAGCGTGTCCACAACTCCGCTGGAAATACGTGAGACCGTTGTTACGCAAACGTATCCTCTGCTTCCGTACGTCTTCTTTGATAGTGCGTCTGCAACCTTGCCGAACAAGTACGTTACAACAGAGAACACAGCGACTTTCTCGGAGGTAAATCTTCCAAAAAAGACACTGCCGATATATTATCGCATGTTTGATATTATCGGTAAGAGAATGGCAGACAATCCTTCAGCTGTTTTGATAGTGACAGGTACAACCGATGGTCGTGAAGATATCCGTCAACGTGATGACCTGGCACGTCGGAGAGCCGAAGCCGTCGTAGACCGTATTGCGCAGCGATGGAATCTTCCACGTTCTCGATTTGTCATTCGTACGGTTGATAAACCAACGTTCCCTACGAGTGATCGTTACCTTGAGGGCATTGAAGAGAATCGTCGTGTTGAACTCTCGTCAGCGACGTCAGCGTTACTCGCTCCCGTTGTCCATACCCGGTTTAAGGAATACGTGCCAATTGTTACTGAGCATACGTTTTCCGTTTCAACAGAGAATCCTGCACTGGCCAACCAGTGGGACATGGTTGTGAGCAGAGAAGCACAGGAACTTGATCGTCAAGGGGCACAAGGGGCCCCTCCAGAATCGGTCAAGTTTACTTTAACACAAACACTCACCGAGAAGATTGGGCCAATGCTTCAAGAGAGGGACAGACTACGAGCTGACCTTCAGGTGGTAACGGCCGATACCAGTGCTAATGCCTCAACGTCGTTCCCGGTGATCAAGACCGTAAGTAACTACGAAGTCTCACGGCTGAGTCTGATTGTGTTTGACTTCGACCAGGCAGGTATCACGGAACAGAACCGACAAATGATGAATCGTGTTGTTGCAGCATCTGCAACACCACGTAGTACGGCAACAATTCGCGGATCGACAGATCGATTGGGAGAACTTCGTCATAACATGGAGCTTTCATCTGCGCGAGCAAAATCCGTTGAGTCCTATCTCAGATCAACGGCCCCTCAACTGAAGATCACGGAAGTGGTTGGTACCGGGCCGTCTGAATTACCGTATGACAATACCTTGCCTGAAGGCAGATTCTACTGCCGGACGGTATCCTTGACGATCACGACACCGCTGAGGGAACCATGAACCGACGCGAACTTTTTTCCTCGCTTGCTCGGAGCGGACGTCGAGAGTCGATGACCGTTCCGACAGATAGATTGGTACTGGTGGGTGCCGAACAACACACGGGACCACTCACTCTTGCCGACGTACATCACATCATTCGTCGACTTGGCGTAGGAGCTACTGTTGCCCAAGCCAATGCCTTTGTTGGCAAGACGGCCGACGAGGTGGTTGAATCACTACTAGGTCCAAACGAAACCCAACATCCAGATCCTCCCGGAGCATGGGTGGATGCTGCGACGGAAAACCCACTTGGTGCGGATCTTCAAACGCGGAATGCGATTGAAAGTTCGTGGTATGCGAACCATGCGTCGTTGAGCGGATGGTGGGTGCGACAATTGGCGCGTGACCTAACTGCAACGGAAAAGCTTGTCCTCTTTTGGTCTAATCATTGGACGACTGAGTTTTCGTTTGACGAAACGGTGAGTATACCTCAAACGCTCTACCGACAGATGAAGGTATTGCGCACAAATCGAATGGGCGATCTTCGTGATCTCGCCTTGGAGATGACCGTCGACAATGCCATGGTTTGGTACCTGGGTGGTCACTTCAATCAGGTTGGTAAACCAAATGAGAATTATGCGCGCGAACTCATGGAGCTCTTCCTAACCGGCATTGGCTGGTACACAGAAGGTGATGTCCGTGAAGCAGCACGTGTTCTCACAGGTTGGAGGGCGTCACGATACAATGACGAACCAGCACCGCAAGGGATCTATGAGACATGGTTCGATGCTGCGGCGCATGATACCGGTGCGAAGACGGTCCTCGGTGTAACAATTCCTGGACGGACGAAGGACAACAACACTGCATTCCAAGTAAAGATGGAGGAAGTGTATGAACTCATTAAGATCATCGTCCGACAGCGGCCAGAGGCGGTAAGTCGATTTATCGCAGAGAAGTTCTATCGATTCTACGTCTATTCGTCACCCGTTGATGGAGACGCTGAGTTCATTTCCGATGTAGCACGAATATTCCGCGAAGCTGATTTTAACATTCGAGCACTCATGAAGGCAATCTTCACCAGTGCACACTTTTTTGATGCAGCAAATCGTGGTGTTCAGATCAAGACGCCGCTTGAGTTCGTATGTGGACTTGAACGGCAGCTCGGTGTGAATGTGCCAACTGCAGCGGAATGGTTAACACGAATGGATCAAACCGTGCTTGACCCGCCAACTGTCGCTGGTTGGCCTGGATATCGATCATGGATTAGCACGAACACGTATCCTGTTCGCCGACAATTAGCATCGGACATGCTCTCAAAGGTAATGTCGAATGCAAACCTCTATAATCTCTTCTCATCCTTTGACACATCGTCAAAAGACGCCTTCCTCGATGCGGTTCTAACCCACTTCTTACCAGTACCTGTTTCTCAGGCTCGCCGAGAAAACTACCTCACCATCTTGTCGCAGACGGAGCGCCAGCTCAACTACACATGGGCGCAGGTAGCAGGGAATGAAGAAGCCGCAGCCCGCGCCCTGCGTGATGTGCTTGGCGCAATTTTCCGTGCACCGGATTTCCAGCTTTGCTGACGAACTTCGCAGAGGAACCTTCATGAAACGACGCACCTTCATACAAAGCACAGCCGCAGCAGCCGTTGGCACACAAATCCTCGGTGGAGTTCCACTCAAGGCCTTTTCGCCGAAAGATCTGGATGGACTCGTTCAAGCTGGAGATGATAACATTCTCATCGTTGTTCAGCTCTTTGGTGGCAACGATGGTCTGAACACGATCATTCCAGTTGATGATGACCAATACTATGCAATCCGCCCTGCCATTGCTGTTCAAAAACAACTAGCAGTACCGGTTGTTCCCGGAAGGCTGTACTTCCATCCAGCACTCGATCCAGCTGGAGCATATAATCTTCGACGCATGTTCGATGATGGGCGCTTGGCTGTTGTTCAAGGAATCGGCTATGAGAATCCTAATCTTTCACACTTCCGTAGCACCGACATTTGGTTAAGCGGCTTTAATACGTCAGATCCAGATCGCCGCTTGATTGATGGGTGGCTTGGTCGGTATTTCGCTGATCATCTACCGGATTTTCCTGCTACGTTGCCCGATCATCCAACAGCAGTGCAGATTGGTGGTTCATTGTCAATGTTGTTGCAAAGTCCAAAAGGTGACGTTGGAATCGCATTGACCGATCCTGACAAGTTCTTTCAGTTGGGACAAGGACTATCTCCGGATCTTGAAGCAATGCCTGGAGATACTGCCTATGAACGGGAATTCAACTTTGTCCGACTCGTAGCTGAACAGTCCGACAGATATTCGTCTGTCGTAAAAGAAGCGTTTGACAAGGGCCGAAATACGCTCCAGTATGCCACGAATGGATTTGTGCGACAAATGCAGCTCGTGGCACGACTGATTTCTGGTGGCCTGAAATCAAAGGTCTACATGGTCTACATGGGTGGCTTTGACACACACGTTCAGCAACAGAATGATGATCTCACCGGACTTCATCCATTCCTTCTGAATGCTTTGTCAACGGGCATTGGCCAGTTTATGCAGGACGCACTCGCACAAGGATTTGCTGATCGAGTAGTTGGAATGACAGTTTCGGAGTTTGGACGTCGACCATACGAAAACGGTTCGCGCGGCACAGACCACGGAACGTCAAGTATTCAATTTGTCTTCGGTAACGGCGTAAACGCTGGTGTGTTTGGTCAGTCACCGGATTTGACCAATTTCGATAGTAATGGTGATCTTGTTTATCAGTATGACTATCGAACCGTCTATGCCGACATTCTCGAAAACTGGTTTGGTGGTTCACCGGACGAGACGAAGTCCGTGTTCGATCTATCACCGAACGAAAACATCTTGCCACTTGGAGTAATCAAGAAGACTGTTTCATCTGTTGATGCCTACGAGGGTAGGGTGCCTGTACACGTTCGACTTGCACCGAATCCCGTTACGGATGTAGCATGGATTGAATGGTCACAGACCACACCTGCCATGGCGAAGGTGGATATCTATGATGGAACTGGACGTTTTGTTGAGCGGGTTTGGCATGGAGCTGTTGATCCAGGTTCGGTACGTCTACCGATCTCAGTGACGGCAAGCGGGTCGTACCTTTGTGCAATCACCGTCAATGGTGCTCGCACCGTGGTACCGTTCACCGTCATAAAGTAGCGTCAGCGTGGCACATCGCCGCTCCTTTCTTAAGACAATCATTCTCGCCTCCGGTGCCGTTTTTTCGGCATCCTTGGAGTCGTGTACACGTAAGCCATCAGAGATTCGGCCCGTTCGTTCGTCGTCGCGGCGTACATACGACGGACAGAAATTCGCCACGGCACATGCGTATCTGCGCGATGGTGCGCCCCTTCCGCCCCCTGACCTCACATACAGGACCGATGTCATTGTTGTAGGTGCTGGCCCGTCAGGTCTCATGGCAGCGATAGACCTCGAATCGGCTGGTCGTGGTGTTATCGTACTAGATAGTGAGCCTCGCGCTGGCGGGGCTGCCGTGAGTGCCGACATTCTCGGTGGATCTGTCCCACTTGGAAGTGTGTATTTCGTTGAGTCAACGGAAGAAGTTCGGAGGATGTTGTCGTATGCCGCCATCGAACCCGTCCCTTGTCCAGATGACGGTTATGACTTCGGTGAAGGTGAAGTTGTTCGGAATCTCTGGTCAGATGCCACACTACGTAGAGTGATTCGCAATGAGAGCGACCGCGACGGAATGATGAGGTTTCGCGATGACCTTCTTGCACTCGGTGATGCTCTACCAGTCTATCCTCTGAAGACCGCCGACACCACGCAACGTAACCAGCTTGACCAACCGGTCGATAAGTGGCTGGCGCAGTATCGGTCACCAACACTTCGCACGATCATTGAATCGTATTCACGTTCGTCGATGGGAGGGAACATCTCCCGAACTAATGTTTATTGTTTGCAAAATTTCTATGTGTCGGAGTTCGGTCCCGAATTTGGTGGTGGACGTCAGACCTTCCCTGGTGGGATGGCACGGCTCACACAGGGTGTCGCTTCAAAGTTGAAGGATGTACGCACAAACATGCTCGTAGCCCGAGTTGGTCAAGGGGCAGAAGGGGTATGGGTTGATGCCGTCGATGATCAGGGACGTGTTCATAAGATCGTTGCTGCCGACGTTATCATGGCAGTTCCGAAGTTTCAGATACCACGTTTGTTAACCGATTGTAGTCCTCAGCGCGCAGCAGCTTGTAGATCGTTAGAGTATGCTCCATATATGACACTTCATGTCGCATCGTCAAAGCCACTTGTCGAACGCGATATTTATGATACATGGAACCTTCGAAGTGAATTTGAAACCGATGTTGTGAATCCCTCGGCCGTTCCTTCTACGTCATACTCAAAAAATATATGCTCACTCTTTGTACCTATGGAACAATGGATGCGCGGCCAGCTGCAGAACGAAGAACTCTTTGCTCGCAGAGCTGCCGAAATCGTTGATAGATTTTTGTCGACACGAACCGATGAGCAACGAGCGTCGGTCGAAACCGTGTATTGCTGGGCTTGGGGTCATAGCATCGTCGTACCAACACCAGGATCACATAGTGAAGCTGCGTTAGCGGCTTCGTTGGGTGAAGGACGAATCGTATTTGCGCACACAGACAATGACGCGGCACCGGCACTTGAGAACGCTCTCTGGCATGGCGCTGAGGCTGCGCGTACAGTGCTGGCGCGGTAGTTTGACAAAAGGTTTCCACAGTGGGAACATGACGCTCGATGAGTCGTCGAAGGGAACATCCAATCCTAACCACCACATTGGAATCACCTACCATGAAGCTCACCTTTTCAGCCCTCTTCGTCACTCTTGCCCTTCTTGCTGCAGGTTGCGCAGGAACAATGGAGCCAGTTGTTACACCGAAAGGTGACGTGCGGGGCGACCTGCGCGTTCGTGTTGTGTCGAACTGCGACTCACCACAACGCGACTGCGATGACGACGACGATGATGACGATGAAGAATGGGATGACGACGATTGCGGATACAAGGCTGAAGGTAAACGCCGTATCGACTCTGTTCGCATCGATCGTGTTCGTATTCTCGTCTCACGCGTGAAACTCCACGTTTCAAAACATGACACCACAACAGGTGGCTGTGATGTAAAGGGTGGTCCACTGGTTCTAACATTTGATGACGACTCGACAACACCCGTTCTCTCGGCACCATTGCCAAAAGGGCGGTACGAGAAGATCAAACTTGAAATGCACAAGTTCTCATCAGACGAAGCCGGTGTGTATGCGAGTGACACGGTCTTTTCGGACTTCTGTGAACCGCGTCGCGTGACAATCATCGTCGAAGGACGCTATTGGGCAGACTCGACAGAAAAAACCTTTACACTCTCCGATGACGAAACGGCGAACCTGTGGATTAACATTGATCCATACGTAGAGATTGCTGAAGATGGCGGGGAAGGACTACTTCTCGACTTTAACGCACTCAAGTCGTTCCGTGTTCGCGGTCGTGTTATCGACCCCGATGACGACGATGCACGGTATGTCCTTCGTGGACGTCTGAAATTCTCAATCAAAGCCCGCGGAAATGGGCGCTAAGCCATTCGCGGAACTCGGTAACAATTACATATCGTGGGAGGAGACACCATGAACATCAAACATCTAGCGGCAATCGTAGCCGTGGCACTTGCAATCGCAGGTTGTTCTGAGAGCACCGATCCGTCGTCCGAACCGACAATGACGATGACGGCCCGTATGACGTCGACCACAGCAGCACCGTCGGCCATCCGACCAGATTCGCCACGTACCGAAGGTGGAAGGCTCATCGATTCCGTTCGTGTTGACAAGGTGCGAATCCTGCTTTCGCGTATCAAGCTCCACCGGACAAATGATGACACGTCGAACGGTGGGAAGGATGTCAAGATCGGTCCAGCCGTATTGACGATTGACAACGACACCGTGACAACCGTCTTTGCCTCGGCAATCCCAACGGGCACGTATGAGAGAATGAAGCTCGAGAAGCACAAATTCTCGGGTAGTGAGGCAGCGCAGTATGCTGCCGACCCGGTATTTGGTCCATTTGCCTTCCCAGATCGTATTACCCTCATCGTTGATGGAACGGTCTATGCAGAAGGTGAAACACGTGCCTTCACGTTAACGGACGACCGTACCGAGAATCTCTGGGTGGGTTTTGACCCCGCACTTACGGTAACCGAGTCGACATCAACAACGGTTGACCTTGAGTTCTCTGCACGACTACTGTTTAACGTTGACGGGAACATTCTTGACCCGCTCGACGTCTCCTTGCGCGACGTGATTCGCGCGCGCTTAAAGAATGCCTTTAAGCTGAAGAAGCGCTGACGGACAAACGCCAAATCCCCCAGAAAACGGCATCCGTCTCCCTGCCAATCGATCGGCCGACATCAATGGAAACGGCGATGACGGCCGATCGCATTTTTTTGGACGAGACCGATGCAAGAGGGGAGTCGGCCACCTCACGCAAAACAACTTCAGGGATTCGCCACGACTACGTAACATTTTTATTCATTCCGGACATTGTGGGGAGACACACCATGACATGTTCAGTTCGACGACTCATGGCAGTCGTAACAGCTCTTTTCCTGATAAGCCCGTTAACCACTCTTGCGCAAGGTCCAAAGGGCAAGGAGTTTGGCTTCGGCATTATTCTTGGAGATCCGCTCGGCTTAACAGCCAAATACTGGACAAACAACGAGAACGCGCTTGTTTTTGGCCTCGGGGCATCGTACTTCGGTGCACCTCGGATCCAAGTTGACTACTTATGGCACTTTGATGCCTTCCAATCACAAGTTGTCAAAATGTATGCAGGTCCAGGTCTGGGATTTGGTTTTGGGCGCGAAGGTTATGGAGTTTGGTATAAACGCGGTAAACGCGACGTGTTCTATTACCGCGATGAAGGAGAGTTCGGAATTGGTGTTCGTGCCATTGTTGGCATCAATGTTATCCCGAAACGCACCCCTCTTGAGATATTCCTTGAGCTCGGACCAAACATCGGTGTTGCACCTGGTTTCGGTGTAGCGCTGGATGCTGCAATCGGAGTACGTTTCTACCCATAAAAACGTTGTGATGCTCGCGTGAACTTCGTCTATGAGTTCAGCAGGTATAGAGATCTTCATCTTGAAAAAGAAAAAGGGGCCGTCCAAATGGACGGCCCCTTTTGCGTTTCTGCGTGCGGAAGAGGGGACTTGAACCCCTACGCCCTTACGAGCGCCACCCCCTCAAGATGGTGCGTCTGCCAATTTCGCCACTTCCGCAGGAGGAACTGCAATATACGAGGTTTCAGGAAAACTGCCAGCGCATCAAACGTTCAGACGTACTGAAATCAGTCTTCTCCTTGGGCCTTTGTCCAACCGGCAGCACCATCAAACTCCTGCAGTTTTTCAATGTGAGCCCACTGAATCTCGGTAGCAATCTTGCTCATGAGGTCAAGTATCTCAGCGTCAGTGAGATTACCTTCGGCCTTCATAAACCGACAGCGATATTGGTCAATACAGTCCGTAATCGTGCCCGTTGGAGGATAGACGCGCGTTCCGCGATTGGAGATCATTTTTAAGGTAGCGGCAGATCCGGCTGTCAAACGCTCGATGGTTGTGCCGAGATCGATTGGACCAAGAGCTGTTTCAACAAAGATGTCGACGCCGGCAACGCGGCGTGAGCTGACCTTAACAATGTCACGTTCAGCCGAAAATGTCGGCAAGGTAATCGGTTTAACGTCGCGGATCGAATACGCTGCTGACGACTTACCAAAGTTAGAAATCACTGCATCCGTGTATTCTGTGGTTGTACATGCGAGCTCGTCACCAACAACGTCGCGCGTACGGAACTTGCCTTCTTCCCACGTTACCATTACGGCATTTTCAATTGTAGCTGCAGCATCGAACTCACCGAGGTGGCGCAACATCATCACGGCTGACAGAATGACGGCCGTTGGGTTGATGTTGTTCTTGCCGGCATACTTCGGAGCACTTCCGTGTACCGCCTCGAAGATGGCGACTTCGCTACCAATGTTTGCTGAAGGCGCAAAACCGAGACCACCGACGAGTGCCGATGTAAGGTCGCTCATGATATCGCCATTCATGTTCGTCGTGACAATTACGTCGAACTGTTCTGGTTTTTTAACGAGCTGGTGTGCGCAATTGTCGATGATGATGTGATTGGCTTCGATGTCCGGATACTCTTTTGAGATATCCTCAAAGGTGCGCTTGAGTAATCCTTCCGTCATCTTCATAATATTCGACTTTGTCGCGCAGTGCACCTTCGTGCGCCCTTCGGCACGTGCAAACTCAAATGCCAGGCGCACGACCTTTTCACAGCCTTTGCGAGAAATGAGCTTCAGGCACTGAGCCACACCAGGCGTCTGCATGTGCTCTATACCGGCATAGAGGTCTTCAACGTTTTCGCGGACAACGACGAGGTCGAGTTTACGACCACTGTAGGGTGTAGGAACACCAGGCAATTCACGAACGGGACGGATATTGCCGAAGGTCTCAAACAGTTTTCGAAGGGTAACGTTGGCACTCTTTTCGCCGTAACCTACAGGCGTTCCGAGCGGACCTTTTAAGACAACGCGCGTCTTGGAAATCGAGTCAATCGTTTCCTGCGGCACGCCAGAAGCGATTCCCTGTTTAAAGACCCTTTCGCCGGCGTGACGGACTTCCCATGCGATGGGAGCACCGGTGGCCTCGATGATCTTAATGGCGGAATCAACGCATTCCGGGCCGACGCCGTCGCCTGGAATGACCGTAACGAGCTTCTTGCCGTCGGCTGTGATGTGGATGTTCATGTCGTTGGAACAGTACGGTGAATCGAGGCCGCAAAGATATGGGTCAGCGCGTCACAACAATCTTGCCTGACGTAGATGCTCCTGTTGCGGCACTTGACGATTGGATGATGTAGACACCTGGGGGCACCAGGCGATTCTGAGTGTCACGGCCATTCCAGAGTACCTGACGGCCACGAACTTGTAGGGCCGTCAAAAGTTCTCCACTCGCAGTCATAATTCGTACGTCTGCATCGGGTGCAAGACCGTCGATAACAACTTCGCCATCGGAAGCCGGACGGAACGGTTGAGGATAGACGGAAAGGGCAAACTCTTCGGATGGCCGAATGCTTTGTGTACGTGCCGAGAAGAGACCAATAGACGTACCGAGATAGACACGGCCACTGTTATCGTCGATAGCTATTGACCGAATGTTATTGTCGAGAATCGGCGAATTCGACGTCGAGATTGTTGTTAACACTTCCGTTCCGTCCTCGTTCAGTACGAAGACTCCCACGTTTGTAGCAACCCATTTGTAGTTCAAGGCATCCACAACAAGGTCATTCACGGCGACGGTTGTCAACGACGTAATTCGTCGAACAAAGGGAACTGTCGTTGTCGATAGTGAACCTGGCGACGAGATGACTGCTACACCACGTGCTGTCCCGAGCCAAATAGCCCCCGTTTTGTCAACCTTTATGGCAGATACGGCATTATCAGGAAGGTTCGTTGTACTTGATCGAAGATTTTGGCAGATGTCATCTGAACGATCGTCCGTGTTCCGATCATTAATTGCCAAGACACCGTTCCCTGCTGGTCCAGCCAGCCACTTCGTGCCAATGTTATCAATTGCCAGTGCTCGAAATTTGTTTGCACGTGTGTCCGTGCAGTTTGACCATGTTGGTTGGTTGGTGCCACCGGTGCGAACAAGGGCTCGATCAGCAGCCTCTTCGTTCACAAGGAAGACGGTACCATTCCTATCCATGGCTGCGTCTCCAACAAGGATAAAGTTCGGGTCCGCAGAAATGCCTTCAATTGACGATGTCGATTTGTCGATTTTGCTGAAGACAATACTGTCGCGTTCATCATACGTTGCTCGAAAGCCCCCTTTGCCCCATGACCCTAACCAAACACTGCCATCACGTAGTGCGTTAACACGGTAAATGGCATTAGCATTCATCGTTGCATTCGGGTCGAGACCAGTGTGATTTATCCACGACGTGCCATCCCATATGGCCACACCGACACCCGTTCGAGGCGGGTCGACATCAGTTGCTGCCCACAGATGACCGCGACTATCAACCGTCAGATGTGCAAACTGGTTTGAAATCGGAGAGGTGATTTCAATAGGCGTAACGCGTGCGCCGTCGATTAACGTAATCGAGCGATTCACGACAAAGGCAATGGTCAGAATACGACCATCATGCGATACCGTCGTATGGCCACGAAGTTCGCCCTCATATCCAACGATAACCGTACCGTCGGTGGTGTAGATTCTTGAGAGTGTTGAGGCTACAACGGTTCCGTTTGTCGTTGATAAACCTCGTATACTATCGGATGCAGCGGTTGCTTCAACAAATCCCGTATCCACAAAACGTAACAACCGCGTTCCAGAAGCGACAAATACAGACTGGCCATTTGACACAATTCTTTCGGCAGCCGACTTTGGAAGTCCCGCTGACGTACCAAATAACCGCCACACCGACGGCTGCCGCAATGTTGGTACAGATAACGGTGCACAGGTCACACCGCCATCCGTAGCTAACCATACTGTATCTCGGAGAATTGTAACACCTTGCACGGCGGTCTTTTCTTCGAGTGTCGACATTCTGTCAACGGTCTCGATAAACACTTCGCGCACGACGTCAAAAGTGACGAGTCCAAACTGTGTAGCGATGTAGAGTACATTGTTTTCCAGTGCAAACGATGTAACACCGCGTCGAGGATACTGCGACGCTCGTCGAATATCACCGACGTTTTTCCAGGTGAGGTCTTCATCGACAATGTCCACCGACCCGTCGCCACATCCAACGTAGATCTTCTTGCGCTCACGATCGCAAAGAACGGCGGTAACATCGAGAGTTGTGAGAGCACCGATATTGCGAATCTGTTGCTGTTCGCCGGTGGCTACGTCATAGATAAAGACGCCGCCAGACGTGGCGCACCAAATTCTACCCCGCGAATCGATATCCGCACCGCGAACGGTGCGCATTGAGGAATACGTTTCCCAGTCTGAGAGTCGCACTTGTTGAGATGAGAGGACCTCACCTCCCATAACGACGTATACGGCAACGACGAATGTCAGTACTGTTCGCGAACACATGGGCAGAAATAGTCGGTGTTAAAAACGATGTAGTCGTACGTGTGTCCGTTCAAGTGCATCGAGCGTCTCAAGAGCAGCAATAGCAGCTTCGCGACCCTTGTGCCCATGGGCCCCTCCGGCACGTTCTCGTGCCTGTTCAACGTTTTCCGTCGTAAGGACTCCGAAGATGCATGGAATACGCGTATCAACGGCAATTCTTTGGAGCTCGTGGGCCACAGGTCCAGCGACGTATTCAAAATGTGCGGTTTCACCTCGGATTACGACACCGAGTGTGATAACCGCATTAATCTTGCCACTACGTGCCAAGGTGGCAGCGAGGACGGGAATCTCGTAACATCCCGGCACACGAACGATGAGAATGTCGCCGGTCTCAACTCCCAATTCTAACAAGGTATTGAGAGCTCCGTCAACGAGCGTTCCAACAATGTCGTCGTGCCAACGAGCGGCAACAATGGCAATCTTTCTACCACTGCCGTTTACGTCCGATCCATCAATGTGGATAGTTTCCTTGCTCCGAGTCATGTTGTGCTCCTCGTTGTCGTAATGATTGGGCTCGAACATCGAGCAGTTCTACTCGTTCAGCTGAGATGCCAAACGTCCCGAAATTACGATCGTCATAATCCCTGCTCCCGTGATAGTCTGAACCACCGGTGATGACTAGCTCATGCTGTTCAGCGAGAACTCGATAATACTCTCGCGTTACGTACCAGTGAGATGGATGGTAGACTTCTATTCCATCAATTCCACCCGCCAGCAGCGTGAGAAAAAGTCGGGGTTCGGAGTACGTTTTAGCTGGATGAGCAATCACGGCAATTCCACCAGCACGATGGATGAGGTTGACGGCATCGGTGACGGTAAACACCGACCGCGGCACATAGGCTGGTTTCCCTGCATCGAGGTAGATATCAAATGCCTTTTGATGCGAGGTCACAAATCCGCGCTGGACAAGAACTTTTGCGATATGCGGCCTGCCGATTGGTGCTCCGGCAGCAACTTCCTTTACTTCGTCGACAGAAATTGTCACACGAAGATTCTGCAGCCGTTCAACCATGAGTATTGCTCTTCGGTCGCGCTCGGCGCGCAGGTGAATGGCAAGTTGTAAAAGTTCTTCGTTATCAATGTCAAGATGATAACCCAGAATATGGATTTCACGACCGTGCTCATAACATGACACTTCGATTCCCGAAATGAGTCGAACGTTGCCGTTATATCCGCCGTGCCGAAGTGCATGATGGGCGTCGACACTGTCATGATCTGTTATTGCAAGCACTTCAATGCCTTCGCGTTCTGCCTTTTCAAGCAGAACTTCAGGTTGCAGAAGGCCATCTGACTTTGTTGTGTGAGAATGCAGGTCTGCATAGATACCGTTTATCGTCACGAGCGCTCCCGTACAAACCATGCCTTCGTGATGTGGCCGTTCACAACGAGATACGTGGCTACGGCATGGACAACGGTGTCTTGAACGAGGCCTGAAACCTGCTCTTCGTCATAGACGACATCTCCACAGACAATTCGAGTAACGAGTGTACAGTAGAGATCCGTCTTTTCCGAAAACATCGGTCCATATCGTTTCCGAAGCGCCTCTGAGCCTGAACAGAATGTCTCACCGGTCACGAGATCAATGAGTTCAATGTCGTCTGAATACACAGCAACAAATCTGTCGATGTCTCTAGCATTGTATGCCTCGAGTTGTTCCTGTGCGCACCAGGCCGGGCTTCTCACGTCGTTGTTTTGCATTACGACAAAGATACGGTTGCGCTATCGTCGTGCTTCGACGTCAAAAATGTCTGCCAACATCTGCTGTAACACGATTACGGCCTCCGTTGAAGCCGACTTGATTGTCGCATCGGCACGTTGAATGGCGTACAATGCCCGCTCAACACGAGCGGGTCCTAGCCTGTCAAGAGCTTCAAGCGCATCCGGAACGGCAAACGGGGGCATACCTGCAGCCTTTGCCATTTCATTTCGGTCCGACGAGCTGCGTGCATCAATGAGTGCATACAGTGACAGGAAGTATCTCGTGAGCATCGTAATGATAAACATCTCCTGACGCTCGGCTTCCATCATCTTTGTGAGGATGGTAATGGCGGAAGCAGCGTCAGCCTTTGCTATCGCTTTTTGTAGTTCGAAGATGTTCCATGCACGTGCAGCGCCAACAACATCCGTTACATCATCTACCGTAATAGAAGAACGTTCACCCGCATAGGTCTGGAGTTTATTCAACTCCATATCAAGCTCACGAAGTCCATTCCCCGTGCGTGCTACGAGGAAGTCAATCGCTGCATCGTCAATGGAGATGCCGTGGGATTCAGCACGACGGCGAATCCATGTGCGGACCTGCATTTCGCGCATGCGTGGAAACTCAATCCACGTTGCTGATGCGAGCAAAGCACCGATTGGAGCTTTCTGCGATTTGATCTTTCGCTGAGCCGTAGCGGAGTTTTTTTGAATCGACGTACTGATTCCGTCAAGTGACGGATATGATGCAGAGAGCAATAAAAACGTCGAGGCTGGCGGATCTTTGAGATACGTCGCCATTAAATCGTTGCCCTTTTTATCTTTTGCTCCGCTGATCTTTTCAAAACGCCGAACCCAGACAATACGCTTGTCTGACATCATCGGAAACGATCGTGCAAGTGTAAGTACAGCGTCAAGCGACATACCTTCACCGTCGACCATGTCCGAATTCATGCCCGTTGTATCAAGAGCGACGGCGGCGTCGAAGAGTTTTCGACATGCATCGTCAACGAGGTACTCTTCCTCGCCAAAGACAAGTAGGACGTTTGGGAACTTTCCCTTCGAGAGTATCTCGTCGATCATCGTTGTGTTGTGCGCGGATCAAGAGCGTCGCGAAGACCGTCACCAAAAAGATTAAGGGCAAAGACGGCGATTGCCATCACAAGGCAGGGGAAAACGGTCATACCCCAATTCGTGCCAACTGCAAGGTATCCATATCCATCCTTGATCATCTGTCCCCACGATGCTGTGGGCGGTTGGACACCGAGTCCAATAAAGCTCAAGGACGCCTCAGCGATAATAGCTGTTGCAAATCCTGCCGTAGAAATGACAACAATTGGCCCCATTGCATTCGGTAACATGTGACGTAGTATCGTGCGCACATTACCGTATCCAAGTGCACGTGTTGCCTCGATGTATTCTTGTTCTCGAATACTGAAGAACTGACCACGCACAATTCGGGCTATGTCAACCCAAGAGCTCACTCCAATGGCCACGAACGTCTGCCAGTACCCTTTGCCGAGAATTACACTGAACGCAATGATGAGCAGAATCGTCGGGAAAGCAGCAACGACGTTAACAAGCCACATCACACCATCGTCAACCCATCCACGAAAATATCCTGCTAACGAGCCGAGGATAATGCCAATAACAAGAGCGATACTCTCCGCTATGAGACCGACCGACAACGAGACTCGCATCCCGTAGATAAGTCGGGTAAACATGTCTCGGCCAAAAGCATCAGTTCCCAACACAAACAGCGGTTCTTTATGCCAGTCGTTAGCGGATGTGCCAAACAATGATGACACCGGAATGACATAGGCCTCACCGGCAGGGTCTGTATAGTGTATACTATCACCAATCTGGCGGAAGTTAGAAACGGCAACGATCGTAGGGCGATCTGGGATCGACGGATTCTTCTTTAACAACACATTTCCTCGAAATCCTGCAGGCTTCACCGTGTATTCCAGAATCTGTGTTGCAGGATCAAACGGTGTAATAAGTGGCGCAGACAACGCTAGCAGGATCATAAGTACCAAAACGGCAAGGCCGATGGTAGCACCACGATTCTTCCGCAGTCGTCGCCACGTAAGTGCCCCAAGGCTCTCGCCATGTTGCAACGATGTTGGTTGTGATGGGGCCTTTGTCATCGCAGTCGAATCCGTGGATCAAGGATGGAGTAGATAATATCTGCCACGACGTTTGTGACAACGAAAATGACGGCTGTCAAGAGTACCGTTCCCTGAATCACTGGATAATCAAGTTGTGTTATTGCCGTGAACGACGCATATCCGATTCCCGGCCAGTTAAAGACAAACTCGATAAAGTATGTTCCTGCAAGCAGTCCAGCGAACCACGCTGAAATTGTTGTAACGACCGGGTTGAGTGCATTACGGAGTGCGTGGCGGACGTACACGGTGGGCATCGACAGTCCTTTCGCTCGAGCGGTTCGGACATAATCCTGACCGAGTACATCAAGCATACTTGACCGTGTAACACGGGCGATGATGCTCATGGGTCGAATAGCAAGTGTTATCAGGGGCAACGTGAGATACTGCCATCCACGATCAATGTATCCGCTGTTCGGAAACCACTCCAGGGTAACACCAAAGACTAGGATAAACAGCAAGCCGACAACGAAGGATGGCAAGGAAATGCCTAGTAAACTTGTTGACATTGATGCAGTGTCGATCCACGAATTCGGCCGAATCGTTGCTACAAGACCGAGTGCAATCCCTCCCAGGATGGCAATTGCCATTGACGCACTGGCAAGTAATACCGTTGCAGGAAGCCGTTCTGATATAATCTCAGTTACGGGTCGCCGTGTGACAATTGATCTTCCCAGGTCTCCATCGGTCACGATGTTCTTTCCGTAGAGAAAGAGCTGTTCGTAGAGTGGCCGATCTAGGCCAAGTTGTTCGCGCATAGCGGCTACCGACACAGAATCAGCATGTTGGCCAAGCAGGACACGTGCAGGGTCACCTGGAGGGCGAATAAAAAAGGTGACGACCACAACGCCAGCCAGAACCCATAGGGCATAGTGAATACGACCAAGAACATAGAGGAGAAACTTCATGACGATGTCCGCATCTGGTCGATGTCGACCGTTACAGGGTCATTCACAACAATGCCAAGGAACTGACGTGCGAGGAGCGAAAAGTTTGGTGACGCATCGGTCACGTAGAATAATGTCCGCGAGGCTGCAGCCTGCATTGACGTCGATTCCATTTGGATTCCGAGAATCTTCGCCGTTTCGGCTGTCGTACAAGCACCACAGTCGATAAGCGCAACATCTGGCAGCATCGACGACAACATTGGCGTGAGCAGGGGATAGTGTGTACAGCCTAGCACAAGTGTATCAATCCCATTTGCTACGAGTGGACGTAGATATTCGTCGGCAACAAGTCGTGTCACTGGTGATTCCAGCCATCCCTCTTCAACGAGTGGAACGAACAACGGGCACGGTTGTGCGTGGACCATGACGGCTCTCTCGGATGCAAGACGTGTGATGGCCTTTGTATACGAGTTCGACGAAATTGTGGCCCTTGTACCAATCACGCCGATATGAGAGTTTCGGGTGGCAGCGACGGCCTCACGTGCAGCAGGTTCTATCACTCCGATTACGGGCACGGGACATTCGTCCCGCAACACATCGAGTGCAACAGCGGACACTGTATTACACGCTACGACGATGGCACGAACATCATGTCGTAACAAGAATGCCGCACATTGGCGCGCATAGGTGCGAACAGTTTCGGCCGACTTGTTACCGTACGGAACGCGTGCCGTATCACCGAGGTAGACGAATCGCTCGTTGGGTAGGGACAGCAACAGGTGCTTGAGGACGCTCAGACCGCCGATTCCTGAGTCAAACACGCCAATGGGGCGCGACGAAATGGACATGGCGCAAATATAGGAGTAGGAGACTGCCACATCCCGTCCTAGTTTTGAACCATGCGATTATCGCTCCGCGCACGCCTGACACTTCTCTACAGTTCCCTCGTCATCTTGACGATAGCTGCCTTTGGTGCCATTGCGTGGTTTACCGTGCGGACGGAACTCTATGCCAATCTTGATGCCTCGCTAACGCGTGCCGCCGTTTCTCTCGAAGCCGTTATCCGATCACAATTACGCCAAGGAAAACGGTCGTTAACACCTCCACGGCGTGAATCTCGTCCGCCCGTATCTCCTCGTGATGCCTTCGAGTTTCTTGAACGTCGAAGTCTTCGAGATTTTGTCGGACCTGTCCCACCATTGATTGCCGATATTACCACGCAGGATCCCGTTTGGAGTGCCGTCTACGAACACATGTTACTTGATGGGAGTGCCTATCTCATTCAAGTACGAGACGCTCGAAAGGGAATCGTTTGGAGGTCAGATAATCTAGGTGTTGACTCGCTGCCATCGTCTGACGTGTGGACGGCACAAGGTGCAGTGCTGACGGACGATCGAATGATCACGTATTACACCATTCGTGGTGTGCGGTACCGTCTGCTCGTCTACAAAGGCTCAACGGCGGAAATCGCTGCTGCGTATCCGGCGAGTGAGGTGGATGCAACGTTACGTCAGCTGTTTAGCCTCATGGTCTGGTCCTTACCGGTCACCCTGCTCATTTCTATTGTAGCAGGATACTTTCTTGCCCGACGTTCACTACGGCCAGTCGACGAAATCACAAAGTCGGCACGTACCATAACGGCGCAAAATCTGAGTCTCCGTTTGCCGGACCCACAAACGAATGATGAACTCGCACGGTTAACGGAGACTCTGAACGACATGATTGCGCGTTTGGAAACCTCCTTCGGCAGGATCCGTCAGTTTACGGGTGATGCGTCACATGAACTCCGAACTCCGCTTGCAATCCTGATGGGAGAATTGGAGCTGGCCTTACGACGGCCCATGTCACAAGATGCCTATCGAGAGACCATAACGTCGTGTCTTGAAGAAGTTGAACGACTGAATACGGTTGTGACTGGACTACTCGAGTTATCTCGTGCAGACACTGGACATGAACAGGTTAATACACAGCCGGTGCGATTCAGTACACTCGTTGAGGATGTCTGTGATGATATGGTCATTCTCGCAGATCGTCATCACATTACGATTGAGTCCGACATAGAACCAGGTATCATCGTTCCGGGCGACAAAGTACGACTACATCAAGCTGTGTTAAACGTCGTTGAGAATGCCGTCAAGTACACAGAACACGGAGGAATGGTTCGTGTTGACCTAATGGCGCGAGATGGAAGCGCGATGCTGACGGTTACCGATACAGGAATTGGAATCCCCGCAGATATGCTGCCTAAGATCTTTGATCGGTTTTTCCGTGTTGATCAATCTCGTTCGAGCGATGTTCATGGAACTGGCCTCGGACTATCCATCGTAAAGTGGATCATCGATATGCATAATGGCACAATTAGTGTGGATAGTGCCGTCGGAAAGGGGACTACGTTCAGTATTGTCCTACCCCTCACCTCGGTCTGATACCATTGTCTCCGTACTTTTGTAGAAACATGGAATCACCATCTCGACCTACGACATTCGGCAAGCTGCCGGATGACTTCTCTTACGCTGCGCATGAACTCCGCATTCTCGACTATTGGTCGACGAGTGGTGTCATTGACCGCGTTATCACTTCGGATGATAACAAACCCAGCTTCACATTTTATGAAGGGCCGCCAACCGTTAACGGAAAGCCGGGAATTCATCATGTGCTGGCTCGAACAATCAAGGACTCCATCTGTCGATACAAGACAATGCGTGGCTTCTCAGTTCGGCGACAGGCTGGCTGGGATACTCACGGATTGCCAGTAGAGCTGGCCGTCGAAAAAGAACTCGGTCTAACGGATAAGTCGCAGATCGAGACATTAGGCGTCGACGTCTTCAATGCAGCATGCCGGGCTATGGTCGATCGTAACATCGCGATGCCCGAAGGGTGGAGAACTCTGACGTCGCGTATGGGCTACTGGCTCGACATGGATGCTGCCTACATCACATGCTCGAATGAGTATATCGAAAGTGTGTGGTGGGCCTTAAAGACGTTCTTCGACAAGGGCTACATTTACAAAGGTTACAAGGTTGTACCTCAATCTCCCACACTTGGTACACCCCTTTCGTCCCACGAACTGTCGCTGAACTATAAAGACGTCCAAGATCCCAATGTTTACCTCAAACTTCGATTAACGTCGACAAAGGTGAAAGGGGCAGAAGGGGCGTCGATAATTGTCTGGACGACAACACCTTGGACACTGTTTGCGAATGTGGCTTTGGCAGTTGGACCAGACGTGTCCTACGTTGTTGTGGATAACACACGAACCGTCGGTGAAACAACCACAACGGAGCGACTCCTCCTGGCTGAATCACGCCTCTCCATCCTCGATGGCGAGTACGTCATCGTTGAACGGTGCCTAGGTTCAGACCTTGTTGGAACTACCTATGAGCGCATCTTCGATGACGTAAGCATCGATCAGGCAACATATCCCAACGTCTTCTCCATCTTACCCGGTGAGTTTGTTACGACGGAAGACGGCTCCGGAGTTGTCCATCTTGCTCCTGCATTCGGACAAGATGACTTTGAAATGTCCAAACGATTCCACCTTCCGGTGCCTCAGCCCGTAACACCCAATGGGCGGTTTACGGATGAGATCCGTGAGTTTGCCGGTAGAACCGTCAAGACCTTTGTGTATTCACCTGAACACAAGGAGACCGGTGCCGATCGAGACATCGTTAAGATGTTAAAGATTGCCGGTAAGGTCTATCGCGCAAGTTTTGACTATCTCCACAGTTATCCACATTGCTGGAGAACCGACAATCCTGTTATCTACTACGCTCGTGACAGCTGGTTTATCACGTCACCAGCATATCGAACACAACTTGTAGACCTGAATAAGACCATCTCCTGGCATCCCCCGGAGATAGGTGAGGGGCGGTTTGGTAACTGGCTCGAGGACGTGAAGGAATGGTCACTCTCACGCGATCGGTATTGGGGAACACCGCTGCCAATCTGGGTGAGTGAAGATGGCTCCGACATGTTTGCCGTGGGAAGTATTGCTGAACTTCTCGAGGGTTTGTACGAGGACGATAATGGCAATCGAATACCTGTAGCAGCATCTGGAAAGGACGTCGACCTCCATCGGCCTTTTGTCGATCGAATTGTCTTTGAACGTAATGGACACACGTATCGGCGCACCAAGGAAGTCATCGACGTTTGGTTTGATAGTGGATCGATGCCATTCGCACAATTCCACTATCCATTCGAAAACGTAGAACTCTTTGAGAAGTCATTTCCGGCAGACTTCATCGCTGAGGGAATTGACCAAACGCGCGGATGGTTTTACACATTACACAACATCGCTACGGCGTTGTTTAACACTCCGGCCTATAAAAATGTTGTCGTGAACGATCTCGTTCTCGACAAGTCCGGACAAAAAATGTCGAAGTCGCGTGGCAACACGGTAGACCCGTTTGCTCTCTTTGACAAGTACGGCGCTGATGCAATACGATGGTATCTCATGACATCGTCGCCAGTGTGGAAAACCAAGAACTTCAACGAAGACGATATCGCGAAAACCGTCATCGCAGATTTTTTCCGATCGTACGTGAACACGTACGAGTTCTTTGCGCTGTATGCTGGTGTTGACGGTTATACCGGTGCTGAGCCTAGTATTCCTGCGGCTGAACGGCCAGAGATCGATCGCTGGATTCTGTCGAGACTCAACTCTGTTCTATCCGAATACACAACATCAATGGATGACTACGACATCACCCGAGCATGTCGTGTTGTTCAAGACTTTGTCATCGACGACGTATCAAACTGGTACGTTCGTCGTAATCGCCGTCGGTTCTGGAAAGGTGAAATGGATGCAGATAAACTTGCTGCATTCCAGACTCTTCATACGGTGATCAAAACAGTTGCATCACTCATTGCACCCGTTGCACCATTTCTTTCAGAAGAAATTTTCCTCAGAGTTGCAACAGATTGTGAACAATTGAGTGTTCATTGTAGTATATTGCAATCGTGTGATGCATCGTTGATTGATCATGATCTCGAACATCGCATGATGCAAGCACAGACAATTGTCTTCCTTGCGCGTTCCTTGAGAGAAAAAGCGAAGATCAAAACGCGCCAACCACTGCGTCGAATTCTTCTACCTGTTGACGGTCCGGCAATGCGCCGGAATATTCAGAGTGTAGAAGACATTGTGATCGAAGAGATCAACGTCAAGGCAATCGAATATGTCAGCGATGACACCAACATTGTCCGACGAAGCGCAAAACCAAACTTCAAGGTCATCGGCCGGAAGTACGGTGGTAAAACGCAGAATGTGGCGCAGGCGATCAAAACATTGACGAGCGAACAGGTGCGACGCCTGGAGCAGTCATCCGTTCTTGCACTCGACATCGGTTCGGAAACGATGCAAATCGACTTCGAAGATGTTGAAATTGTTAGCGAGGACATTGAGGGCTGGTTAGTAGCAACCGAACATGGTTTAACGGTTGCACTTGATACAGACCTGGATGATGCACTGCTTCACGAAGGGCTTGCACGAGAGTTCGTGAGTCGACTCCAAAAGATCCGCAAGGATTCGGGGTTTGATGTGACGGACCGTATCGTAATTCGCTTCTCAGCGGATGATGAAACGGCCGACGCCATCTCGAACATGCGGGCGTACATTGCAATGGAAACGCTGGCCGATACGCTCGAGCGGGGGGACGGTTCCTTAGGAACCGATCTCGAGATCAACGGGCGGAACGTCAGCGTACACGTCGAGCGGACATAGACCGCAACAACGTGTGCAGAAGATGGTGTACCGAAGGGTACACGCGTTTTCATTTACTCATTGGAGGTACGTTCTATGGCAGCTGCAAAAAAAGCGGCCAAGAAAGCTGCAAAGAAGCCGGCGAAAAAAGCCGCGAAGAAGGCAGCAGCAAAGAAGACGGCTAAGAAAGCCGTAAAGCGCGTCGCAAAGAAAGCGGCCGCTAAGCGTCCGGCAAAGAAGGCAGCCAAGAAGGCAGCCCCGAAGGCCGCTCGCAAGCCTGCGAAGAAGGCAGCCAAGAAGGCCGCCAAGAAAGCCGCTAAGAAGGCCGCTCCCGCTGCAAAAAAAAAAGCAGCGTAAAGCAGCCAACTAAGGCTTCTCGGCCCGGAACGACAACCGAAACTTCGCGGGTTCCCTCGGGTTCGCCCAAGGTCCCAACGTCGAACAAGAGTGCGGAGCACACCAGCTCCGATAAGTTCAAGTCAGCATCAAGTAGGAACGTGACGACAAAGAAGTCTTCGAAGTCTTCCGGATCAGGTAATGCTGCTCCGGCGGTGAAAGCTGCCGGAGCAGCTTCTGTTTCCACACCCGCACCGGCCCCTCGTGTGAAGGCCGTGCCGCCCCCTCCGCCCCCTCCCGCTGCTCGCAGTAACAAGCCTCAAATGCCTGTTGCTCCTAAAGCAGGGCTCAAGTATTCGGAGAAGGATCTTAACGCGTTTAAAGAGAACATCGAGCGTGCCAAGGAAGATGCCTTGGAAGAGCTTCGCATGTTAAAGGAACGCCTTGAAGATCTTACGAATAGTGAGATGGCCGAAGAGTCTGCGATCTATTCGATGCACATGGCCGAACAAGGTTCGGAAGCCGTCGAAAAAGAAAAGACGTATGCGCAGATCACGCGTATTCAGGATTACCTACGTAAGCTCGATGAGGCGTTGTTACGCATCACGGAAAAGACGTATGGCATCTGTCGTATGTGCGGTATTCTGATAGCCAAGGAACGTCTGCTTGCAGTACCAATCACCACACTTTCGGCCTCGTACAAGATTCATCAACGTTGTCCAGAGGACGGAGTTGATAAGATTGTTGCGAAAAATCCGGATGCACTGAAGTGACGGTGATGGCGTGAAAGATCCACGCCCAGGATCCCAACGATTTTTTCTTCTCGCTGCAGTTCTCGTTGTCCTCGATCAGGTGACGAAGGTTGCAGTAAAGGGGTTTTCGTTTGCCGGAATGTCGTGGGAAGGGATGTATCTCGGAGAGAGTTTTCCCTTGCTCGGCGATGTTGTTCGGTGCACCTTCGTTGAGAATCCAGGTATGGCCTTTGGTATTTCCTTTGGCGCTGGAAAGATCATCCTGACGTTGGCAACATTCGCCATCGTTGGTTTTCTCATTTGGTATTTACGACGCCTCGCAACAGCACATTGGTCGGTACAAACAGCAGTCGCACTAGTCCTCGGTGGTGCCGTCGGCAACCTGATTGATCGAGCCTTCTATGGAGTATTCTACGGTGAAGAGGCCCTTTTTTATGGTAAGGTTGTAGATTTTATCCAGGTCGATATTCCCGATATCACATGGTTTGGTGAAACATATACTCACTTCCCTGTTTTTAACGTAGCGGATGCCTGTGTGTCGGTAGGTATTGTCCTGTTGATCCTGACGAGCCGAAAGCTCCCACACGACGTGCGAGAACGTCACGATGAAGCCGAACGAACAGCAGAATGATGACGGAGGTTCGGAGCGTGTTGAGCACGTCTACGAATTTGTCATTCCAGCACGTCAGTTCGCAGAGCGGCTAGATGCCTTCCTGACACATTCGATAATGCATGCTACACGGACGCGTGTTCAAAAGGCAATTGAACGACAGTCTGTAACCGTGAATGGTTTGCCATCCAAAGCAAACTACCGCATTAAACCAGGCGACGTGATAAAGGTTGTGGTGATGCGCCGCCCACCACTTCAGCTCATCCCTCAGCCTCTACCTCTCGAGATTTTGTTCGAGGATGATGATCTTATTGTTGTAAATAAACCGGCCGGTATGCCAACACATCCAGGTATCGGTAATAGAGATGGCACACTTGTCAACGCTATACTTTGGCATGTTGGTCATCGTGAGCCAATCGATGTATTGCGCCGACGCGAGTCCTGGGCCGACGGTGAGGGTAAGGGGGCAGAAGGGGCATCAGACGCAGAAGATGCTGACGATATGCTGCCTGATGAGAATGGTCAGGACGATCAGCGTGATGATGACGAACTGTCTGAAGACGAGTCAGCTATCTTCGGCTCGTCGGCGATACGGCCAGGAATTGTTCATCGTCTTGACATCGATACAAGCGGCGTCATGGTAGTAGCTAAAAACTATGAGACAACCTTTGGCCTTGCCGAGCAGTTTGCCGCACGTACAACAAGTCGGCAATACGTAGCGCTGGTGTGGGGTGTCGTAGCTGATGACTTCCGATGTATTGAAGGTGACATTGGGAGAAGTCCAAAGGACCGTCGATTGATGTCAATCGTGCGTAAGGGCGGGAAGTATGCTGCAACCGAGGTGACAACGCTTGAGCGCTATCCATTTGCCTCTCTTGTTGCTTGCTCATTACGTACCGGACGAACACATCAGATTCGAGTCCACCTCTCACATCACCGCCATTCGATTATCGGTGACCCCGATTATGGAGGACGTGAGGCTGCATTAAGTGCTCTCCATACACTCTATCGACGTGAAGGTGAACGTGTTCTCAAGCTGATTCATCGTCAGGCACTACACGCACGAACTCTTGGTTTCCGGCACCCGAAGACACGTGAGTGGCTGGAGTTTACAACTGAGTTGCCGGAGGATATGGCGGCGGCCGTCACACTACTTCGGAATCTTTCGTCCACCTAGTCCTGCGGCAATGGTTGATGCTCGCCGTCGTACGTACGGTGATGGTTGTGCCGCAGAAAAACGCCGTGGATTTGGGACAACAGCAGCCAATAGAGCAGCTTCACGACGTGTTAATTCCTTGGCTGATTTCTGAAAGTATGTTTGCGCCGCAGACTCGATACCATAGATGCCGTCACCCCATTCTATCATGTTGACGTAGACTTCGAGAATGCGCTTTTTACCCCAAAGTACTTCGATCATGTAGGTGAAAACAACCTCTGCGGCCTTGCGCACCATCGTGCGAAAAGGAAGCAGGAATACATTCTTCGCTGTTTGCATCGTGATCGTACTCGCTCCGAGTGGGAGTTTGCCGCGACGAACGCGTGAAACGTTTACTTTTTTTGCCCGCTCAACGGATTGCCAGTCAACACCACCGTGGCTTAAAAACTTTTTATCCTCGCTTGTTATCAGTGCCCGAAAAACGTCCGGCGATATCTCATCGTACGACACCCACCGATGATTAACCGTGAAGGAATGTCCTGTAAACGGAGCGTTTACAAGACGATAGATCATGAGCGGCGTAATGGCTGGTGGGACGATCCGGAACAGCGCAACAACGAGAATCATGCCGATTGGTACGGCAACAAGAGTTCGGCCGACCCAGACAAGTATGTCACGAACCATAGGTGTGCTCGCTGTTTGCTTTACGTTCGTTAAGTTTGTGGCCGTTGAACATTACGATCGTAAAATGAAAGACCTCGACCGACAAATCCTCACCCTGCTTCAGGACGATGCTCGCCTGAGTTTGAGTGAGATCGCCGAACGTGTAGGATCGTCTGTTCCAACCGTGAGTGATCATGTGAAGAGAATGGAAGAGGCCGGCACCATTCGTGGATATCACGCCGTTGTTGACGCTGTGATATGTGGGCTTGATGTTGCAGCCTTCTTATTCGTTGACATCGAATCGAGTGCGAATTACGACTCGTTCCGTCGCCAGTGTCGCGCCCGAAAAGAGATACTTGAATGCCATGCCATTACTGGAACGGCCTCACATCTACTCAAGGTGCGCGTCAAAAATACATCGGCTTTAGAGCAATTGCTCTCTGCCGTCCAGCAATGGAAAGGTGTTACGCGAACGCAGACAAGTGTCGTCTTGAGTACGCACAAGGAAACGCCGATCATTTCGCTTGACTAAAGCCACTTCATAACAACACTGCAACCCAACCAACTCAACCCAGCGGAGCCGACAATGTACGAATACGAAGTAACGACAGCCGCACGTAACTGGCGACTCGAAGGCGTCAAGACGCCCAGTCCGTCCGACGTTGTGACCGATGTTTTTGCCAGCGATGTGTTAACAACCGAAGAGCTGCGTCAGCGGCTCAGTAAACCTGTTTGGCGCTCATTACAGGCTACGATGGAGCGTGGTGCGGCTGTTGATCCAGCGATAGCCGACACGGTAGCACTCGCGATGAAGACGTGGGCAATGGAGAAGGGGGCTACACACTACACGCACTGGTTCCAGCCACTGACTGGATTGACTGCCGAAAAACATGAGAGCTTTGTTATGCCAACGAGTGATGGTACGGCCATCTCTCAATTCAGTGGCAAGGAACTCATTCAGGGTGAACCAGATGCATCTTCGTTTCCAAGTGGTGGACTCCGTGCGACGTTCGAAGCACGCGGTTATACGGCTTGGGATCCAACGTCGCCAGCATTTATCATGCGACATGGTAACGGAGCTACGTTATGTATTCCCACGGCGTTTGCATCGTGGACAGGAGAGGCACTTGACCATAAGACACCACTCTTGAGATCGATGGAGACACTTCATTCGGCTTCGATGAAGGCTCTTGGACTCTTTGGGATAAACGATGTCACGAAGGTTTCCAGTACCGTAGGAGCTGAGCAAGAGTATTTCCTCATCGACGAAGAGTTCTTCTACCGTCGCCCGGATCTTATGCTGTGTGGACGCACACTTTTTGGTGCGCGCCCTCCACGTGGACAGGAACTTGAGGATCACTATTTCGGATCAATTCCTGAAAGAATTCTCACGTTTATGACAGATGCCGAGCATCAGTTGTATGCCCTGGGAATTCCGATTAAAACGCGTCACAACGAGGTGGCACCGGGTCAATATGAAGTTGCTCCAATTTTCGAGCAAAGTAACGTGGCTGCTGACCATCAGCAACTCGTGATGCAGGTACTGAGGAATACTGCTCGGAAGTATGGCCTTGTTTGTCTGCTCCATGAAAAGCCCTTTGCCGGCATCAATGGTTCCGGCAAACACGTGAACTGGTCAGTAGCTACTGACACTGGACTAAATCTGCTTGAACCAGGAGATACGCCTCAGACGAATATGTTATTCCTGTTCTTCTGCGCAGCCGTGATTAAAGCAGTTGACGAACATCAGGACCTGTTGCGAACATGTGTTGCATCGGCATCTAATGATCATCGCCTTGGTGCAAATGAAGCTCCACCTGCCATCATGTCAATCTTCCTCGGTGATGAACTGACGGAAATCTTTGAGCGCATCGTCAGTGGAAAGGGAACAGCCTCACGTAAGGCGGGACTTCTTGGACTCGGTTCACCAGTATTACCACCACTCCCGCGTCATGCAGGTGATCGGAACAGAACGTCACCCTTTGCCTTTACTGGTAATAAGTTCGAATTCAGAGCAGTTGGATCTTCACAGTCGGTGAGTTTCCCAATCACCGTCCTGAATGTGATTGTAGCAGAAGCGATCCTCGACTTAGCTGGAAAGATCGAAGCGAAGACGAAGAAGAAGGTGGCGTTTGATGCGGCACTTGTTGACGTCTTGAAAGATGTGTACAGTCACCACGGCCGTATTGTGTTTAACGGAGATGGATACTCGTCGAAATGGCACAAGGAGGCAGAAAAGCGCGGATTACTCTCATTGCCAACAGCCGTTGACGCCATCGAACGTCTCATGGACACGAAGAATACGAAGTTGTTCTCAAAGGCAAATGTTCTAACCGATCGCGAACTCGAAGCACGTCAAGAAGTCATGTTCGACCAGTACTTCAAAACGGTGAACATCGAAGGCGAAACAACAGAATGGATGGCGCGCACACAGATTCTTCCAGGAGCACTGTCATTCCTGCGGGAAGTTTCCGGAATCAATATTCCATCGCGGGCGGTTGATCGAACGGCTTCATCTCTTGCCACTACAATCGACTCGTTAAGTGATGCTTTGGAACGTCTGGGTGCGGCTAATGCTGAGCTCGGTGGCGATGACGTTCATGCGAAATCGCGTCACATGCGTGATAATGTATTGCCTGCCATGAATGACGTTCGTGTTGCTGCAGACGCTCTTGAACGTATTGTCGCTCATGATCACTGGCCACTTCCGGGATATCGCGAAATGTTGTTCGTAAAGTAAGGCTCAGCCGAACCTAACGCGTCACAACAACACCTGCCGATGTTGATGACGTCGTTGTCATATGCACAATGAAGTACGAACCTGAAGGGAGATCAACAAGAATGTCGTTGATCTCCCTCAGCGTATGTGCGGGGTATCGACGTAATTCTTCACCGAGTTGATTATAGACCACGTACGTCCCAACAGGTTGGAATCTGAGCACTCGGCCTGCAATCCAACACGACGTAAGTGTGATTGATCCTTCGTCGATATGTGTGCGATATACGTTATGACCGGTCACTTCCATCGCATCAACACTGAGTTCCGTGCGGATTGTGGATCGTAACATGGTGCGCCCATGAAGCTGTAATGTTCGTGGAGTTGAAAGGTCGACGTCCCTCCATCGTAATCGCATCGTTCGTTGCCAACCTTCTACCTCTGAATGTACGATCACTCCATTGGCAGCTGAGTCAACATGCCAAACCGAGGCATCCCACGACATGGTAATGTCCAGATCAACAGTGTCACGGAGTGATGCACTGAGACCGATGTTGTAGGAAAGGTGGTCACCAGCCGCCACGACTGTATCTGGGAGGACAAGTCGAACATCTACCGTGTCAACACGACCAGGTGCGACGGTGTCGCATGGATTGCCAGGATCAGTTGTATCACAGCCTGGATCAGTTGTATCCGGTGGGTCTGGATCGGTCGTGTCCGGTGGATCGGGATCCGTTGTGTCTGGAGGATCGGGATCGTTTGTATCAGGAGGAACTGAGTCGTCTGTTGCATATCCATTAAGTTCAACAATCGGTGAAATGAGACACCGACGCGTCTGGATGTCAAGAGCAAATGACTCAACCATATGTCCAGCTTTTGTTGGGAGCCACGACACGACAAACGAAAGAACACTGTCTGGCTCTACGTCAGCCGGTAAGTCAGGAACGGTACGTATCAGTTCTGTTGTACCTGATACGAGACGAGTGCCGAGCACACGAATGGTATCACTCGTAATGTTTTTGATCGTAAAGGCTTTTAATCGACGGACACCCACGGGTATCGTGTCGTATGATACTGTGCCGACAGTTTCAATTGTTGCTACTGCTGTTGACAGTAGGACAAAACGGGCCGTGTCCGTACAACCATTTACGGTGGAGCCGATAACGGTATACGTTCCGGTCTGCGTCACTGTAATGGCAGCTGTTGTTTCGCCGGTATTCCATCGCCATGCAACAATATTGTTCGTTGATGTTGTGCCAACGAGTAGTGCTCTATCGCCAGCACAGATTGAACGTGGGCCAGTTACTCCGACTCTTGGTGATGCAGCTTGGATGATCGTAATCGTGTCACTCGTCCCCGTACAAGCACTCGAGTCCATAACATCGCACCAATACTTGCCAGCAGTGGTAACGGTAATTGATGCACTTGATGCACCAGTATTCCAACGGTACGTGGCATACCCACTGCGCACACTGAGTGTGGCCGCTTCGCCACTGCAGATCATCGTTGACGATGTTGTGATTTCGGGTTGTAGACGCGTCCCAGCTCGAATGACGATGCCAATGGTTGTATCGCATGTTCCACCGTCCGGGCGCTGTGTTCGTATACGCACGTCGAGTCGTCCTGAACCTTGCCACTGTGTTCGTACGTCGCGTGACGTTCGCCCACGGAGGATCGTTCCTCCGAGTGCTGTCCATTCAAACGTTGAACCCGGCGGAGCATCTACAACTTCATGAATGGTTGTTGATCCTGTACAGATTGACGACATGCCCTCAATTCGAGATCGGGCCTTTTGGACGACAACAACGCGAATACTATCACTCCAGGCGCGACATCCAACGGAATCGGTTACATAGACGCGGTAATAACCTGGAGTCGAAATCTGGATCTCAGGCCCACTTGCACCTGTGTTCCACGTATAGCTCCGGTATCCAAGCGGCGCACGTAACCACGCTACTTCTCCCTCGCAGAGGTATTCAATAGGATTACCAATTCGTGGTCGTGGTTTTGGATGTTCTCGTACCGTAATAGATCCAGAGTCACGACTGCCATCTGCACGACGAATGACCACCGTATACGTGCCCGGTGCCGTGATCAGAATGTTATCGGTTGTCGCTCCAGTGTTCCATCGATACGATGGATAACCGGACGGACTCTGCAGCAGAACTGGCCATGATCCCTCACAAACAAGTGTCGGTCCGGTAACGGGAACGACGGCAAGAGCTGCCGTGACAACGGCCAGGAACACGGCCATGGTCACGAGATACTTCTTCACGAGGGCTTCTCAGGAGATTTTTTTGCTGCAGTCTTTTTCGCGGCAGTTTTCTTTGCTGCAGTCTTCTTTGCTGCAGTCTTTTTCGCGGCAGTCTTCTTCGCTGCCTTCTTCGTGGTCTCTGTCGTGTCGGACTCATCATCAGCTTTTTTACGCGATGATTTTTTGGCAGCAGGTGCTTGTTGAGCTGCTAATTGTAAACACTCTTCAAGCGTGAGTGCCGTATAGTCCGTTCCCTTGGGAATACGCACGTTCTGTTTGCCAACAACGATGTAGGCACCCCAACGGCCCTTCATGATCTTGACTGACGGATCCTCGTCAAACGTTTTTAACGTGCGTTCGGCGATGTTTTGTCGACGTGCAACAATTACTTCAATTCCACGGGCTTCGTCAATTGAATACGGATCGTCCGTCTTGGCCAATGAGTAGAACGCTCCGGCATGGTCAATGTACGGTCCAAATCGACCAAGTTTCACGTCCATGGGCGAACCTTCAAACATGCCGATGGTGCGAGGGAACTTAAAGAGCTCCAGTACTTCGTCAAGTGTTACCGTGGCAATCGACATTGTCGATGCGAGACCCTTTTGTTTCTTGTCCTCATCATCGGCATCTCCGATTTGCACAATAGGACCGTATCGAGCGAGACGAACGTAGACATTCTTGCCAGTTTTGGGGTCTTTCCCAAGCAAGCGCTCACCACTTTGGCGCTCAGCTGTCTCTGACGTCTTCTGTAGGTCTTGCTGGAAAGGTTCGTAGAACTCACGAATCATTTCGGACCACTTCAGGTGGCCCTGTGCGATTTCATCGAATTGTTTCTCAACGCTGGCAGTAAAGCCGTAGTCGAGGATTGCATCAAAGTGTTTCGTAAGGAAGTCTGTCACGACCGATCCGATATCCGTCGGAAACAGTTTGTTCCGTTCAGCACCAGTGTTTTCAACTTCAACAACACGCTGAATCGACTCTGCCTCAAGGATGAGGGAACGAACCTCACGTGTGCGTCCATCACGATCTTCCTTCACCACATAGCCGCGGTTCTGAATCGTTGAAATGGTTGGAGCATATGTTGATGGTCGGCCGATACCAAGTTCCTCGAGCTTCTTTACGAGTGAGGCTTCCGTATACCGTGCTGGTGGACGGGCATACCGCTCTTGGGCACGCACGTTCTGACAAGCAAGAATCATGCCCGGTGTTAACGGAGGCAACATTTTTGACGTGTCGTCATCCTGCTGCTCTTCGTCCGACGACTCCATGTAGACTTTAAGGAATCCATCAAAAATGAGCACTTCACCAGTGGCAATGAGAACGTCCGACACTGTCGAGATAGCTATCTGAGCAGTTGTTCGTTCAAGTTTTGCATCCGCCATCTGAGAGGCGATGGAGCGTTTCCATATCAGGTCGTACAGTTTACGATGGGCGTCCGTTTCACCGGCAGACTTACGCGAAAAGTCCGTTGGACGAATGGCTTCGTGAGCCTCCTGAGCACTAGCAACCTTCGTCTGGTAATTTCTCGGATTGCTGTAGTCGTTTCCGTAGGCCGTGAGAACTTCTGCCCGAGCACCGTCAATCGCTAGTTCGGAGAGATTCACGGAATCTGTCCGCATGTACGTGATTAAGCCCTGCTCATACAAATCCTGCGCAAGCTTCATCGTTCGAGAGAGCGAGTAACCAAGTTTTCTACTTGCTTCCTGCTGCAGGGTAGATGTTGTGAAAGGGGCAGAGGGGGTTTTGCGGGCGGGTTTTGTCTCCAGCCCCTTCACCGAAAAGGTGGCCCCTTTACATTGCTCAAGAAATGCACGCGCTTCATCCTCGGTATCAAATCGTTTTGGCAGCTCTGCGGTAAACGTTTTTCCGTTGATGACAAAGTGGGCAGTTACACGGAACTGTGAAGACGACACGAAATCCTGAATCTCGCGCTCACGTTCAACAACGAGACGTACGGCAACGGACTGTACACGGCCTGCACTGAGGTTTCGTTGGACCTTTCTCCATAGAACAGGTGACAGACCATAACCCACAAGTCGGTCAAGTACACGCCGTGCCTGTTGAGCATCGACAAGATTCGTGTCAATACTTCTCGGATTTGCAACGGCCTTCAGGATAGCTGGTTTCGTGATTTCGTGAAATACGATACGTCGAGTCTTCTCCGGAAGGAGATCCAGCGCCTCGTAGAGGTGCCATGCAATGGCTTCTCCTTCGCGGTCTTCGTCGCTCGCGAGCCAGACGAGTTCTGCCTGACGAGCCATTTTACGAAGGTCGGCGACGAGTTTCTTTTTGTCTTCGGATATCTCGTAGACGGGTTGGAAATTGTGCTCAATGTCGATGGCCTTGTCGTTGCCAGGCAGGTCACGGATGTGACCCATACAGGACGTAACGACGAAGTCGTCACCCAGATACTTCTGGATGGTTTTGGCTTTGGACGGTGATTCGACGATGACAAGATTCTTCATGGGTCACAGCAGTGTCTATGGCAGGAGTGACGATGTGTCAAAACGGACGCCAAATGTGACGTCGGACGACACCGTCAGCATGAAAATGGGCAAAATCCCCGAATAGGGAGGTCACGAATCACGAAAACGTTAATCGCGACCGTTGTGTTCGCACGTAACAGGGTCGGGGCAGACGGCGAAGATTTGTAGTGAATGTGTGAGTGGTTTAAAGCCAAGATTCTTGGCAACCGTATCACGAATTCCATCGATTTCTTCAGCTCGAAACTCAACAATGCGACCGCATTCCACACAAATGAGGTGGTCGTGATCAGGCATACGAGAACTGAGCTCAAAGTGTGCACTATCGCCCTGAAACCGGTGCTTCATGAGGATACTGCACTTTGTCAGAAGGTCCAGCGTAGAATAAATGGTCGCACGAGAGACACTGTCTCCCTTCGTATTCATATACACATAGAGCTCGTCAGCGCTAAAGTGTCGGTCCAATTCTGCAATCCTGTCCAGGACCTTGTACCGTTCCTGGGTGTTACGGTACTGTTTGCGTTTGAGAAAGTCGGAAAACTGCTGTTTAAGCGCTTCGACGTCTGGAGATGATGACGGCATGACCGCAAATATACTCTTCGTAGTTTTGCGACTCATTTCACACCACCGCAGAAACCATGCGCAAATGGCGAACCGAGGATTCCTCGGAGCTTTACAACGTCCCCGGATGGGGCATCGGCTATTTCGGGATCAACTCGAAAGGCCACATCGTCGCCACACCACGAAAGTCAAAGGGCCCTCAGGTTGATCTGAAAGAGCTAATTGATGAGTTAATACTTCGTGACGTCCAGTTGCCCGTGCTTCTGCGATTTCCCGATATTCTCGATGATCGAATCGAGAAAATTGCCGGGTGTTTTACAAAGGCAGCAACGGAGTATAACTATACTGGCAAGTACTACAGCGTCTATCCGATCAAGGTGAATCAACAACGTCCCGTTGTTGAAGAGCTTGTACGACATGGTAAACGTTTTAACATTGGACTCGAAGCAGGTTCCAAACCAGAGCTGCATGCTGTTCTGGCGATCATGGATAATGAAGAGGCCTTGATCATCTGTAATGGGTACAAGGACGAAGACTTCATCGAGTTGGCACTCCTTGCCCAGAAGATGGGTAAACGTATCTATATCGTTGTCGAAAAGCTCAATGAGCTGCGATTGATTCGTTCGGTGGCAGAGCGTTTGAAGGTGCGGCCAAACATCGGTATCCGAATCAAATTAGCCTCATCGGGTAGTGGCAAATGGGAAGAGTCCGGTGGTGACCAATCAAAGTTTGGTCTAAATGCCTCTGAACTCATTGAAGCTATCGACTACGGCCGCGAACACGATTTACTTGACTGTTTTAAGCTGATTCACTTCCACCTTGGCTCACAGATCACGAACATCCGCAAGATCAAGGCTGGCCTAAATGAGGTAGCGCAATTCTACGTGCAGTTGATGCAAATGGGATGTGCCATCAGTTTTGTGGACATCGGTGGGGGACTTGGCGTGGACTATGACGGTTCACGGTCGTCCGTCTCCTCAAGCATTAACTACTCCATTCAGGAGTATGCAAACGATGCAATTGCTACCCTCGCTCAAGCAGCGACAAAGAATGAGTTGCCACATCCGAACGTAATCACGGAGTCGGGTCGTGCCCTGACAGCTCACCACTCAGTATTAGTGTTTAACGTTCTCGAAACGTCGAGTGTACCCACATGGACGTCGAAGGATCGTGTGAACAAGAAGGATCATGAACTCGTTCGTGAGCTACACGGAATCCTTCAGTCGCTGAATAGTCGTACGATGCTTGAGGCATGGCACGACACACAACAAGTTCGCGAAGAGGTACTTGATCGATTCTCACTTGGACTTGTTGATCTGCGAACACGGGCACAAACAGAAAAGCTCTACTGGTCTATCGCCCATAAGATTGCAGAACTTTCGGAAGAACTTAAACAAGTACCTGAGGAGCTCCGACAGCTAGGAAAACTTCTTGCCGACAAGTACTTCTGCAACTTCTCGTTGTTCCAATCGCTGCCAGATTCATGGGCAATCGATCAACTTTTCCCCATTATGCCAATCCATCGGCTTACCGAAAAGCCGTCACGTGTTGCAACGCTGCAAGACATTACGTGTGACTCGGATGGGAAGATTGATCACTTTATCGGACTTCGTGACTTTAAAACGTCACTGCCAGTTCATCCATTAAAAACAGGCGAGCCGTACTACGTTGGTGTGTTTCTTGTAGGAGCATATCAGGAGATTCTCGGCGACCTTCATAATCTGTTTGGCGACACCAATGCTGTTCACGTTGTCTGTACAGAGAAGGGCTACTCCATCGATCAGGTAATCGATGGTGAATCAGTCGCCGATGTACTGGACTACGTGCAGTTTGACGCAAAAAAACTCGTCCGTACCATGGAAGCATGGGTGAGTGCATCCGTCAAAGAAAAACGGATTACAGTTCAGGAAGGCAAAGAATTCCTTGCCATCTACCGTTCTGGACTCTACGGATATACGTATCTGGAAGAGTAAACAATTCCACCGACGACATTATTCGTCGGCGGCCCCTTCTGCCCCTTTCGGTAGAGCAGGCTTAACCATAACAACTGATTCGCGTTCAAGGGTGACGGCTCCAACGGCCGCACCCTTGGGTTTGCGAACGTGCTTTTTGAGCGTATATACAACAGGCGTCCAAGATGCATTGCGCGCCTGAGAGTACCAGGCAGCAATGGCCGCAGCTTGTTCTAGAATTCGTTTGGGAGGGTTGCCAACGCCACGTAATACGGCATGCGATCCACCTACTCCACGAGCATGTAACCACGTGTCGTTCTGTTTGGCAAACCGCATCGTAAGCTCATCGTTGTTGTTGGCATTCCTTCCAACATAGACTGTCCAACCCTCACCGAGATCAAACTCACGAAAGACGGGCGTAGATGTCCCTTTTTGCTGACGTGATTCCTGATGGATCATGTTCTCGAGTTCCTTGATCTCTGTTGCTTGTTCAACTGTTTGCAGTTGTTGTGTCAGATGAGAGTACTCTGCCTGGAGTTTTGGTAAACGCACCTGACGCGATGCGGCGGCTTCATCTGCCTGGCGTGCCTTACGATAATAGTCATGAGCATTTTCGATAATACTTCGGAGAGGATTAAGTCGAATCGAAACTGTTGTACCATCCCATGACTCCATCGTTACGGTATCAAGTCCCGTCGGATGAGGTTGAGGATAGGACATAAGAAGATCTGCCAAATGGCGAAGACTATCACCGCGTTGTGCCTTTTGCGCCTCGGTCTGTATGGCCGTGATACTTCGTTCTAGTTTGTGCAGACGTCGGCTCACCAATCGGCGGATCTCTGCGCGTCGCTGTTCAAGATGTTCACGACGTCCTTTGCGTGCAATCGCTGTCGAGATCGCTTCAAATATGTCTTCGGATCGAAAGGTTTCGGTGCCCGTATGGAGTTCAATTGGAGAAAAAACATCCTTGTTGTCGATTTCATAAATACGAAAGATGTTTGATGTTCGTATCTCTTCGCCAACGTCACGTCCACGATTTAGCTCAGCTTCGAGAAAGGGGCCAAGAGGGGGCTCGGTGTCTGCTGGTGATAATGTGGTGCCGAGAACGAGCTGTGGCTGACGAAGGGCTTCTACGATAATGCCGTTTTCTGTTCGAACGATGTTGCCTTTTCCGCCACCGTAGAGAAGGCAGTGAAGTTCGCCTGTGTTAAACCAAAACGACAGAACGCGATCGGTTGGATGTATCGTTACCGCAGCGAGGGTGCCCGATACCAACGACGGAAACAAGTCGATTGAGTTTGAACGTGCACGGTGCCGTTGTGGTCGAACAAGAACCGTTCCGTACTTCGGCCCAACATCGGCTACGACTGACGTCAGTTCGTTATCGCGAAGAAACCGTAGTGTTACGACAAACTTTTCCTGACTAAAGATTTCTACGACCGTACTACCACTCAGGGCGCGGCTGAGTTCGTCAGCGAGACGTTCGAGAACAATATGCTGTCGTATCACGGTATTGTCAGGAATCCGAACGTGAGGACTTTTTCTTGGACTTCTTCTTTTGTTTTTGCGATGGGGCGTCCGTTGTATTTATAGATGGTGCACTGGGACTCGGACGAGACATACCAAGAAGAATCTGACGCAATGACTCGTTATTCTCATTGACAAGAAAGGCTTCTGTCAGCCGCTGAGCTCGAGCTGAAGGAACGAGAGTAAGTGCCCGGTACGTCGCGCCGCGTGGAGTTTCCGGCAATGATTGAACAAAGGATGCAATTTCAGATGCGTCAGCTGCTACACTATCATTACGTAGTGTACCAAGGACGAGACCTTCACAAGCAGCATTTCGTACGATTGCAGCCGTATCCATAAAGAGTTTTCGGAATGACGATATCTCAGTGACACCTCCGATGATTCCAATCGCATACGCAGCGCGGGCACGAACCCATGGGTGGTTGTCGGACAAGAGTTTGCGAAGTGTTGGCATTGCTGATGCGTCACCTATCTCACCGAGTGTCAATGCAGCAAGACGCCGACGTTTCCATGAGTCCTGCGTTGAGAGTTCCGTGACTGCGCGCACCATCGATGGTGCGCGAATCTTTCCACAAACGGTGGCTGCGAGTGTGACAACGGCATTGTCAGCTGAACGAAGCCTGTCGGTAAGTAGGGACTCAACAGCGGCAGGGGATGATGCATGAATTTTAGGAAGTACGTATTCCAAGGTAAGCCGTTCTCGCGGCATCTTCGTTGCCATGTGCGCTGCGAGTGCAGCAAGAGCAATCTCGCCCATGGAGACCAGTCGGTCTCGTGCGGGCTGTACGTTCGGCTGGAAGCGTAGGGGAGCGGCTGATGCTTGAATAAAAAGTTCGTCTACAGTTGAACGGAGTGGCTCAAGACCTCCTGCCTGTGGACCTGATGTCGTCGCCGCTGTCGTTGAAACGGACGTTGTGCCTGCAACGTCAACAAATGCACCATAGGTTGACTTTACAGTTGTCGTGCCATTTCGCAACGACTCGCCATATCGATCGTCGCCTGATCCATCAAGAAATAGTCCGATCATTCCCTGTGTACGCCGAAAGTCTGAGTATCCCAGGGTGTTTGTGCTATTCATCGCAACATAGGAGTCATTCCCGGCCACATCAACAAAGATGCTTGCAGCGTTTGCATTGCCTCCACCGAGAGATAAGCTCTCAACGATATAGGAATCGTTGCCGCTCAGATCTACGAGAGATCCAAGAGCATAGTCGTGACCACATCCCTGTGAAACTCCGTGTGAGACATAGATGTCATCACCAGACTCGTCGACAACAAGTCCTGTTGCCAAATGAACACCGGATCCTTGTGCGTACTGATATGCTTGATATCGGTCACTGCCGGACATGTCAACAACAGCACCAAGTCCAAACCAGTAAGCAGCGCCTTGTCCATAGATATCGCACGAGTAGAGATCGTTGCCGCTTCCGTCAACAAGAATACCGATTCCTCCCGATGCAATTGGACGATAACCGAGAGCTACTCCCTGCGTAAAGGTTGTCTGATGGTCTTCGTACCGCAGGACGTCCTGGAATGGACTTGCGGCAAGGTATTGATCATTTCCATGTGCATCGTGAAGCATACCAAGTCCACGCGTTGCACCAAAGCCTTGTCCTTGAGCTTGAGCAACATAGGCGTCTGTACCGGCGTCATCACGCAGGAGTCCAATACCAAAGATTCCACAGCCTTGCGTATTCGTTGCCGACGAATACGAATCATTACCAGCTAGATCATGAAGAATGCCAACGCCGAAGAGTCCGCAGCCAAGAGAGAATGATCCGCTACGATACGTGTCATTTCCTGTCACATCAATAAGGATGGAGATACCTGCTACTGCAGCTCCATACGAAAAGTCTTTGCCAAGGTATGTGTCATCACCGGCAAGGTCAACGATGAGACGAATCGGGAGTTCAAGAGCGTGTGCCTTGGTTGTGTCCCGTGATAAATACACATCGTCGCCGCCAACATCAATGATGACAGCATAAGAATCATCATAGACGTCTGGTCCTGGACCACCGAGAGCAACTAAGCCGATTGAGGTTCGGACAACCGTCGTCTTTTTGAGGCTATCACCGATGAGAGGTACAACATCTTGTGACGACCTTGCTACCTGAAGCGCAGCATGGTAAAGAGACCAACCGAAGTTGTAGACTTCCGTAAACGATTCCGGACGAGCTCGCATAAAAAACTCTTCGGCACGTTCACGACCTCGAACTTCTGCAGCGTGCAGTTGCCATAACGAAGAATGTTCATCTTCCGTATTCATTCGCCACAATGAATCGCAGAGTTCAACGAGGATGGATTGACGGATAAAAACATCGTGAGCATAAACCGTCGTGTCTCGCGCTTCAATAATGGGCGCGAGATATCTCATGAGATACGTTCCCCCAACAAATCCAAACTCATCTTGAGGATCGACACCAAGTTTTTCAACGATCGCCTTTCCTGAGAGCCGAGATTGTAGTGCGTGCGGTCTATGCGATCCTAGTCGTAGATGTCGCATCGAGGAATCCAGGAGACGACTATAACCTTCCTCACGAGCATTGTCTAATGCTTGCGCAATGTTATTGGCGACATCAAATGCGGTGAGCGGGCGACTAAAGAGGGCATCATGAAACTCTGTACGATGGTTATCTCGTTCTGTGAGATCGGGAGGCATCGAGAGATCTCCGAGGCGACAACCCAACGTTTGTAAACCAACGTGAATGAGGTTGCGGACATCTGTCGGTAACGATCGCTGGGCCGTTGAATCGATCGTTGACGTCAGCGTCAACATTGTCATCACGATACCGAACGCGATGACACGAGATATGGGGATTGTCGTAATTGTGTGCACGTTAGTACGATTTCATGTTCGAACGTAGTTCATTAGCCAAGTCAGGTCGCAACGTTTCGATGCGTTCGATGAGTGACTTGGCGAGATCGGTCTTTCCGATGTGGATATAGACGCGGGTTAATGCGAACATCACATCCACGTCCTCAGGCCATCGCTGCAGCGCATCCTCCAGAACCTGCACAGCTTCGCTGTGACGCTCGGCAACATGAAGGGTTAGACCGTACGATGCTACATACCGTCCAGAAGTACTATCAAGGGAGATGGCTTGACGATGAGCTGAAACTGCTTCATTGTATTTGCGCTGGCTACGGTAGACGAGTGCAATGTTATCGTATGCCAGAGGAGCACCTTCACGTGCTGTAAGCGTAACACGACGAAATGCCTGTATGGCTTCATCGTGGAAGCCCCGCTCGTGCTGCACCACGCCAAGCTCGAACCACGTTGGTGCGTTTCGTGGATCAATTTCGACACTACGCTTTAGCGCACGAGCAGCTGTATCAAGTTTACCTGCACGAGCCGCCATAAGTCCATATCCAGACCAGGCCGTGGCATCTTTGGGGCTTCGGCGCGTAAACAATTCAAGTACCGTAAGAGCTGAGTCAGACTGTCCAGAACCTTCTAATGCAGTAGCGTAGAGGCCATCAACATCGGATCGTGTTGGATTGCTTCTACGCAATGCTTGTAAGACTGTCACGGCAGAATCATAACGTTTACTCGCAACAAGTGCATCACCGAGCGCAACTCCAACAGTCACATCCGTTGGACGTAACTCATACGTTCGAGAGAGCAAATCGACAGCTTCGTCTGATCGGGACAGTCGTAGATAACATTGTGACAGCTGAAGAATTGCTGGTAGATTATCTGGCTTACGCGTTAACGCGTCCTCCAAGGCAAACATGGCCTCATGACAATTGCCGGAACGAGCCCACGAAAGTCCCAATGCGACGGATGGTTGTTCAGAAGCAGGGAACATCCGTTGCGCATCTTTGAGCACCTCGCGTGCTTCCTCTGCCCGATTGTTGCGCTGCAGTATCTCAGACTTTAACATCCATGCTGGTAGGAGAAGCGGTTCAGCCTTAATGGCTGCTGTGACATCGTCAAGTGCACCAGCCAGGTTGTTCGACGTAAGTCTTGCATTTGCGCGCAGTAACAATACACGAGCATCATTCGGTTGTGATCGAAGTATTGTGGCTGACAGTTTTTCGATGAGGGCTACATCACCTTTGCGTACAGCTTCCCCTAAACGCTCACGAGCGTCTGCTGGTGTGGACGTGCGATGTTGGGATACAACAGCTGTAGAGATGAGAAAGAAGACGGTAATAAAACCGCACAATCGGTGAAGTGTCCTCATACGTTTGACGCCACGGCAGCATAGGTGATGTGAAGATCGTCGAGGACGCGTTGTGATTCAATGAGTCGAAAAGATGCCTGGAAACCGTGCGGTCGCCAGTATGTCCCATCACCAAGAATTGTCGAAGACATATGCAGGCGAAGTTCATTCACAAAACCACCCTGAATGATGGATGTGGTCAATGTTGGCCCAGCCTCACAGAGTATGGACGTTATTGACCGTCGACCAAGGTCGGTGAGAACTGCCTTGAGGTCTGAAGCAGATGCACATACTGGATCCACAACATCGACGCCGACGGTCCGTAGGGCTTCTATCCACGGGGTGGGGGCTTGTTCAGATGTGTACACGATCGTCGGGACGTCTTGTGCTGTCTGTATAACATGTGACGTGAGCGGAAGTCTTCCGTGTCGGTCCATAACAATTCGACGTGGATTTCTGCCTGCAACATCTCGAACCGTGAGCTGCGGGTCGTCCGACACGACAGTACCCGATCCTACGAGAACTGCGTCATAGTGAGAGCGCATGCGATGTACGATGGTGCGACTTTCCGGATTTGTGATTGAACGTTGTCGAACGTTCGGATCACCTACAACACCATCTATGCTTTGGGCGACCTTAACGGTAACCCACGGACGTTGCGTCTTTGTAAACCAAAGAAAGAACCGTGCTAACCATCGACAAGCGTCTTCCTCAACGCCTTCAATCACGTTAACACCTGCAGCTCGAAGTCGCTCGATTCCTTTGCCGGCTACAGCAGGATGAGGATCCTGGCAGCCGATGACGACCGTTTGTGCACCTTTTGCAACAAGGAGATCGGCACATGGCGGTGTCTTTCCAACGTGAGCACAGGGCTCCAGGGTCACGTAGACGACGTCGTGTTCATCAAGCTTGTCGATATCACGTAGTGCTGCGGCCTCTGCGTGTGGACCGCCATACTCGGCGTGCCAGCCAACAGCTCGAACGTTGTCGTGACGGACAATAACACATCCAACGAGCGGGTTCGGAGAAACATAACCCGCACCTCGCTGCGCCACGTCGATAGCAAGGCGCATATGTGCGGAGTTGATTACCGGACCGGCCAAAGAATCTCCGTCTTTGTACGATAGGGTTTTGGTTTAGCGGGAATAATCATTTCAACCTGGTAGCGGCCTTCGGCCACGGGTTGACCAGCAAGATCAATTCCGCTCCATTCGATCGAATACTTTTCCGATGTATTCGGAACCTGAGGTTCAACCGTCGTAACAACACTGAGAAATGCCGAACCTGCATCACTTCGCCAAACGACCCTTCCCGTAGAGTCGCTGATGATCACACGAAAGTTTTCACTGGATGGAAGGTGCTCACCTGGTGGAACATAAAAACGTTTAGCATGGCATCCGATCTCGGCTAACGATTCACCAACAGGTGTTGTAAATGGTACGAGTTCCATAGCCTCTGCTTCTTCGAACTCAAGCACGTACCGGTAAATAAGGTGATGTGTCCCAGTTAACGCTCCAATATCAGCCACAACTCGTTGGCTACGTTTTGCGAGGTCTGTATCCCATATACCATCACCAACGACGGTCAACGTAGCCGATGAACCAGCAACGCCGCTGTATTGCACCGAAAAACCGATTGAGTCGCGAAGATTGTCTTCGTCTGGACCTACGTAGGCATCTACCCAGCGTATACCGGGCTCTTCCGTGCGCAGACGAGCAGGTCCCACGATTGATATCCGCACTGTTGAGTCACTGAGCTTTACAGCTCTAGCTTTAAACATCGGACGGTCAACACGGATGCCCCGAACGCCCCAAGGAGACGCAAAGGACGACTTACATCCTGAAACGACAGTCCCCACAGCGACAGTGAGCAGGATGAATGCGAAGATTCTAAGCCTCATACAACAAAGATAGTCAGGGGGCGGAAGGGGCCGTCCGTATTGCACATTCCAGGACCTGTCGAAATTGTTGCGCCGTAGCCCTTGCCGTGTCGAGTACGTCACCATGAAACACAGGTTTGGCCACAATGTCCGTGCACGTGTTCGTAACAAGGGAGACGACAACGACATTGAGTCCACGTGATGCTGCATAAACAGCTTCATGCGCTGTTGACATTCCAACGATGGTAGCGCCGAGCCTGCGCAAAAATCGTATCTCGGCACGCGTTTCATAGGATGGTCCCATCACCTGCACGTAGGTACCGTCGTGGACGTAGGTGCCGTTGTGTATAGACGCCCGTAGTAGATCCCTGTGCCAACCTTCATGCACAACGCTGCTTTTGGTGAAATGGCCCTGCGTTGCGGGAAGGGTGGTTGCCGAGCACGACGAGGGTCTCCGGCCCCCCGATTCTCGCACTTCGCCAGTTGGTGCTGAATCGACGGTACAACGTGCCGGTTGGGCAAACGTGAAGTCTACTACATCGGATGGGGCAACGATATCTCCGGGTGAGAGGTTTGTGGTGAGACCTCCGACGGCATTTGTGAGGATAACATTCTGAATCCCATCGGACAGAATGTTTTGAAGGGGAATGAGTGTGGTGCTGACCGAATGACCTTCGTAGAGGTGAAACCGTCCGGTGTAGATGTGTACGGGGACTCCAGCGATAGAAACCTCAAGGATTGATGATCCGTGGCCAACAACGGCTGGCCGAGGTAGTTGTTGAAACGCTGGGATGTCGGCATAGGAAACCTGTCGCAGAATCGGGTCGTTGTCGAACGCTGCGCGGATCCCCGATCCTGCGATAACGGCAACATGGGCACTCATAGCGCGAACCTACTGCTATCTTTGCCGTTCCCCAACGAGAAGCACCACTTATGATTCGCAGCATGACGGGCTATGGTAAGGTTGACGCAACCGTTGCCGGTCGCCCATGTACGATTGAACTCCGTTGTGTAAACGGACGATATCTCGAAGTTTCGACACGAATGCCCAAGGAATGGTCCGACAAGGAACATCTTGTCCGTGAAGTTCTGCGGGAGAATGTCGGACGAGGTTCCCTGACCGTTTTTATCAGATTAGAAGACAACGGGCGCAGTGCTGTACCAACGTTTGACGTAGAAACCGCACGTGATGTGGCCGAGACCTTACGATCTCTAGCCCGTGCCACAAACGTTGGTGATAGTCTAAATCTCGAGACATTACTCAGATACGATTCCGTTTTTCTCGGAGATCGAAACGGAGAAGATGTTGAAGTATGGCCCGAACTACGTGAGGCCATCATTTCAGCTTGTTCTGCTCTGAATATTATGCGTGAGCTTGAAGGATCGGAGCTTGCCAAAGATTTTGAGTTGCGTTTAACCGCTATTGAAACGGCCCTGATAGAGGTTGAACGTAGATCGGTCGAACGAATTCCCGCAGAACGTGAACGTTTGCGTGAACGAGTTCGGCTCGTGGTTGATGACGAGCATATCGACCCTCAGCGATTACAACTTGAGCTTGTTCTGCTTGCTGATAAGCTTGACGTAACGGAAGAGTGTGTGCGATTACGCACACACGTAAAACATTTCCGGACGTATATGGAAAAGGAACAAGCACCAGGCCGAAAGCTTAACTTTCTCTTGCAAGAAATGAACAGAGAAGTCAACACGATCGGGTCCAAAACAAACGACGCCGAAATCGCCTTAGTCGTTGTGGGCATGAAGGAAGAACTCGAACGTATGCGTGAGCAAGTTCAGAACATCGAATAATGAAAAAACATCTCATTGTCCTCAGTGCTCCAAGCGGTGCAGGTAAGACAACGGTTGCGCGACATCTGCTGGCCACGTTTCCGGAAATGCGCTTTAGTGTCAGCGCAACAACTCGTGCCATTCGCGATGGTGAGGTTGATGGACGTGACTACGTCTTTTTGAGTAGAGACGAGTTCCGTGCGGCAATTTCCCGTGGTGATCTTATTGAGTACGAAGAGATTTTCGGGAACTACTACGGTACCATGCGTTCGCAAGTGCGCGCCGGAATTGAACGCGGTGACTTTGTCATTTTTGACGTCGACGTCAAAGGAGCACTCTCACTTCGGTCAGCGTTTCCAGATGATACGCTACTCATCTTCGTTGCCCCACCCTCCATGGACGTCCTCGAGCGCCGGCTTCGTGATCGTCACACGGAAACTGATGCACAGATAGCACAACGGCTTGCACGCGCTGAAATGGAAATGGCGCATCGCGAGGCCTTCGATGTCGTCCTCGTAAATGATGATCTTCAACGTACACTCGATGCTGCCGAACGCATTGTACGAGAGGCCATGATGGGGTCACCAACACAGCCAGGACTGTTCGAGGCCTAATTCGTACCTTTGCCGTCCTATGAAGAAGGTGAAAAAGGGACCAGCACGGACAAACGGCACCTCAGCATCGACGAACGTATCGGCAGCCAAGGTTGACACCGCAGCCATTGTGAACGACTACCGTACGGCCGTCCAAAGTCGTGAAGCATCATACCTTGGACGTCGACAGGTGCTTTCCGGGAAGGCAAAATTCGGAATCTTCGGCGACGGCAAGGAGATTGCTCAGCTCGCCATGGCACGCGCATTTCAGCCTGGAGATTGGCGTAGCGGATACTATCGAGATCAGACGTTTATGTTCGCCATTGGCGAGAGTGACGTTCGGAAGTTTTTCGCCCAGCTCTATGCCCACACTGATGTTGTAGCAGAACCTGCATCCGCTGGCCGTTCCATGAACGGTCACTTTGCAACGCGGTTTATTGACGACAACGGCACATGGCTTGAGCAGACATCACGATACAATGTATCGGCCGATGTTTCTCCAACGGGTTCGCAAATGCCACGCCTGGTTGGATTGGCACAGGCATCCAAAATCTATCGGCATACGGATGTTCTTCGCGAACTAACAGCGTTCTCGAAATCGGGTAATGAAGTTGCCTTTGGCACCATTGGCAATGCTTCGTGTGCTGAAGGCATGTTCTGGGAATCTGTAAATGCTATCGGTGTACTCGGTGTGCCAGCCGTCATCTCTATTTGGGATGATGGTTACGGTATCTCCGTACCGAACAACCTTCAGGTTACGAAGGGTAATGTTGGTGAGCTGCTGTCAGGTTTCCAACGTGCTGAGGGAACAACGGATGGATTCGATGTCCACGTTGTCCGCGCATGGGATTATCCCACCCTCGTTGACACATACCTGCGTGCCACCGAAACGGCACGTCGTGACCACGTTCCGCAGATCATCCATGTTATCGAGGTAACCCAGCCGCAGGGTCACTCAACGTCCGGTTCGCACGAACGATATAAAACACCGGAACGATTGAAGTGGGAGAAGGAATACGATGGTATCAAACGTATGCGGGATTGGATTCTTGCTGAAGGTCTAGCAACAGAAAAAGAGCTTGCTGCCATTGATACTGAAGCCATTGATTTTGTCAAAGCAGAGCAACAGGCAGCATTCGATGCCTACATGGCACCAATTCGTGAAGAGTTATCGCAAGCTCAGAAACTCATCACAGAACTTGTGTCAGATGTTCGGTTGTCCTCCGTGGCGCATGAACTTCATGCAGCCGTACAAGAATTGTCAAGCTTGCGGGAACCGTTCCGACGAGACATCATGGCCATTACTCACAGAGTACTGGTAACGGCTCGTAGTACGGACCCATCAACAGCAGGGGATTTGGCACAGTGGCGGAAGAATTACGATGCGCTGATAACGCCGTTGTATTCGTCGTGGCTTACCGATGAGAGTGCTACGTCGACACTTGCCATTGGTAGTGTTGACCCAATGTATTCTGACGATGCACCAAGTGTTAACGGCTCGGAAATTATCAATGCCTTTTTCCACTCGGCTTTCGCCAACGATTCACGAATCGTGATCTTTGGCGAAGATGCTGGTAAACTTGGTGATGTTAATCAAGGGACAGTAGGGCTCCAGGCAGCATTCGGAGAACAACGTGTCTCTGATACTGGTATTCGCGAAGCCACAATCCTTGGACAAGCCATCGGTCTCTCCATGCGCGGTCTTCGACCGATTGCCGAGATTCAGTATCTCGACTATCTGTTATATGCTCTGCAACTCATGAGTGATGACCTCGCAACGGTAACGTGGCGAACGAAGGGTGGGCAAAAAGCGCCTGTTATCGTTCGAACACGTGGACATCGACTCGAAGGAATCTGGCATAGCGGGTCACCCATGGCTGGAATTCTTAACCTTGTCCGCGGTGTTCACGTCTGTGTGCCAAGAAACTTTGTCCAAGCCGTTGGTATGTACACAACGTTACTCCGAGGAGATGATCCGGGCCTCGTCGTCGAAGTCCTCAATGGATACCGACTGAAAGAGCGGATGCCATCGAATATCGGCAACTACACCGTTGAGCTCGGTCGCCCCGAGATTATCCGTCCCGGAACTGATATCACTCTCGTAACCTACGGTGCTACGGTTCGGGTTGCTCAAGATGCCGCCATTACGCTGTCGAGAGTTGGTGTTGACGTCGAGATTGTTGATGTGCAAACGTTGCTGCCGTTTGATCGCCATGGTGTCATCCTCTCGTCATTAAAGAAGACGAATAGGTTGCTCGTCGTTGATGAGGATGTTCCAGGTGGCGCTTCGGCCTTTATCCTACGCGAGGTTGTAGAATCTCACGATGGATTCCGTTGGCTCGACTCAGCTCCACGGACGTTAACGGCAAAGGAACACCGTCCCGCCTACGGCACGGATGGTAACTACTGGTCAAAACCTGAAGCGGAACACATCTTCGACGCCGCCTACACGATGATGCGTGAGTCAGCGCCGAAGAAGTATCCTGAACTGCTGTAAGAACGGTACGTAGCCCCCTTACCTAGTGATAACACATCGTACAGATTGTACGCCGTGTTGTGTGCGAATGAGCACCGTGTAGGTTCCAGGAGCATACTCACCTACGTCAATTGACACTCCACTGCGGAGTGAGTCTGATGGTATTGATGCTGACCAGACTTCGTTGCCAACAATGTTTACCAGAGAAATTTGTGCTGCTGGTGATCGTACGATGTTGGCTGCGATGGTAATGGCAGTTGATGCTGGTATTGGTGTGAGCACAACATCGGCAATTTCTCGAGATGCATCTTCGCTCACCGACGTGAAGACAATCGTTGGGTCCTTTCTGAGAGCAATTGCCGATTCAACGATCGTCCGAGAAGACTCCGTGGACATCTCAAGAATTGCCTGAGCACCGTTATCGGGTACCACAGAAACGATCATCGTTCTGCGGCCCCCTTCACCCCCTTCATCAGCATCTGTGTGCAATACGAGGCGTTGAACACCATTTTGGCGCATGATGCCTGCAACGGTAGCCCATGTTCCTGAGGTGCGGCCATTGGCATCGTATGTGCCGAGTTCAATGACAACAGGACTATACATCAGAGCTGAGCGTAACCATTGTAGATCTGGGCCCGTTGTGTCCGTCTCGTTTCGAGCACCATGATTCCACGTTGTGTTCGGTGAGAAGATCGTCGTGTCATCAATGGATGCACTTTGGAAACGAGGACGTATCGGCAACCGATGTGCATCGATGTAGTCAAGGAGACCGCGTACCACGGACACACGGTCCGTACCATTCGGTGTAGCAGACACACGTGTGCGAAGTTCTTCGAAGCGTGCTTCATCAGTGTCTGGAAGGTTCACCGAGTCATGCGTAGCCATGCGATCAAGAGCGTAGGTGAGTGAGGCTGGACCCGACAGACCATATCCAAGTTTAAGGTCATAGGAGAGTCCACGTGTCCAGATCAGTGTTGAGTCCGTAATTGTCAATCCTTTGCCGGAGAAGGATGGCCAGTTTAGCACACCAACAGATGGTCTCCATGGCTCAGTTCCTAGTGTTGTTGCACCGCCCAAGGTTGAGTCGATACCTTGCAGAGGATATGACCATGGATACGTCACGGTAGGGGATGGAGATAGTGTTGTAGTATCTGCATACGTAAATCGCGATGGTGTTGTCGGTGTAGTTGACGGTGTCGAAGGAACAGTCACATGTTCTCCAAAAACGCCTCCAACGGGTACGTTGCGGACGGGCCAATGCTGACGGCTGCCGCCCTCGCGAAAGACGTTGACAAAACGAATGACAGGAATGCTGTCGTTTTCGACGGGATCTTCATCACCACCGCGACGTCCAAAGACCCACTCCCAGGCACCATTAAACCACCGGCGAGCTCGACCTTTTTCCTTGCGTCGTACGGACGGATCGTACGACTCACTCACGACACAGAAGGGTACGGACGCATAAGCACGGTTGCCAACCTTGTACACCTCGATTGCAGGAATGCCACCTGGAAGTGTATCCCATTCAACGGGTGATTGTTCGGTACCGCCGGCTCCACTTTGATTACCATCGTCCTTGTACCATGCACGATGTTTTCCGCCAGATTCGGCAACACCTGTCACACATACGGCATGACGTCCTTCCAGGAAGGAACCTGTGCCCGTGTCTTTATGGTACTCAACAAGCATCTCAACGTCTTCGGTGTCCTTCACTTCTTGTTTCAGGAAGTCCCACGTTGGATGTCCTCCCGTACCACGATTCTCAGCAGATGATTCGTAGTCGTCCATACTTTCGATATTGGTTGACTGACCACGTAACTGGAACTTCACCTTGATGGGAAGATCGTATTTGTTAATGTATTCAAGTTTTGCTCGTATGAGGTCTTCAGCCCACACTCCACGTCCATCTTCACGCCGCATCATCTCCGAGAGCTCATGGAGCTTTTGTCGATGACTTAACCCCGTACGAATCTGAGGATGCATCGACTCAAGCCACTGCATAGAGTTTGCCGTTGCCGCAGGTACACATGCATTGATATCTCCGGCGTATCCAGCGGATGTCTGTGGAGGATAGGATGCGCTATCGAGATCAATGTTGGGAATTCTACATCCCCAGACCATTGAGTCGCGAACCGTCGTTGTTGACGTTGTCGTTGATGGTGTCTGCGAAATGGTGATACTCGGTGCTTCAGACGTGTCTTGAACTCCTCCGCGCCAGTAGGTTAACGTATCAAGCTCGTACTTCAGAAACGTTTTCAAACCAAGATCCGAGCTTAACGGTAACGATCCATAGTCAACCGAAAGCTCAACACTGTCTGGTGGGTCAGCATCGGAGTATACCGATGACAGGTTGACCGTCTGCGTATATGTCGTTGTGTCGGTGTTTGGTGGTAATGGCTGGTTACGAATCACCCACGATGTATCATCACCGGTGGTAGCACGCACATTGAGATACTGCCAGATTAGTGCCGGCGGAACACGATACTTCAGTGTTGCAATAGCATTGTGATTCACCATAAACGGACTGAGCCAAAACTGCCGGTAGAGTGTCGCAAGGCGTGTTACTGCGGAAACGGTAAAGGTTTCAGTCTTTGTGTTATTACCGGGATTGATTTCCTCGTCAAAGAAGATTTGCATTCGGATGTCGTACATACCCGACACGAGTGGCATCCACATTTGTGAAGCGATGAGTGTGAGATCCGTAAACGGTTGAATTGGTGTGCCGACGATCTCTGACGTGTACACCGTCTGATTTGAAGCCCGATTCACAATTGACACCGTAATTGTGTATTCATTCGCAGCCAAAATGTTGTCGTTACGAATCTCAACACCTACCTGTGTTTGTGTTAAGGCGCGAAGGGGGCCTCCTGGGAATACGGCTCGTTTAACGAGGAGATCGGTTGCCCACGTTTCAACGGTTCCAAACAGTACGCCGATGATGATGAGCAAAATGGTTGAAGATGTTGACTTTGTCATGATGTCCTCCGTGCAGTGTGTGAACGGTCGAACTTCGGCAAGAAAGTGGAGCGACGTGTATCCTGTCCGGTTTTTGTCCTGTTGGTCCGGGGTTCACACAGCGTGATGTTGCATCCGTCGGCTACGTCAAACCACGGTAGCCACAACTCGGCAAAACTTCACAATCACTTCTCCCGGAGAACTGTCATGCGCCCCATTTGCCCCTTTCCACATCGAATAGTTGCCGTAACTGTCCTGTTTCTTGCTGGACTGTACGGAACTGGCTGTGTTCGCAACCTCGGTAGTATCGCCACCTCAGGGGGTGATGGAGAGGTCTGCTACTGGATATCAGCTGATGCAGATACGTACATCGGCCCTGGGCCCGAGGCCGATCGAAATTTTGGTCGGGAGGGTTCTGTGAGTGTGTCAGGGTTTACCTCCATACAGCCGGCGCGTCTCACCTTTGTACGATTCCCATACCTGAACTTCCCGGAGGGAACGGAGATCCTGGAAGCAAAGCTCCAACTCTACATGGGTGGAAAGAATGAGGACGGTCAGGGTGACGACATTACCATGGCCGTCGATCTTGTTCACGATTTTCCATGGAGTCCACTGACACTGACATGGAATACAAACGATGCCGGACGGCGCACCTGGGGAGCAACGTATCCGTTTATCATTCGGCCGCAGGAATGGTGCACAACGGAGAACATCGCGGATGCCGTGCGTACGTCGTATGCACATCGAGCCAAGTACCATGGATACGTTGTTTCGTATCGACGTCAAACGGCTCACCGCAAAGGATTCAGCAGCAACCAGGACTTTAGCCGAAAACAGAATGACCTTGGTAAGGCACCACGATTACTTGTGCGCGTAAAGCTGCCGGCGGGAACAACGACATCAGACGTCACATTACCGTTTCTCGCTGCGGACACGGATCTCACACATCCACGACCTGTGACAACGGTTCGGTTTAGCGCTTCCTCGACATGGCCTGCAGACTGGGATGTTGAGTAAGGTCCCGCAGGTACAAGCCTGAACAACGTTGTTGTGCCGACAACATGGCTCCTCAGATGGTGGCAGCGGATGAAGTTTCGATGTATATTTCGGAGTCCAGACTCCGAAAACAACAATGATCCTCTCGAAATCTTGCATTTATGGCATCCAGGCCACCATCTTTGTCGCCGCACAGGGTGGGGGAGGGCACGTTCCGATTTCACGAATAGCGGAACAACTCGACATTTCTTTCCATTTCCTCACGAAGGTTCTCCAGCAGCTTACATCGGCTGGTATTCTTGAGTCGATGCGAGGTCCACGTGGTGGAGTGCTGCTTGCTCGGCCAGTGGCAGACATTACGCTGTTTGACCTTGTGTCGGCAATCGACGGAACAGACATCTTTACCGAATGTATGCTTGGCCTGCCAGGTTGTGGTCATGCTGCACCTTGTCCAGCACACGACCTTTGGCTAGAAGTTCGGAACAAGTTCACACAGGTTGCAAGGTCTGTCACAATACAGGCACTTGCAGAACGATCGGCTGAGTTAAACGTCCGTTTGACGGGGTCCATCCGAGAATTTTTGCCCACAACGTCGTAGATCGAAATCTACCATGACAATTGTCATGAATTCGTACGTGGTAATGTCGTGATGTTCGTAGGCCAGTTCCTGGCATCGATTCATGACAGAACGAACCATCATAGAGCATCAACATTCAACGCGGGCAGTATGCCTGCATTGTGGTGAAGAATGTGGTGCGAGGAGTATTTCCACACCTGATGGGGCATTTTGCTGTACAGGTTGTGAGGCTGTCTATCGCATCTTGAGTGAACATAACCTTTGTGATTATTACGTCGTAGGTGACGAATCGACACGGCATCGTCGGCCGTCGTTTCGTCGGGACGACTATGCTCTGCTCGATCAGAGTGACGTGAAGACACGATACATTGAGTATGCAGACGATGAACGGGAGAACCTACGATTTGATGTACCAAATCTGCACTGCGTATCGTGTATATGGTTGTTGGACCGCCTTCACGAATTCGATCCGGGAATCTTGGTTTCGACTGCTGACATGTCGAGAAGACAGGTTGCCGTACGAATACATCCACAAATCACGACGGTTCGTAACGTAGCAGAACTGCTTGCGCAGTTGGGTTATCCGCCGGTTGTTCGCGCTGAATCTTCACATCATGAAGATCAACAACGTCAACAAGAGCGTCGTTCACTCTATCTCAGGATGGGTGTTGCAGGTTTTGCTGCCGGCAACATCATGCTCTTTGGTATATCGAAGTACCTAGCAGGCGGAGCATTACCTCCTTCACTCAGTCTGCTGTTTAACATCCTGAGCATTACACTCGCAACTCCGGTCGTCGTGTTTTCTGCATCTCCATGGTGGCGAAGTGCATGGGGTGCCGTGTCACACCGTCGAATAAATCTTGATGTGCCTGTTGCGCTCGGCATCGCCGCCATCTTCCTTCGCAGTCTCGTTGATATCATTCTCGGCACGGGAGATGGATACCTTGACTCGTTCGCAGGATTGGTCTTCTTTCTACTCATTGGACGACTCTTTCAAACGAAGGCATATGATAGTATATCGTTTGATAGAACGTATCGCTCGTTTTTTCCGATGTACGTTCGTCGTGAACGCCATTCTGCTGTAACAACAGTACCCATCGATGATATCGTCCCGGGCGATACGATGATCGTTCGTCATGGCGAAGTCATTGCAGCAGACAGTGTTGTCATCAGTCGTGGTGGATATGTTGACTACTCGTTTGTGACGGGTGAATCGGCACCGGTTGAGTGTGTTGAGGGTACCTATGTGTATGCTGGTGCTCGTGTCACAGGACGGGCAATACGGTGTACGGCAACGGCAGCAGCAGCTCGGTCGTACTTGGCAACGTTGTGGGAACAATCTGGATCGTCCGTACCACGGTCATCTCTTCTTCGGTTATCAGATCGATTTGCCTCTGTGTTCACAGCGCTTGCGCTGACGATAGCAATTGGTGGTGCGGTATTGTATCTGCCAGACGTGACTGCTGCACTGGACGTCTTTACTGCAGTCCTCATCATCGCATGTCCCTGCGCACTTACCCTAGCTGCACCAATTACATTGGGCACGGCAATGGGACAGCTTGGACGACAAAAAATCTGGCTCAAGAATACGGCAACAGTTGTCCAGCTTGCAGGTGTTGACGCTGTTGTCTTCGACAAAACCGGAACACTCACGTACGGCGATCTTGTCCTCACGCGTCAGGGAGATCCTCTGCCCGATGACGTTGAGTTGGCAATCCGCCGGGTTGCAGCTTCGAGTTCACATCCAGTAAGTCGTGCACTCGCAGCTGACATGTCTGAACCTGCCGATGATGTTGAGGAAGGACAACAAGCCATTCGGGGACATGCGCTTGGTTATGATGTTATACTTGGTTCGGCTGACGCATTACGTCATCAGGGTTATACCACTGACGAAGTACCACGTGCTATTGTACATGCTGCCGTTAATGGAGAATATGTGGGCTGCTGGACGGCACAATCTGCCATGCGAGCAAGAATGGATGTGTCGATTCAGCGTTTACGTTCCGATGGTATCGTTACGATGTTAGCTTCCGGGGATACAGATCGTGAAGCAGAACTCTTTGCGTCTGCCTTTGAGCAGAGTGAGATGATCTTCTCTGCGTCACCTGACACAAAACAACATCTTGTCAGTACACTTCGTGCAGACGGCCATCACGTCCTCATGATGGGTGACGGACTCAATGACGCACTCGCAATGTCAGCAGCAGATGTTGCCGTTGCCGTGACGGATGCAACAGCGACACTCGTTCCGGCCTGTGACGTGATCGTTGATGGCGACAGTGCGCATCATATCGACAAGATTATTCGATACAGCCAAACGATGAAGAAGTTTATCTTCATCAACCTTGGTGTGTCGGTAGTATACAACACTCTCGGGCTTACTATGGCTGTTTCTGGTATACTCACACCATTGGCAGCAGCAATCCTTATGCCTGTGAGTAACCTCACTGTGATTGGTATTGGAGTTGCGGCAGCTCGATGGTACGGCAGGAGGTCAGTATGGGAATAGTCCTGCTCCTGGTTATCTGCTCCTTGATCATCTCCGGCGGCTTTCTCCTTGCCTTCCTATGGGCGACGCGCACCGGACAGTATGATGATATGGCAACTCCCGCCATTCGGATGATTTACGACGACACAACAGCAACACATCGTTCACGTTCAGACAAGGAACACCATGGCTACGACGATACGCTCTGAGGGGGCTATCGAAGGAGCGGAGAAGTTTTCGTACGACAATGGAATTGTACGACTCTTTGCTATTGCGACGGCAGTGTGGGGCATTGTAGGCATGCTAGTTGGCATCCTGGTTGCCATACACCTCTTTGCTCCCAACTATCTCGGTTTTGTGCCCGAGTTGTCCTATGGTAGGCTCCGTCCGCTGCACACAAATGCCGTGATCTTTGCCTTTGCCGGCAATGCCATCTTTGTTGGTGTGTATTATTCACTGCAACGTCTCTGTAAAACAAGGATGTTCAGTGACGTGCTGAGCAAGATTCACTTTTGGGGATGGCAGCTCATTATCGTTTCTGCCGCTCTCACTCTTCCGTTGGGATTTACATCGTCGAAGGAGTACGCTGAACTTGAGTGGCCAATAGACATTGCTATTGCCGTCGTCTGGATCATCTTTGGCTGGAACATGTTGGCGACAATTGCGCGTCGGCGTGAGAAACACATGTACGTTGCTATCTGGTTCTACATAGCAACCTTTCTTACGGTAGCACTGCTCCACGTCGTGAACAGCTTTGAGCTGCCTGTTTCATTGCTGAAGAGTTATTCAGCGTATGCAGGTGTCCAGGATGCACTTGTCCAATGGTGGTATGGACACAATGCCGTAGCCTTCTTTCTGACAACGCCGTTCCTGGGAATCATGTACTACTTCATTCCCAAGGCGGCAGAACGTCCAGTGTATTCGTATCGACTGTCCATCATTCACTTCTGGGCACT
>DDUR01000034.1:179815-179966 GCA_002344895.1 Ignavibacteria bacterium UBA2333
GTCCATCATTCACTTCTGGGCACTCATATTTATTTACATCTGGGCTGGCCCGCACCACCTTCTGTATACAGCATTGCCAGATTGGGCTCAATCACTTGGAACGGTGTTCTCCGTGATGCTTATTGCACCGTCGTGGGGCGGCATGATCAAC
>DDUR01000034.1:180205-281585 GCA_002344895.1 Ignavibacteria bacterium UBA2333
TGGGGCGGCATGATCAACGGCCTGCTCACTCTTCGTGGTGCATGGGACAAGGTCCGAACTGATCCCGTTCTAAAGTTCTTTGTTGTTGGAATTACAGCGTACGGGATGGCAACGTTCGAAGGTCCGATGTTGTCGATTAAGTCAGTTAATGCCATCACGCACTACACGGACTACATCGTTGGCCACGTCCATCTCGGAGCTCTCGCCTGGAACGGTGGTCTTACGTTTGGAATGTTGTACTACATCTTCCCACGTATCTATCGGACCTCATTGTACAGCCTGCGTCTTGCAAACGTTCATTTCTGGTTGGCCACACTTGGTATTCTCTTCTACGTAATACCGATGTATTGGGGTGGTATCACGCAGTGGGCAATGTGGAAGGAATTCTTGCCGGATGGAAGTTTACAGTATCCCAACTTCCTTCAGACAGTCACACAAATTGTTCCAATGTATCAAATGCGAGCAATCGGCGGAACAATCTTCTTCTTGGGTATGCTTGTTGGTGCAGCAAATCTCTATCTCACGGCTCGGAAGGGCTCATTACTCCGTGATGAAGAAACGTCATCACCACGGCGTATCGAATCTGAAAAAGCTGGTGGGCACTGGCATCGTTTCCTGGAAGGACGTCCACTTCGATTCTCCATCTACACGATCATTGCCGTTCTCATTGGTGGAGTTGTTGAGTACGTTCCAACAGCACTGGTCAGTTCGAATGTGCCAACGATATCTACCGTAACGCCATACACGCCACTTGAACTTGAAGGACGCGACATCTACATCCGTGAAGGGTGTAATACATGTCACTCGCAAATGGTGCGGCCGTTCCGTCATGAGACCGTGCGGTATGGTCAGTACTCTCATGCCGGTGAGTTTGTGTACGACCATCCATTCCTGTGGGGATCAAAACGTACGGGCCCAGATCTCCATCGTGTAGGACGCAAGTATCCTGATGCATGGCACTTCAAACACATGATGGACCCAACGTCCACATCACCAGGATCACTCATGCCAGCATATCCATGGATGCATGAGCGCAAACTCGACGTGAGTCACACAGAAGGGAAGATCATCACACTCCGCAAACTTGGTGTGCCGTATCCCGAAGGATTCGAGTCGAAGGCTGTTGACGAGCTTCGTCAACAGGCACGTTCAATCGCCGAAGGACTATCAAGCAGTGGCATACAAGGCGTTGATGATTCAAAAGAAATCATCGCCGTTATTGCCTATCTCCAGCGTCTCGGTACCGACATTAAAAAATTACCAACAGCACAGGCGGAGTGATCGATGTATAAAAACGTTCTCCAGAACATTCCCGGGATTGAGTTCTATCCCATCATCGCCCTCATTGTCTTCTTCGCCTTTTGGGCTGGTGTTATGGTTTGGTTCTTCCGCGCCGATAAACGTCAACTCGACGTGATCGCACGCTTACCGTTGGACACGACAGACACAACCATTCATGAATCACAACCTGGAGTTCACACATCATGAGCAAGGTTGAAAAAGATACACCCATCGAAGGTCACGACGCAGACGGAATTCGTGAGTTCGATAATGATCTACCGCGATGGTGGTTGTATGGATTCTACATCACCATTGTATGGTCCGTGTTCTATCTCGTGAACTGGCATGTCCTGGCCGAGCCCATGGTGGGACACAAGGATCAGTATGCCGAACTTCAAGCAGAAGAACAGGAGTGGGCACCGATTGTCGCCAAGAACGCTTCCCGAGGACCAAGCGCTTCGGAAGCAAGTACCGACCCTGCTGTTCTGGCTCGTGGTAAGGAAGTGTTTCAAGGCAACGATCAACTCTGTGCCACGTGTCATCGTGATGATCTCGGCGGAATGGTCGGCCCAAATCTCACGGACGAGCTGTGGATTCACGGTTGTTCTGTGTCTGACATCATGAAAAGTATCGTCAGCGGTTTTCAGGAAAAAGGCATGTTGCCATACGGTTCTGGAAACAAGATGAGTGACAAGGATGTACTCGCCGTTGCCTCCTACATCATTTCGATGAAGGGAAGTAATCCGCCAGATGCCAAACCACCGGAAGAGGGGAGAGACGTTCCGTGTGGTGAGAATCAATCACCAACAGCAGCCCATCATCACGAACAACATGACTAAGAACACGCACCATGTCTGTTATTGACGTCGACGTCGTTGATGACCACGAACGGTTTCGGGCCGAACTCGCAAGTGTTCGGCCCGATGGCCGACGGAAGTGGATCTATGCCAGAAAACCAGAGGGGCGGTTTACGACGGCACGTACTCTCGTTGCCGTCGTTCTACTAGCCTTTCTGGTTCTGTCACCATTTCTACATGTTGGCGGCCATCAGTTTATGTTACTTAACGTCGTACGACGTGAATTCGTCATTCTTGGATATCCATTCTGGCCAAATGATTTTTACCTCATTGCGCTGTCGTTCCTAGCCTTGCTCGTGAGTATTGTTCTGTTCACGGCTACCGTTGGCAGGGTATGGTGTGGATGGTTGTGTCCGCAAACGATTTTTCTTGAAACCATCTTCCGTCGTCTGGAATGGTTGATTGAAGGTGGTCCAAAGGAACAAGCCGCGCGTCATGCAGGACCATGGACGTTGGATCGAACGTGGCGATTTGTTGTGAAGAATCTGTTGTTCTGGGTTGTGAGTTTTGGCATTGCGAATGTTTTTCTTGCCTATCTCATCTCGAGTGATACTCTTCTTGGATATGTCAATGACGGACCGTTTGCTCATCTTGATGTGTTCATACCGCTTGTTTTGTTTACATCTGTGTTTTTCCTCGTCTTTGCAAGGTTTCGCGAACAAGCCTGTGTGATTGTGTGTCCATATGGTAGATTTATGTCTGCACTCGTTGATGAGAATACAATCGCCGTTACCTATGATTTTACGCGTGGTGAACAACGATCAAAATGGACGAAGGCAGACACCGACGCAAAACGCACGGCAGCAGGAGGTACGTTCACTCGTGCGAGCGGACATGGCGACTGCGTCGATTGTTATCAATGTGTTACGGTTTGCCCTACCGGCATTGACATTCGAAACGGTATCCAACTCGAATGTGTGAACTGTACTGCATGTATTGATGCATGCGACACAGTCATGGATAAGGTCGGACTTCCTCGAGGTCTTATCAGATATACAAGCAAGGCAGCCGTCGAAGAAGGAAAGACGTCGTGGCTTTCAACCCGTGTGAAAGCCTATGCAGTGGTATGGGTAGTACTTATGTCTGTTGTCATTTCGTTGTTTGTCATGCGAAATGATCTCGACGTACTTGTCCTGCGACAAGAAGGTACAACCTGGGTGCGAACTCCAACGGGAACGACAAACTTTTATCGACTGCAGATTATTAACAAGACATCAGAATCCAGAGATGTCACGGTCGACATCATCGAGCCAAAAGGTGCCATCATCACCATGGTACCGCCACTTCGATCACTTGAGCCTCACAGCATATCAAGGTCGCGATTCCTCATCACGATTCCTGATTCGGTTGTTGGTAGACGCAGTGACCTCGATATACGCCTCGTCGTTAGGTCAGGTACGACGACAATTAGCGATGTTTCAACAACGTGGCTAACAGGACAATGAACACGGAATCCGGAGTGCGTACATGACATTTCCCTCATGGGGCTGGAGAATCGCTCTCGTGTACACGACGTTTGCCGTGGCAACGCTTGCATTTGTTGCCTTTGCAATGACACAGAACGTGGATCTAGTTCGACAGGATTATTATGAGCAGTCTTTGCGCCATGATCAGACCATGGCGGCACGGCAACGAGCTCAAACACTAGACCACCAACCTGCCAGATATGATGCAAATCGGAACGTGATATCCATCTCAATTCCCACAGCACGTGAACATCAGGCGGAACTTCGCCTGTATCGTCCATCGTCAAGCACCCTCGATACAACGATTATCGTAAGTACCGATGTTGATGGAAAAGCTCAGGTGGACTGCTCACAGTTAACACTTGGCGTGTGGACGGCAACACTCCGGTGGACATCAAATGGTCATGACTACGAATACGAATTGCCACTCCAGCTCGTAGCACAATGATTGAATACACCGCTGCACTCGCCCTAGGACTAGCTGGGAGTTTCCATTGTCTAGCAATGTGTGGGCCACTCGTTGTTGGACTTCATGCGGGAAATCGTTCAACTATTCCACAACGGCTTCTCTACCATGCCGGTCGCATAGGCACGTATGCGGGTGTAGGATTCGTTATGGGGCTAGGAGGGGGCGCAGCTTCGCTGCTGTCAACGGAGCGCACCGTAGCTGTCGTTGCAGGTGTACTTATGGTAACGACAGCGATTCTGCAGATACTCACGAAGCGCGGTTTATTACCATCCACATTCGTTCGACCACTTTCTCGATGGATTTCCGGGTCCGTTGGTAAGCTTGCGCAGCGACGCACACCACATACTGCATTTGTTTTGGGAATGCTGAATGGCATACTGCCATGTGGACTTGTTGTGTCTGCAGCTGTTGGTTCCGTTGGTACCGGAGATGCCTTACAAGGTGCTGTGTTTATGGCTGCATTTGGAGTCGGCACAATACCTGCAATGCTGGGAATCTCACTCATTCCAACATTCCGGTTCCGTTCCACTCGCTTCGTACACGTTTTACCGGTAATTGTTCTCGTTCTGGGCTTACTTGTGACTGTGAGAGGTTTAGCGCTCGGCATTCCATACGTGTCACCGGCACCTTCGAAGCCGACATCTTGTTGTAGCCACGACGACTCTTCAGAGCAGACACGTCCGGTACAACAATGGTGAAACCCTCCGACGAACAATTCGTATTTCGGACAACAATGTCTTATATTTGCATTCGTCCTTTGGACATCACAAACACCACGGAAGAAAGGTCGGTCATGAAAAAGCTGATTGCCGGAACGCTACTTGCCGCAACGGCTGTCGCTAGTACATTCAGCGTAGTTGCGCAGGACAAGAATGCCCTCATGAAAAGGGGACAAGCTGTGTACACAGAGTACTGTAAAACTTGTCATCAGGCAAATGGTCAGGGCCTCGGTACTGTCTATCCACCTGTAGCTAAAAGTGACTACATCAAGAATAATCCGAAGGCCACGATCATCAAGGAAGTGGTAAAGGGTAAGAGTGGCAAGGTTAAGGTTAACGGCAAGGAATACAACGGTGTTATGACGCCGATACCAAAGAAGTATACGGATGCCGATGTTGCCGCAGTGCTGACGTACGTTTACAACAGCTGGGGAAATCCAGGTGGTGTGATTACGGAAGCAGACGTGAAAAAGGCCGTACCAAAACGATAACGGTCGTTCTGAGCGTTCATACCGACGGGTACCACACGAAGGCGGATTGCAGAAATGCAGTCCGCCTTTTTCGCACGCTGCATTCTGAATCAGACTTCTGCTTGCACGTGACCATATATTTGTGCCACCTTCCACAGATCGTTCCTGGTACATGCCGAAAAAATCTACTTCCACACGTGCATCAGCACCGAAGAATGCCGAGTTAGCACGTCAGATGCTGACGTACATGATCATGGCGCGAGAGTTTGACGCTGCCATGTTACGATTGTATCGTCAGGGTAAGGCCTTTGGTGGTGTGTATTCACAGCTCGGAAACGAGGCAGTGAGTGTTGGCTCTGCCATGGCACTCGACAACAAGATCGACGTGCTCTTTCCGATGCATAGGAATATCGGTGGCCACTTTGTGTTCGGTCAAGACATTGACCAACTCATGGTTAACCACTTGGCTCGTGAAGGAAGCCAAATGCGTGGAACCGATGGTACAGGTCATTACGCCGATCCTCAACGACGGATCTATGGTAATGTATCACATCTCGGAGCCATGATTCCCGTTGCAGCTGGTTTCGTTATGGCCGGATTGATGCGAGGTGAAAAGACTGTGGCAATGACGTATATCGGAGACGGAGGAGCGCAGGTAGGAGAGGTGCACGAGGCACTGAATTTTGCAGCAGTCCGGAAACTTCCCTTGATTGTCATCATTGAGAACAATCAATACGCATACTCCACACCGAACCATTTAGAGTTTGCGTGCGAACGTCTCAGTGATCGAGCGCAAGGGTATGGTATGTTCGGAACGACAATTGATGGTACAGACGTCGAACTTGTGTATCAAACATGTCGAGAAGCCGTTCAGCGTGCACGAAATGGTGAGGGACCTTCACTCATTGAAACGGTAACAATGCGTATGCGAGGTCATGCTGAACATGATGATTTTGCCTATGTGCCCAAGGACATTCTCGAACGGTGGTCAACGAAGGATCCAGTGGAAACATATATCTCACGGGTTATTCAGCAAGGGATCATGACAGAGTCCGAGGTGACGTCGCTCCGTGAGTCAACATTGTCGACAATGATTGCAGCCATCGATCGAGCCCTTGAGCGTCCGTGGCCCGCTGCAGAAGAAGGTTTCCGTAACGTATTTATCGAGAGCTGAGCCATGGCAACTATGACCTACCTTGAAGCAATTGCCGATGCTCTTCGTCTCGAAATGCGACGAGATCCAACGGTGTTCCAGATCGGAGAGGATATCGGCACGTACGGTGGTGCCTTTAAGCTGACGAAGGGAATGATTGACGAATTCGGACCAACCCGGATTATTGATGCGCCAATCAGTGAAGCAGCCATTATTGGTAGTGCAATCGGTGCAGCTTTGAATGGAATGCGACCAGTTGCAGAAATGCAGTTTATGGACTTTGTCACGAACGGTTTTAATCAACTTGTGACTGTGGCCGGTACGACGGCCTACCGTTGGTCCATGCCCGTCCCCATTGTCGTCCGAGGTCCGTCAGGCGGCGGTGTGGGCGCTAATCCATTTCACAGCAGAAACTCTGAGGCCTGGTTCGCGCATGCCACCGGACTGAAGGTAGTTTGCCCGGCATTTCCTGCAGATGCTAAGGGCCTGATGACGGCAAGCATTCGAGATAACAATCCGGTTGTATTCTTTGAACACAAAGGGTTGTACCGAAAAATCAAGGAAGATGTACCGGAAGGTGAGTATGTCGTTCCTCTTGGTGTCGCTCGCGTTGTTCGCCCTGGAACATCTGTTTCCGTGATAGCATACGGAAGTGCTGTTCATATGGCTCTTGAAGCCAGTGAAGCGCTGCTTCGTGAGGGGATCGACGTTGAGGTTGTGGACATTCGGACACTTGTACCGTTTGATGAGGAGACGGTGCTCGAAAGTGTTCGCCGGACACACCGCGTAGTGGTCGCACACGAAGCTGTCCTTACCGCAGGTTTTGGAGGTGAGATTGCGGCGAGAATCGCCGACAAGGCCTTCCGCTGGTTGGATGCACCCGTTCGAAGAGTAGCTGCCTTTGATGCACCTACTCCATTTGCTCCAACGCTGGAAAAGGCTGTACTTCCCAATGCCGAAACAATTGTATCTGCCGTTCGGGACGTCATGGCGTTCTGATGTTCATAATTTTCACGGGTTTACGTCCCGACTCTGTTGTACTTTCGTGCTCGGTCCCAAGCACATTTAACATCGCATCCGCATGGCCAAGGTCCTTTTTCGCGTTTCATACTCCATTCCCGACGGCAAACGAGCCGACTATCTTGCCGCTGTGGCAAAGTTGACGGCGTATTATGCCGGAGTTGGACAGGAATACTCCGTCTTCGAAACGCGTGGTAAACACAATCACTTCCAGGAAGTTTACGTGTATCCGTCCGTTGAAGCCTACGAGGCTTCAGACGATCCGGAGTCAATTGCTGACATTTCCGGCGCCATCGAAAAGATCTATGGTTTGGCGACAAACGTCACGTATGACGTTGCCGAAGCCATTGGCTAATTGCCGATCGATCTTCTGCACGGGATAGATTGGCCGTGTTACCAACACTCGGTGCCGTCCGGACATTCACGGAGAACGACGTCGACGTCGTCCGTGATCTCACCATCGATCTTTATCAGATTCGGCAAGCTCGTATTGCCCCTTCCGCCCCTTCCCTCAAAAATCGCCTGAGGTCAAGGGTGTTTGGCGCGTTGGCTGGACATCGTCCAGATGATCGCTCCGAACCGCTTATTGCGACGAATGTTCGCTCCATCCTGCTCTTTCGGTACGATGCACTCGGAGACTACGTTGTCACGACACCGTTGATCGACGCTATCCGTACCATGGCTCCGAATGTGGCTATTGATGTTGTTGCGAGCTCAAGGAATGTATCGTTACTTCGGGCAGATCCGCGATTTCGCAGGATCGTCGTGCTTCATCCCCAACATGCCTTTCATCCATCGTGGCTGCGACTCCGTCGTCTTGCGCAAGAGGAGTCATACGATGCCATCGTCGCGGCTGTCTTTACAAGGATGACGAAGGCGGCTGTTCTTGCGGCGATGGCAGGACGAAATGCAAAGACCGTAACAGTCCGACACGATGAACGTGCAGCGATATACGGGAAGGTTTTTGATATCCAGGTTCCCCACCACACGCCGGAACATTGGGCTTGTACGATGGAGAGAATGGCGCAGGCAATGTTGAAATCTGACATTCCTGCTCCTCCATTACGACAGTCAATTCCGCTCGACAACGTGGCGACAAACCATGTTATCGATCAGTTATCCGAACGAGGAATTGCATGGAATCTGCGTGAATCGGCAAATGTTGTTGGCTACCGCAGAAGCCCCACGATAGGCCGTAAATACGTTGTCGTTAACGTCAGTGCGTATTCGCCGAATCGTAACTGGTCTGTACACGCATGTACGCGGGCAATTTCGATGTTGGCTGCCGAGTGGACTGATCTACACTTTTTTATCAGTGGCGCGCCATCAGCGGCAGATAATGTTAACGAGATTGTACAACAGGTGTCTCGGAGTAATGTATCGGCATGGAAGGGGACCATTCTAGAACTTCTTGCCCTCATTGCAGGCAGTGATATCGTTATCTCACCTGATACAGCAACGATTCATATTGCTGCAGCGGCGGACGTACCCTGTGTTGTCCTTTTTGCAGAGTTAATCAAGGTAGCAGAGTGGTATCCTTTGGGTGTTCCGTTCCGAGCAATTCTTAGCGATAATCCCGAGTCACTCGTTTCAATTCCGGCAACAACCGTTGCAGAAATGTTTGTTGACCTATATACTTCACGTGCATGACGCCGCACGTCTTGTTCATTGAGCTGTCGGATCATCATGACGAAGTTCTCCTTTCGTATACACTAGATGCGCTTGCACTTGGGTGGTCCGTGACGATAGTATGCACGGAATCAGTGAAGGATAGACTCCCTTTACCTGACACCGTGAATATCATGTCTATTACGTCAAACAAAAATCTACAAGCGAGAATCTCCCTAGCACTCCGATTACGCACAGAGATTCGCCATCGACAGATATCACACGTCGTTTTTGTAACGACAGGTGGTACCGCTGTTCGAGATCTAGCAATGCTCCTGCCACGCTCGATGTACAAAATCGGTGTGGCACATGATACGGGGAAACTATCGGAGAGTATTAATCAACGGATCGTATCGACGAGGATGAAGGCCTTTACGGTTCTTGCTGACTTTGTCCTTGATGACATACCGACACCTCATAAGCCAGTGTACGTTGTGCCAGCTACGTCTCGTCTTTCCGACAACGTTCTGTCCGGTGTACGTCCTGCAACAGATACGTTCGACATTGTCATACCCGGTCACGTTGAATGGAGTCGAAAAGCATATGCGGACATACTTCGTTCGGATGTTCTCGAGAGTCTTCCCGATCACGTCCGATTTGTTGTTCTTGGTGGGCTTGATGCGAATTCTGAGGGAGGGCAACGACTGTTACTGCTTATTCGTCAACTTGATACGAATCGTATCGTTACGTTCGATCGACGTGTTGATCATATCCGGTATCAATCGTGGGCTCAAAAGGCTTCCGTAATTCTGCCACTGTTACATCCCTCATGTCCAGTGTATTCTGAATACACTTCAACAAAAATATCCGGTGCAATGAGCACGGCATGGGCGTTCGGCATTCCGCTACTCCTCGAACGTGGGTTCGAACGTCATGAGTCATTACATCCAGGTACGATGTTCTATGACGTGGACGACTTGCCAGCTGTGTTACTCCGACTTGTCGAGAATCCTTTGATTCTTGATGAATATCGCGGAAAACAACCGACGTCTTCGACTGCACCACAGCGTCGACGAGAACTGGCCCGTGCCTTGGATGTTGACGTATCGATGGTAGTCCATTCGAACACAGGAGAGTTGTCATGAGCAGGAGCGCAAGACGCGTATTAGTATGAAACGACTTGAACTGGCCGTTCGCCGAGCATTTCATCGAATAACAGGGCAACGGTCGCAACCGATTCTTGTTGAGGATGTTGCGCCCTTGCTGGTGATACGGCCCGACATACGAATACTTCTCTTGCGTCAAGACCGTATTGGTGATGTACTCGTAAGTACGTCACTGTTTGCAATTCTTCAGAAACACTTTCCAACTGCTCGTCTTGACGTCGTATTGAGTAGTAATAACATAGCCGTTCAGCATGCTCTCAAACCATACGTGACGACTATCCATGTGTACAAAAAGTCATTATTGTCAATTCTTCGATTACGCACTGCACTTCGAGCACAACACTACGACATCGTCATTGATCTTACGGATAATGCATCGGCGACGTCGGCATTGCTCATGAATATCTCACATGCACGGTATCGTCTGGGGATAGAGAAGGAGAACTCTGGTGTCTATACCCACGTTGTTCGCCGTGCAGATCGGCGCACTGTCCACATCGTGGAAAGAATGGCCGCACTCCTTCTGCCCTTCGGTATCGATCCACACCAAGAGGACCTACGGCCACGATATCCTCGAAGTGCTGATGACGTGAAGCGGGCAGTGGAGGTGTTCCAACTGGACAAGGATGTCTCGACAAGTTCTCCTCGAGCGATTGCGCACATCAGTGGTTCGGATGTGACACGTATGTACGGTGTCGAGAATACTATAACTGTTCTGAATCACATCATGTCGGCATATCCACACATTGCCTGGTATGTGAGCTCTGCTCCCCAGCACGCCGAAATGGCTTCTGAAGTGGCACAGCGTGCTGGTGCTGTGATACTTCCACCATCAACGTCATTTCACGAGGCTGCATGTCGACTTTCGCTTGCCGATCTTGTGTTTACTCCCGACACGAGTATTGTTCACCTGACGTCGGCATTCAACATTCCGTCCGTTGTCCTCTTTATGCACGACAATCCGGATCTCATGCCGTGGTATCCGTGGGGCACGGAATACGAGGCATGTGAAGCGCAAACAGGAACGATTGCGGATATTCCACCAATGGACGTAGTTGCAGCGCTAAGCCGGCTGATACAACGTACAGGTCTCGTGCGCTCTTCGTAGTTTTCCAGCTTCACCGATTACCTAGCTCCCATGCAGTTCACTAAACGTACCATCGGTTGTGGTACACTTCGCCCGGAACATGCCGGAACCGACGTTGTTCTTAACGGCTGGATTAATGCACGACGTGACTACGGAGGCATCACGTTTATTGATGTTCGTGATCGCGATGGTGTGACACAGATCGTCTTCGACTCATCAGACGATCAAGCTCTCGTTGAACGAGCAAGAGAACTCCGTTCAGAATGGGTTCTGTGGGTTCGTGGTACCGTACGCCTGCGCGAGAATCCAAATCCCAAGATCCCAACTGGTCTCGTCGAAGTTGTTGTTCGAGACTTCGGTGTTATCAACCAAGCTGAGGTGCCACCATTTGAGATTGTCGACGATCTTCAGACAAACGAAGAGCTCAGGTTAACACATCGATACCTTGATCTGCGGCGTCCAGCCCTGCAGAAGAACTTTCTCGTGAGAAATCAGCTGTATCAGATCACACATCGGTTCTTTGAACAAGAACGATTTGTTGAAGTTGAAACACCGATTCTGACGAAGTCTACACCCGAAGGAGCACGCGACTTTCTTGTTCCGAGTAGGATTAACAAGGGTCGGTTTTACGCATTACCACAATCACCGCAACTCTTTAAGCAGTTGCTGATGGTTGCTGGTTTTGACCGGTACATGCAAATCGTCAAGTGTTTCCGTGATGAGGACCTGCGTGCAGATCGTCAACCGGAATTCACGCAGATTGACGTTGAGATGTCGTTTGTTGAACAGAATGACATCATAGAACTCACGGAACGATTTGTCGCACAAGTATGGAAGGAAGTGCGTGGGATCGACGTTCAGACGCCCTTCCCTCGGATGACGTTTGCTGATGCCATGAACTCGTACGGAAGTGACAAGCCCGACCTTCGATTTGAGCTGCCGCTCCGTGATTGCTCAGAGGCTGCTCGTACGTGTGGTTTCCCCGTGTTTGAAGAAACGGTCGATCAAGGCGGTACCGTAAAGGTTCTCAAGGTACCTGGCGGGACATCGATGTCTCGTAAACAAATTGATGAGCTAACAGAGCATGCGAAAAAGTATGGGGCAAAGGGGCTACCATGGCTCAAGGTTAGTGATGGTGAGCTCAGCGGTTCTTTTATAAAGACGCTGACGGTTGAAGGACGCGACGCTCTTGTGAATGCGTCAGAAGCATCAGAAGGGGATCTGCTGTTATTCTCCAATGGTGAGTGGGAGCGTGCATGTATCATCGGTGGAGCATTACGTACCGAGATTGCACGACGAACCGGAATCCTGTCAAATGTTGCTGATTCGTATTCGTTGTTGTGGATCACTGAGTTTCCGTTACTCGAGTTTGCCGAGGACGAAGAAAGGTGGGTTGCTCGGCATCATCCTTTTACAGCACCGATGATCGAGGATATTCCTTTGCTGACGTCAAATCCCAAGAATGCTCGTGCTATTGCGCACGATCTTGTGATTAATGGTTACGAAGCTGCAGGTGGCAGTATTCGTATCCATCGTAATGAAGTCCAACAAACAATGTTTGGATTGCTCGGATTTACGCCGGAGGATGCTCAGTCGAAATTCGGATTCTTATTGGATGCACTGAAGTACGGTGCTCCTCCACATGGTGGTATTGCCTTCGGATTTGACAGACTGGTAATGCTCCTGGTTGGATCCGATAACATTCGCGACGTTATCGCATTCCCGAAAACGACGTCCGGCCTTTCACTTATGGATGGATGTCCTAGTGAAGTCGATGGTCGTCAGCTTTCAGATTTGGGTATTGCAACGTTAGGGTCCTGACGTATGAACAGACGTTCGTTTGTGTCGACACTGCTCCTTGCTGCCGCTGCTCCAACTGTTGTTGGGCAGAATCTTCGTCGATCTCGCAAAAAGAACACCGATCCGCAGGCTACGACGAGGTTTATTTTTTCGCAGGCGATGCGAAAGGCGACCTTGAATCAGTGGCAACGTAGACCGATTGGCGATGTGATGGGAGAGATTGGTCTACTATTTCTTGGAACGCCATACGTTGGTGGTACGCTGGAGGGACCCGGACCTGAAACATGTCGTATTGATCTGACGGGTCTTGATTGTGTGACGTTCTTTGAGAATGTCCTGGACATGGCGCGAATTGTCAAGAAGAGTTCGCCCACGTTTGAAGCTCTGATACAAGAAGTGACCTTTACGCGATACCGTAGTGGTACCGTCAACGGATATGAGTCACGACTCCACTACACGTCAGAGTGGATTAGTGACAACGTATCCAAGGGTGTTGTGGCCGACGTGTCTCGAGAACTCGGTGGTATTATCTTCCCGTTGGAAGTTGGCTTTATGTCGGAGAATCCGCGGTACTATCCGGCACTCAAGAATAGTCCGGAATCCGTCGAACGGATGCGACAAATAGAGCAGGCCATCAACGCAACAACACGATACTACATTCCTAAGGACCAGATAGAGAACATCGAGTCACAACTCCGCACGGGAGACATCATTGCCATAACAACGTCGAAGGCTGGCCTTGACTATTCGCATACCGGGATGATTCGGCGGGACGAACAGGGGAGAGCACGATTTGTTCATGCGTCTCTCACAAAGAAAAAGGTGATTATCGACGGGACAATCTCTGAGTATGTTGACGGTGTACGCTCGCACACTGGTATTAGTGTCGTACGCCCGCTAGAACCCAAGATTTAGCGTTATCGGAGTACTGTTCGGATTGACGGTTGCGTTTCAAGATGAAAGCAGCATCCCATACGTTCTGATAAGGCCTTTAGCTTCGTCTCGTTTCCTTTCGACTCAACAAACTGTTTATAGAGCTGAAGGTCTTGTTCAAATCGCTGTAGCGCAGCCCCCATGTCGAGTTCAGCCAACGTGATAACACCATTGTTCACGTAAGCGCCATTCGACGAAATGATAGAAGCTTCAGGAATAACACGCACAGCAACGTAGAGATCTGACATCATTCTCTTCATATTGTCGATCTGTTCTCGAGCTTCCGAATCAGTTGGCGAAGAAGTCCTTTCCTCAAGCTCGAAGTTCGTCTGTTGCAATGAGATTGTCAGTACTGAATCAACGTAGATAAACTTCATAGGTGCTTTGTATTGATCAGATTGAATTCCAGATGACGTTGTACTTGGGCCCTTTTCCAATGCACTTAAACGATTATATGTCAAGTTGTTGATATCATCAATCGTATACGTACTAACATAACCTTTCTGTTTGCCGGTGAGCTTGGTAATGGATTTCAGTTTGACACCTCTTCCCATGCCACGAATGCTGCTTTTGATACTTGTCTCTGAGAAGGATTCTGATAACATTTGCTCAACACTCTTCTTCGATATCGAAGAGAGTTGCCGCATCATGTTGATCGCTCCCGTACCAAGTGTTGTAGAATCAACGAGGACAGCAGAGTGATCACGAGCAACCTTGATTGTAACGACCGACCGTAGGCAGCTGGTCGTAACAAAACCTACAATCACAAGGACAACAACAATGAAGGGCATGCGCATAGTGATCATACGGCGAACTCTAATGGGATATGAAGATTGCTGGAAATATCAGTAGCTACCTTTTGAAGCGCTTCATCGACGTCGACATGGTGATTCAATATCTCAGTAAGTGATATCGAGCTCTGTCGGAGGTTGTTGATGAGAACAGCTCGTTCTACTTCTGATAGTGCAAGTACGTTTGCAAGCTCAAGATGTCCCGGACCCACAAGTATACTTCCGTGCTGAAGGACAGTGTGATCGATAATACGTTGTGCCGAGCCTACAACCTTTTGTTGACCAAATACAATCTCAGTTCGGGCTTTGCTGGTAAAGCATGATGCAGCGACTGCCCCTGCAGTTGCATAGTGATGGGGGAGAGTTGTTGGTGCTGTTGTAAACGTCAGTTCAGGAACAAACTCTTTTAGAGCCGTTACGAGAACCTGATGAACGTATTCATATACGTCAGAGGCACGGATGCTGCCTGTAAGAGGTAACGCAACAGCATACGTTATCTCATCGGCATGAAGAACGGCGCGTCCACCTGTTGGTCTACGCACCACGTCCCAGCCACGCTGATGACGTGTCTTGTCATCGATAACGGTCTCATTCTGATGTCGTCCAAGTGAAATACACCAGGGCTTCCATGTATACAGTCGAAGAGTTCCTGGGCTATGAATGAGCCTCTCGTCAATGGCCATGTTATCCTGACCAGTACGAGCATGATCAATCATAACGGATGTTATCATCGCGATACACGCTTAAATCGAAGTTTCCCGGCACGAAGGATACGCGGTGATGTTAGGTCAATTACGTCATCGATAGATGGAACCTTAACACCGTCAACTTGAACTCCACCTTGTTGAACCAGGCGACGTCCTTCGGACTTTGTTGCGACCATTCCGGTTGCTGCTAGCAGATCAACAATTGCCATGGTGTCGACTCCCAGAGACATACTCTCAATATCATCTGGAATGTCCTTCTTCACAAAAACGCGTTCGAACTCCTCCACGGCTGCTTGTGCGGCATCAGATCCGTGATACTTTTTGACGATGCGACGGGCGATATCTACCTTCACATTCCGCGGATGAAGTGTACCATTGGAAAGGCCCTCTGCAACGGACGAGATCTCTTCAGACGATGCGAAACAGGCATACTGCAGGTATCGTAGGAGCAGCGTATCAGGAATCGACATTGTACGACCAAACATGTCGCGTGGTGAATGTGTGACGCCGATGTAGTTATCAAGCGACTTACTCATCTTTTCCACGCCATCCGTTCCTTCCAGAATGGGCGTTGTAAGGATACACTGAGGTTCGAGTCCGTAGGCCTTCATGATCTCACGGCCAACAAGCAGATTAAACTTTTGGTCCGTACCACCAAGTTCAATATCTGCACGAATCGCAACGGAGTCGTATGCCTGCGAAAGTGGGTAGAGGAATTCATGAACGCTGATGGGCTCACCGCCGCGAAAACGTTTGGTAAAGTCATCACGTTCGAGTAATTGGGCGACCGTATACTTTGCCGACAGATTCACGACGTCCTTAAATGTCAGCGCATTGAGCCACTCTGAATTCGAGCGAACTTCGAGCTTGGAAGCATCCAGAATCTTTGCAGCTTGTTCTATATAGGTGCGTCCGTTTTCTCGTGTTTCCTCGAGCGTTAAGGCTGGACGTGTTTTTGATTTGCCCGTTGGATCGCCAATTGTGGCAGTAAAATCACCGATGATCAGTACAACACGATGTCCGAGATCTTGAAACTGGCGCAGTTTTGTGAGAACAACGGCATGACCTATGTGGATATCTGGCCTGCTTGGATCAAGGCCAAGTTTGATCACAAGTGGTGTGGACGTTGTTCGTGATCGTTCGAGTTTCCGCACAACGTCGTCTTCCGGCAAAAGGTCGACGACATGTTGTTTAATGATCTCGAGCTGTTCATGTACGCTTGGGAAGGTCATGGGGATGTCGTGGAGATTAGTCGTCGGACCGGCGTCTCATTGCGCGTTCGGTCTCGCGTTCCTTGGTGGACTGACGTTTATCGTAGAGCTTTTTGCCTCGAACGAGGCCGAGTTCAACCTTGACGTATGGACCTGAGAAGTATAGACCCAACGGCACAATTGTAAGTCCCTTTTCTTCAAGACCAGTACGCAGCCGGTCCAACTCGTGGGCATGCAATAGAAGCTTACGCTGCCGGGTGGGTTCGTGATTCTCTCTGTTCCCAAAATCGTACGGCGAAATATGGAGCCCTACAAGGTAGAGGTCGTTATTCGCTCTGCTGGGAAAAATCGCATAGGCATCTCCCAGAGAGACCTTTCCTGCGCGGAGGGCCTTCACTTCAGTGCCGGTTAATGCAATACCGGCCTCAAACCGTTGAAGCACCTCATATTCATGAAAGGCTTTCCGATTCGTAATGATGGGTCGTATTGTGCGATCAGATGTCATGCGGTGTGTAGAAACGGAAAATGCCCGACCTGGAGGCCGGGCATTCATGCGGAGGGAGAGGGATTCGAACCCTCGATAGCGGTCTTAACCACTATGACGGTTTAGCAAACCGTTGCCTTCAGCCACTCGGCCATCCCTCCGGCTTCAGACGAAGCGCAAAGATAGTCACAGCGGCGGAAACGGAAAGCGTCTTAGTCATTCGTCACAAGGGCGTCTGCCGGGCGGAACGTTGTACCATTGACGGTTGCCAAACCAAAAATGTCGGTGTCGATATCAACGCGGTCGCCGTTGGCATAGATCTCGACCGTTGCATTGGTTGGGACACGGACAACGTGAACGACCTTTGACTCTACGGAAACATCGGGGTCACGAAGCTTCGCATGGAAGACGACGGTATTACCAGATTTGGTCAGTGATCGCTCGACAACGGAGGGTGCTCCAGTGCTTGTAACGGAGACCTTATCGCTGATGGAACCTTCAACAATGACATCGCCAGCATCAACATCAATACGAATGTGGGGGGCGTGTTCAACGACGACGGTCTGGCGAAAGCCGAGCATATGTGATTCAACGGACTCGTTATCGACGGCCATCGCCGACAGGCTGGTGATGCCAAAAAGAGCCGAGAGGACAAAGTTGCGGATCATGGTGTTCATGGGTGACCTCATAGGAGGGTGGTGAGGGAACGGCGCACTCATACGGCTTTCTCACTGCGAGGTTACGTTTACGCCGTCAACGTATGGTAATTTGTGCCATGCGAGAAAAGGAAACACCGCTGATGCGGCAGTACCGACAGATCAAGGAAAAACATCCAGATACGATTCTCTTGTTTCGGCTCGGTGATTTTTACGAAACGTTTGGTGACGATGCCGTTGTTACGGCCAAGGCATGCGGGATTACGCTGACGAAGCGCAACAATGGAGGCTCAAGTGAGACTCCTTTGGCGGGTTTCCCTCATCATCAACTTGATTCCTATCTACCCAAACTTGTCCGCGCAGGCCACCGTGTGGCTGTCTGCGAGCAACTCGAAGATCCCAAACAAGCGAAGGGTATCGTTCGACGAGATGTCGTCGAGGTAGTAACCCCTGGCGTCGTCCTATACGATAAGCTGCTCGAAAGCCAGAGGAATACGTTTGTTGCAGCTCTGACATCGAAGGGTGGACTTGCTATCTGTGACGTTTCAACAGGTACGTTTTCAGCCGGCGTCATCCCGCCTCATCGGCTTCCTGCGTTGTTAGAGTCCATGCAGCCGGCCGAGATACTGGTCGATAAAGACAATAAAGAGTTTTGGGAACCTATTCTCGACCAATTGACGGAGCGACCTGCCGTAACGAGACTAGAACACTGGATGTTTGATGATGAGTTTACGAGTGCCGAGTTGTTGCGTCATTTTAAGACGTCAAACCTCAAGGGATTTGGATTCGAGTCACACTCAGATGCTGTTGTTGCTGCCGGTGTCATTCTGACGTATGTGAGTCAGACACAAAAGTCCATCATGGCGCAGATATCATCTCTCCGCCGGCTTGATGTTGACGACACGATGATTCTGGATACAGCGACACGACGAAATCTAGAGATACACTCGTCAATGTCCGGCGACAATCGCGCCGGTGCTCTTGTAGGAATTCTCGATCATACCAAGACGTCAATGGGGGCTCGGTTACTACGTTGGTGGTTACAAGCTCCACTTGTTGATGTAGAAGCTCTTGCCTGGCGTCTTTCCGCTGTGCGGACGTTTGTTGATGATAGTGATCTGCGGACGTCTGTTCGCGGAATACTAGCCCGTATTGGTGACCTTGAACGACTGGTAACCAAGGTCGTCACTCGCAGAGCCAATCCTCGTGATCTTGTCGCCCTACGATCCAGCCTACATCGATTACCGGAAGTACTTCGTGCATGTAACAAGAGTAGTTCTGTTGTACAAGAGCTTTCATCGTCACTGCCAACCTTTGATGCCTTACGAAGTGATCTCGATGCAGCCTTCGTTGATGAACCTGCGTTACAAGTAGGATCTGGAGGAATCTTTCAACGTGGATTTCATCCCGAGCTTGATACCTATATGTCAGCTCGGACTGATGGAAAGTCATGGATTTCCGAGTATCAGGATCAAGAGAGAAGTCGCACCGGAATAGGAACGCTGAAAGTTGGATATACAAACGTCTTCGGATACTATATCGAAGTCTCCCGAACACAGTCAGCGAAGGTTCCCGAAGATTATGAACGGCGGCAAACGCTGGCAAATGCGGAGAGATATACGACACCACGTCTGCGCGAAATCGAATCTATGCTGTCGGCTGCCGAAGATGGTCTAGCTCGGCTGGAATCGCAATTATTGGATGAGATGCGAGAAACAATTGCTAACGATGCAGTAGAGATTCAACGCGCTGCAAACATTGTTGCAACGATTGACGTGTTAGCAGCATTCGCAGATGTTGCATCCGAACACGCCTACGTTGAACCGGTGTTGCATGATGGACATGAACTTCGGATTGAAGGTGCTCGGCATCCGGTTATTGAACAGATCCTTCCGCCAGGGACGAGTTATGTAGCTAATGACGTGATGATGGATGGTGAAGCACCTACGATACATATCATCACAGGACCGAACATGTCGGGTAAGTCCAGCTATCTCCGACAAACGGGTCTTATCGTCTTCCTTGCTCACGTTGGATGCTTTGTTCCTGCTCGATCAGCCTTCATCCCTAGAACTGATCGGATCTTTACCCGTGTTGGTGCTCAGGATAACATTACCGCCGGCGAGAGCACCTTCCTCGTTGAAATGCAAGAGTCAGCAAACATTCTGAATAATGCTACACGCCGTAGCCTTGTGCTCCTAGACGAAGTTGGGCGGGGAACAGCAACCTTCGATGGGATAAGTATTGCATGGGCAATAGCCGAATACTTACACGAGGTCATTGGCTGTAAAACGCTGTTTGCAACACACTATCACGAACTTACGGCACTTGCAGGCCAGTTTGCGAGAATCTCCAACTTTCGGGTTGATGTGCGCGAAGTTGCCGACACGATCGTCTTTACCCATCGCGTTGTACCTGGACATACCGATCACTCGTTCGGTATCCATGTCGCACGCATGGCGGGACTACCCGCTTCAGTGATTACCACCGCCACGCACGTTCTTGAGCAACTGGAGTCGGGTGGACATGAACCTGTCAGGATCAGCCGTGAATTGGATCCCGGACAGATGTCACTCTTCGAGTTTCGCGATGACACCTTCCGTGAAAAGGTTCGTCGCCTCGACGTTGATAACATGACACCCGTTCAGGCATTACGAGTTTTGGCAGAATTGAAAGACACACTCCATGAGTGACATTCGGAAAAAATGGTCGGATCGAGATCGTGTGACACGCGCGATGACAAAGGATGGTGCGTTTCGTGCTGCCTGTATTCACAATCCCGTTTCCGTACGAACGGCTCAGACGCGTCATCATCTTGATCCTGTCCGGACACTTGCACTTGGCCGTCTGTTAACCGGAGCTACACTCATGGCGTCCTTCCTGAAAGGTGAAGAACGAGTCGTGGTCGAAGCCTCCGGAAATGGTCCTGTATCGCACGTTTATGCCGAAGCCCTGCAAGTCGGTGAAGTTCGCGGATATGCACGTGCCAACAGCCAGCCGGATACTACTGCAACGTCGGCTATGGGGAGCGGCATTCTAAAGGTTCAAAGAATCCTGTACGGAAACTATGAGCCGGTGACAGGTATTGTTGAACTTACACGTGGTGACATCACAAGTGATCTTGGACACTACCTCACACAATCCGAACAGATTCCAAGTGCCTTTGTGATCGACATCGCCTTTGACGAACATGACATCGTCAGGCAATCATCCGGACTGCTTGTTCAGGCAATGCCTGGCGCTCGTCCTGAGGATATCTTCCGTGTGTATGATACCGTGGACTACCTGGGTCGGCTTACGGAGTTTGCTGATGATGGATACAGTCCGGATGACATTCTTCGACAGGTACTCCATGGTGACGTAGAGATCACAGCAACGTCACCGGTTGACTTTTTCTGTCGCTGTTCGCTGGATCGGTTTAAGGGGATACTTCTTACACTCGGTTACGACGAAGTGGCCGGTATGGAAGCATCTGGCCAGAACGAACTCGTTTGCCAGTATTGTAACGAACGCTACTATCTTGAGCCCAAGGACTTTGACGAGCTGAAGACACAACTGCTCGTCAAACGGAACTAACGTCTGCGGCGAGAAGAGACGCAATAGCAGCGACCGTCACAATGTCCTCTGATGTGGCACCTCGTGAAAGGTCGCAGTAGGGAAGCGCAAGACCTTGCAAGATTGGGCCGAGAGCAGTAGCACCAGCAAGACGCTCAACGAGTTTGTACGCGATGTTGCCGGAGTTGAGGTCAGGAAAGACCAGGACATTAGCACGTCCTGCAACAGGCGATAGTGGAGCTTTTCGAGCTGCGACGTCCGCAACAAGTGCGGCATCAACCTGGAGTTCTCCGTCAGCAACGATGTTCGGGTAACGCTGTTGGAACATTTCCGTTGCCCGTGTAACCTTTGCGACGGATTCGTGGTTCGCAGAACCTTTTGTAGAAAACGACAGAAAGGCCACTCGCGCGGAAGTGTGAGTGAGTCGCTCATGGTTGTGTGCAGCAGCCATAGCGATATCGACGAGTTGATCTGACGTTGGATTGGGAATGACGCCGCAGTCAGCAAACGTGAGTGACGTTCCGTCCGTTAATGTCATCAAGAAGAAACTGCTCACAACAGACACAGACGGAGCTAGACCAACCGTACGTAGAGCTGCACGGATAACATCACCCGTTGTTGAAACACATCCAGCAACTGCCCCTTCGGCCCCTTGCATAGAAACAAGATAGCCTGCCCGATAGAGTGGATTACGGGCCAATGAGTGGGCTTCAAGGTCAGAGAGGGGAGTACGTGATGGCCGCTGTTGTAACCAGCTAGCTACTTCATCAGCGGCATCCTGATCCGTGTCAACTATCTCAAATGATGATACATCAATGCCATGAGCATCTCCGACGCTGCGGATTTCTGATGATGGACCAATCAGAATTGGTTCCACGATCGACAGCCGCTGAAGTGTGCGCGCCGCATGAAGTGTACGTTCATCAGTTGCATCGGCCAAGGCAATACGTCGTACGTGTGAGGCCGCCTGTTCTCTCAGGTTGTCAACCGTCATTGTCGCGGACCGGTTGTCGTAAACGTCCGTAATGCAGAAGGCAGTGACGTTGATGATCGACGTGACTCAAACAGGCCATCATACACGTCGATCGTACGGCTATCCGCTTGCAAAGCGACGAGTTCGGAACGTGCGGCGTTAAACGTCACGTAGATGTATCCGTCGAAGTTGACGCCAGCAAGTCGTTGCCGAGTTCGTGTGCTTGCTCTGAGTACACCATTTTGCACGGTGACATAGACAAAATCTGCATCAGTCACTGCCATACTCGTCGGTTCCTGTAGTGTACCCTCAGATGCCCTCGCAGTTGCATCGAGGGTTGCTGTAATCGTTCGAGTTACAGGGTCAAAAAACTGAAGGGCGGGAACCGTACGATCGCGCGTATCGATTCTACCAGCTCCTCGGCACAACACAAGAAACTGCGTATTACGTGGGTCGACGTCAACGAACCACGGGCATGGTGACGTAGGGAAACGCGATTCAACAGAAAGAGTCCGAGAGTCAAGCACGGCTATCTCATCACTTGACGCACATGCCGTGACGATTTGATTTCCTAGCGCACGAATACCGCGTGGACCCCCCAGAACGAAGATAGATCGTACGAGCTGCGATGTGGTTAGATCAAGTACACCGACGGAATCTGATCCAGGAAACGAAACGTAGGCAGATGTTGCATTGGGAAAGGCAATGTCCCACGGAGCACCGATTCTTGAGACATCAATGGTATCGATTGCGATCTGAGTTGCAGCCTCCAGGATAACGATGGCGGCTGGATTCTGGCTCACGACGTACAGGTTGTCACGAAACTGTACAACACGAACAACGGAAGAATCATCGTTCCCATTCCACAGTGCAGGTGCCGACGTGCCACCTCCCGGTATGACATACGCTTCAGCCGTACGTCCAGTGCCTGCAACAATTCGCCAGGAATCATTAAATGAGTCAATAAACGGCTCATCTGGACTGCAGGCAGCAACTACGAACATTACGATAGCAACTGCTACGGGGCAAAAGGGGCAATAGAATCGATTATCAGCCATACCCTCAAACTACGAGATTGCTGACAACCTCACGAACGATTGTCGTCAAATGCGGTTCGGCCATTGCGGCTGATTCCAACACGTCTTCCAGACGCACAGGTTGGAGCGCATCAGGAAAACACTCGTCAGTTATGATACTCAATCCCAAGACATCCATTCCTTGATGTCGAGCAACGATACATTCTGGAACGGTCGACATACCTACAACGTCTGCGCCAATCGTTCGCAAGAACCGATACTCAGCTCGAGTTTCAAGATTTGGGCCAGCAACTGCCACGTATACACCTCGCTGAAGGCGAATTCCGTTGCTGAGTGCTGCAGCCTCAGCAAGAGAAATAAGTTTACGACTATAGGGCTCTGACATATCCGGGAAACGAGGACCTAAACGTTCATCGTTCGGACCAATCAATGGATTGTCGCCGAGTAGATTAATGTGGTCGTCGATGACCATGATGTCACCACGGCGATAGAGCGGATTCATTCCGCCGCATGCATTTGAGATGATGAGTGTCTCAACACCGAGTGCATGCAGGACGCGCACAGGGAAGGCTACTTCACGAGCAGTGTAACCTTCATAGATATGAAACCTGCCCTGAAGTACGAAAACATCCTTTTCACCAATGGATCCGACAACAAGTCGACCTTTGTGCGACTCAACTGTGGATACGGGGAAATACGGGATTTTTTCGTACTGAATCGTGGATTTAACCGACAAGTCAGAAACTAGTCCGCCGAGCCCCGTGCCTAGGATAACTGCAACCCTAGGAGAAGCAAGGACTTGCGAACGGATAAAGTTCGCGGCTGCCGAAATTTTGTCGAATTCATTCATCTCACAAAACTACGTTCACTTCCCAGTGGAAAATCTCGTGTGTAAAAAAAGTGTGTTGTGATTGCGAATTATCTATTTTGGAACCGGAACAATTTGTAACCAAATCCTTGTTCCGTTGTTGCAATTCAGGGGAAACGAACAGCAGCGACGGAACGAACTGGTAGAAGACTCTCAATCGAGAAAAACACAGTCTCAATTCCACCACTATGTAAGGATGACGCGATGAAGCCTTCGCTCCTCGGTCGTCTTGCACTCCTCGCGACAACGATTGCGACTTTAGCCGTCACACAGGCCAGTGCGCAGCAATACTTCGAAATCGCAGGAGGTGCAAACTCAACACGAGCATGGGGACAGTACATCTACCCCAATCCGCTCCAGGACTACTGGTATACCATTCGGTCCCAGTTTCTCATTCGTGCGTCGGAACTCCAATTCTATGGCATGCCTGGTGGTATGATCGAGTCTATGGCGTTACGCGTACGAACGTCACAGCCGTTTACACCGCGACAACTACGTATTCGTGTCAAACAAACAACGAATACGGTGCTTACGAATCCGATGGATATGAACGGATTCACCGAGGTTTACAACGTTCCGGCGTACCAATTGCCATCGCTAACAAACAATCCAACCTGGTTAACATATCCGTTTAACCAGCCATTTCAATGGGACGGCGTGAGTAATCTCGTCGTTGATATTTGTTTTTATCGACCTGGCTACGTCTACATCTTCCCTGACTATGAGTACACGCAAGTCAGTCCAACGTATGCTACGCAGAACTATGTCTACGGCGATATCGTCAACGGATGCGCAAGTAACCTGAACGGCGGACTCTATTCCGTACGTCCTGTCGTTCGGTTTGGTGTCCTTTCAGGAATTGAACAGTCCTTCCCAGACGACATCGATCCTCGACGAATCTTGCGTTCAGGTTCTCTGTATGCGGGCCAATCGGCGGAGTTCCCAAAACCTTCTCTCACATTCCGTCAATCAACGGGGCAACAAATTGCGCTCACGTACCGAATCGTTGGGCCACTGCCATCGACAAACGTCATCTACCAGGCTCGGCAAGCTGGCAATACGACGATCAATGTAACGGGAGCCTTTAACGGCTTAAACACGCTGACATTCACGGATGCCACGGGCATTGCTGCTGGATCAGGTGGAGCTTTGGACCTTACGAACATTCCGGGTGGAGCGTATCGAGTAGAGGCAACGTATTCAATTGCCGGCTACTCTCAGAATTGGTTCAAAGAGTTTAACATCGCATATCCGAACGATGTGTCGATGCGCCAAATTCGTTCGCCGTTGGCAATCCCTCGTAAGTATCCTCGGGGTATCAACATTCCGATTTCTGCGCTGATCCAAAACGTCGGTCTCAACGACGTAACGGATGCTGATGTCACTGCTACGATCACACGAGCATCGGGTGGTCCTCCTGTATATCAGGAGACGGTGAAGTTTGAAGGTACACTTCGTACCGGTGATCAGGCTAATGTTGACCTTCCAGCATTTAACACGCTTGATGTGACGACCTGGAATGTCACGATGTGTGTTGATCTGAAGAATGCCATCGACAATCAAGATGCAAATGACTGTTTGCCGACGACAACAACACATACGTTCCAGACGTTGTACAACGAAGAGGTTGGAGGACTTGCCATCGACAATCCTTCAGCAACCGGTGAGTATTGGTCTAATCGCCCGTTAACACCTCGTGGTCGCATCATTAACGGAGGCATGCAAGATCTTTCCGACATCCCTGTTCGCCTGCGAATAACACAGATCCCAGGTGGCGTGGTATACAACCGGCAGATCGTAGTTCCTGATGTTGGCGCTGATCCACCTCTGAACGTTGCTTTTGTCGACTTCCCGCCATTTACGCCACCTGGTCCAGGTCAGTATGAGGCATGCCTTATCACCGAGTATCCAGGCGATCCGATTAATGCTAACAACACGGTTTGTCAAACCTTCACGGTTGGTGCAAACCTCGTTGGAACGTATACCATCGGCACGTTGAATGCTGGAAACGCACGTAACTACCTCACGTTCAGTGATGCTGTGAACGACCTTTACAAAAAAGGTGTCAGTGGAAACGTCACGTTCGAACTCACAGATGCGTCGTATTCAATCGGAAATGGTACGGCAGGTCTCCCAGCGCTTGATCTCACAACGAAGATCATCGGTGGTGGTCCTAACGCGTCGATAACCTTTAAGCCATCGTTACAGCGATCGCTTGCAAAGGGATCAATCACGATTACGCTCAACTCTGGTAATGGCACCGGCATTCTGTTCGGACAGTCTATACTGTCGACGAATCCAAATGCGGTTCAATTTGAGTTTCAGCGTGATCCAACATGGTCAAATACCAATGGCTTCATAACGTTCGATGGAGGAAGTCAAAAGTCCATCATCGTTCAGCTTCAAGCGACCACGCCGTTCCGTGCACCGTTCTACCTTGGAGATGGATCGCACAACATCTCATTGAAAAACCTTGTCATTCGGAACGCTCCGCAGTCGGTTGCATCGTATGAGGCAAATCTTCCAATTGTAAGCTTCATTAGCAACTCATTTGCGTTCCAGGCTGATACACGAACACAAGGTGCTCAAACGCTGACGTATAGTGCGGGCATAGTGAGCCGTCAGAAGCTGCCTTCAGGTAGGGACGGTAATAACTCGGAGCGACTCGACACGGTACGTGGTACCAACAACACGTATGTGGGCAACGAGATTTCTGGGTTTGGCTACGGCGTCGTTTCGTTGGGAATCGGCGTTGCCATCAAGGGAGGAATTAATCAGTTCCAGCCGTACTACTCAACGGGTACACTTGTTCGTGACAACATCATTAGCAATGTTCGTCGAGCAGGCGTCTTTGTTGGATACGAAGACGGCGTTCGCATTCTGCGTAACAAGATCTACAATGTTGGAACTCAGTCAACTGGAGGATCGAATGTTGATGCTGCGGGTATCATCATTGGTGGAGAGACTCGTTATCACAACATCAACACAACGGTTGATGGAAACGAGATCTCGAATGTCACCGGTGACCTGTGGGCGCGCGGCGTAAAGGTTGAACAGGCACGTAACATCTTCCCAAGTGTTGGTTCGGGTGGAAGTATACTCTTCCCGCAATCGCCAGAGAACACGACGGTGATGAACAATTCCATCTGGAATCTTCGTCGGTCAACGGCTACGACAAATATGGCAGGTGTTCACTTCCTCACGGGACGCAATACGGCCTTGACGGGCGTAAATCAGTTACTAACGCCAGCATCAAACACATCAACGTATTTCACGAGGAACGACAAGATCCTCAACAACACGATTGTGATGGTTGATGATAACGTTGCTGGATCGGGCATCGTTACAGCAGTAGGTGTTCAACATGCTGGTGGGATGCTCTTCAAGAACAACGCCATCATCATGAGAGGTACCAACCTTGCATCGTCATTCTCCTATGCAGCTCTGACGTATCAAGGCGTACAGCTAACCGATGGAAATGATCCACTTGGTATCGTCTCCGATCGTAATGCCTTCCAGCTTGGTGCAGCGAATGCTGTTCGGTTCATTGAAATCACATCGAACAGTGACATCATCAGCACAGGTTCAACGTCGGAATTCGCCAATCTTGATCAATGGCGTACGTGGACAAATCGTGATCTGAATTCTGTCACGGGTACGTTCTATGATCAGTATGAGTTCCGCGGAATCGCTCCAAACCAGGAGTTGCGTATCAAGACAAATCCGGCACCGATTGGATCAATCTTGAGCAATCGCGGAGAGATCCTCACGGCTGTATCAACGGACATTGATGGTGCGCCACGTGGTGAGGCTCAACAGTTGTTCGACATCGGAGCTGATGAGTTTAGCGGTCGTCAGTATCTCAACGATATTGAAGCCGTGAACATTCTTGAGCCCTCGGCCTACCGTAGCATTGCCGGTCCAACGTCAGATGCCGAATACATCATGACGAAGGAGGGTGTAGATGTTCAAGCGCGCCTACGCAACAATGGGTCATTGTCTGCATCGCGTACGCCTGTGCGTGTGCGGATCTACCTCGAATCAATAACGTCGAATAACAACGAAGCCACGAATCCAACGTGGGGACCTGCTGTTATCGACCGCATCGTAAACGTTGATCTAGCTGGTGGCGAGACTCGCGACGTAGAATTCGGAATTCCGTCGTGGTCACCCACGCCATACTTTGGATTACCAGGTTACACGGTGCCAGCACGATTCGGTTCAATGTCAATGAACGTGACGCCACGGTATCGCATCGAAGTCACAACGGCATCTGATGAGAACAACGCGAACAACACGTATGCGAAGGTGGTACGGTTCTTCGTCCAGAAGTCCGGTATGCGAATCATCGTATCGGCAGCTGGTTCAACGAACAACCTTTTGGCAACGACACCGACGGTGAATCAGATTGTCGGTCGCCTGAACTTTGATTCTCTCGTTGGTGGTCTCAATCGTATTGGTTGGATCAACATGCCGATGACTGGATCATACGCCTATGACGTCTTTGAACGGACGGCTTGGGAGGAACGGGCTGTTGACTACACCATGTATCGCTCAATCTTCTGGAGTTCGGACACGTCAAGATTCTCGCGATTCCAGCGCCGCGACTTGTCGCGATTCATTGGAGCAGGATCACAAGATGAGAAGAAGAACGTTGTCCTTGCCGGACAGGAGTACGCACGTAAACACCTTGGTATGGACGTGATTAACGACCAAGGATGGGTGAATCGTACGCTTCGTGTTCTCAACGTAGCTCCTGGAACGCCGGTAGCCGGTACGTATCACGACAAACGTGTGCGTGGTGATGCCATCACGCGGAATACGACGGAAACCATCGTTCGCACCGGATTCCCTGGTGATGCTGAACCACTACCCGCTCTTGTAAGGCTGTATAGTGATCAGCTCACCTCGGGTCTTGCGCAGTCTGCCTACGTCTATCCGCGCGCGGACCGTTCGACGCCGACGGACTCCATTATGGGATCAGCCACATCTTCACTCGTAGCTAACGTGATTTACTATGGTGTTGATTGGCGCCATTGGAAGTCAACAGGACCGCGTACAGGTGTAGAGCGTGTTCTTCGTGGATCTGTCGACTTCATCGAGAAGTACGGCGGAACGGTTGTACCCGTAGAACTGTCATCGTTTGATGCTGTTTCTCGTGGTAACGTTGTTGATGTTCTCTGGACAACGGCGTCAGAGTTGAACAGCGATCGGTTTATTGTTGAACGTGCTGACCTCATTGCAGGCAATGATGCCGAATTCCGTTCTGTTGGATCGGTACCAGCATCGGGCACATCAACACAACGAGTTGATTACTCCTTCGCAGACAGGGGTGTACAACCCGGCCGTTATCTCTATCGTCTCACAACAGTGGATGTTGACGGAAGCACAGAGCGTAGTCGTGAAGTTGAAGTACTCGTAACCGATAACTCGGGAGTATTCGACATCAACAACGTCTGGCCGCAGCCAGCATCAACCATTGCAACGGTATCTGTTAACGTACCGACAGGTGGTATGCTCTCCATCCGTATTGTTGATGCCGCTGGAAACACGGTCTCAACCATACATTCCGGAATCGTTGCCGCGCGTCAGCACGAGTTCGAATTCCCGGTTTCGATGATGGCATCCGGAGGTTACTCGATTGTTGCCACACTTGATGGCCAATCGATTGCCGCACCGATGGTCGTGCGCCGATAGGCTCAACGTTCCCGACCTTGGCAACAACGCCTGGATCTCAAATGAGATCCAGGCGTTTGTTTTAGTATCTAAGGATAAATTTTGATGAACAATTACGACAGCTGGTATGCTGCATTAATTACGAACGAACTGCTCACGTCGCGGTGCCGTTCTGCATGCTTCAGAACACGAACGGTCCGTTGAAATATCACATGAAGTACAGACCAGGTGCTGACGATGGCAGTCCAGGTTTGCGCAATTGACATATGTTTCTGTCGGAGTACCGCAGTGGTAACACGTTCCCACGATTCGGCGGTCTTCCGTCGCGTTAATCGGCACGGAGATTCGTTCGTCAAACACATAACACAGTCCATCCCAGAGTGCACCGCGTGTTTCTGGATCCTTCCCATAGGTAACGATTCCGCCGTCTAACTGACCTACGTCGTTAAATCCTTCCTCCAAAAGAAAGTTGGTGAGCTTTTCACAACGGATGCCACCGGTACAATACGTGAGTATCGTTTTGTCTTTTTTATCGGCAAGATTTGCCCTAATCCACTCTGGAAACTCGCGAAAAGAATCAACGGGCGGACGCAGAGCACCACGGAAGTGACCAAGATCGTATTCATATCCTGTTCGTCCGTCAAGCACGAGAACATCACCGCGTTCAAGCAAGGATTTCCATTCGGCCGGAGAAATGTGTCTGCCCACAGGAGCTTCCGGCGTCAGGTCATGGCCAATGCGAAACGTTACGACTTCCTCCTTCTTCCGAACGAAGAGTTTTCGAAAAACGTGTCCAGAAACTTCGTCGGACTTTATCACGATGTCGGCAAAACGAGAATCAGAACGCAGCCAATGTTCATAGCGCATACAATCGGCAGCAGTACCTGATACCGTTCCGTTTATTCCTTCTGGAGCAAGAAGAATTCGCCCGCGAAGGTTGTTCGTGCGACAAAACTCCTCGTGAGCGTTAACAACCGAATCTGGGTCATCAATGCGGACAAATTTGTAGAAGAGCAGGACGTGATACACGTCTTTTGTTTTGGATTCGTCGGTCATACCACGAAACTACGGACTCTCTGACGGCCTCCCACGCCGTCGGAAGTCGTACTTTTGTATTGCAGCACTGAGGATTCACGGTGAGGATTGGCCCCTTTTGCCCCCTGACCATAGCTGTGTGCCTTTGGCTCACTGCTGTGGCGGCAACATCTCAAGTACACGAATACCCGTATCGCTCCTGTGTGGACCGAGAAAGGGATGTGGTGCGTTTGCTCGACGCCGGACTCGTTCGACGAGCCCATGCCGAGGTTCGTACCCTCCGGGAGTCGGCGCGTACGTCAGCTGCGACCGATGCGGTTCGTTTTCGACGCTCGGACATCGATCGCGCATCAGGAAATCGTTCCTCGGCCGACCGGACACTGGAGTCATTTGCTCGAGAACGGCGAAATTCTCCTGACCTGGCGTTGGCTTGGATGGAACGTGGTTTTTTAAGTCTTGAGGACAATGATGCCACGGTAGCCGCCTCGATGTTTGATGAAGCAGCGATGGCTGCGGAACGGGATATCACTCGGCGTGACGGAGAAACCTATGTAGCTCTGGCTCATCGTGCGCGCTACTGGCAGGGTGTGTCCCTCGCAACAAAGGGAGCATATCGTGAGGCATCAGATGCTTTGTATGCGTGTATACACGTCGATTCTACAGGACCCTATGCACCACGTGCATTGTATGCAATTGGTCAGCTGCACGAGCGGAACGAAGATCGTCCTGCAGCCTTGGCAGCATTTGCGGACGTACGGCGTCGATTCCCTCGGGGCTCAACGGTCGTAGCATCTCGAATTCGTGAGGCACAGCTCCGGATAATCGAACGTCGTCCGGAACGAGCACTAGACGCACTCACTGGAATTGAGTCGCTTCTTGATGCGGCCGAACGCGGTGACACTTCAACGATTGATGTGCAAGTTGACCTCGAAGAAAGCCGAGAGGAAGTTCTAGCAATACGTGCAGAAGCGGCAACACTGCGTGGCAGAGAAGCAGAAGCTCTTGATAGTTGCCGCGTATTTCTTGAGCGTTATCCCTCGTCACCTCGAAGATGGCACGTCCGCCAACATGCAGGCTATAACGCACTGGCAATTGGCCGTTTTGACGAAGCCCTCGTGCACTTCACCATGATTCTAGATTCGGTTGCTGATGAATCGAATGCGATTCGGCAGTTGGCATTGTTGTATCACCCGGTGACACTCCGCAGGATGGGCAAGAAGAACGAAGCTTTGGAGGCATTTGCTGCCTTGGCCCTACGTTCTGATTATCCGTATCAAGCCCAGGCTCTTGTTGAAACAGGGCAGGCCGCGTATGAGGCAGGAGATTTTGACAAGGGGCGAAAGGCGCTAGAACGTGCGGAACGTGACGCACGCGATCCCATGACGTCGGTTCGTGCACAAGTACTTCTCGGTGCCGTGTTCGTTGAACAACAGCAGTGGACAAAGGCTGCAGCAGCGTATGAACGTGCAGAACAACGAGCTCTGACGGCAGATTCTGCGATTCTACCAGGCCGCACGCGTTACATCTCGGAGGCAAGACTCAAACGTGGGATTTGTCTTGTCCAGTCTCAACAAACACAAGCAGCAATTGCTGCGTTATCAGACTTCCTGGGTAATCATCCCAACGACCCACGGCGTGACGAAGCGACGTTCTGGTTAGCTGAGGCAATGTATCGAGCTGACCTTCTGAAGAATGCGCAAGAGCTGTATTCTGAGATTGTCGAACGATTCACCGCAAGTCGACGTAGGGAAGAAGCGATGTACGGTTTGGCGTGGACATACTTCCGGAGAAGGTTTTTCGATAAGAGTGTGGATGCGTTTGGAGAGTTATTGCGAGACTTTCCAGACTCGAAGTATGCGACGGAAGCATTTACGAGACGGGGAGATGGATACTATGTCTCGAAACAGTTCCGCGCCGCCGCTGAACAGTATCGCCAAGCTGCCGCCAGAAGTCCAAAATCAGAAGAAGGGCAGTACTCGTCATTTCAGCGTGGGCAAGCTCTGTATCGCGCAGGAGATCTTGATGAAGCGATAACTGCCATGCGTGCGTTTGTCCGCGGATACACAACGTCGCGCCTTGCTGATGATGCCCTCTATCTTGTTGGGTGGATTTCATTTCAGCGACGAGATTACGGTACAGCGATAACTGAACTCGAAAGTTTACTGTCTGCATATCCGTCAGGTGATCACGTTGTACGGGCCCTGTATACAATTGCTGATGCACGGTATAACCTTGGCGAGACCGATGCCGCTTTAGAGCAGTATCGTGCTGTGATTCATCGTTTTCCGTCACATCCGCTAGCGGCAGAAGCTGCTCGAAGTATGCAATACGTGTTACTCGGAATGGGACGTGCTGACGAGGCGATTGCGATCGCTGATACTCTCATTAATGCAAATCCAACGTCACTGGCTGCTGAAGAGTTCTCGTATAAAAAAGCTGAAATATTCTATAGTGGAAAAAATTACACGACGGCAGCAGCTGAACTTGAAGCATACCTGAAGAAGTATCCTTCAGCTTCGAAGGCTGACGAAGCGCTATATCTACTTGGTATGACGTATCTCAACATGTCTGACGTCCGTCAGGCCGAGGCATCATTTGGCGATTTACGCAAGAAGTATCCTGAGAGTGAGTATGTACCGACGTCACTCCTTGAACTGGCGGCATACTTTGAACGGACAGCAAATGCTACATCGGCCGACTCTGTGTACAACATCGTGATGACAGCCTATAAGGATGACTCCATTCGAGCATCGAGAGCAGGATTTGAGCGAGCCTCTCTTGCGCGCTTACGTGGTGATACCGTCAAGGCTATAACGATTTGGACAATGACTGCCGATCTCTATGGTGAAACGGAATACGGAGATCAAGCCCGATATCAGCTTGCTATGTATCATCGTAGAAAAGGCGCACCGGACAGTGCACGGCATCATCTTGGAATACTGGCAACACGGGTGGATCAGCCTCTGCTCGCAGCGAATGCTCTGTATGACATAGGTGTGACATTCGTTCGCGAAAAACGCTACGAAGAGGCAGTGGTGCCATTCCAAAAGGTTCGAGATGAGTTTGCTGGAATTGAAGACTGGTACACATTGTCACTTCTCGGACTTGGTGAATGTCTTGAACAATTGCAGCGTCCAACAGAGGCTATTGAAGTATATAGCCTCATAGTTGATCTTCGGCCTGACGATGACTTTGGCAACTCTGCACGATCGCGATTGAAACGATTGCAGAAGGGAGGTAGACGATGAGAGTGCGAAGTATTCTCGGAGTGAGCCTTTTCCTTTCTGTTGTTTCTGTTTACGCACAGCAACAACCACCACAGCCTCAGGTTCCTGCACAACCCAACCAGCCGATTGAGCTGCCGGAATTTATCGTGACTGGTAAGGAGCGCGTTGATATTCCAGGCGGTGCCAAACAAGCACCGGTTCGACCGCCACTTCTATCGGCGTCTGCCCTCGACAGTCTCAATCCTACACTCAAACAGCCCCTTCCGCCCCTTCCACCGCGACAGTTGCCTTTGCCGGAACGTTCCTTGCTGTTCCGTCCCGGTTACGTTGAGGCATCGTTTGGGAACTACGTCACACCGAACGTCCTTGCCGGCTACTCATTTGAAGCCGGTGGATACAGGATTGATGCAGCGGGTGCATTCGAAGCAAGCCAAGGTTGGATAGAGAACGCTGACTATTCCAAGTTTGACATTCGTTTATTGAGTTCGTATGTAGCGCCAGAGAAGTTTATATTCTTCGGTGGCAGTACGACGGAAGTTGATCTTAGTCTCGGCAACAGGTCTTACAGACTCTTTGGTGCGCCAGGCAACGAGAATCGTTCCGTTCTTGCTGCTCTTGCTGGCGTAAATGTTGATGGTAAATACGGTGATCTGAACTATCAAGCCGGAGCGACGTGGTCACATCTTGGGATGTCAACAGAAGGCCGTTCAGACATAGCGGGTTCTACGATGTCCGGATATGCGGTATTTGAACAGCGGTGGAATGGAGTCGATGCAGGTGGTAAGATTGACCTTCGTTTTGCATCTCTCGACAACACATCATATCCGTTCCTTGAAGGCTCTGTGTTCGCAAGGTTTGTGACGGATGTTGTTCGGCTTCGTGCCGGAGCAGGATTTCAGTCATTCGAGTCAACAACGGACATAGGCCGCGGAGGTCTCTTGATTAGTGCCTCTGCCGATGTGATGGCCTTACCCGAACTCACGATTAGAGCAGATCTGCGAAGTGGCCTTACACCGTTTTCATGGCAAGACCTCGTGCGTGAGAATCCGTACATCGCAACCAATGTTGTACTGGATGCTGCATACGATATCCTTGATCTTTCGGGCACGGTGCTCTTCCATCCCTCATCGCGGATCACAGCGAGTGCAGGAGTACGACTACTCAGACGTGATAGAGAAGCTGTGTGGATCGGCGACACTGTCGGCACATTCCTGCCAGCCTACGTCACTGTTACGCGAATTGATGTACCAGTTGATATTCGATGGATTCTTTCAGCACGAGACGTTGTGACGGCAGATATGCGACTAACGATGTCAGACGTTGTTGACGCCAAATCTCAGCCGTATCTCCCATCCTTACGAGCATCTGTTCAGCATGACAGAGTTTGGAGTCCAGATGTCCGATCACTCATAGGTCTGATCTATGTTGGTGAACGCTGGGCAGACCTTCAGAATACTGTCTCGTTGTCGGGATACATAGATGTACGTGCTCGCGTCGACGTTCGTATACACAACGACTTTACGGTGTTCGCTTCGACCGACAACCTGCTTGGTAGCTCCGTGGTTTTGTGGCGAGGCTACACAGAGAGAGCTATGTTTGTACGAGCTGGAATCACCTGGAATATGCCATGATAGACCAACGCGACACATCGTGGGACGACACGGGATTTGACGATGATGACTCATTCCGGCGGGCATCTCAGCAGTCAAAGCCAGCTCTGACATCGTCTGAGCCAACATCGGATGTTGAACCGGAGGTTGCTGCATCGTCCACGTCAGCCGATTCTGAGACACAGGCAGCATCAGCCACGTCACCCTTACGAAGGCAGGCAATTGTTATCCCGCCACCGCCGCCATTTCGCACGTCAGACGTTGAGACGGCAAAGGATGTACGTCGACGTCGTCTCTCGACCATTCTGATTACACTCGCACTTCTGACGATCATCATCGCGGGTGGATACATTATCAGCACGCTGTTTTTACCTGACGAGACAGAAACGGCCTTGTTTGTTGACACACAGGATAGTCGCGAAGACACAACACATCGGCAGGTCACACCTCCACCGTCAAACAATGACACATCACAGCCCACGTTAGAAGTACCTCAGCAACCTGCACCCGTTGACAAACCTAAACAACAGCAGACGGCTGCAACACAAGAACCCAGGGAAGCCACATCGAAGAATGCTGAATGGGTTGTTCAGGTGTTCAGCAGTCCTTCACGTGACGATGCGGCGGAGTGGTTACAAACACTCCAACGAAAAAGTGTTTCTGACGGTTACATCGTAGAACACGACGTTCGAGGAACGACGTGGTATCGAGTACGATTTGGCCAGTTCGCAACGCGAGAGGAAGCAGAGACAGCCGCGATGGAAGCAGGTGTTCAACAACCGTGGATCGCTCGAATTCGCTGATGAGAAGATACAACGACATAAAGTCTGTTGACATTCAGCTCATATGGAATCCGATGGCATTCCGTGGTTATGTCTTTGCAGTTCTTCTAGCGACCATTGTGATCTTCTTTATGCAATGTGTACGTACCGATCCTCCCAAGCCGATTGAAGTACCTCGAATGACACCGTACACGTTTCTCGTGTTTGGAGAGGGAGACGGCACGGGAGCGCGTAAGGGGAATCTTACAGCTGAGGGTGCCGCTCAACGTGGTACGACGTCGCCAAATCCACTTGAGGATGCGGCAACAGCGGCGGCTTCGCGTGACGGTAAAACACCGGTTTCTGATCCTTCGACATCTTCGAATCTTCGACCGGTTGATAATCTTGGAACGCGTGGTAAAGAAAACGATGGCTCAGCAGAACGAATGATTGGTTCTGAACAGGGAAGTGATGAGGGTACCGGATTAGGATTAGCTGGCTCTGGTAAAGGTAAGGGGCTCGGTTATGGTGACATTGACTGGGGCGGCGGCGGCAATCGAATTGTCCTCACGAAGGTGCTACCGAAAAAACCTCCGGGAACTCTTGATACCCAGGTGAAACTACGGTTTCGGGTGGCACCCGACGGATCCGTCACACTTGTACTTCCGGTACAGAAGGGTGGTAATCCCATTGTTGATGCTGCTGCGATGAATGCATTACGACAATGGAGATTTAACCGGTTGCCGGATGACAGGATAATGGAAGGAACCATCACGTTTACGTTCAAAAGCAGTTAACCCATGGATGACTTCCTCGTTTGGTATTCGTCAGCATCGACATTATGGAAGGTAGGCGTGTGGGTGCTGGGAGGACTATTAGTCTTGTCCCTCATTAAACGCCTCGTTAAACTTGCCATCTTGGTCACAGTCCTCCTAATTCTCATCTTTGTTCTCCGGGCCGTTCTGCAATCGGCCGGTTAACGATAACCTTTCCTCGACGTAAACATCATGTCATATTCCATCGCCGTAATTGGCACCGGATACGTTGGACTAGTCACTGGTACGTGCCTTGCTGACGTTGGAAATCAGGTTCTATGTGTTGACGTTGATGTTGAAAAAGTTGAGTTAATGAGGCGAGGAGGTGTTCCGATCTTTGAACCTGGACTCGACCATCTTTTAGAGCGAAACATTCGCGAAGGGCGTATTCGGTTTACAACGGATCTCGTTGAGGCCGTAAGTACGTGCGGAATCCTGATGTTCTGTTTGCCAACACCTCCTGGCAAGGATGGTGAAGCAGATCTGGCAGCAGTTGAAAAGGTTGCTCGTGATGTTGCAAACCTTATCGTTGAACTCAACATCGAAGAGCCTCGAATTATCGTCAACAAGAGTACTGTTCCCGTCGGAACAACGGAACGTGTCGCCGAAATTATCTCATCGATAGCTGTTCGTCGTGATATCGACGTCGTCAGTAATCCGGAGTTTCTGCGAGAGGGTTTTGCCGTTGAAGATTTTATGAAGCCCGATCGAGTCGTTGTGGGCACACGAAGTGTCTATGCAGAGTCTATACTTCGAGACCTCTATGAACCCTTCGTTCGAAATGGCGCTCCAATACTTGTGTTTGATGAGCGGAGTGCCGAAGTAGCGAAGTATGCCGCAAACGCATTTCTCGCTGTGAAGATTTCATTCATGAATGATCTCTCGGAATACTGTGAGAAGGTTGGCGCTGATATAGAAAATATTCGCATCAGCATGGGAGCAGACGAACGTATCGGCCGACGGTTCCTCTTTGCCGGTATTGGTTACGGAGGTTCGTGTTTTCCGAAAGACGTAAAGGCAATTGTTCACGCAGCACGGCAGGCAGGCGCACCTCTGGAGATACTTGAATCAACAATGAACGTAAACCGAAATCAGGTACGACGTTTTGTTGACCGAATTCGATCAAGATTTGATGGGAATCTCAGTGGACGTACGATTGCCTTGTGGGGGTTGGCGTTTAAGCCTAATACGGACGATGTACGAGAAGCTCCAGCCTTTGCAGTTATTGATGAGCTCATAAACGACGGTTGTACAATTCGCGCATATGACCCTGAGGCACATACAACTACTCGCCGGGTATATGGTGACTCTATTTACTACGCATCAAGCCCATTTGATGCATGTGAAGGCGCAGAAGCACTTGTAATTGCTACAGAATGGAATGAGTTTGCAAATCCAGATTGGTCGCGAATTCGTGCCGCCCTTACAAACTCAGTGATCTTTGACGGAAGAAACATGTATCAGCTTGATGACATGTTGGCGGAGGGATTTGAATATCATAGTATCGGCCGTGCAACGGTCATACCTGATACTGCAGATCCCGACGTTTGATCAGGGTTTCCTTCGAGGTGCTGATTTACCGGTGATACTTCGAAACATTCGGAACTGACGTCGTGCACGCCACCACCTTGCGACTTTCATCCATAAGAGTCGAAGCATACGAGCCAATGAGAACTTGTCGGATATGGTTCCAGCTCCAAGCATGTTTCTCAGCTGCATACGTTCCATATCTGAAATTGAGATGTCCTCGACGCCTGCAGTTGGCTTGTTGAGGATGTGATCGAGCATTGTTTCGAGTTCTCGAGCTGCCTTGTCGAGTCGTGGCGCATCTATGGAGTTGTACTTCATCAAAAGATGCAGGTGATCATAAAAAACAGCTGCTCGTTTTATGTCCTCTATCTGATGCTCCGATCGAAGTACATCAACCAGTGCTTCAGCCAGTTCTTCGATTTCGCGGATTGTTTCCTCAGGAAAGGCAAACATTTCTTGTGGGATAATATCATCGACATTAACGTATACAGTACTGAGTCGTTCGATCTCCAGCCCGTAGTGTTCAGAAACATGAAGACCAATTCGTTCTGTGAGTGTATCAATCTGACGTTGTAAGAGTCCAAGCTGACTTCGTAAACCTTCCTGACGTAGATGGCCAGACGCAGTTGAGAGTTGTAGTTCAAGGTCTCGTTTTTGCGAAATCAGATCGCGAAGTCGTTTTGCATCCTCACTGGACGAAGAATAGATCTGATCTTCAATCACCTTTGCATCGACGTGCATTCGTGCCGAGCCAATTTTTACGGTATTTACGGTGATATGATCGCCCAGTTGTTCTCGCAGTTTCTCAAAATCAATGTGTGCAACACCGTCGGTAATGACAAGAATCTGTGCATGACTCAACTGACTCTCATGAGAAATGTCGTCAATTGCCGTCTGGAGTGCACGCTGAAGTGCTGTGCCATTTCCAACGGCATTGATGTGCATGACGTGGCTTATAAGCTTGTCAAAGCCCGGAAGATCTCGTGCCGTCAATAGATCGCCAACGCCGATGTCGAACGTGCGAAAGAAGATTGTACCAAGTTCGCGTTGATTTCGACGTAAAAAGAGGTAGGCAATCGCCTTTGCCAGGTGGATACGGTAATACTGCCGCATCGAACTCGAGGTATCGAACAGGATGTAGACCTTCTGCTTACGATCATCAGGCGCGAACCGGTCACTTTCCGTCTGATACCGAAAGTTGCGCGGTTTCCGAGGTCTTGGCATCCATAATGAACGCTCAGCCAGACGCTGTAAGAAAACGTTTTCGGGTAACAGGAACTGGTATGGATAGATGTTTCGAACTTCAGCAACGTTGCGTATGAGGTCCGCTTCATACTCTTCCGCATCTGCCACGTTGGGCACCATGATGTGCTCAGTTTGACTATTCCGATCCGACGGTTCGTTCAGTTCAAGGATTGGTGCCAGAGACTGTGCAATTGTGTGACCAAGGTCCTCAATAATCCTCGCGATGTCATAAATGATGGAAAAGTCATCCGGCAAATGTTCTTCGACGGTGTCAAAGAAGCCGAATGACTCCATCCTCGAGAGAAACTCCGAGGTCTCAATGATTTCGCGCGATGACTTCTCAATCGGCACGATTCATCTCGCGTTCAACGACAATCATTGTCTGCGCAAGGATTCGCTCGACGGAGTGTTTAAGCTCACGAACTTCGTCGCAAACAGGTACAAAGTCTGTCACGAATTGCTCTAGCATTTTACGATTTTGATCCTGGGGCTGTTCAGAGCCGAATTTCTCCTTTACCCATTCGAAGAAGGATCGGCGGATCTGTGTGTCACCAAACTGTGAGAGTGGCTGTCGCATAAGTGACGGATCGAGGCGGATTGTTTCGAGCAGCTCAGTGAAGTCAAGAAGAATTGTTACCTGATCAAAGCCTCGTGATGCTGTGAGTGAGTTGTAGACAGTTGTGTACGCCTTCCTGAACAATGCAATGTCGTCTGGTAGGCCAACGGTGGCAAAGACAAAGTAGAGTTTGGACACATCATCGTGATGGACCGTGCTACGTCCCTTTAACAGGGCCAAGGCCCGCAAAAGGTCGAGTGACTTTGCTTGCGTTCTTGGTGAGATGTAGAAGTCTGTATCCTCACCACGCTTTGCCGCATCATGCAGTGCACGATTTCTGAGGAACTCATAGTGCCGTATGACGATGTTTGTGAAATACAGGAGTTCCGACGAGATCGAGATGGTAAAATCATCACTTCTGCCTGTGATGATGTCATGCATGTGTTTTAGTCGTTCGTACGGGATTTTTTTCGGCGGTACAACAGTTCGACCAGCATGGACAAGGTAACGCTGTGAAATCCGATACTGGATAAAAGGATCCTTGTCAGGCAGGATCACTGCCTTAAAGAGGAAGCGATCGAGCAGGGCTTCGGTTACCTCGGATACGCGGAGGTAGTTTGTGGCCGCTATCACGGTGTGGAGTGGAGAAGCTACATTCTGTACCCCACGAAGAAGCCGACGTTCATTTAAGAGTGAGAGTAGTGCACGAAGTGTGAAGTCGTTGGCATCGAAGATTTCGTCGATAAAGCCGAAATGACTTTCAACAAGAGATAACTCTGTGTTGTGAACAATCCGTCCATGTTTTAGCTGCTCAAGGTCTAAACCACCGAAATACGTGTCCGGCTGTTGTTCCTTGGACGCCTGCACACGAAACATCGATGCACCTTCGAACATGCTGAAGATCTGTTCAGCAAGTAACGACTTCCCAACGCCGGTCCGACTCTGAAGAAGTAGGTGTTCGGCCGTCAGGAGCGCGCAGAACGCCTGCTCAATCATTTCCTCGCGATTGATGACACGTTGTCCAATAAAATGTGCCGCGTCCTTGAGTTCCTTTGCGACTTCCTCGATGGAATTGATGATGTCCCGCCCTTTTCCTGCCATTGTTCCTCCTGTAGTTCGACCGGCGATAACATACGGAACGGATCGTTTACATTCCACTACACTTCCTACGCCCCTGAGGATTCGTAGTTTGCACGTTGTGAACGCAGAAACTGACCTCGAGAAGCGCATTGCCCGCCTGCCAACAGGTCCGGGAGTCTACCTTCACAAGGATGAGAAGGGTACGATTATCTATGTCGGTAAGGCTAAAAATCTTCGAAGCCGCGTACGAGCATACTTCCAGCAAACACGACCGGTTGATGCAAAAACGAAGGCGCTAATGAAGAAGATTGCTGACGTCGACGTAATCGTAACAGATACGGAGACGGAAGCCTTGATTCTCGAGAATACGCTCATCAAGGAGCATCGTCCGAAGTATAATGTGCTTCTTAAGGATGACAAGTCCTATCCCTATATCCGTATTACTAAGGAAGAGTTCCCACGTGTGTTTAAAACACGTCGAGTGATTCGTGATGGAAGTCGATACTATGGCCCTTATACTGACGGGACCTATCTCTTCTATCTCCTCAAAACGCTCCGACTCATTTTTCCACTGCGTTCATGTGAGCTCCCACTTACCGAGCAATCAATTGCAGCAGGGAAGTATCGTGTCTGTCTTGACTATCACATCAAGAAATGTGAAGGGCCCTGCCAGGGATTTGTCAGTCGGGAAGTCTATAATGACTACATCCGCCAAGTGCATCAGATTCTCATCGGGAGAACAAAGGAACTTGAGAGGTCACTTGAACAACGTATGAGTGAACTCGCAGAAGCTCTGCGATTTGAAGATGCGCTTGTTGTTCGTTCACGTCTTGAGAAGCTTCGCGAATACACGTCCCGACAAAAAGTCTCTATGGCTGATGAGGTGGATCGTGATGTGTTTGCATTGACACGCAGTGGTGATGTTGTTTGTATTGTGGTGCTGACAATTCGAGACGGGAATCTGGTTGGTAAGCGCCATTTCTTTGTCTATCACGCTACAGACATTCCGGATGCTGAACTTCTTCAAACAACCATTGAACAATGGTATGTCGAACAAGACCAGGTGCCCGAAGAGATTCTGCTGCCAACGGACGTCGTAGATACTGATATCCTCACGTCATTTCTTCAGGCTCGTCGCGGTCGCACTGTAGCCGTAGTTGTCCCAAAGATCGGAGACAAACGCAAACTCGTTGGGATGGCCGAATCAAATGCCGACGTTCTACTGCGGGAGTTCCTTGCACAGCAGGCCCTGAAAGACCAAAGTGTATCTCGTGCTGTTTTGGCGCTCCAGCAGGATTTACGGTTGCCACGTCTGCCCCGACGTATTGAGTGTTTTGATAACTCACACATGCAGGGAACAGACTACGTTTCGAGTATGGTGGTGTTTATCGACGGAAAACCTAAAAAAAGTGAGTACCGGCGGTATAAGCTCGAATCTGTTGAAGGTAACGACGACTTTGACGCTATGCGCGAAGTAATCCGGCGACGGTATACAAGGGCGGACGATGGCGAAGAGGGTCGTCCGGATCTTGTCATAATAGATGGTGGTAAGGGCCAGCTGTCAGCTGCAATGGAGGTGCTTCGATCACTTGGACGTGACAAAGAATTCACCGTCGTTGGATTGGCAAAGCGCCTCGAAGAGGTGTTCTTCCCTGATTCGTCAGAGCCAATGTTTATTCCTCGCGCGTCATCCGGTTTGCGACTTCTACAACAAGCTCGAGATGAGGCACATCGATTTGCCATTACCTATCATCGCACACTTCGTTCAAAACGAACGTTTCGTACTGAACTCACAGACATTCCTGGAATCGGCGAAGCCACAGCGCGGAAACTCCTCGTCGCACTTGGCAGTGTGGATGCCGTAAAGGCAACAACGTTAGAGGCATTGGCTGCTGTTGTTGGTAATGCCAATGCTCAACGAATTCGAACATGGGTTGAAACGGTAGCCCCTTTGCCCCCTGACACAACAGACGACGTACCACCTATTTCCGGGAGCACTGACCCTACATGACACCGTTACTCCGGCGTCTGCGTGCCATCATCGAACAACTGGATCGATCTGCTTGGCATCCGTATTCCGTACCTGGAAAGTGGGTAGGGAGCGATCGACGAGTCGTGTTCCCGTCTGCACCTTCCTATCTGCGTCACCAACTTGACCGTGTGGAGTCGCTGATGCGTACACGGCACACCTGGAACGCGCGCGAAGCAGTGCTCTACAATGCAAGTGTGCGACATGTCACAAGTTATGATCATGGAGATCGAGCGAAGCTGGATGGCTGGAGGACAACGGGAACGTTCCTGAAACTCTTGACAATCCTTCCGTACCTCCGGCAAATGGGTGTTACGACCATCCTGTTGCTTCCGATTACGGAGATTGGACGTGTAGGTAAAAAAGGCGAGTACGGATCACCGTATGCCGCGCGTCATCCGTATCGAATTGATGAGATGTTGGCCGAACCTCTTGTAGACATGTCTGTCGACGATCAGGCCCGCGCCTTTGTTGAAGCATGCCATTTTCTCGGCATGAAGGTTGTCCTCGAAGTCGTCCTTCGCACTGCAAGTGTAGATTCGGAACTCGCTCGTATGCGACCCGAGTGGTTCTATTGGATTGATGAGGCAGAGCTCGAACGGCAGGGAGGTGTGTTTACCGCGCCGACGTTTGCGGATGACGACATTTCTATCATCCGACATCAGGTTGAGGAGCGGAACTTTATTTCCTTGCCTGAGCCTTCTGAGGAGTATCGCAACCTCTTTACATCACCTCCGTCAACAGTGATTGTTGATGATAAGGGGCCAAAGGGGCTGCTCCCGGATGGCCGCGTCGTACGAATTCCAGGGGCGTTTGCAGATTGGCCCGTCGATGATCCTCAGCCGGCATGGTCAGACGTGACGTATGTAAAACTTCACGATCATCCACATTTCCGGTATATGGCCTATAATACGATTCGAATGTTCGATAAAGCGCTGGATGCGCCCGCGTATCGGCAACAGTCATTGTGGAATACCATTACGGGACTTGTTCCACACTTTATGCGCACCCTCAACATCGATGGTGTGATGATCGACATGGGACATGCCTTCCCGGCTGATCTGCGGAGAAGGATTGTCTCTGAGATTCGTGCTACAAAGCCTGATGCTCTGGTTTTTGAGGAGAATTTTACGATTGACCGTCGATCAGTATCGGATGGATACGATGGTGTTATTGGTTACCTGCCATTTGATGCGTGGGACGTATCACGTCTTCGCGACTTTATCGAGCGTTTGTCAAACAAGGACGTTGCAGTGCGATACTTCGCCACTGCAGAGTCACACAATACGCCACGAATAGCTGCGCGCATTGGTGGTAAGGAACACGCCGCTTGTTTATGGCCAATACTTCGTTGCCTCCCAATGGGATGGCCCTATATCCATGCAGGGATGGAACTGGGAGAAACGATTCCTGTCAATACTGGCCTCGGATTTACTGACGATGAACGACTTGCGTTTCCACCTGAACGTTTGCCGCTGTTTTCTGACGTGACATTGCCTTGGGATTCAACGTCAACTCTGGACAGGAGAATCGCAGACTTTGAACGGCGGTTGCGTGCAACGGATTGGTTCAAACGGAGTTCGGACGACGACGATGTGATTCAACTTTCCGGTGGAGGTCAATCGATTGTCTCCTACATCAGACGTTGCCGAAGTGATCGGTATGGCATTATCGTTGTAGGAAATCTCGGTGCTGAGTCTGTACTTACTACGATCGCCGTGCCACACGATGCAGGTCTACGATTTATTGAGCCGAATGACGTAATCGTGAAACGATCTGATCTACTGTCCGTAACACTTGGGCCGTGGGAAAGTGTTGTTGTCCACGCTCTCTTCGACGAGTCAACACAGCGTCTAACTTCCTGACTCGCGAACACACTACCAGCGTTTCGTCCATACTACCATCGGCACGAGTGGAACACCACCATACGTAGCGCCACTAGCTGGAATTGCCGTAACAGTTACGCCGAAATCGAGCGCCCACGTTTCACCAAACGTTCGTGCAGTAATGGTGAGAGGCACAACTGTGAGTGTCCGCATAAACACACCTTCAAAACAGATCTTCCATGAGTCTGCTATTCGTGTATCAGCATTGAGTCCCACGATTGTTGCATCGGCATCAAATGACCCTTCAAACGCCGTCTCGTGATGTTTAAAGGCATATCCTAACCAGACATTCACCCGGTGATCGTCCGTGCCATATCCAGCGGTGGTAAACACAGCATGAGCTGTAATTCTCGAGTCTATCTTGTCACTAAAGTCTTGGTCATACGTGCTTGATGCAATGATGTATCCTCCGCCGAATTTAACGTTCTTTGCTACATCAAATCCGGTCTTTACACCTAGACCGTAACCGTAGGTCATTGATGCGTCAAATCCTTCAGCTCCAAACAGTCGAGTTGGAACCGGAATAATGCCACCGGCTACCACTGAAACATTGTCGGTAATACCAGCCGATGCCTGGAGTCCAACAATCGCATGCACAGCAGTTGTTATTGTTCCTGCTGGTACCGTGACAGCGGTTGGCAACATGATTCCACGAAACGTTGTTGGATCAGTTAGACGAACTGACGAATCAGCTTGGCCATAGATCGTGACGTAGACTGGATCGTGGAGTTCCTTGATGTCGAATGCAAAACGAGATGAGTAATTCCCAACACGTCGTGGTGAGAAAACAATGTCGAATGCAGCGGACGTAGACGGAGGCAGAATCTCGGTGCCACGATATTGGGCCCGCAAAACGGACGAATCACCATCAACCCATCGGAAAGAACGAATGGTAAGCGGGTAGTCCGTAGCATTCTTTACGAGTTCATCATTATGCGTTTCAACGATAGTACCTGAGGGATGTGTTCCAACGTCGTAACTGCCGCCCTTGGCAGTAATGAGTCCGTTGAGAGCACGACCCGTAATCCGAGCATCCAGAATACCGGCAGACGTAAATGCAACAACCTTAGCTGCAAGTTCACCCTGCCGTGTTGGTTGGAAGGAATACTCCACGGGAACTGAATCACGCGGAGGAACAATGATTGGTACCGTTGACCGCACATCAAACTCTGCTGCTTGCAGTCCTTGAATGGTAAGTTTCTCTACAATGACCGTGTCGAGACCCGTATTAACAACGGCTCCTACGATGACGGAGTCGACCGACTGACCAACGAGACGCGTTGAAAATCTGAGGTCTCGAAGTCGAGCCGATGGTTTGTACAGACTCCATGGAGCGTCGCTTACGTCTGCCTGTAACATCGGCGGTGAAAGGGCAAAAATTTCTGCTGTCGACTCATTCACGATGGTTACAACACGATCTCCAGCCGGGGCAAAGGCGGGTACACCTTCGGCACGTCGTACCTGACGTATCATAACACCAGTCGACGCGTCAAAAATGGAGGCCTTATAGAATCCCATGAGGGTGACAAAGCGACCGTCTGGACTGTACGTTGCATTAAATGCACCTCCAGGCTCAGCTGCTCGCTGGATGGTCACACGTTCACTACCGCCATCGACATCGAAGATGCTCGTTCGATCCTTGCCGTTCTCGAGTACAACAGAACGTCCGTCCGGTGAAAACGTCACGTAGGTATTGTCGTTTACATACTGGCGTTGTGTAATGTCGCGCACCTTTGTCCACGACTGCCGATCCCAAAGCACTGCAGTTCCATCCGAACCAGTAGTAATGAGGTGCTGGCCGGTTGGCCGAAATGCAGCTCGATAGAATTTACGGATACCTGGCAATCGTAACTCACGAACGAGAGCTGCCGTTGTAGCGTCGTACACACGCACCGTAGAATCAACATCACAAACTGCAACAAGTTTGCCATCGGAGCTCATGTCGGCAAAGTTGATATCGTCGCCGGCACGCGGTATTCGCGATATCACAGTTCCGTTTGAGGCATCCAGGACCTTCGTTGTGTCTCCCCAACCGGCTACATAGAGTATACGAGAACCGTCGGCAGAAAGAGCTACACGCTTAGCATCATTCATCTCTTTCCAGCCAACGTTCCACAAACGTTTCCCGGACGCAATGTCAAAACGTGATACCGTGTTCTCTCCGTAGGTGATGACGGTCTTACCATCGGGATGCAGGACCATGTGGTAACCAGCATCAACAAGATGATGGATCTCGGCACCGCTGGCTGCGTCACGGATTCGCACCTGACCATACTTCGTTGTGCGTCCGCGCTGGAGTTGTTCCCAACCACCTATCAAGACATATCGCCCGTCATGGGAGAAAATGGCATCGCGTACCTTGTCACCCGTCATCGTCACAAGTGGTGTTGTGCGTCGCTGTTCATCATCCTTCATCGTCTGCGATGCACGTAGTCTATACATGTCACCTTCAGGTCCCTCGGCCTTCCACATGTATTCGCCATTTCGTGCTTGTTCGGCCACACGTTTCCACGTTGTACCATTGTCAGATGATACTTCCAAGACTACGTCAGCCGTCGGCGGAACTCCTGAGTACCGTAGTGATACATTCGAACCAATTCGAAAACGCTCTCCACCATTCGGATGTAGAACCTTAATTGTCGGGCGTAGTGGTGGACGTGTTGGACTACCACTGGCGATGTAGTACGGTGGTACAGTACACGGTGACGTGACGATGTCGACGCGGCCGAGTGTATATACAGTATCACCGGGTCGCACTTCAACGTCAAACGAAAGAGAATCACCGGGTAACAATGTTTGTGGAAGTGTTGGTGGCCGTACCGTCATGGTCGACGGACCATCAAGCTGAATGGCTGATACCGTGAGTGAACCTCCCTTGGCCTTTACAAACACGGTTTGACGTACGACATTTGATCCACGTACCTCACCGGCATCGACAGATGGAGGATTGTAGCGTACGCCAGTAATGAGTGAATCGGCGACTTCCTGTTGAACGGTAACTGTGTCTCCTTCCGAGATAAATCGAAATGTTCGCATGGGTTCACACGTCGCCGTTGTTGTCCATGAAACGGTACATGGCCCGTTACCAGTTGCAGCTGCATGTATACGTTCATAGGCCAGGCGTGCCTGAGCAATGGTTGTGACGTTGTCAAACCACAGGCCACCACTTTCATCAGCCAAACGCCGTAACACGTCGGGCATTGGCATACCAAGTGAAACACAGAACACCGTAATACCACGCTGTTGAGCTTCTGCGATAAAGGTTTCTGATGCGCCACCACCCTGTCCGTCCGTCAGGAAGACTACAACCTTACGATGTTGTCCACGTTCAGCAAGTGCGTATGCACCGCCCTGTGGATGGAGTAGGCCTGCATCATAACTCGTTCCACCACGTGGTACAAGTTTCTCAACAGCACCAAGTAACGACGTCTGGTCACGTGACATATCATGGGCAAGTAGAGCCTGATTGTCGAATGCCGTAATTGCACACTCCGATTCGTCACTAAGAGCCTCTATCCATGCACGTGCTGCAACTCGTGCTAGTTCAATGTTGGGACCGCCTCTGGCCATTGAGCCTGATATGTCAATTGCCAGAACAGACGAAACATTGGCAGGGGGCAAAGGGGGCGGACAGGTTACGCGAACGGAACCAACGGATTGCCCGTCGATGGTGATTGACACTGACGTTGGTTGTTTGAATGCAGACGTTGTTGTGCTAAACGTATACACTTCAGCGGTTGACGTTCCTGACGTTGATTCGCGAATTCGTGCAATGTGGAGTTCGGTCTCACCAGCGTAAACATTCGTGCTGAGAAACAACCAACAAAACACAACAAATACTGGTGTGGCAAGACATCTCGTAGTCATGCAGAAGCCCCTTGCGCGGAGCGCGCCCCATACAAGAGTCGTCGTAATGTCATACACATCGTAAGCAATGTTATCTGTGGGTGGACATTACGATAGACTTCGCGAACACTTCGTTCAATGACCGTTAATGCAGAAGGGAAGTCGGCTGCCCCAAAGGCATCGGCAAACTTTATGAGTGCATCTCGTTGATCCGTGTTTACAATGGCAGCGTTCGGGCCAACTGCGGCTATCATGTGAGCGTCGCGTAACCACAAGGCAAGTAATCCAAGCATGGTTTCGATGCGCACCTTGTCACGTCCTTCCGCGATGTCGGCCACAAGTGAGATGAGTCGAGGACGGAAGTCGCGTCCTTTCAGTGACGTACGAAGCAGATCAACGATGTCTTCTCGTTGAGTCTTCATGTCGTCCGACAACAGTGCAACAGCACGGGTAAAGGAACCTTGGGCGAAGGATGCCGTCAGACGTGCCTCTGTTTCGTCACACAAGCCTCTGCGCACCAGGGCATCGGCAATGTCGACATCGTCAATGGGTGGAATGACGAGTTCTTGGCACCGCGAGGAAATTGTCGGAAGGATACGTTCAGGACGTGATGTGACAAGTATGACCGTAACGTCAGCATGTGGTTCTTCAAGCGTTTTGAGGAAGGCATTCGACGCCTCCGTTGTCATTTCATCTGCACGCAGAATGATGACAACACGACGACCGCCCTGTGACGATGATAAACTCAGTGATCGTTTGAGTTCGCGGATCTGTCCGATACGAATCTGTGTTGCACCAGTCAGGCGTATCTCCCGATACGGGTCCTCTGCCATCGCGACAACGGCCGAACGAATTTCTTCGATGACTTCCGTTTTTAAGTCATCATCGGAGTCTGCTTTACCGGCGGGGTAGGCAACAACAATGCGAATGTCAGAATGTTGGAGTGAGGCAGACTGTCTACACGACCGGCATGTCTCACAGGGTGCCGGGCCATCAACGTCAGCCCGAGGAGACTCACAGACCATGGTGCGAGCAAAGGCCAGGGCCAGGGCGGCTGCACCCGCTCCTTCCGACCCTGCAAGCAGCAGGGCCTGGGGAAGCCTGCCGTTACTGATACACCGACGTAACATAGCGGAGATACGCCGCTGACCGATGATGGAGTTCCACGTCATAGTACAAAGGTAACGGCTGCCGACATGCCGAAATCCACTGGCGGCTTTGTAGATTGTCGGCCATGCGAATACTCGTAATTGAAGACGAACGAAAGGTAGCGAGCTTCATTCAACGTGGTCTTGAGGAAGAGCGCTATATCGTAGAGACTGCGGCCGATGGTGAGCTTGGACTTGACCTTGCGCTGAACAATCACTTTGATGCAATAGTGCTCGACGTGATGTTACCGAAACTCGACGGATATGCCGTGTTGCAGGCAATCCGTGGAGCAGGGAAGGTGACTCCTGTAATCATGTTGACGGCACGAAGCACAACGGAAGATCGAGTTCAAGGTTTGGACATGGGTGCCGATGACTATTTGGCAAAACCGTTCCACTTTGAGGAACTGGCCGCGCGGCTGAGAAGCATTCTGCGAAGAAGTTCAACGGAAAAGACAACGCGTCTAACCTGCGGTGAACTGTCACTTGACCTTGTGACACACTTTGCCTACCGAAATGAAAAAGAAATCGAGTTAACCACTAAAGAATATGCCCTGCTTGAATATCTGATGCGCAATAAAGACAGAATCCTGTCGCGCGCAATGATTATGCAGCACGTCTGGAAACACAATTTTGATCCTGAATCGAACATCATCGATGTCTATATCAAACGACTCCGACAGAAAATCGAAAAGCCGGGTCAACAACAGTTGATTCAGAGTGTTCGTGGTGTTGGTTATCGTATGCGTGACGCTGTGGGTATCGACGATGGTACCGGTGACGAGGACGTAGAATGAGTCGTACCAACCTCCCCTCAGAGGGCCAACACCTTGTTCAGGTTGTCCTGACCAATCTTTCCGGTATTCAAGATTCATTCGACGCGTATCAACAGGCACACTTTCTTCAGCGGCCACCAGAGTTTTTTGCTCTCGAACTCTGCGGTGAGGTAGGTGAATTGGCGAATCTGGAAAAAAAACGATGGCGTGGAACGAACATTGACGATCAACATGTTGCCGACGAGGCAGCGGATGTTCTCATTGCTCTCATGAACTTCTGTAATGCGCGCGGTATACAACTTGCCGAGGCGGTTGCAGCTAAACTTCACCGAATTACGCCCACGAAGTAAACGTGTCAGACGGTCCTATCATCCTGGCCCTCCTTCAACGCCTAAAATCTGGCGATAGGTCGGTTATGGGTGAGATCTACGATATGTACGGTGACACGATCTATGGAATACTGACAAAGATTGTGCTGGAAGATGGGCTCGCTGAGGACCTTTTACAGGAGACGTTCCTTCGGGTATGGACACAACGTGACAAGTACGATACAAGTCGCGGCACGCTGTTCACATGGATGTTGAACATTGCACGTAACCTGGCGATTGACGTACGGCGAACGGCCACATGGAAACATCGCCATGAAAACCGAACGGTTGATGTATCCGTAGGTATGGAGGACGCGGCCGAGTTACGGACAGACAGTGTCGATCCGGATACGATTGACGTCCGTGACATCGTTGCGAGGCTCTCGGCTGACCAGCGCCAGGTCATTGATATGGCCTACTTTTTGGGATATTCCCAAAGTGAGATTGCTGACGAACTCGGTATCCCTCTTGGAACCGTAAAATCCCGCATCCGACTTGCGATGAATGCTCTCAGAACATATTTCGGTGAGGCTGTCTGATGACAAGAGACGAAATCTTGCAATCAGGCCTCCTGGAGCTCTATGTTGCTGGAGCACTCACTCCGGAGGAGGTAACACGTGTTGAATCATGGATAACATCCGATTCACTCATTGCTGCCGAAGTACAGCGTATTGCTGAAGCTGTAGAAGCCGTGGCAACAACACATCGAGCCCCGGCACCTGCCGATATGAAGCTTCGTATTCTCACGCAGATTGATAGGGTAGAGGATGCGAGTGCAGCACGGATTACATCTGAGTCAGAGAACCGTCCTACCGAACGACGTCGTACGCAGCGCCCTGCCGTACGTCGATGGCTCGTTGCTGCAGCATTCGTGATCGGATTCTTACCGTCGATCTGGTTCTACGTTCAGTGGCAACAATCCACCGAGCAGCTTACGACAACGGAGCGTGCACTCGCATCGGAACGTGAAGCCCGGAGTACAATGGCTCGCACGGCAGAGACCATTGAACGCACCATGGCCCGGCTTTCCGACACAAACGTTGTTCGGACGCCCCTTCGCGGCACAGCCGCAGCCCCTTCCTCCTTTGCAGTTGTGTTCTACGACCGCACAACCAACGACGTCTTCCTTGATACAAAGAGCCTGCCAGCTCTCGGCTCGAATGAAGACTATCAGCTGTGGGCACTCGTAGATGGTAAGCCGGTTGATCTTGGTACGTTTGATCCGGCCGAAGGCCTTGACTCGGCTGTTGTTCGGCAGATGCGTGCTGTACAAGGTGCAGGAGCTTTTGCTGTTACGATTGAGCCGCAGGGTGGACGTCCAACACCAACACTCGAACGTATGGTTGTGCTTGGAGTAGCGAGTTAGGTAGCGTCACGGACGGTGTGATAGTCCATTGTGAGAGCGTGACCCGACTGCATCCGATTTCCTGGTGATCCGATCGTAAACCCCTTCCGTACGTCTCCCTGAACAGTCGTTTTACGAATCCAGGGATGGTACGATGAAACTTTCCAGCTCGGCTAAAGAACAGGCCGACATGCTCGAAGAGGTCCTCCACGACGTCGTCGATCCACGACGCAGAGGGTTCTTAAAAAAAGGTGCTCTCGCTGCAGCAGCCGTAGCAGCACTTCCCATCGTTGGCAGCACGATGGTCTCTTGTTCGTCCGATAGTCCAGCAGCGCCGACTGACGAAAGTAACAGTCGCGACATCAAGCTGTTGACCGATGCCTATCTCATCGAAAAGCTTGCTGTGAACACCTACGTTGCCGCTGCAGGGCTGGGAATACTGAGTGGTGCCTTCCTTGATGTGGCTCAGAGTTTTGCGGCTGATCACATTGGACATGCAGGTACGTTCCGTGACGTTATCACGGGTGAACTGCGTGCAGCGCCTCCGATTGATCCAAAAAATGATGAAAATTTTATCACAGGAATGATGGTTAACGGAGAAACACGATTCCGTATTCCTCCGGCCTTTGGTAATCTCACATCAGCAGCAGGGATTGTGAAGTATGCTCTTGCCCTGGAACTCACGGCAGCAAAGGCCTACTTTGACAATGCAGCGTCGTTAGATGCAGGTATGCGTCTGACAAATCGTAAGGCTATTGATGCCGTAAGTGACATTGGACCAGTAGAGGCAGAACATGCTGCAGTGTTTCGTGCCGCACTGAAGCTCTTGCTGGCGAGTGATACAGATGCTGATGCCGGTTCGGACGTAGGACGAAGTGTTTCACCAACATCGTTTATCTCGGCAGAAATGCCAAGACCGTAAGGAGAATACCATGGAAACAACATCACTGGAAACAGCAATACAGCGTGAGGCTTCTGTCCTTGAAGAACTTCTCGATGGTCAACTCGTTGGCGACCGTCGTGTGTTTATGAAGAAGGGATCACTCGCTGCTGCAGCAATGGCCATGGCGGCAACGTGGTTTGCCTCTGTTACACGTACGAAGGCACAGACAACGGCAAAGTCTGACCTTGAGATGTTAACGGAATCGTTTACACTTGAACAGCAGGCTGTCAACACCTACAATGCTGCTGCCGCCCTTCGTGATTCCTCAGGTGCGCCCTTGGTAGACGGAGCGGTGCTGAGTGTTGCCGTTGCCTTTATTGGTGATCACACGACACATGCGGCCCGATTCCGAGACGTCATTGTTCAGCTTGGCGGAACGGTGCCAGCGAATACAACTGCAACCACACTTGATGCTTTCCCGCCAGGGCCAAACTCACAGTTAACGTCGTTGCCAGGAATACTTCGTTATGCCCTTGCCGTTGAAATCTTCGCAGCGAAACTTTGGTATCAATATGCCAAGGATGCGCAAGATCTTCGTGTTCGGAGAGTGTTTGCCGACCTGGCTCCAAACGAAGCAGCACACGCAGCTATTCTAAGAGCTGCACTCAAGTTTGTTGTCGGCACGTCAACTGATCACGACAACTCAAATCCTGGTAAGGCCGTTGTTCCGTTTACGCAACTGAGTTTTGATTCGCCGGTGTTCTAACCCAACGTCACCACCTACAGAACAAGTATCGGCACCACCAACAGCTGGGCACTACGAGGTAAAACGGAAAAAGGGGAGGGAGCGATGAGCTCCTTCCCCTTTTCGTAAGCGTCAACTACAACAGCAGAAATGCTTAGCGCACTTCCTTATGTACTGTATGTCGGCGAAGGAACGGATTGTACTTCTTGAGTTCAAGACGTTCCGTTGTGTTCTGTTTATTCTTCATCGTCGTGTAACGCGATGCCGGCTTGCCTTCTTTTTTGGCTTCCGTGCACTCGAGCGTAACAATGACGCGCGCGCCCTTCTTTGCCATGTCGCTGACTCCTGATTCGATTCGTTGGCGTTTGTAAGAACGACGAAGATACGGTGATAACTCCGTTTCTCCAAATCACTTCCGTACATCACCTCTGATTTTTACGACTTCCGCTTCTTCTGTTTTGAAGGGGGCGAAACGGGCTTCTTCGCGGGGCGGAATGCCACGGGAAGAGCTTTTTCGATGTGATCAACAAAGACGATCTCCAGGCCCTTCGTCACGGCAGGTGGCAGCTCCGTCACATCACGTCGGTTCGCTTCAGGAACGAGGACGGTACGAATTCCCATACGCCCGGCGGCCAAGAGTTTTTCGTTAAGGCCGCCAATGGGCAGGACATTCCCACGAAGGGTTACCTCACCCGTCATTGCCAGGTCGCCGCGAAGAGGTTTACCGGAAGCAGCCGATAGGAGGGCAAGAGTCATTGTGATTCCCGCAGATGGGCCATCCTTGGGAATAGCACCTTCCGGAACGTGAACGTGAATCTCACGGCCTTTGGCGAAATCGGGATCGAGTCCAAACGTGGCAAAATTGGCGCGTAAGTAACTCAGGGCGGCCATGGCCGATTCCTTCATAACGTCACCAAGTTTACCGGTTAACGTGAGCTTTTCTGCACCCGGCATAATCGTGACCTCAACAGGCAGCGTATCACCGCCCATAGAGGTCCAGGCCAGACCTGTTGCTACACCAACCTTATCTGATACCTCGGGTGCACGTTCCTTAAACTTTGGTGCCTTGAGAAATCCTTCAACCGTAGCTCCATCTACCGTCCAGGTCTTTGCCTTCGGACGTTTTGAAGTTGCCTGTTCCGAGACGATACGCATGGCAAGTTTGCGCATTACGGAGGCGATTTCTCGTTCAAGATTACGCACGCCTGCTTCACGTGTGTATTCTCGCACGATCTTACGAAGGGCGTCGTCGGTAAACTTTACCTTGTAGTCCTTCAGACCATGACGCTCAAGAAGTTTAGGAAGAATGTGACGTTTAGCTATCTCAACCTTGTCGGGCTCAAGATAGGACGACAGTTCAATGGTCTCAAGTCGGTCAAGCAGTGGTCCAGGAATGTCATACTTCACGTTTGCCGTGGCGATAAACAGAACATTTGAGAGATCGTAGTCAACTTCCAGATAATGGTCGTTAAACGCCGAGTTCTGTTCTGGATCAAGCACTTCGAGCAGGGCAGATGATGGATCTCCGCGGAAGTCCATGGACATTTTGTCGATCTCATCAAGCAGGATGACCGGATTTGTGCTTCCGGCGCGTTTCATCGCCTGAATAATCTTACCGGGCATAGCACCGATGTAGGTACGGCGGTGACCGCGAATTTCTGCTTCATCACGTACGCCACCGAGGGAGATACGGACAAAGTTGCGGCCAAGGGCACGTGCGATGGACTTTGCAAGCGACGTCTTACCAACGCCTGGAGGACCTGTTAGACAGAGGATTTGGCCACGAATGGATCCTACGAGATTCAGAACGCTGATATACTCGAGGATTCGCTCCTTCGGTTTCTCAAGATCATAGTGATCTTCATCAAGGATGCGACGAACGTGGTCAACCTTAAGATTGTCGTCCGTGCGTTTTGTCCATGGTAGGGCAGCCACAACTTCGAGCCACGTCCGATTCACACTGAATTCAGGAGACATCGACGACGACTTTTTTAGACGCTCGAACTCCTCGTAGACACGTGTACGCACGGCTTCGGGAAGCCCTGCCTGGTCGAGCGATTCTTTGAGAGGACCGAGTTCCGGACCGCCGTCATCATCATCACCCAGTTCCTTTTGTAGGGCCCGGATCTGCTCCTGAATGAAGTACTTGCGTTGTGATTTCTGGATCTGATCCTGAACCTTTGTATCAATCTCTTGTTCGAGACGAAGAAGTTCGAGTTCGCCGGTTAGAAGACGAATTAGCTCATAGTACTGCGCGTGAGGTTGTGTTTCAGTGAGGATCGTCTGTTTTGCTTCAACCTTCTGCGAAACGTTTGCGGCGGCATAGTACAGCTTCCGCATTGGATCGTCGATATTCTCAAACGCTCCAAGTACTTCGGGTGGAAGATTGCGGTTCACCTTCACATACTCTTCGAAGAGTTCTGAGGCAGTACGAACCAGTGCCTTTAACGTCCGATCACGGTCGGACGTCTTGGCTGTAATCGTCTGCACCTTTGCTTCGATAAAAGGTGTTGTACGTGTTGTTGACACAATCTTCGCCTGCATCATACCCTCAACGAGGACCTTCAGTAGGTTATTCGGAAGGCGAAGGATCTGCAGGATTTTTGCAACCGTGCCATGTTCATGAAGATCGTCAACTGACGGATCCTCAAGTGTAGCGTCACGCTGGGAAACCAGCATGATATACTTCTCCCGCTCAAGAGCCTCGGCTACGGCCTTCAGCGAACTTGACCGTCCGATAAGGACAGGGAAGATCATGTGTGGATAAATGACGATGTCGCGAAGAGGTAGAACAGGCATCGTTTGCGGAATCGCTGTGCCGCGTTTGCCCGCCTCTTCAATCGTCGAAAGAACGTCTTCAGTAGTTGCCATGGAGCGCGTTGACGGACAAGAAAGGAAGAAATTACGAAGGCCATTTCTAACCCATTGCCTGCCATTGCACATACGACGTATGTGTCGTATCTTTGCCCACTTCGGATCAGTCCATCATCCACTACGCTCGAAGGAACGCTTGAGGCGCCCCAACAATCCGTACAATACTCCGCGACCGGAGAACCAGCGAAAGCAAAAGATCAACGACGAAATCACAGCAAATGAGCTTCGAGTTGTCGATGCATCAGGTGGTCAGTTAGGAATACTCACACGACGTGAAGCATTGCGTATCGCACAAGAACGAGAACTTGATCTTGTTGAGATTGCGCCGCAAGCAAAACCACCCGTAGCCAAGATCATTGATTACGGAAAGTTTGTCTACGAGCAACAAAAGCGTGAGAAGGAGCAGAAGAAGGCACAGGTGCATTCGCTGCTCAAGGAGATCCGATTTCGAGCAGGTACGGACACGCATGACGTGGACTTTAAGACACGACATGCGCGCGAGTTTCTGGAAGAAGGACATAAGGTCAAGGCAACGGTCCTGTTTCGCGGTCGCGAAATTGTCCACCAGGAGTTTGGACATGCCTTGTTAAATCGCTTTATCGAAGCACTTGCCGACATCTCAAAAATTGATCAGGGCGTAAAGATGGAAGGCCGGATGTTATCCGTCACCATTGCACCTGACGCGAAAAAGGTAGCGGCAAAGAAGAAGGCTGAGAAGAAGCAAGAGGCACAGTCAAAGCCGAAGGTTGGTAAGGATGGGAAAGATGCCCAAACCAAACCAGCAGAGGACGCGGCTGATGACATTGCTGACGACATTTCAGATGTTGACACTCTTGAGATCGAAACAGATCTTGTTGAGGCAGGGAATTCAACGGTTGAACTTGGTGATTCTCCTGCAGCGTCAGAGTCTGACGACGCAACGTCCGAATCGACAGCATCCTAACACAACACACAATCGAAATCAATCACGCCAACGAACGGAGTAATCATGCCGAAGATGAAGACCAATAGTGGAGCGAAAAAGCGCTTCAAGGTCACAGGCAGCGGTCAGATCAAGCGCCAGAAGGCCAACCGCAGCCACATTCTTACGAGCAAGTCCCGTAAGCGCAAGCGTCAGCTCCGGAACGACATCCTTGTCCACCCGGCAGATTTGAACAACGTGCTTCACGCTCTTGCCATGCGCTAAGGCGCGCAAAACGTTTTTTTTCACGGTCCGATCGGGGCGATCGCTCTCCCGACGACCACATCCATAGGAGGTTCCTATGCCAAGAGCGACCAACAAGGCGGCGGCCCATAACCGCAAAAAGAAATACTATAAGCTTGCCAAAGGCTATTGGGGTGCCCGCTCCAAGGTGTGGACAATTGTTAAGCACCACGTTGAGAAGGGCCTTCAGTATGCCTACCGTGACCGTCGCGCCAAGAAGCGCACGTTCCGCTCACTGTGGATTGTCCGTATCAACGCCGGTGCTCGTGCCAATGGCACAACGTACTCACGTCTGATGCACAGCTTAAAGCTTGCAAACATTACGATTAACCGGAAGATTCTTGCAGATCTTGCGATGAATCATCCGCAAACGTTTGCAACGCTCGTCCAGCAAGTGAAGCGCGGTTAAGAACACGACGCACAGCGATTATTTTGAACGGCGGAGAGATTATGTCTCTCCGCCGTTGTTGTTTCAAATGTCGATGTACGTTTGTATCGTATCATTGATTATCGAAACGTGATGTCTGCATGTAGGTCAGATAGTGTAACGTAGGATAGTCACTGAGTTAATCATTGTAACTCTTGTTTTTTCTCTCCGTACTTTTGCCCGCCTTCAACGAGGATGTATACCTACTCCACGAATTGAAGGATTCTCTCCACCAATACAATCGACAATGAACAACGCCTGAGAAATCGATTCCTTTCACCGATTCCAGGACTTGGTATGTTCATTACGTTTGATGGAGTCTCGTACGCATACGACGATCCATACACCCCCGTCTTTTCAGACGTTAACCTCACATTCGATGCCTCTCACCGATGTGCACTCGTTGGTGCAAATGGGCGTGGGAAGTCTACACTCCTAAAGCTCCTTTCAGGTCAGCTTCAGCCGTCGAGCGGTTCTATTGTACGGCATGGTTCTGCAAACCTGCTTCCGCAGATTATTGACGATGTCTATCGAACAATGATCGAAGTGCAGTTAGACGTTGCTGGGCCGTACCGAGATCTTGAGAAGTTGATGGAGTTGTGCCTGTCACGCGGGGCGGACTTTGACATCGAACGGTGGGCCGATGTCCATGAACGTTATCAACTGCTTCATGGCTACAGCATACGGCAGATCCTCCGGGAGCGGAGTGAGAAACTCGGGTTGACAGTGGACATGGAAGATCGCCCCTTTTGCTCCTTATCAGGAGGTGAACAACAAAGGGCTCTGCTTGCCGCTGTTGATGCTGCTCCGGCAACGTGGGCACTGCTGGATGAGCCCACGACACATCTTGATGCTCAGAGTAAGGAGGCTGTGCTGACGTACCTCGAAAGAACGAAGACAGTGGGCCACGAAGACCGAACGTGAGAAGAATTCGGCATTTGATAGTGGGTTTGTCAGTGCCACCGCAGCGCGTCTGGTGAAGCGAGCGCTTCACGCAGAGCAACGTGCGCAAAGGGAACTCGAGGCTGCTCAACAACTCTTGGTTCAACAGGAATATGTACCACATATCACAGTGCCAGCAACTTCACCGGGAGATGAGCTTGTTCTCGAAGTGGAGAATTTGACGATACGTCACGGCCAACGTGTAGTCGTACGTGACGTCTCGTTTGGTGTTCGTCGTGGAACCATTGTTGGGATTAGTGGCCCAAGCGGTAGTGGAAAGTCATCCATTTTCAACGCCATCGTAAACGGCGATTTCGATGACGGTCATATTCGAATACCGCGTCGTTTTCGGACATCGTATGCTCGCCAGTTTCCACAGTGGACCCATGGATCAGTGATGGAACATGTGCAACGTGTGGGTCTTGACGAACAGCAGTTCAGAGTGATGGCAGCATCGTTCGGAATACCCGGTGATGTTCTCAAGAGGCCCTTGGAGACGTATTCCTACGGTCAGCTGAAAAAGATTGAGCTCATTCCGAGTCTGCTAGAGCCGTTTGACCTTCTGCTATGGGACGAACCCTGGAACGGACTCGATGTGGTAACGGCTGCGGTGCTGAGAACAGCACTTCGCGAATCGAGGGTGACGATGTTGCTGATTGATCATGATGCCCAACGACAACGAGATCTTGCCGACGAAATCGTTGAACTTTAGGGGCGGAAGTGCTCTGCACATTGTTCTCAAACGGTATCTTGCGACATGACGTTACTCGACGAAATCGAAACCCTACGAGGGATTCTGGAGCAGGATGTAGCATCGATCAAAACACAGGACGATGCAGAGCAGTTTCGCCTACGACACCTTGTGAAAAAGGGTACCGTACAGGCATTAACGGATCGACTTCGAGACGTACCGAAGGAGGAAAAACCTCACGTCGGGAAGGTGTTAAACGAAGTTCGTACGTGGGTAAACGAAGTCTTTGCTGAAGTTCGTGAACGTGTGACAACCCGGGTGACCGGTCCTCAGATTGATCTCACACTGCCACTCCGCGGGCCAATCGGTGGATCACTACATCCGATCACAGCAACGATTGACAGAATCATCGATATCTTTTCGTCGATGGGTTTCGACGTTGCTGAAGGTCCAGATGTTGAGGACGACGGTCACAACTTCGGGAAACTCAACTTTGCTGAGGATCATCCTGCACGTGATATGCAGGATACGTTCTTTGTTGCGTCAGACAGTCGATCGGACATCCTGCTTCGCACCCATACGTCGAGTGTACAGGTTCGCGTCATGGAATCACAAACTCCACCGATCCGGTGTATCATGCCAGGGCGTGTGTACCGGAACGAAGCCGTGAGTTCGCGTTCTCTTGCGGAGTTCCATCAGATAGAAGGTTTGTACATCGATCGCAATGTGACCATGGCTGACCTTAAGGGTACGATTATGGCCTTTGCACGATCGTTTTATGATGCGACGGCGGAGTTTCGGTTTCGTACGTCCTACTTCCCGTTCACGGAGCCAAGCTGTGAGATTGACATGTCGTGTTTCCTCTGCAAAGGAACAGGATGTAAGGTCTGCAAACACTCTGGCTGGTTAGAGATTTGTGGCGCTGGAATGGTGCATCCTAACGTGCTCAGAAACTGTGGTATTGACCCCGACGAGTATTCTGGGTTTGCGTTTGGGTTCGGTGTAGAACGTGTTGTGATGATGCTTACGGGTATCGATGACATCCGTAAACTTTATGAGAATGACCTTCGTGTGCTCCGCCAGTTCTGATGCCAATACTTCACGCAGAAAATATTGAGAAGGCATACCGTCGTTCCGGTCAAGCAGATACAACGGTGTTACGAGGTGCGTCGTTGGATGTTGAACACGGTGAGTTTGTTGCACTTGTCGGTCCGAGTGGAGCAGGGAAGAGCACGCTATTGCACATCCTCGCATCACTTGAGCCTCCTGATGGTGGCGATGTGGTGATGAATGTGAATGGCAATTCGGTGTCGCTGATTCACACTCCCGCGTCACAGCTTGCGGCATTCCGGAATCGTCACATCGGAATGGTGTTTCAGTTTCATCATCTACTCCCTGAGTTTACCGCACGGGAGAATGTGATGATGCCTGGACTTATTGCTGGGCGTTCTTCCAATGACGTCAGACACATAGCCGATGGGCTTCTCGACCGAGTTGGTGTGCTTCACCGTGCAGACCACATGCCGTCGGAGTTAAGTGGTGGCGAACAGGCTCGTGTTGCCATTGCTCGCGCACTTGTGAATTCACCGTCACTTCTCATTGCCGACGAACCAACAGGAAATCTCGATAGTGTCAACGCGGCTGCCGTGATTCAACTACTTACGGATCTACAGTCAGGTTCAGGAATTACCTGTGTAATTGCGACACATAGTGAAGACCTTGCCTCGCGTGCACAACGAATTGTGCAGATGAAAGACGGAATCTGCACGTCATAGTGGCCCAATGACGTTCACTCCTTCCCTTACCTTGTTGCTGTATGGTGGATTCCTGGTTATATCAGGTATTCTCGGCTACTTCATTACAGGCGAAACGAGTACAAGCTCACTTCTGAATGGAGGGATCTTTGGAACGTTACTTATGGTGCTCGGAATCCTTATTCGCCAAGGGCGGATGTGGACCATGCCAGCGGCGGTTTCAGCTACGGCAATGTTTACCCTGACATTTGTCTGGCGAAGTGTCATTCAGTGGTCACACGTGGTCGAAGAGGGGACACATGTCTCCGTTGCTATTCTGCTGACGATCATGACGCTTGTGAGCGTTGTGGTACTTCGGTACCTGGCAAAACACTATCGACACTAATCAGACATCACGTGGACCGATGGGGAACACAGACGTTGGTCACTGTACCAGACCTGATCACACAAGACTTTTCTTTTCGAGGTTTTTATGTCAACTACTGATAGTCATCAATGGCGGTCGACAACTGTTGTTGCCGTACGCAGAAACGGCATAGTGTCGATTGGAGCTGACGGACAGGTATCCCTCGGGCCGACGATCCTGAAGGCTACGGCACGGAAGGTTCGCAAGATTTGTGAGGACTCGGTGATTGTTGGCTTTGCTGGTGCAACTGCTGACGCCATGACGTTGCTGCAACGACTTGAAGAGAAGATCCGATCGCACCGTGGAGCTCTGGAGCGCGCAGCAATTGACGTTGCCAAGGATTGGCGCACGGATAAATACCTCCGGAATCTTGAAGCCATGATCATTGCAGCAGACCGGACAACAACACTACTGATTACGGGAAGTGGCGACGTGATTTCTCCTGATGATCACATCGTTGCTATTGGATCCGGTGGTCCGTATGCACTTTCGGCTGGTCGGGCATTACTCAATGAAACCGACCTCCAGGCAGAATCAATTGTTCAAAAGTCACTCGCAATTGCTGCTGATATCTGTGTTTACACAAATCACGAACTCACGATAGAAACACTGTCATGACACAACTCACACCTCGCGAAATTGTTCGCGAACTGGATAAGTATGTTATTGGTCAACACGAGGCAAAACGCGCCGTTGCGATTGCTTTGCGAAATCGTTGGCGCAGGCAGCAGACGGCATCAGATATCCGAAATGAGATCTTACCAAACAATATCATCCTTATCGGACCAACAGGTGTAGGAAAGACAGAAATTGCCCGTCGTCTGGCTCGCCTTGCTGGAGCACCATTCATCAAGGTTGAAGCTACAAAGTTTACGGAAGTAGGCTATGTTGGGAGAGACGTTGAATCCATGGTTCGTGATCTTGTTGATGTCTCCGTTGGGTTGGTTCGTTCAGAACATCTTGTTACGGTGCGTGACCTTGCAAGCAAGCGTGCTGAAGATGCACTTGTTGACGCCATTGTACCTCGGCCGTCCGGATCCATGAGTTTTGAACTCAGTGCAGATGGAACTGAATCAGATATTGAATCACGAAGAAACAATGTACGTGAGCAGCTCCGTAAGGGTGAGATTGAACAGCAGGATATTGAGATTGATGTTCGTGTAGACCCCGCACAACGGATGGGATTTCTTGGACGTATGGGATTCGATGAGATGGAAGCATCCGTTTCTGAGATGTTTTCGTCTATGATGCCACAAAAGAGCAAACGTCGGAAGTTGTCGGTCGCCGATGCACGGCGAGTCCTTGAACAACAAGAAGCAGACAAACTCATCGACATGGACCGCGTAATACAGGAGTCCGTTCGCAGGGCAGAAGAATCAGGAATCATCTTTATTGACGAAATAGATAAAGTAGTATCAAAGGGTTCTGCGCATGGTGTGGATGTATCGCGTGAAGGAGTTCAGCGTGATCTCTTGCCGATTGTCGAGGGCTCAACCGTTTCAACAAAATATGGCTCGGTCAAAACTGATCACATGCTGTTTATTGCGTCAGGTGCATTTCATGTAAGTGCACCAAGTGATCTTATTCCAGAGTTCCAAGGACGATTTCCAATTCGGGTTGAGCTTACGTCGTTACATGTAGAGGACTTTATCGCTATCCTCACACGAACGGAACATGCCTTACTCAAGCAGTATACGGCAATGCTTGAGGCCGAAGGCGTAACACTTACCGTGCAAGACGAAGCGATACGTGAGATCGCATCAATTGCTGCAAGTGTAAACGAATCGGTCGAAAACATCGGTGCACGCCGTTTGCATACGATTCTCACCCATGTTCTTGATCCATGGATGTTTGCGGCACCGGACGAGTTAACGTCGGCAGAGGTGACGTTAACACCGGAAATCGTTCGTGAGAGACTTTCGAACATCGTTACTCACAATGACCTCCGCCGGTACATCCTGTGAGTTTGTCGCTCATGATACTTGCAGCTGGAGTACTTCTCTGGACCTCGGAGCGTCATGCAGTGGTGCAAGATTCCATCTCACCTTCATTCTCCGTCATTGCCTTTGTGAGTCCCTCATGTCCCGTGAGTCGGGTCATGACACCTAAGATTCTAGACCTGCAGCGTCAGTTTGGTCCATTGGTAATCTGGACATTCGTGATAGCGGAAGATGATCCTGATAGCGTGGAGATTTCAGATTACGTAGACGATTTTCAGATCACGATTCCAATTGTCGTGGATTCTGGACATGATTCCGTGCGGAAGTATTCCGCAACAACGTATCCGGAGGTCTTTGTTCGAACGGCAACTGGTGTTGTTGCCTATCGTGGGCGAGTAGATGACAGCTTTCTTACAATCGGTAAGCGCAGAACTGGCGTTCTGCATCATTCACTAAAGATTGCCTTAGAGGCTTTACGTGATGGTCGTCAAGAATATGACTCTGTAACAACTCCAGTCGGATGTATGATCGAACTGCGTGATTAAAACGTTATTGACGTCACTGACGGTATTGGTAGTCGAATTGTCTTCTTGTTAAAAACATGTATGTTGACGTCATGAAACGTCTCTGTTTTCTTGTCGTAGCCCTTATTGTTTCATCATGTGCTTCATCTCTGGTGTATTCACCACATGCACATGTAGCACCTGCTGTAGCCGTCGGAACAACGTCCGTGTCGGTAGGTGGTGCTTTTTTACCAGAGTCACGGCCTTCTGCTGTCGGCCAAGCGAATGCAGCTGCTGGCGAGACCCGACTTGGATATGCATTCTCAGAATCGTTCCGATTGGATGGACGATACTTCGTTGCGCTTGAGAATCTCGATCTTCCATGGCGACATGGATTTGGGGTCACCGGAACTGCTTTTCTTGGTGACGAAAAGACATCAATACTTCACGTTACGTCGCAGTTCACGTTGGATGGTGGGTCTATTGAAGGGGGCGGAGGGAGCGTCCAGGTTGGCCGCCGATGGACTACTGATGTATGGCAGTTCTCAACCATCATCGGACCCATGTTCGGAATGCGAAATCCTTCACGAGACGAGATTGGAGTTGGAGGCCTCGCGAATATTGGTGCAATGTATCGTCCTACGACGACGATTGGTGTTGGACTAGACGTGGCGTTCGGTGTCTTCAGAAATATTGCCGACGCCGAAACTCGTGGATTTATCTCACCAGGTTTACTTCTAACGATTGGACTCTGATCCAAAAAGATCGTATTCGGCGGCGTCATCTATCGTCACCGTCACAAACGAGCCCAATGTCAGTTCTTCATCGGAACGGACATAGACATCGTTGTCAACTTCGGGCGCATCAAACTCAGTACGTCCTCTCCATTCTCCCTCGGCGACTTCCTCCTCGATGAGCACACGCAGAGTTGTTCCTATGCGAGCTGTGTTTTTCTCGAGTGATATACGGCGTTGAACATCCATAAGCTGGGCAGCACGCGATTCCTTTACGTCGTCAGGAATCGGATCACCGAGAATGTAAGCATACGTGTCATCCTCCTGGGAGTATTTAAAAACTCCAACGCGATCAAGACGCTGTGTTTCAACAAAATCGAGTAATTCTTCAAAGTCCTGCTCGGTTTCGGATGGGAAACCAACAATAAACGTACTACGCAGCACAATGTCCGGAACATCTTGGCGGATTCGATCAAGTAGTTCCTCAGTAGCCTTCCGTGTAATTCCGCGACGCATTCCCTTGAGGACGTTCGTACTGCCGTGTTGGAGTGGCATGTCAAGGTAGGTGCAAACGTTGGAGCGTTCACGAATCAACGGGAGAATGTCCAATGGGAATTTTGCCGGATAGGCATACATCAATCGGATCCAGTCAGCCCCTGATTCATCAGACAATGCTCGAATAACGTCGGCCAATCTTCGTTCGCCATAGAGATCCAGCCCGTAGTACGTCAGATCCTGTGCAACGAGAACAAGCTCCTTTGTTCCTTGTGCAACAAGTTTTTTTGCCTGGTCTACAAGTAATTCAATCGGTGTTGACCGATGGTTGCCGCGCATGATAGGAATTGCGCAGAAGGCACAGGGATGATCACATCCCTCTGAAATCTTCATGTAGGCAAAGTGACGCGGCGTAGAAAGTTCACGTTCGCCAAGCAGTGAGTACTTCAGGTTTGGCGAAATGGCTTTCAAGATTGGTTCATAGGCCTCAGTGCCAAAGAAATGATCTACTTCCGGGATTTCCTTTCGTAACTCATTACCATATCGTTCAGACAGGCAGCCGGCCACGATGAGTTGAGAAAGTTTACCTTCCTTCCGAAGTTCTGCCGCTTCAAGAATTGTGTTAACGGACTCTTCCTTTGCAGCATCGATAAATCCGCACGTGTTGATGATGAGTGTGTCTGCATCTTCAACAGTCGTTGCTAGTTCCATACTATTGGCGCGTAAATGTCCGGCCAGCGTTTCGCTGTCGACGGTGTTCTTACTGCAACCAAGTGTGACGATGTGAACCTTCATGGTGTAGGGGGGAATCGAAGTTTCATTCGCTCGGCAACGATGTCCGGAACAAAGTCTTCAATGTTTTGACCATATCGTCCGAGTTCTCGGATGATACTTGAATTGAGGTAGGTATACTTCTCGTGTGGCATCAGAAAGATCGTTGAAACATTCGGTTCAAGCTTACGATTCATCAAGGCGATTTGAAACTCATACTCAAAATCGGTCACGGCTCGAATACCACGTACGATGACATCCACGTTGTGTTGACGTGCAAAATCAACGACTAATCCATCGACAACTTCTACGGCTACGTTGTCGAGGTGTCGTAAGGCAATTGACGCCATTTCCAATCGTTCGGCCTCAGCAAATAGTGGCGTTTTTTTGCTATTCCGGGCGATGACTACCGTTACTCGATCAAACAGTTGTGCTGCTCGTTCGATGACGTCAACATGTCCGTTGGTGATAGGGTCGAATGACCCGGGATACATTGCATGTCTTGACATTGGAGCTCCGTGGAGTTCGCAAAACTACGGCTTTGTGACGCGACGTATGATGTCAATCACGGCCGGACCTCGACGTCGATGGTCGAGCTTTTCCCATCCCTCATCGAGAATCAGGGCCTCATTCTCACCGTGTTCGGCAATGTAGATCCCATCTGTCACGAGAATTCCATTCCGTTCCAGCAGAAGTGTGATCTTGTTATGCAGTTTGGCATGGTAGGGTGGATCGGCAAACACAACGTCAAACGACTTGTTATGGAGCGGATATCGCAAGGCCTCCAACACGTCGCTATGTATCGTCGTCGCGTGATCGGATACTCCGAAATCTCGTATCGTCTCCTCAATCGTCTTAATACACGGTTTACTCCGATCAACAAAGACAACGCTGGCAGCTCCACGGCTAATTGCTTCAAAACCTAGTGAACCTGTTCCAGCGCATAGGTCGAGTACACGCAGACCATTCCACGTGATCCACGTATCAAGGACGGAGAACAGCATCTCACGCGCTGCATCCGTTGTTGGTCGTGTATCGTTTGAAGGAGGTGACGGAATTACGCGTCCGCCAAGCGTACCGGAAATGATTCTCATGCAGTCTCTCGCGAAACAAGCTCAGTCGTAGATAGAACAACGCCAAGGCACGGCCCAAGAATATGTGCTCGTTTTGTGAGCGATCGTGCCGTGTCGTCGTCAATGTCAGCGCGCACTAATCGAAACGGGACAAAACGTGTCACTGACTGTACTAAACTTGCCGTAGCCGTCGTTGTATCATCAAGAACGTCCTTCGTAAGGCTGTCACCAAACAAAACGAGATGCTCAACACGAAGGTCCATTGTGGCATGAAGATCAAGCAGCATGTCTCGTATCTCAACCGACGGATCCAGGCGTTGATCCGATGTTGTTCTTCCGATGTGTCGTAACGCACCGAGATGATCGACAACAATCGTCCACCAGGTTTGACCTCGTTTTCCAATCATTGCCGATGGGGCTGGTGATGCACTATCGAGCACATAGCGCTGAAAAGCTGATGCATCGGCAAGTGTGCAAACGGTTGGCTGTCGGCCAGAAGCAATGTCGTTACAGAACTTCACGATTGGCGAGGGGACAACAAAGACACCGTGCCATGAAGACGAAAGTACAGGACCTGGAAGATGAACGTCGAGGACAAGGTCGTGCCCGGATTGCAAATCAGGGAAACACGTTTGTAACTCAAATGTTCTACGAATTTCTGGCGGCTCGTCATCCTCAACCGGATACCTGTGAAATCGTGTATGTGACGAATGCACCACCACGTCAATGACATCGCCATCATCACGTAACTCCTGGAGCACATCGGCGAGTATCGACGGCTGATCAGTGGCCGGCGAAACGGCACCCATTTCCGTCGACCCAATACAAACAGGCCCATCTGCTTCAATCGCCCAGCGAAGAAGTACGGTTCGATAAGGGTGGAGGTAGACCGTCGTACGTCGTGTCATCACACGAACTTACGGCGCACTGACGTATGGACGCATACGCTCGAGTTTCCGCGGACCAATACCGCGTATGTCTAGTAGCTCGTCGACCGACCGAAATGGACGCTGAGCACGACGCATAACAATCGCGCGTGCCGTGGCGGGACCAATCCCAGGGATAAGCACGAGGCGAGATTCCGAAGCAGAATTCAGGTTAACGCGTGTTCCACGCGGTACGGCGTGTTTTGGGGACTGACCGACGCTGCTGCGACGAATAGATGTTAGGTCATCGACGGTTGCATGCGAATCTCCGATAGAGTCCATTCGTCGCGATGTGTTGCTTCGGTACGAATGGTGAAGGCTGTCCCGATCAGCATCGACTTCGTCACGTTGAACGTCGAGGCTATCAATAAGAGCAGGCAGGTCGCGTCCACTCGGTACCTTCGGTGATTCGGGCCACAGTCGTGGTCCGAGACTGCCGATGAGCAGTACGCCGGAGATTACCGTTACAGCGATGGCTTCACTTTTTGCAAGCCCAGTTGCAGATTGAAGACGAGATCGTAAGGATGACATGACGACTCTCCTAAGTTTAGTTCAGGAGAGCGTTGTTGTTCCTACGAAAACGCCTCCTTTACGCGTTCAAAAAATCCCTTTCCTGTGCGCTTATCTGATGGTCGGAAATGATCACTGCCAGCTAATTCTTTGAGTGTCGCTCGTTCTTTTGAGGACAAACTGGTAGGTACCCAGACGTTGAGGCGAACGATCTGATCGCCCGTACCCCTGCTGTTCAGGTGTGGTATTCCTTTTCCCTTCAGCCGAAGCAGCGTACCCGGTTGTGTGCCAGCCTCAATGGTCATCATCGTTGTACCTGTAAGTGTTGGCACTTCAACTTCACCACCCATAGCAGCAGTAGGGAAGTCAACTGTGAGATCGACATAGACGTCGTCCTCTTCACGCTCAAACACTTCGTGTTCTTGTTCTTCAACAACAACGATCGCATCTCCGGCTCGGCCACCACGTCGTCCAGCATGACCCTTTCCAGACACCGTCAGATAGTTCCCTGTGTGTACACCGGGTGGAATTGTGACTTTTACCGTGGTTTCACCTTCCACGCGTCCGTTACCTTCACAGGTTCCGCAGGGCTTCTGGACTACTTCGCCCGTACCTCCACAAGCTGCACACGGTGAGATGTTGACGAACTGACCAAACATTGATCGAGATACTTGACGCAACTCGCCGGTGCCATTACACACGGAACAGGACTGATATCCACTTCCGGGTTCAGCGCCATCTCCACTACACGTTGTGCACGTTTTCCAATGGCGCAATTTGATAGTTTTCTCAACTCCGGCGGCAATCTCTTCAAGTGACAACGGCATACGAACACGAAGGTCTGCACCATCTTCTGCACGACTACGTTTCCGGCCTTGTCGCTGAGCACCCCCACCGAACATGTCACCAAAGATGGTATTACCAAAGATGTCGCCAAAGGCACTGAAGACATCATTTATGTTTGTGAACTCCTGAAAGCCGGGCGCCCCTTTTACCCCTTGATGACCAAATCTGTCATAACGAGCGCGTTTGTCGGTATCAGAGAGGACTTCATAGGCCTCTGCTGCTTCCTTAAACTTGTTTTCGGCATCCGTATCTCCGGGATTACGATCCGGATGATACTTCATAGCCATTTTCCGATAGGCCGCCTTGATTTCGTCCGCCGTCGACGTTTTTGAGACACCAAGGATTTCGTAGTAGTCGCGTTGTGTCATGCCTGCTCTCCAGATCCAGCTGACGTAACAACCTTGGCGTGACGGATTACCTTATCGTGGAGAAAGTATCCACGCTGAACGGTCTGCACGACGTGACCTTCGGGATGTTCACTTGGGGTATGCATAAGTGCTTCGTGGACATCAACGTCGAAGGGGTGACCGGGATCGGACTCAATGGTGCGCACACCCGCTTCCTCAAACACACGCATCGCCTTGTGATAGATCATTTCGATTCCATCACGAAGCGCGTCGAGAGATCCTGTCTGCTTCGCAGATTCGGCCGCTGCATGGAGGTCGTCAAGCACCGGAAGCATTTTCACAATCATCCGTTCGGCAGCAAAGGCGGTCAGGTCCTGCTCACGTTCACGGAATCTGCGTTTTGCGTTTTCGAGGTCGGCCAGATGACGTAGAGCGATCTCCTTCCATTCGTCGCGCTCGCGCAGGGCTGCAGCAAGTGGATCGTCGGATTGTTCGTCTCCCATGAGAGGCTCGTCAGGGGGCAGTTCTTCGTGTTCAGTCATGATGTCGTACGGAGGGTTCTCAAAAATGCTGCGCAAACGACGAATGAGTCGGCGGCATGGTGTGATAGGGGGCAAAAGGGGCTTACAGTTTACGGCTCAGGACACCTGAGACAACGTTCACGAGGTTAATCATTCTGTTGTAATCCATTCGTTTTGGACCTATGAGGCCGACACTGCCGGACATCGACCCGCTACGGAATGTTGTAGCAACGAGACTGTAGTCGCTAAAAACGTCATGGTCAATTTCATTGCCGATTTTAACGGTCACGCCTGGTTCATCTCGTGTGCTGCCAAGGACGTGAACGATGACTTCTTCATTCTCAATGAGTTCAATAACGGATCTCATACGGGCTGGATCCTCAAACTCAGGGAGTTGGAGTAAGTTTTGGCGGCCGGCAAGATGAATTGACGATGAATCAGAGGTCGTGGCAAGTTTTCCGACGTGTTCGACAAAGAGTCGGATTAAGGATCGTGCGGCTGATGCATCATCGGATGTGCTGTCAGGGAATAGCAGCGGAAGTTGTGAAAGTGTTCGTCCTGCCAATCGTTCGTTGATGAGTCTCGTAATCTCATCTAATCGAACATCCGTCAGGTTTCCGTCCCACTCCAATGAAACTGTTCGAACGACATCACTTTCGAGAGCGATAACAACGAGCAGTTTATCTGAAGACAGACGTAATATCTCTACACGTTCAACAACAGCATCGCGCAATTGCGGTAGTTCAACAAGAGCAAGGTGGTGGCTCAGTGAGCCCAACATCTTGGAAGCCTCTCGAATGACAGATTCCTTCGGGGTGTCCATGAGGCTGTTTACAACTGTCTCTGTCTCACGGCTGGGCAACAGCTCCATCTTCATGAGATAGTCAACATAGACGCGATAACCCAGATCTGTTGGCATTCGACCTGCTGACGTATGGGGATGCATGATAAATCCCGCATCCTCAAGGTCGGACATGACATTACGAATTGTTGCCGGGCTTAACGGCAATTCACGTTCGAGATACCTTGATACAACACGCGAACCGACTGGGGTAGCGTGCAGAATGAACAGATGAACGATTGCACGAAGAATTGTGCGTTCGCGTTCATTGAGGTCCTCTGGTGATTTGAATACCTTCATCGTTTACGCAGCAGTTACAACTTCAAGAAAGAAGTCAACAAAATCGAGAGCGTCGTACCGAACCGTCCAGATCCAGAAGATTGCTGTCACACTCATCGCAACAACGCCAATTCCAACGAGATAGACAATTCCTGCTGGAGCGTCGAAAACAACTGCTGTTGCGCGCAGCATTCGTACTACAAACCACAGTGCGACGAGTACGGCGATAGAGGGGATCCAGATTGAAACGGCGTCGGCACTGAGTACTTGATACATTGCAATGCCGATCGGAAGGAAAACGATCAGCGGCAGAGCACTCCAGACGACGATGGTAAATGTATCACGGAAGAAAATCCGGCTCCGAACAAACATGGCACCGATTCGCAGCAAGAGGCTAAAGAGACCAAATACTACCAAGACAAACAGGGAACATGTGGGCACGGCCAGTGCTGGACGCCAGGCAATGTATCGAACAACTTCAAACGTTAGATCATTCGGAATGATGATGTGCAGCAGGTACTCAACAGATGAGTCAGTCCTGAGGAAATGAACGAGAGCAGCCAGCATAAGGCCGGCACCTGCAGAAATCACAACACCAAGAATTGCCGTCTGCGCCGTTGATAGGATACGTTGGTCTCGAATATCGGCATAGAAGTTATACGGACGAACAATGGCGCGAAGAAGGTATTCACGGAAGCGGCGGGAACGATTAATAAGTAGGACAAAGACGAGACCGAGAACAAGGCCTGTGACGATGAAGACAAACGGTGTCTGTTCGTCCACGTCACGTGCTTGTAACAAGGGTTCCTTTTCGTCATTAATCAATGACTTTAACATCGTATATGCTACTCGAGGTTGTCGCCAAACGTCAACAAGTCCCATCGTTCGCACATAGGGATCGTCATGGTCAACCAACATTGTTGGCCGTTCAAGCGAATGATCGTTAAACGAACGAACGATGATGCCAGCTACGCCTGCCGACATTGAAACGCGCCACGCATCACGAATTATCACAGCCTGTGATTCGTTTGACAGTGGATCCGTGATGCCATTTCGATTGGCGGGCGACACGCGGCTACCGAAGGATGTCAATATGGCTGACGTCCGAACGATGCGGCGTGCCGCGGCGATACGTTCCGCCAGGTTTCGATGATCCGACGGGCGCGTAGCATCGATGACGATAACATCAAAGCCGCCCTCCGAAACAACATCAATAAGTGATGCCGGGACAACCTTATACACGAGACGCGAGGTGCGCCGGCGAATCAGTTTGACGAATTCTGCATAGTAGGCAGCAACACCGTCAGAACCTTCTTCAAGTCCATCGCCGAGACCGATGGCAACGACACTTGGATGTGTATCAATGTAGGCCGTCAATCTTTCAGCCGCATTTTTTAAACGAGCCGTCGTTTCATCAATTCCCAACAGTGACGTCGGGACATCAACAGCCGGAATTTCTGCGAAAATCATAAGTCCGTATTGATCGCAGAGATGGACGAAGTACGGATGTGGACTGCCACCACGAACACGAACGGCGTTTACGCCGAGAGTCTTGAGAAGGGCTACGTCGTGCTCCATCTGTTTCCACGACATTGACGCGCCGAGGCCTGGATACTCATCAGCGTAATCAACAGCGTGAAGTGTCATGACGGAATCATTGATCACAAAACGACGACCAGCATCCGTAGTCGTAACACCGATGGTTCGTATACCTACGGATGACCGGTATTCGTCAATCACACGTCCGCCAACAGACAGTGTTACGGACACAGTGTACAACGTCGGTGATGCAGGTGTCCAAAGTTGTGGGTTGACGACAGACAGCGACAATGAGGCAACGGACTCACGGGCTTTCTCTACAGCGATTGTCGACGCTGCTGTTCGAGCAACAACTTCACCCCCTGGCCCCCGGAGGATGGCCTCGACGGCAACCGATGTTGAACCTTGCACAAGATCATTTGGTGCACTACCTACGAGACGCTCTACCGCACCACCAACAATCGTAGCTCGTAGACCAATTGTTGCAGTCGAACCATGACGCTGTACACCGAGGCGAAGATCATTCGTCCATGCATGTGGTGTTCCAACGAGAAGAATTTCTCTCAGGATTCCCATCTGCCGAGAACGAGCGCCGCGAGCGTTTCGCTCGATGAGCATTGTACCAGAGCCTGGTGCCGTGAGGGTGAGCTCGACAGTATTTGTTCCCGCAGTAAGGTACCGTTCAGGAATTCGAGCGGAAAAGGGGACATTGCCGCCGGGATAACGCATGACGATCCGATTGTTAACACGGATCTCCACTTCGTCGGATATGCCAAGAAAATGTAGGTGCCAGACCCTCTCGTCGAGTATCGAAGGGTCGATACGGACAGTCTTTCGCAATTGAAGTCGATCCTGCGGCTGCATCCCCGAAGGAATCGTGAGTGATCCCACGTCCTGGCCATCGATGATACGTTGCCATGGACCGGAGAGATCGATTACCGTTCGTGTATCGGACGGAACAATTTTTGAGATCTGTCGTTCGCCAAGGCGAACATAGTCGTTAAACGAAGCCCCTGTCAGTGACAGAGCCGAAACGACGAACAAAACAAAGGGGAGAAACGAACGCATCATGCTCTACACTAGGGAAGACGGAGGAACGTACATTCATCGTCGCAGACGTGACGATTACCGTACGGTCGGTTCGGAGATTGGTGCCGGCGAATGACAAAAGTACGGTGACGTCTATCTTTGCGCATCATGCAGCATATCCCGGAGAGGCGCCTAGTAGTTCCGTTCGTTCCGTCATTGCCTGTTTGCGCGCTCCGCGCAACGGTTCGACTTCCACACAATCGTTCCCGTACGACGTGATCGATAGGATCTTGCCGTCTCTCTTCGTCCGCTTTGTCGGGCTCGCCATTCCGTTTCTTGTCCTTGCCGGGCATGCGGAAGCTGCAGAGTCCCAGGGCGACGTTGTCCGTGCGGCTACATTTACACTACTTACGGGCGTAATGCCCGCCATACGCGCCGTTGTTGTTCGGGCTGATTCACTCCCTCCGCAGGGAACGGGTGACAGCACGAATACCGATGTGCCGCGATGGTATCCTCCGTCGAAAGTAAATCGACTAGGAGTATCCGAGCGACAGCCGAAACTGCGAGTTGCCCCCTTGCCCCCTGCCATGAAAACTATCGGGGAGGTGGATTCGCTACTTTATTCAATGCGACTTCGCGATAGGCTGGACGGTATTGATGTCGGCCAGGATGTTCCTATGGACCTTGATGAATACCTGGCACTTCGACGCGAACAACTTGTGTCAAAACTGCGCGATTCGTCGTTGTTCCGATATGAGTTAAAAAAACCTTTGACTGATGGTGAACTGGCCAAGCTGATTGATCAAGCGACAAACATCACGATTCCGATTCCGCCGAACCCACTTATGGGAATCTTCGGGAAACCGGAAATCAGCATCAATGTGAATGGTGAGGTGAACGTTCAGGCTGGATGGCGATGGGATACCCAAAGCCTGGGTACTGCGTCTGTACTCGGCCAAACTCAGTCAGCACCCATTTTTAATCAAAACATCCAGGTGAATGTCGGAGCTCGTATTGGCGACAAGTTCCGTTTGAATGTTGACTGGAATACATTGAATCAGTTTGAGTTCAACAATCGGTTTAAAGTCGGTTACGAGGGATATGATGATGACATTATCAAGCGTGTTGAATTCGGAAACGTAAATCTCGAGACACCTAGTACACTTATTGGTGGGGGACAGACGCTCTTTGGTGTACGCGCCGACTTCCAGTTTGGCCCACTGATGCTGAAGACCATTGCTTCACAACGTCGTGGCGAACGTCGATTCGCAAACGTTCGGGGCGGGTCGAGCCGTACGTTCTTTCAGGTGCGTGCCTATGACTATGCCCGAAATCACTTCTTTCTCGATACGGCCTATTTCCAGGTGTGGCGTGAGTATTTCCGTTCACCAACACCAACACTTTCACCCAACTTTAATCAGCTTGTTGTAAAGGGAGATGTTGAAGTATGGGAATCAACGCCGGATAATCGTGATGTGACGGCGAATGACGCTGTTGCCATTGCTGATCTTGAAGGAATTCCTGCCGGTACACGATATCCAGATGCATATAAGAGTCGAGAAATACGAGCAGGTTTTGTTGAACGTGGTCGGTTTACCAAGCTGCAGCAGAATCGTTTTGAAGTTGATCTTAACCTGGGTACGCTGACCATCTTTAATCTTAGGCCAGATCGTTACTACGCCGTAGCATATCGAACCGATGGTGTTACGACGGCACCTACAGACGACGTCCAACATGGGACGTTAACAAATACCGTTGGTGAAAAGGATACACTTATCCTGAAACTCGTCGCACGGCCACAGATGCAACCAGGATTTCCTGTCATCTGGCGGAGAATGATGCGAAATCGATATAACATAGGCCTAAACAACGTTAATACTGCCGATGCTCGTATCGGTATGTGGTACTATCGGAACACGAATGACTCGACGGATGTGCTGGAAGGTGCTCCGGACAAGATCATGACAATCTTCCGTATTGACCAGGTAAATAACGGTACAGGTCAAGCACCCCCCGATGGTCTCCTGGACCCGCGCCCTCCAATCTTTAATTCTGCACGCGGTGAGATTACCTTCCCATCTCTCGAGCCATTCCGAGATGGTCTCAGGGAATACTTTGCTTCAAAGGGGAATCCGCAGCTCGCTGAGCAGTACGTATTTAACGAAGTGTACGACACCACGGAGGTAACGGCGCGCCTTAACTCAGCAAAGGACCGGTTTATCATCACGGGTGAGGCATCGGGATCATCGTCAGGATCAAACCGGATTCCGTTAGCATATAACACAGCGCCAGGATCCGTAACCGTAACACTGGATGGTGCTCCCTTACGAGAGGGTGTCGACTATACGGTGGACTACTATTCGGGTACACTTACGCTGATGAATGCTCGGGCTACGATGCCACAGGCGAACCTGAATATCTCATATGAACAAAACGATATTTTTAATCTGACCACACGGACACTTGCAGGTATTCGAGCAGACTATCAACTATATAATAAACGGAAAACATCAGCCTTTTTAGGTATGACCCTCATGAACTACGATCAAGCAGCTGTTATTGATCGTGTTCCTCCTGGACAAGAGCCGAATGCAAACCTCATGTTTGGGTTCGATGGAAAGTTCACCTCACAGCTGGACTGGTTAACACGTGCGATTGACGAACTGCCGATCATTGACACTAAGACGCCATCGTCATTTAACATTCAAGGCGAATGGGCCATGGTTGCCCCCGAGCCGAATAAGCGAATATCGACGGTTGCTTCCGATAATCTGAAGGCCGTCGCTTACCTGGATGACTTTGAGAATGCTCGCCGGCAGATCAATTTTGGTATGACTCCAACGGTGTGGCGACATTCTTCGCCGCTCAAAGACTCGACTTTGTGGGAGCACGATACGATTGCTGCAAAGTTTAGAGGTCGAAATTTTTGGTATCAGCGATTTGTGCCAGACGTTCCTCAGGCAGACGTGTATCCTAATCGTGCGCGAGTGCAAGGACGGCAGAATATCCCCGTCCTGCGTATTGCGTTTGAGCCAGATCGACGTGGTATCTATAACGACAATCCAGAGTTTGTCGACGACAATAATCCAACGTGGAATGGATCGGACTCACTCCTCGTTCGATCAAACGTCGCTGCGTTTCAAAGTCAGAATCGTGATCGAATCTGGGCTGGTATGACGAGATTATTGTCTCCGTTTAACACGAATTTTGATCAGGATAATAATGTTGACTTCATCGAAGTAATGATGAAGATTGATGAATATGAGCCTGGCAAGTCAAAAATGTATATCGATCTCGGCCAGATTAGTGAAGACATTATTCCAAATCAACAGCTGAATACTGAAGACCGTGTTCCTCAGAACAACTTGATTGATGCTGGTGAAGACATTGGTATTGATACACTCGACAATGCAGCAGAGAAGATTCGTTATCCGTTTCCGTTAAATCTCGAAGATGATCCGGCTCGTGATGACTATTTCTTCGACTTCCTTGGTGACCGCCAGAATCAACCAGAACAACTCTTCGTCAGGTATAACAATTTTGAAGGCAATGCTACGCAGGCCGAGTCCGGACAGGTTCCAGACAAAGAAATCTTGAATGAGAATAACGGTCAGACTATCTCCCTCGACAACTCATACTTCCGGTATGAAATCAACCTCGATCCTAACCCGAATACGAATCCTCAGATTGTTGGTGGGAATCCCGCGACGCGATGGTTCCTGTATCGAATTCCGATCCGACGACCGGATACAACGGTTGGGAACCCACTCTTTACTAACATTCAATATGTTCGTGCCGCCTTTCGAGGAGGTACCGTTAAAGTCGCCATTGCAGATTGGGGTGTTGTAGGCTCATACTGGCTGCGCCGTCATAACCTTGAACCGCGGGGCACGGAAGAGGACTCCGTACTTGCCGTAACATATATCAACCGAGAAGAGAATGCTGGCCCTCCAGACTTCTATTCCATGCCTCCGGGCGTCCAAGCTCCTCAACAGCTGCAGAATCCCGATCCGTATCAGGCAATCTTCTTTAACGAGCAGTCGCTTGTTGTTCGCGTGACAAATCTTCGTCCGGGCGAAGAGCGAATGTCAGCGCGGATCTATCGTCCCTGGGATCTCTTCTTCTATCGCGAACTGGCCTTCTTCCTTCACGGAGACCAAACGATGCCAGATCGTGTCGTTGCCGGCTCAACGCCGCCTGCCTATGCCTATATCCGTTTTGGGGTTGACTCGGCCAACTACTATGAGTACCGACGGCCGCTGCTACGTGGTTGGCAGGACCTTCGTATCATCATGAGTGAGTTAACGGCGATAAAACAGGTTCGCGATCAGGCGCGAATTAATGAACGACAAGAGTTTCCGGTGCCAGGGGACCCAACGGCAATTTTTGCGATCAAGGGTAGTCCAATTCTGACAAGAGTAACTTTTTTTGGTTTTGGTATCGCGAATCCTATTGAGCGATTTCCGAATGAACTTAGTACGTCGATGTGGGCAAATGAGCTTCGGCTCGTTGATCCGGTGAATACAAATGATTGGGCTGCGGTAGGGAACATGAATCTGAAACTCGCTGATTTGGCTGATGTGACGGCGAGTATCTCACATACAAATCCCAACTTTCATCGATTGGAGGAGAGGTTCGGTAATCGGAACATGATTACGCAATGGAACGTGACCGTGAATGCTACGATGGAGAAGTTCCTACCTCGTGAACTCAAGGACACAAAGATTCCTATTACGTACACACACTCTGAACTTGCCGAGAGTCCACAGTTCCAGGCCCAGAACGACGTTGAACTCGAGCGTGCTGCTGAGGCCGCACGAACGGACACGCTTGCCAAGGGAGCGTCTATAGCTGAAGCAAATAAGGTATACGATAATGTTCGTTCGCGATCGCAGCGTGTAGAGGTGCGTGATCAATGGGGGATTACGGGACTTCGACTTGGTATTCCCACAAAGCTGTGGTGGTTAGACGATACGTTTAACAAGCTGACCTTCAACTTTGATTACTCCCAACTCTTTCAACGCACACAGGTTGTTCAAAACAGGTTCGAGTGGCGCTGGCGCTTCCGAGCTGATTATAATGTCACGGTCCCGTCAAAGTATGATGTAAGTCCACTAAAGTTCCTTGACGGAGTGTTCGGACTTAAGGCCTATAAGGACATGAAGATCAACTTCCTGCCCCAGAACATTGTAGCAGGCGTCAATATGACGCGTATGCGAACAACCGAACAATCGAGATTCTTGCCATTTCCTAGCCCCATCGTTCGTGAGTTTCTTGCTGAGAAGAATTTTGGATTTAACTGGCGGTTAGTTGAGAATGGCTTCCTGAGCCCAACCATCGACTACAAGGTGACGGCTATTAGCACACTTGCCAATATGGAACTCGACGAGAATGGCCGACAAAGGAGTGGTAATGAATTGTTCTCACGTATGTTCTTCACCAATGGCCTCGTTGATTTTGGTCAGGAAAGTGACTATAAACAGACAGTAACGATCTCAATGAGACCGAAATTACCCGACATCCTGGGTTTAAATCGACTCATTGAAACTACGGGGTCGTACACCGTGAACTATAATCTCTTTGACCCACTACAACCGGATCCACGGCAACGTGATGTTGTTCGTACGGCACGCTATACGTCTTCTTTCCGTATGAGTCCAATTGTTCGTTGGCGTCAGATTGGTAATGGAATCTTTGGAACACCACAAAAGGGCAAAACAGAAGATGGGACACTCGAAACTATCGGCCGTGTTGTCCAGGAAATCTTCTTCGGTTTCGAAAACCTTACCATTCAGTACAACCAGACAGGTAACGCAGCGAACAACGGAGTCCTCGGCGGTACAGGCTTCACCAATTTCTGGGCTCGCACACTGACGGGCCGAGGCACGGATCCGATATGGGGTCCAAGCACGGCCTATCAGCTCGGACTCGTGAGCAATCCGCACGGCGGAATTTCCATCGAACCGTCGTCGAGATTCCCGTTCTTCTCCTTTGCTTCGAGTGTTGGTGTTCGACCGCCGAATGCTGTGATGACGGACGACTTTAATCAAAAGAACACGTTCCAAATCCAGACAAGTCGACCACTATGGACAGGTGCGACGTTGGATCTTGTCATGAAATCTGACTGGGGCTTTACGCGTAATCAACGTGTGGTAACGGATGCACAAGGGATTCCAACGTTTACGAACATCAATGTTCGACAGACACTTGACCGAACATTTATGAGTTTCCCGACGTGGTTCACCTTTGGCCTGTCGAACGATGGAGTCGACGAAGTCGTACGGTTGTATAACGAACGAAAGGCCGTCATTGATGCTAACGTTCAAGACACAGCTCAAAAGAATCAACAGCTGCTCGACGCTCTAGCGACGAGTTTCCGTCAGGGATTTGAAAGTGGTCAGTTGTGGACGGGTGAACTTGCACGGATCATGCCGGCCTTAAACTGGACCATTCGATGGGACGGTATTGAAAAGATCGGCGTCTTTAAGGGTATTGCCACGCGGGTCTATCTGGAGCATGGTTACCAGTCAACCTATCAGGAGAATGCCCGGATTAATGACAATGGGCGCATCATTGAAGTCCAACAAGTAAAGACGGGTTTTCAGCCCCTTGTCGGCCTTAACATGAACTTTGACGAAAAAGCTCTGAAGGGAAATCTAACAGCTACCGTACGATACAACCTCACGGAGTCGCACAGTCTAAACGCGTCTGCTCGAGCAACGATTTCGAAAGAAACAAGCCACGAACTGCAGATAAATGCCTCCTACCTTCGTCGTGGAGTATCACTGAAATTCCTGGGGATCGACCTTCAGAATGACATGGAGTTTTCCTTCCTCACCCAGATCCGACGGTCACTGCAGGGGCGGTTTGACGTTGTTGACTACAAGCCGGACGCAGATGTTGTCCAAGGGACAACAAACATTGTCATCGAGCCACGGGCTCGTTATACCATCAGTAACCGCGTAACAGCGTCGGCCTTTGTGCGATATGAAGGCAACTTCAGCGAAGGTGCGGCAAACCCTGGATACAGCACAACACAAGTCGGCGTGGATATCCGCCTTTCGATTTCCGGCGGTCGGTAACGTGAAACGGGCGTGAAACGCCTTCCGAGTACGCACTGCATCGTACCTTTGTACGCTCTGTCCGACACTCGGACAGACTGCCTCTCAACTCGACTGGACATCATGGCGAAGATCATCGCAATAGCAAATCAAAAGGGCGGTGTCGGCAAGACGACGACGGCTGTCAATCTCGCAGCATCTTTGGCCGCTGCAGAACAACGAACGCTTCTCATCGACATCGATCCCCAGGCAAATGCCTCACATGGATATGGTGTTGAGACGGCAGATCTCGATAGAACGATTTACGAAGTCATTGTTGGGAATAAACCCATCGGTGATACCATCGTGCCGACGATGATGGAATTCCTCCATCTCATTCCATCGCACATTAACCTTGTTGGCGCAGAGATTGAACTCGTTGGTGTGCAGCACCGCGAAATGCTCCTTAAGCGCGTACTTGACTCGGTACGCAGTCAATATGACTTTATCGTTATCGATTGTCCGCCGTCACTGGGATTACTAACGTTAAACTCGTTAACGGCAGCAGATTCAGTGCTTATTCCTGTACAATGTGAGTTCTATGCCCTTGAAGGACTTGGTCAGCTTCTGAATACGATCGCCATTGTACGTCGCTCAACCAATCCAAGACTTGATATTGAAGGTGTTCTGTTGACGATGTACGACAGCAGACTTCGTCTCAGTAATCAAGTCGTTGACGAAGTACGCAGGCATTTTGAAGACAAGGCGTTTCGTACCGTCATTTCACGGAACGTTCGTTTGTCAGAAGCACCAAGTCATGGCAAGCCCGTTTTACTGTACGATGCTTCGAGTATCGGCGCACAGAACTACCTCGAACTGGCCACGGAGATCCTTACGCGGAATGGTCTACTGACCGTCGTTGAACGTGAAGGAGCTGCCGAATGAGTATGAAACAAGGGCTCGGGAAGGGCATCGGCGCTCTTATTCCCAAAGAATTGATCAAACCAGATCAGCGTGCCCAACAAGCCATCGTTGAGCCATCAAATGAAACAACTGGTATCGCCCTGATTGACATCGAAAAGATTGTCAGGACAAATCCAGTTCAACCTCGAACGATCTTCGAAGAAGGACCACTCAAGGAACTCGCAGCATCCATTGCCGTACATGGTGTGATCACGCCAATTACGGTACGTAAACTATTTGACGGATATGAACTGATCAGTGGTGAACGTCGTTTGCGCGCATCAAAGCTCGCTGGTTTGACAAAAATCCCTGCCTACATTCTGGATGTCAACAGTGATGCAGAAATGCTGGAAATCGCCATCGTTGAGAACGTTCAGCGAGAAGATCTGAATCCTCTCGAAGTGGCCGTGGGATATCAACGGCTCATGGAAGAATGTGGACTTCGGCAAGAGGATGTTGCAGCCAAGGTTGGTAAGGATCGAAGCACGGTTTCGAACATGTTGCGTCTCCTACGACTTCCCTCTGACGTCCAGATCGCGGTTAGGGATAAGAAGGTTTCGATGGGGCATGCGCGCGCATTACTTGCGCTCTCTACCGAAGTTGCTCAAGCGGCGGTTCTGCGCGAGATCCTTTCGCGAGATCTTTCGGTTCGGAAGACGGAGGCACTTGTCAAGGACATTGAACTCGGACGAAAGGACGTTGCCAAGGGTGGTGAGATTCGATCCGTAGGTGAAGCTGCTTCGGCCCAATCGGCATCTACGTCGGCCCTTCCAAAAGAACTGGCCGCAACGCTAGGCGATATTGAAAATTCACTGCGGCATCTCTTTGCGACGCAGGTACGAGTGAAGATGAAGGGGGCTGATGAAGGGGCGATCGAAGTGGAATTCTACTCGCTCGACGAACTCGAGAGAATTATCGACATGCTCGCGTCCTTAGAAGGGTCGAATTCGTGATTACTGACGAGATCGTTCGAACAACGTCTGTCCGCGTGAGGTACGCAGACACAGACAAGATGGGGATAGTTTACAATGGTAACTATCTCCGGTTTTTCGAGATCGGTCGAACGGAATTGTTACGTCAGATAGGCCTACCCTACGTGAATCTGGAATCTGCCGGATATCTCCTTCCCGTCCTTGAGGCGCATGTTGAGTATCGATCGCCAGCGAGGTACGACGACCTGCTCGACATCATCACACGATTTCGGTATACCGGTGGGGCACGGATTGACATTTCGTACGAGATCGAACACGAACGTCGTTCCGTTGCCGTGGGATACACCAAGCACACCTTCGTCACGTCGGACACGTTTCGTCCGATCAAACCACCTCAACAATTCATAGCTGCGATGGAGAGGGAATTACAGCAACGGAGTATACCATGACCTTTCGCTGGGGAAGCACCCTTGCCCCTTTCCTTGCACTTATGCTATGTGTGTCTGTAGCCTCCGCTCAACAGGCAACATTGTTCCCGGTGTTGCGCGGGGCGATCAGCGCTCGAAGTGCCGCTCTTGGGGGTGCAACGGTTGCGCTGACCGAAGATCCTGCAACGGTAGTCCTAAATCCGGCGGTTTTGCCAACGGTGACCGATCGGCGCGTAACAGCAACATTCCTCAAACATGTTGCCGACATTAACTCTGGTATGGCGTCATATCAGGGTGATATCGAAGGTACGGGATCGTTTGCGGTGACGGCAATGTTTACCTCGTACGGATCGTTTGACAGAGCAGACCGATTTGGGACAACAACTGGCTCATTTTCCGCCTCCGATGTCGTTTTTGGCGTCTCCTTTGCCCGCGAGATTGACACATTGATTACCTGGGGTGTAACGGCAAAGTACATGCAATCATCGTTGGATGACATGGCAGCGTCGGCGATAGCATTTGATGCTGGCGTCATGTTCAGGTTGCCACAGAGTCGAACAAACATTGGATTCTCTATTCTGAATCTTGGAACGCAGCTTGCCACGTACGATGGCACAAAGGACCGGTTGCCGGTCGACGTTCGACTCGGTGTAAATCATCGTCTTCGAGGTTTACCCCTACTCGTGAATGCGAGCCTGAATCATTTAGCTGATGATGTTGCACGTTTCACCGACAGGTTCCTTAATTTCTCCGTTGGCGGGGAGTTCTACGTGGGCAAATACGTACGACTCCGACTTGGTTACGATAACTCCACACGAAATCTCAGTGGGGTGAACGTAGCCACACAGCTTACGGGAGTGTCGGGTGGATTGGGTGTCCGCCTGGCAACCTTCGACATTGACTATGCAATGTCGTCACTCGGCTCTTCGGCCATGCTCCATCGTATGACGGTGGGGTTGGACCTGTAGGGGCAACCCGTAACTTCGTCGTCAACATCGTTCACGTTTTCCGTTTTCAACTGACCACGGTTCACACAACCATCGCAACTATTGGGGATTTCATGATACGCTCACTCTTCATCGTTGGAGCACTTTTTCTATCTGTTATGGCGGCGACAGCGCAGGTTCAGCCGTCGCAGCAGCAGCCTTCGCTGAATGCGGGCCAGGACATGACGGTCGTGAAGCCGAAACTTCCACTTGGCGACGTTAAGGTCGTAGCACGCTTTATCGAAACGGTTGAAATCAAGGGCACCGAGGTAGAGGCATTCCTCGACGTTAAGAAGGCACTAAATGCTGCTTCTGAAGCAGGATCCAAGGCTGGCAAGAAGGACGAAGATCTGATTGTCGTCGAAATGCGTATGGATGTTGCCAACAACTTCTACGTGCTCATGCAACGGGCTACGTTAAAGGGACAGGATGCCGAAAAATTCAAGATGATCATTTCGGCCTTGCAGGATGCTGCTCGTGAAGCAGCTGGCCAAAAGAAGTAACACGGACTGACGAGAGTAGCCAATGACCATGTCATTGACGGAGCGATTAGAAACGGCTAAGGGGCTGCTGCGCAAGGAGCCCCAGACGTCCGCCGTCATCGCCATGGAAATACTTGGAGCAGACGTAGGTACGGAGTTCAGGGTAGAAGCCTTACTAACAGCTGCACGTGCGCATCTCCACATGGGCACGATGGTAGAAGGAGAGCGTTTTGCTCGTGAAGCGCTGGCTATGGCTCGTGATTCTGGACTTCGCAGATTGGAAGCATTGGCGCATAATGAAACCGGAGTATTCCGGTTTGTCAATGCCGATTACGATGCCGCGGCCGGCCACTATGCAACGGCTGAAGCGTTACTTCTTGAGCTTGATGATGAACACGCCCTTGCTCGTGTCCTGGTAAACACCGGCAACGTGTTCCACCGTCGGGCAGAGTATCTCCGGGCTTTAACGTACTACGAGCGATCACTCGAGCTCATTGAGCGCGTCGGAGACATCCTTCTTGAAGCAAAAGCGCTAACGAATGTTTCTGCGCTCTATGTGAACGTTCTGAACGACGTCGAGAGCTCGTTTGCCTACACGCGTCGAGCACTTGTTATTTATGAGCAACTTGGTGATAATGTTGGCATGGCCAAGGCTTATGCCAATATCTCGACGTATTACCGGGAAAAGGGTGAGTTCGATACGGCAATTGCCTATGCGAGAAAGTCACTCGCACTCCGAACGCATTTTACCGAGACGGAAGAGCTATTCTCGACGTATTATCAGCTCATTCGAAATCTGATTGCAAAGGAAGATCTTGAGGCTGCATCGTCGGCACTCGCTGAGGCAATGCATCATCCGTTGTACCGGGATGCCGACTACCATTACGGCCATGACTACATCGATCTTGCCCATGCACATCTGCTGATCGAATACGGACAGAGTCAGGAAGCACTCAAGTTTTGTGATCGGGTTATAGCGTTACACAACGATAAAGGTGACAGGGAGCGCTTTAATGAAGCACTTCACCTGAGATCGATCTGTCTTCACAACGTTGGCCGTCACGATGAGGCGTACGATGCACTATCAACGGTGCACCGTAAACGTCTTTCGAGTCTTCAGGAGAACAGTGAAGCCAGGCTTCTGCATCTCCGTGCACTCTACGACGTAGCGCAGGCTGAGTCAGATGCGGAGATTGAACGTATTCGGAATGTGGAGTTAGCCGATTCGCTTACACGACTCGAAAGGCTTCACGCTGAAAACACAGAGTATCTGGCCTTTATGGCTCACGAGCTCAAAAGTCCGTTAAACACCATCCGAGCTATCAGCGAACTTCTTGTTGTTGACCCAGGTCTTTCAGCTGAAGATCGCCGTGCATACTCCGGCGAGATCCGAATGCTGGCATCTCGGATGTTCGATCTTGTGAACGGTGTTCTTGATCGGTCCAAGGGAAGACTCGAAGAGGAAAGTACCGTGATTGATGCCGGACTTGTCTGGCGTCACGTTCTGAATAGTCTTGAGATCCGAGCACGTGAGAAGAACATTGCACTCGCAGTGTACGTTGCAGAGTCGGTTATCCCTGTTCGAGCCACGGAGCGAATGCTTGTCTCAATCCTCGAAAATCTTGTCACAAATGCTGTGAAGTTTTCGCCGGATGGTACAACGGTCAGTGTCGACGTCAAGATTCTTGACCGAGACGCCAATGCTCTTAATCCAAAGGTACTGCTGCAGGTACGTGATCAAGGCCCTGGGTTATCGACAGACGACATGGCGCGACTCTTTGCGCCATTCAGAAGACTTTCTGCAAATCCCACACGCGGTGAGGATTCATCGGGACTGGGGCTCCATATCGTTCGAAGTGATGTTGAACGTCTCGGCGGACGTATCTGGTGCGAAAGTATCTCCGGAGAGGGAAGCACATTCCTTGTTGAACTACCATTGTCCGAAATGGAAGGAATGAGCGAGAATGGCGAGTCGTCGACAGTTGCGGCATGATGACGTATCGAGGATTCCACTACAGATTTAACGCTGGAATCCTGCTCGTATTAGCAGCAATAGCCTTTGTCGACGGAATCCTTGGCACGACACTCGTCGTATCAGGTGTACTTTCGATTGTTGTCATCGCATTTACATTTCCTTGGGATAATGCCGCAGTTCGACGTGGCATATGGGATTTTCCCGAAGATCGTATACTTTTCCGTGTCCAGTTTCTGCCGATTGAAGAGATCCTCTTCTTCGTACTACAAACACTAATAGTGGGCCTGTTTACATCGATACTATCATCACGGCTTACGAGAATTCCAACGGTTGTTGCCGACATTACCTCTCCGACGACGATTACCTCCATTCTGCTTGTTCTCTGTGTATGGGGAACTGTTGGTTACCTCACACGACGTCGTCGTCGAGAACGTCGTCGTTCATCCTATGCTGACCACTTGTTGTTCTGGTTCCTTCCGATCATTGTCCTTCAGTGGACGTTCGGATGGCAGATTCTTGCACCCTACGCTGACCTTGTCATTCTTTCCGCAAGTGTCTGGGGAGCGTACTATACTCTTGCCGACATCGTTGCTGTACGTCAGGGAATTTGGTTTTTTGATCGTGAGCAGACAACAGGTTTGACAATAGGTCCATTGCCGTGGGAAGAGGTAGCATTTTTCTTCCTTACGAGTCTTCTTGTGGCACAAAGTGTACTACTACTGTTGCCACAGAATCTGCGGTAAGACTTGTATCAAACGTGCCGTTCAGCACAGCACTGTTCCGCATATGTTCAGACATTACCCAACACACATGAAACGAATACCGGAGCTACACTACATCAATGAAAAACCCGCATCCGTTGCCGAATGCGGGCCTTATAATGTCGGGGCGAGAGGATTTGAACCTCCGACCCCCTCGTCCCGAACGAGGTGCTCTACCGGGCTGAGCCACGCCCCGACTAGTAGACAGCAAAGATAGGACGTTTTCAGGTTACGACAATACAGGCGATCATTGCACTACATGGAAACGTTTCAGTTTGAACTTGCGGCTGGACCCTGGTGGTTATATGCCCTTCTCGTCGTTGTTGCACTCGTTGCATCAATTGTAACATATCGTGGTGTTGAACCTGATCCGGGTACTCCTCTACGAGGTGTGTTAGTAGGTCTGCGTACGCTTGGCATTGCCGCATTACTCTTGATGCTCTTTGAACCGTTATTACGATTAACAATGTCGGTGACAACAACACCGCATGTTGCGATCGCAATCGATGTATCGAAATCAAATGGCATGAGAGATCGCTCAGGAGAACGTGCGCCTGTCACACGTAAGGTAATTGGAGAACTCCAAGAAAAGCTTCGCGACAGGGGATACACGAATGCTGACGTAGTTGTCTTTGACGACGTGGTTCGAGATACAACACTTGAAGCGTCATCAGTAGAGTTTAAAGGATTCCGCACAGACCTTGGTAACGTCGTTCGTGGTATGGCTAATCGAGGGGAGACGCGTGACTATGGCGCTGTTATTCTTATCACGGACGGCAATGCTACGTCGGGTGACAATCCAATGTTTGACGCTGAGCGTTCTGGGATTGGATTCCATTCTGTAGGAATTGGTGACTCAATACCGCCACGTGATGTTGCGGTTCAATCAATTGTCGCAACGTCTGTAGCCTATGTGGGCAAGGCAACAACGGTATCATCTGATGTACTTCTCGGTGGAACAGAGCCGCAAGACGTTGAGCTCGTCCTTGAGGACAATGGGGCTGAGGTATCGCGCCAGAACGTCACAGTTCAACCTGGTATTCCATCGACCGTTTCGTTTGTCTGGACACCGCGTCAGGATGGCGTCCGAAAGATTGTGGTGCGTGCTGTTCAAACGGCAGGTGAGTTCACGTTGGCAAACAATGCGGCTGCAGAGTTTGTGCGTGTTCGAAAGGATAAACGAACGGTTGTTCTCGTTGCTGGAGCACCAAGTCCCGACGTGACCTTCATTCGAAGTGTACTCGAGGCAGATCCGACCATCACCGTTTCAACCTTTATCCAGAAACAGGGATCGACGTTCTATGAAGGTGAGCCATCACCACAACTGTTACGAGATGCACAAGCATGTTTTCTTATCGGTTATCCAACGGCAACCTCATCACGAAATGTGACACAGCTGTTAGCGTCGGCGTGGAAAGATGGACTTTCGATGTTCTTTATTGCGTCACGTGATGTAGCATACGATAAACTATATGATCTTGCCGACGTCGTGCCGTTTCGTGTTGCATCATCAAGACCACAGGAGTTTCAGATTACCGCTGACGTTTCACCGACGTCTGTTTCGAATCCTCTCTTGCAGCTCGGTGGTTCGGACGATGCGGCACAATGGAATTCGTTGCCACCCATCTATCGAACAGAGACCTTTGTTCAGGCCACATCAGGCAGTTCTGTTCTCGCAACGATTCGAGTGGGTAATGCTCCACTTGAAGAGCCACTGATACTGAGTAACGATCGTGGGCCGGCACGTTCTGCGGCGTTTCTTGGATATGGGTTGTATCGATGGAAACTGTTGTCGGAGGGTCCACAAAGGACACGCGGCAACGTCGACGTCACGAGCTTCTTTGACACCTTCATCGGTAACGCCGTCCGCTGGACAAGTGTACGTGACGACGAACGCCGTATCCGCATTCGTCCAACTCGGTCGCTCTATGCCTCCGGTGAGAGCGTAACGATTACGGCGTCCATCCTTGACGCCTCACTTCAACCCGTCGAGTCTGCAGATGTCCGCGTTCGTATCACAGGTCCAGAACGAAGAGAAGTAGTCTTGGCACCGCTCGGTAACGGACGTTACGCAACGGTTGTAGGGCCACTTCCAGCGGGTGACTATGCATTTGACGGAGTGGCAAAACATTCAGAAAGCGGGGCAGAGATTGGTCGGGAGGACGGCCGGTTCTCCGTTGGTGATGTCTCACTCGAAGACGCGAGCCTAACGTTAAACACGTCATTCCTGCGTTCACTGGCAGATCGCACGGGTGCCAGGTTTGTCACACCGGATAATCTTGATGCGCTGGTAGATGCAATCTCTGCTGATCCTCGTATGAAGTCCGTCGCAAAAACCTTCGATCGCGAGCTCGTCCTTCGATATCTTCCGTGGCTCCTGATTATAGCCATTTCAGCCTTTGCCCTTGAGTGGACGGTACGAAAGCGTCGAGGACTTGTCTGATACAATCGCACGACGAGATCCAACGGGCGATGGCCGAACGTGGCGACCTCATACGTCAACGGCTCGCTGCATTCGAATCGGTAGACCCGACGGAGTGGTTCTGGGAGTTTGCCTTCGGAATCTTGACACCACAAAGTCGAGCACGTCATGCAGACATCGTCGTCCAGCGATTACGAGAACGAGACTACTTTCTGCGTGGAGGCTCCGTCGTTGACCTCCTGCGGTCCCCGGATAGTTACATCCGGTTTCATAACGTAAAGTCACAACGACTTGAGCTGCTTCGGAATTCATGGAGTTCGGTTGTTAACCTTCTGAATGACGCTGTCCGAACGGTCCCGGACAGGGGACGATCATCCATTCACGAAGCCCGATTATTTAGAAATGAACTTGCATCCCGAATCTCTGGATACGGGTTGAAGGAGGCATCCCACGTTCTGAGAAACATTGGCTGGAGAAACCTTGCCATTATCGACCGACACCTGATCTCAAATATGTCGCAGCTCGGCATTTGTGAGGCTAGCGTGGCAGTAGGTTCACACCGTCAGTACCACAACCTTGAGAATTCATTCTCTTCGTGGTGTGAGCTGCACGGCTATGATATGGATGAAATGGACTTACTGTTCTGGTCTCAACAAACAGGTGAGATCTTTAAGTAGCCCGTTTTGCCCCTTTTCCTATCTCTCGTCAATAAAAGTTATCTATTAGGCCTCAAGTAGTATCTCGTTAAAATCCAAGCTGTTAGTATAGATGTCTTGAAGTGCAGATAGAGCGTGGTACGTAGAGATACTGAAGATTTTCCTTGATTACGTATCAATACGTATGTAGATTGCCGTACTCCGCAATGGAATGTGATCCCAAGACGGGGGTTAACGTACGTATGCGGAAACTACGGAGGCGGTATGACAGGAACCTGGACAACCTACATGATGACATTTGTTCTGGCTGGGGCAGTAGCCTTTGCCGGTGCAGATGGACCGTTTAACGTTGGGGTACCGATGGCTTCGGGACCTGGTGGTGCAGCTACAGTCCGTGAGCTCGTTCATGGTGGACAAGCGAAGTTCGCCATCGTTGAAAAACGCGTCTTTACGGAGCGTACCGAAGTTGAACTTGTATTAACAGATCCTTCTGGCAAAACCATTGGTGGTTTGGCGACGCCATATGTACAAGATGAAGAAGACGTGCGCCTGCTGTGGAAGGACTTTGTAACAGCAAATCTTGCAATAGCAGCATTACCAGATCAAATCAGTGTTCGCGAAGAACGTAAGGCCGAAAAGGAATCATTTGCCGTTGCTTTTGCCCTTGATCACAGCCCGTCGATGACGATGCCGCGAGCAATTCGTATGCAAAAGGCAGTTCAGCAGGCACTGGCTACGTTTGACGTGAATGACTATGCGTCCGTCGTGAAGTTTACATCAAGAGTCTCGACAGAAGTATCTCTTTCCCGTGATAAGGAAGAGGTCATGAAGTCGTTTAAGGTGAACGGAATTAACCTGCGGAGTGACGGAACGGCGATCTATGATGGAGCTATGGAAGCACTGGACGAACTGAGCCAGGCACAAGATGTTTCCAAACGAATCTTGATTCTGTTTACGGATGGCGAGGACAATTCCTCATCAGCGACACTCAATGACGTACTGGCTCGCGCCACGGAGCTCGATGTTCGCATCTTCCCTGTGGCATACGGTGTATCGGATGATGCTCCACTCCATACGATGGCTGAAAAAACTGGTGGCCGTTTACATCGACTGCATGACGTCTACGACTTTGACCGGGTATTCCTTGGTATTTACGCTGCCCTGCGTCACTCCTACATCGTGTCAGTCCGTACTACGAAACAGCGGAACGACGACATGTATCAAGGGGCTGTTATCTCGGCCGGTGGTATGTCGGCTGGTTCCGTTCGTTCTGCAGAAGTCATGAACCTCATGCCGAAGTCGGGTGTTGAAATTGCCTCTCTAGCGTCGACAGATCAATCACTGGTTCTGAACGTTGATCTGGATTACGATGACGAGTCATCAGATGTTGACGTTTCCGATGTACCGATGTTAGACTCGGTTGCGACCATGCTTATTCAGCGCAGTGATCTGGCACTTGAGATTGCCTCTGGTACTGACGTTACGGGAGCTTCAGCAGAACAAGTAAAATCAGCTCAGAAACGCGCACAGGTTGTGCGTGACCTACTGATTCGGCGTGGAGTGCCACCGGCACGCGTTCAAGGGTATGCAGGTCGTTCCCAAGCCGCACCAAATCACCGTCCGCCAGGACAAAAGACAACGTTTGTGATCACAAAGTTGTAACGCCGTTTACATCACGGCCTTTGATACGAGGTCTTGAAGCCTCGACTCTGCAAGAACAGTCTGCTCCTGAACACCCTCTGCCAAGAGGGTGTTTTCGTTTCCGCCGGTTATACGGATAGTGCAGACAATCCTTCGTCCGCTTAGCTGTGTGACGGTCGCCTCTACGCGGATGTGGCAACCAACCTTGGCCATGGCCAGATGACGTAGCTCAAGGGCAGAACCTACGGCATTCTCACCTTCCTCAAAAAACGGTTCGATGGCTCTACGGGCTGCTGTTTCAGCGTGCCAACATGCCCAAAAGGTTGAATAGACAGGATGAAGCTGACGGTCATCCAACCGTGCTGTCATTTCATCCGTTACGGTAACTTCCAAAACGCCTGTTGCAGATTCAATACCGTTCTTCATCGATCCTTCGCCGTAAATTCCGTGCAATATGGAACGTCGCCGCGTAAGTCTCACCACCCTCGGGTGTAAACTCAATGCCACGGAAACATCGTCGCTTGCCGAGGACTTCCGTAGGTACGGATGGGACGTTGTGCCATTTGGCTCAGACGCTGATGTTGTCGTGGTAAATACCTGCACAGTTACGGCAAATGCAGATGCTGAATGTAGAAATGCTGTGCGACGTGGACGTCGACATGCTCCACAGTCCAAGGTTATTGTGACGGGATGTTCGGCCCAATTACGCCCCGAATCACTTGCATCGATTGATGGTGTCGTGGCAGTTGTTGGAACTCGCAACAAACTCACCATAGCCGACCATATCGAATCCTATGTTCGCCGTGAGACACCGCTAATTGATGTTGAAGAAATCACTGCTGATGACTTCCGCGGAGCTGTCTCGTCACCTGATGATGGACGTACACGAACACATCTCAAAATTCAAGATGGATGTGACTATTCGTGTTCGTTCTGCACGATTCCAGACGCGCGAGGACCTGCACGAGCCATGCCGTTTGAAGACGTTCTGAAGACCTTACAGGATCTGGATGGGCATACGGAAGAGGTGGTACTCACAGGTATTAATCTTGGTGAGTATCGTTCTGGAACACATCGTTTTGTTGACGTTGTTCGAGGCATCAACGAATTACGTCCGTCGTATCGTGTCAGGTTGTCATCCATTGAACCGAATACGTTAACCGACGATATCATCGACTGCATTACATCATCACGAACGTTTTGTCCGCATCTGCATATTCCGCTACAAAGTGGTTCAGCAAGTGTCTTACGGAGAATGCGACGCAGATATACACCTGAGCTGTATGAGCGTCGGATTCTGGATGTTGTATCACGACGTGCTGACGTTTGTATCGGAATTGACGTGATCGTCGGTTTCCCCGGAGAAACCGAAGCCGAGTTTGCCGAAACGATGAAGTTTCTCGAGCAGCTTCCGTGGTCATACCTGCACGTCTTTACGTATAGTGAACGTCCGAATACGGCAGCACTACAGGGTGAGCCCGTACCTGCAGACGTGCGCCGTCTTCGTATGACGCGGCTTCGTGATCTTTCAGCTCGCCGATACGAAGAGTGGTCTAATCGTTGTATCGGCCAACGCCGTTCGGCAATTGTCGAAGCGTTTGACGAAACTGCGCAGGCCTGGCCTGCAACAACGGATAACTACATCAGGGTATACCTTACGACGGACGTCCTTCGTGGCAAACGAATTGACGTAGAGATTGGACCTCTCGTAGACGGTTATCGTTCTGCACGCCCCGTAGGCGAAGCCGGCCCCTTATCATCATCACTTGAACTACGAGTACTCTCATGAAGGTTTTCATCGCCGTCGATATGGAAGGCGCAACCGGTATTGTCCACCATGATCAACTTTCACCGGAAGGAAGAGGCTATAGTGTTGGTCAGCGTTATCTCACGGGTGACGTACGTGCCGTTATTGACGGAGTAACGTCTGTTATTCCAGAAGCAACATTTGTGGTTGGTGATGGACATGGCCTCATGAGAAATGTTATTCTCGATGAGCTTCCTGCACATGCCGCACTTGTTGTTGGACCGAGTCGACCAGAGAACAAACCGTTATGTCAGTGTGAAGGTGTTACGACTGACACGGACGTAGCCATTCTTGTTGGTTTCCATTCGATGGCAGGAACTCCACGCGGTCTTCTCGCACATACGTTTGTTGGAGCCCTCGTCTCCGACTGGTACCTGAATGGTAAGGTTGTTGGTGAGGCCGAAATGGATGCTGCAATTCTTGGTGCCTTTGATGTGCCCGTTGTTCTCATCACGGGAAATTCTGATCTCGAAGACGAAGTACGATCATGGTTCCCAACAGTACCCTTTGTGAGTACAAAACAGGTTTTGGGACCAACGGCTGCCATATGTTATCCTCCGGCCTTTACACGTCCCGCACTACAAACGGCCGCAGCAGAGGCCATTCGTTCTCATCTTCAGGTAGCTGTCGCACCGTATCGACCGATACCATCAAGCCCGGCATCTTCGACGGTTATCGACATTGTTATGCATCGTCGTGAGCAAGCAGATAAGGCGGTAAAGGCTCCGGACGTTCAGCGTGTTGACGACTTTACTATTCGTTCAACCGGTACTGATCCAGCCGAAGCCTTTCGAAAAGTATGGAGAGCTGTTGCTGCTGCTATGGATGAACCCGCAGCATGGATGGTGTAGGTGTACGTCGCGTAAAGGCAGACTACAACCTTAATTGTAAATACGAATAGGTGTTACGTAACTCCGTGTTTGCATGTCAATGGCAAGCAGATACGCGCCTGTGATCAATTGTGATGTGTCAACTTCAAAACGTGTGATCTCTGCCGTTGTGCGCAGATTGGCAGCGAGGACAAACTTCTCGCCGGTAATCGAGATTGCCGAGACGGTTGTTGGAAGATCGGCTACAGGTGTTTGAACATCAATACTAATCATGATGCCACCTCCTGGTTCGGCAACATTGCCGTCATACGTTCTGCAATAACACCAAATGCCGTTGTCCATGCATCCGCAACTTCTGGCGTGTAATCGTTACCCAGGCCTTGCTCTAACGTCCACAGTAACGCTGCCCCTACAGCACCAAAGTGTTCCGGACGTGTTCCATAGTTAACGTGGCGTTTGCCGAGTTGTTCAACGGCCGGAATGAGCGTCTGTGGTGTGCGTAACATTCCCACAACTGCACCGAGCATAGCCATCAGTTTTCGCTTCTGTTCTGCCATGTCGTCGGGAAACATCGCACGTACCGACGGAGCTGTATCAAACAGCCGAGCATAAAAAAGGTCTGCCGCAACGTGGGCGATTGGTCGAACCTTGGCAAAGCTCTGTTCGACGGCGAAGATTTGTGATTCTGTCATGCGACTCTCTCCTGAAGTTTGTGTGCCGATTGTTGACGGTACAAACTTCCGGTGAGTCACTCACCGCTCACTCACCGCCGCTGTGTTTCGGAGTCTGGGACAACATCGGACATAATCCGTCCGACGGTTCCAAGTACATTCCGCCATGCCGTGGACTCTGCAGATGTAGCGTCGAATCCGAACTGGTCGTTCAGGGTATCGGCAAAGGCCTCTACAAGCATGTCATAGTGTTCAGGCTTCGCTCCGTAGGCATCGTGACTTCGTCCCAGTGAGACAAGTACGGGGGCAAGATGGCCCATATGGTCGAGGCTTCCGACGATTAGGCCGAGCATACTCACAAGTTTTGCAGCCTGTTGGGTGATGTCGTCCTCAAACAAGGGACGAATGTCTGGTGCGCGCTCAAACAGGCGCGTATAGAAGGCCAATCCAAACGTTGACGAGTCCGCTACAATCCGCGAAAAACTTGAGCGGACGACTATCTTATCTTCATGCTGAATCATACTGTTCCCCTGGGTGTTCTCCCATCTCGTACCAGCAAGGTACGCATCCAGCCCGGAGGTTCCGTTAAGTATTCTCGCTGATACGCTTCCCGACATCGGTCATAGATCCGTTCGGCGTCGGCATATCTCCCCTCGGCCGCAAGATTGGCAAAGAGGATTTCATAGGCGTCTTCATACGTGTCGTCGAGGTCGAGAATACGTCGTGCCACAGCTGTCCCAGCTGCTATGTTTCCATTAGCATAATACAACTCGGAAAGCTCAGTCATCGCCTCGATACAGCGATGTTTCGTTTCGTCGCGTAATGACGTTGTCCACGCCTCAAATCGGTCGTCTGGTAACAGGTCACCACCATAGAGGTCGGTAGCCTGACGCAAGAGTCTGATCTTTTCACCTTCGTCGACATCAAGAGCTTCGCGTAACGAACGATCGAATGATTGCACGTCAATTTCGGCATCATCACCAAGGTCGAGTGTATACGTTCCGTCACGAAATAGTAAATACGTCGATGGTTGACGTGGTTTAATATCAGGTTCAAGAGCTGTCCGTATAGCCGACATGCCATTCTGTAGTGTAGGGAGGATTGATTCGACATCAACGTCGTCTCCCCAGAGTGCTATCGCTAATTCATCGACCGTTACGGCACGTCGATGTCGTGTAACGAGAAACTTGAAGATATCGCGAGCCTTCTTGCGTTTCCAGTGTTCAGGTGTGAGGACTTCATCCAATCGTTGTACAGAAAACGTTCCAAGAAGTCGCACCGTAAACCGATGTGACGGTGTCGACGGCAGATTTAGAACAGGTGTAGGGTCAACGGTTACAGGAGGTGTTGTTGACTTCTCACTCGCGAGTGAATCCGGTGACGGTAGTTGGACGATAGTTCGTGGTGTGACAATCGCTCGGAAACGACGGATCACATCGTCTACGTCAACGGTTCGATGATGATGTTTTCTTTGTTGTTCAAGGATCCGTCGTAGTCGTGCTACTTCACGACGATTTTGACGTGTTTCGGCACAGGCAAGTAGACCTTGCACAACGTCGATTCCAACCCATTCCAGACCCTGATGGTCAACGAGCTGTCGAAGAGCCGTTTCTGCAGCATCAACATCCTGCTGTTGTAATGATGCTGCTGCACGGAGGACAATTGCATCATGACGATTCCGCTCGTGATCAAGTCGAGTAAACGTCGATATCGCCTCATCAAAGAGTGGCATGGCCGTTTGAACATCACCAGCCTGGGCATAGACATGGGCCATACTCATAACGGCCAATGCTTCACCGTGTGGAAGTCCAACGTTATGATAGAGTGTACGACAGAGATAGTATTGCTGCAGTGAAGATACGGCGTCGTTCATGCGCAGATAGACATCACCAAGACATCCGGCAAGGTCTGCACGAACGGTAGGGAGATGATGTAAATCTGCAAACGTGATGGCTCGTTGAGCTACTTCATATGCTTCGGCAAGGCGTTGTAATCGGGTGAGCGCAACACACATGAACTTCATGGCGTTGGCGGTGAGAGACGGATTCCCGGCGATCTCAGCCAACCTGAGTGCTTCTGAGGCATTCTCAAACATTGCTTCGAAGGCACCGGTATGAACCTGGACAAGTGTGGTGCGCAACAATGTCAGAGCGAGACCTTGTGAATCATCCTGACGTTCGTAGGCGCGTTCTGCCTGCCGGAGCCACAGCAGTGCTTCTCGGAACCGTGCTGCCGTAGCTAACGCTTCCCCGTACCGAAGGGCAAGTGATGCGGGCACAGGCATGTTTGCTCGTGCTGCGACATCAAGTGCATGTTCATAAAGTTCTATTGCAGTACGAACCGAAACAGCAAGATGTAAGCGTGCCTTTAAGACGATGGCATCAATCTCGATGCGAGTATTACTACCTTCCACGAGGGCAAGTACACTGTCTACCGTAACTCTCGCTCGCTCATGATTCCCAACAAAGAGGTACCGTCCGGCCTGCATTTGTAAGGCACGGGCATAGAGCATTCCTCCGGCAATGCGACAATCTTCAATGTAGACGGAAAGATCTTCATCCAACTGAGCACCACCCTCACCACGAAGCATGCGTGCATTCAGCGAAACAAATCTCTCCTCCAACCCTTCTGGATCGGTCATGTGTTGGGTGTGTTACAGAGTGCGTTTAAATTCCTGATACCCGCGACTATTCAGCTGCGCCTCTGTTGGTGGCGGAATATTGGCCTTCTTTAACCGGTCCTGTGTAGCCTTAATCCGATCATCTGGCAGCGGATGAGTGCTTAACAGCCGTTCGAGTGTGCCCCCAGCGGAGCGCCCCTTAACCTTATCAAAAAATCCAAGTATACCACCTGGATACCACGACGTTGACTTCAGATACTTAAAGCTGTATTCGTCGGAGTCCGTTTCGTCGTCACGTGAGTTTTTTAACAATCCAAGACCACCGAACATGTTTGCTGCCAGCTCGATGTTCCGATTTGTATTGTTCCCCAAAGCAATGGCCATTGCCGTTTCGAGTCCAAGCTGCGTTGTCATACGTTTTGTTGAATGGCGGAGTTCGGCATGGGCAATTTCATGACCAAGTACACCAGCCAAGGTAGCTTCATTGTCAACGAGTTTAAGAAGGCCCGTATAGACATAGATGTAGCCGCCCGGAGTACAGAAGGCATTAATCGTTTTATCATTCTGGATCACTTCGCACTTATAGGCAAAGGTGCCACGGTACTTTACTTCGGGCGACGTAAGGATCTTGTCAACAATACGCTGAACGTATTGTCGGGCTCCGGGATCCTTACGGATTGGATACTCTGCAGGATTTGCACGGATCTCACGATCGAACCGAGCACCAAGATCCTTGTCTTCGTTGATCGGGAAGACGTTAATCGCTCCACAGAATGTCAGGACAAGCGAACCAAGTGCTGAAACTAGAACGATGGCTGCACGACGGAGAACATCAGAGAGCGGGCTCATGCTCGAAGATTCCATGTGGGTAGGAGATTCGGTTGAGGAAAAGGCCAGTAGGGGGCGCAAGGGGGCTCACGCGACGCCGATCACGATCACGGAGTGCCTCTGTTACATCGTCGAGAGAACGACGTCCGCGCGCAACGTCAAACATCACGCCAACGATGGCTCTGCACATTCCGTACACAAAACGGTCGGCACGTATACGAATGAGCAGGCGGTCTGACAGCGTTTCAACCCTACATGTTTCGACGTCGCAAACATACGAAGCGGTGTCGGCGTTAAGCTTACTGAACGTCGTAAAATCATGCTTACCCACAAAGATGCGTGCAGCATTACCAAGAAGGCCCCGATCAAACGGAATTGAGGGTGTCCAGGCATATCGCATATCAAACACAGAGGGTGTGTCTGTGATCACATAAACGTACTCTCGTGACCGTGCTGAGAATCGTGCATGAAAGTCGGCCGGCACGTCTACAACCTTTCGAATCCGCACGGATCGTGGTAACCGACGATTTAGCGCGAGGGCCACCTTTTCCGTCGGTATCGTATTCGCTCCGTCAAGAACATGAACATGGGCTACCTGTCCACGTGCATGTACACCCGAGTCCGTGCGGCCTGAGCCAACAACGGGAACGACGACACCAAAACACTCTTCAACAGCTCGCTCAAGTACTTCCTGAACGGACACACCATTCGGTTGGAACTGCCATCCGGCAAAGTCTGTGCCGTCGTACTCAATGAGAAAGGCAAGTGAGCGGGACATGGGGCAAAGATAGGGGGTGGGGGAAGATGGGGGAAG
>DDUR01000049.1 GCA_002344895.1 Ignavibacteria bacterium UBA2333
CCCTACCAATCCAATTCTCCGGGACAATCCTCCCGGAGAATACTTTCCCGCCGCCTACAAATACCGTTCTCCGGGACAATCCTCCCGGAGAACCCTCCCGGAGAATACTTTCCCGCCGCCTACCAATACCGTTCTCCCGGAGAATCCTCCCGGAGAATAAAAAACGAGGGTGGATCTCTCCACCCTCGTTCGTATTCGTTCTTCCCGATGTCTTCCCCTTACTTCAACAGAATGCCGCCATTCGTTGCAAAGGTTGCCGCAAAGACAAGGGAGATGATGGCCATGAGTTTGATGAGGATGTTAAGCGCCGGACCCGATGTGTCCTTAAATGGATCACCAACGGTGTCGCCAACAACAGCTGCCTTGTGCGTGTCTGATCCCTTTCCACCGTGGACACCTGTCTCAATGTACTTTTTAGCATTGTCCCAGGCTCCACCAGAGTTGGCCATGGAAATGGCAAGCATTACACCAACAACGAGTGCGCCCATAAGCAGGCCTGCAAGCATCTGCGGACCAAACAGGAATCCAACAATGAGTGGCGTGAGGATAACAAGTAGGCCCGGTGCAATCATCTCACGAATTGATGCCTTCGTTGAGATGTCAACACATTTACCATACTCAGCCTTCGCCGTTCCTTCCATGAGTCCAGGGATTTCACGGAACTGACGGCGCACTTCCTCAATCATGTCAAAGGCTGCCTTGCCTACACTTTTCATCGTCATTGCAGAGAAGGCAAATGGGAGCGCTCCACCAACAAGGAGTCCAGCAAGTACTTGTGGGTCCGTGATCGTAAGGTCGAGCGGACTTTTGCCTTGTGTGACAAGTACGTTGTTCGCACGCGTTAAAAAGGCACTCGTGAGTGCAAGTGATGTCAGAGCTGCAGATCCAATCGCAAAGCCCTTACCAATTGCAGCCGTCGTGTTTCCAGCAGCATCCAGAGCGTCCGTACGCTTACGAATGTCCTTACCCATCTCTGCCATTTCAGCAATACCACCGGCATTGTCCGAGGTAGGACCGTAGGCGTCAATCGTGAGTCCAACAGCAATGGTGCCAAGCATACCAATTGCCGTTAAGGCAATGCCGTACATGCCAGCAAAGACGAATCCAACAACAACACTGATGGCAATGAGTAACATCGGGATAACAGCTGAGTTGTATCCCAATGCCAGTCCGTAAATAATGTTGGTTGCAGAGCCGGTCTTCGATGCGTCTGCTACTTCGCGCACCGGCTTGTATCTGTGCGACGTGAAGAACTCCGTGACAAGGCCGATAAGGAGGCCAGCAATGAGTCCCGCAGCCAAGGCCACAAACACGCCCGTTGCGTCAACATTCACCGCACCAACCATGAAGGTCGTTGTTCCAAAGACCCAATGTGTGACAGGGTACAAGGCAACCAGCATGATGAGTGTCGAGATGATAAGGGCACTCTTTAATGCACCCTCAACTTTTTCCTCAACTGTTGCACGAATGAACGGCAAGGAGATAACGCTGGCAAGGATACCTACGCCGTTGACAAGCATCGGGAAGAGCAGTACACCAATGTTTCTCGATGCCTCTGGTGTAACCGCATAGGCTGCAGCACCAATAACGAGGGCCGCACATGTCGACTCTGCAATTGATCCGAAGAGGTCAGCACCCATGCCGGCGATGTCACCAACATTATCACCTACGTTATCAGCGATAACGGCAGGGTTACGAGGGTCATCTTCCGGAATGCCAGCTTCAACCTTACCAACAAGGTCAGCACCAACGTCAGCTGCCTTGGTGTAAATACCACCACCAACACGACCAAAGAGTGCTACTGCTGATCCGCCAAGTCCAAAGCCGGAAAGAATCTCCATCTGAACTTCACGCGTGACGTCACCAAGTGGCAGCAGTACGTCAATACCCATCCACACAAGTAACAGACCTACAACGGCAAGTCCTGTCAAACCAAATCCCATCACGGATCCAGAATGAAAGGCAACGTTAAATGCCTTCTGAAGGCTGATACGCGCTGCTGATGCCGTGCGTACGTTACCCTTTGTGGCGATACGCATACCAACGTATCCCGAAACCACTGATGTTGCTGCTCCTGCAAGGAAGGCAACCGCTGTGTACGCACCATGGTCCACAGTCCATAAGATGAGGGCTGCGAAGATGATCATGAAGATGCTCATGACGCGATACTCGCGACCAAGGAAGGCCATTGCACCTTCGGCAATAGCGTCAGAGATCTCCTTTAATTTCGAAACCTCTTCGGCAGAAGCCGCACCATCCTCAATGCGGACGGCAAGTACGCGCTGACGGAAGATTGCTGCCACGATAAGGGCAAGCGCTCCCAATCCAAAAATCATTCCGATGATCATTCCGATCCTTTCCTGGTGAAGCAATGAGTGTCGTTGATCGTGCCCGATAACGAGATACGTAAGTGGGATTATCGGTTTTGGAGTTTTCCGTCCACCCCCCTATCTTTGGAATCCCGTCGGACGCTTAGCTCAGTTGGTTAGAGCGTTACGTTGACATCGTAAAGGTCACTAGTTCGAATCTAGTAGCGTCCACGATCGTCCCCCGAGCGGGGGCAAAGATACGAAGCCCGTCCACTCAGACGGGCTTCTTCGTTTTTGGAGGTATGATGCGCTTCCCATCGGTTTTTGACCAAGCAACACACGCCGAAATCCTCTCACGCCTGTCGTTACTTCACGAAGATAGTCCCCGGCTATGGGGGACAATGTCGGCTGCTCAAATGCTCGCCCATCTCTCCGTGGCCTATGAGTTTGCCTATGGTGTCCGCACCGATACTCCACCGTGGATTATGAGGAAGTTTGTCGCCCTCTTTTTCCGTGATCTACTCGTCGGCGATAAACCCTATCCCAAAAATGGGCCAACTGCTCCCGCCATGAAACAGTCGGTTGAGAAAGACTTCCTCACAGAACACAAAAAGTTCACAGAGTGGGTCGAACGTGTCCATCACGATGGCCGCGAAGCATTTGAGGGTAGACGCCAGTCGACGCTCGGCGTATTGACGGCTGATGAGTGGAGTACGTTATTCTATAAACACCTCGACCATCACTTCCGTCAGTTTGGAATCTGATGTAGGTTCGTGGTATGACACACGCTGAGCTTATTCGACTTGCAAGGAACTGGTTGTGGGCACTCCCACCAACGGATGAACGCAGGCGTGTTGCCGTGGTGGGGACGGAGATTTCGTCACCACATGCCGCAGAGTCACCCGATGTGTTTGGTATTGCCAACGATGGTACATCGTTTCTTATTGAGTGTAAGGTCTCACGCGCTGACTTTTTAGCCGATCGTAACAAAGAACATCGCTCTGCCGAACGCCTGCTCGGCACATATCGCTGGTTTTGTGGTGTATCTGGAATTATTGAACCTCACGAATTACCAAAGGGCTGGGGACTTATTCAAGTTGTTGCCGGTAAACTCGTTGAGCGAATTCCAGCACCTACAAATGTGAATGTTGACCACGAGGCCGAAAAGGCCTTACTCGTCTCCGTACTCCGAAATGTATGGCGAGGCGGTCGTGTGCGAGGTGTGGGTATGCGTGCCTATTCACGCACAAAGGCCCAGGATTCATGGGTTTGGGAGACGCCCCTTTCACCCCTTCTCGATGAACAGTATCCCAAGTTTACTGGTTCCATTGGAGTTGATACGTTAGGGGGCAAGGAAAAGGGGCTAAGTGACACACGAAGTGAAGCACCACATCAATCACCACTGCAACCACCAGATCAAACACACACTACAACCTGACTTGTAAAGTCGTTTGTAGATGCAATAAAAAAAGCCACCGTTACGCAGCTGATATTCTCAGCACATAACGGTGGCAAGGTTGTTCTAGCTGTGCGGTGTAAGCCGCCGATTTACGCGCCGGCGAGTTCGTCGAGTGTGAGTGACTTTGGACGTACGATAGGGGATGCCATCATACGATTCACAACCATCTGGGCACAAAGGCCAATGGCACGTGATACACCGAACATCACTGTGTAGAAGTCGAACTCCGTCATGCCATACGCATAAAGAAGTGAGCCTGAATAGGCATCAACATTAGGCCATGGATTTTTTGCCTTGCCGTGGGCAAGAAGTACATCTGGAACGACATTAAAGATTGTCTGAACAATCTGAACGTTGTCGTCCTTGATGTTGTGCTTCTGCGCAAACTCATGGAAGGCCGTAAAACGAGGATCGGTCACGCGTAGTACAGCATGTCCGTAACCCGGAATAACCTGACCGTTGTTGAGGCGCTCCCAAGCAAAGTCCTTGATTTGATCAGCTGATGGTACACCACCGAACTTTTCTTTGACGTCGATGATAAAGCGCAAACACTCCTGATTGGCAAGTCCATGAAGTGGTCCTGCAAGACCGGCCATTGCTGCCGACACGCTGTAGTACGGATCACTGAGTGCGGAGCTAACGACGTATGACGTCATTGCTGATACGTTACCACCTTCGTGATCACTATGAAGCACGAGGTAGAGGCGGACGAGTTCTTTCCACGTTGGATCGTTACTCACACCAAGCATGTGAGCAAAGTTGTTCGAAAGGTCATTGTCGCCAGTTAATGGAGCAAGAACATCGCCCTTGCCAAATCGGATACGATAGATAGCCGCTGCCAGACCTGGCATCGAGGCGATCAAGCGAACAGCATCATTCAGCATTGACTGCCACAGCTTGTCCTTACCTGTGCCCTTATCGTACGCTGCACGATATTCACTCTCACGCTCCATGGCCAAGAGGCCAGCACCAAGCATTGCCATCGGATGACTATCCTTTGGCATGGCCTTGAGTGTGTCAACCACATACTGCGGAATGGTATAGTGCTTGGCAAACTCAGCTTGCAGTGCAGCAAGTTGTTCAGCCGTAGCACGCTTACCCGTCACAAGCAACCAGAACGTCTCCTCAGGTGAGATATCCGTTAGCTCCATGATCGGGATGTTACGAATACGCAATCCTTCGTCGGCTGATACGCTGGACGTATCGCAGACGAGGGCTGGTACTCCGCGCATGCCACCAAGGACCTGCTCAATGGCAACGGTACCGAGGACGGTATCACCGCGTTCCTTCAAAAGGGCTGCGCGCTTGGTACGGAGGGTTTCCGCTTGGGTGTTGAGGGTATCGTGTAAAATGCTCATCAGGTCTCTCCGGGGGGCGAACTTGCGAACTAAGCATGCAAAACTACGGAACACATGCTGAACGGGTGGTAGGAAAACGACGAAGTGCCGCGGAGAATTCCGTCACGATGGCATAAAGACTAGTTTTGTGCTCCTAAAAACGTCGGATCTCCCGGAGAATCTTTATGCCCTCGTCAAAAATTGGCGTCATCATTGGCCACGAATACCTCACACGTGTTCGTGCAAAGTGGTTCCTGCTCACAACCTTGCTGGGCCCGATCGGTATGATCGCCGTTTTTGCCATCCCTGCACTCATGACAATCTTCGCTGGAGATGGCCGCACAGGGAAGGTTGCCATTCTCGATGAGTCCGGTACCATGGCAGCCCGAATTGTTGCCTCTGATACAGCCGCCTTTGTCGTTGCTGATGCCCCTGTTGAAACACTTCGACAGCGTGTCCTTGATGAGGAGCTCCAGGCGTGGGTTGTTATTCCTGCCAACGTTGTTGATAGTGGTAAGGTGACGATGTATTCTCGCGGAGGAAGTGGTCTTGCCTTCGACAAAGAAATTGAATCGGCCATCGAGCCGTTTGTTGTCGAGGCGCGACTTCAGCGTGCCGGTGTTGACACTTCCGTGATTGATCTTGTTGAAAGCGGTGTAAATCTTCGCGCATTGAAGGTTACCGAAGGCGGCATTGAAAACGATGCCTCCACTGCGAGTGCCATTCTCGGATATGTCGCAGGTTTCGCCATCTACATTCTGATCTTCCTCTACGGCACAATGGTTATGCGCGGTGTTGTTGAAGAGAAGGCGAATCGTATCGTAGAGATTATCGCGAGCTCCGTCCGACCGTGGGATATCATGATGGGCAAGGTGATTGGAATCGGTCTCGTTGGACTCACGCAGGTTACGGCGTGGGCTGTCCTTGGATCAGCCGTAGCGAGTATTGCCGGCACCCTCGTGGCGCCGAATATGAACATCCCGCCAGAAGCACAGGCTGCGATGGCTGACGGAGGATTTGCTATACCGTCAATATCTTTTGTTGACATCGGTATGACAATATTTTATTTTCTAGCTGGCTATTTCCTCTATGCAACATTATTCGCCGCAATCGGTTCAGCCGTTGATCAGGAGGCCGATGCAAATCAGTTGACGTTCCCCGTAACGATTCCTGTTGTTCTTACGATGATGTTTATCGGAAACGTTGTTGCTGATCCAAACGGCACACTCAGTGTTGTCTTGTCACTCTTCCCGCTGTTCTCACCCATTCTTATGACGGTACGTGTAGCAGCAACAGATGTGCCGTGGTGGCAGATTCTTACGAGTGTGGTGCTGACCATTACGATGTTTTTCGGCTGTGTCTGGCTTGCTGCACGTATCTACCGTATCGGAATTCTTTCCTATGGAAAGAAGCCAAGCATCAAGGAGATTATCCGGTGGACACGACTCAACGTCTGATCAATCGGTTCTACTTCGCCACCACAAAGGTGGACGAAATGATTCGTGCGTCGTTATGAAGTCTGGCCGTATATGTTCCCGCAGGCCAAGCTGAAACGTCGACGATAACATCCTGTTCGATGTTGAGTGATGTAATAACACGTCCCGAAACATCGTAAACATCAACAACCATTGTTCCCGAAGTAGCCCCATTTGCCCCTTCTACATCAATGTGAACCTTTTGCTGCGCTGGATTAGGGCGGATAACGAGTGATACCGGCTGCGATTCTGGTTGTAGCTCGGAATTGTCGACTGATGTTGCTGGCTCCATGGCAACGAGGCACCGTGACATTCTTCCGGCATTGATGTCGAGAAGCTCAACGGCATGTAGAACAATTGCTCCAGTGTCATTCGGGTAGAGAATGACGTCCGATGTGTCACCGGTATTCGGCGCAACGTATCGAATATTTAAGGGCAGTTCCGTGAAGATCGGCCAGTCGGGATGAAGAGTTCGTTGTGTTTGCCGGATGGTATATCGATAGAAGGTTCCCAATCGTTCACGATCTACTGAAAGGATGGGCCAGCCTTTTCCTGTGATCCATTGCTCTACAAAGTTCTGTGTTCGTTCGCCGAGTGCTGACGTCAGGTGTTCAACGAAGTCATCAGTTGTTGCTGTACCAAGGCGGTGTTCGTTGAGATATGACTGTAGAGCAGCAAAGAAGGCTTCGTCACCAGCTATGGTCCGAGCCATTGCCAAGACAACTGCGCCCTTTTGATAGATTGTTTGCGGATAGTTACTCGATCCACCTGTGCGTGGAAAGTCAACGAGACCAAACACACCTTCAGACTTGGCAATTGTGGTGATGTATTCGTCTGCTTTGGACTTGACCGAGAAGAAGTACCGTGTTGTGTCCGAGAGTTTTTCGAGCCACAGGCATTCACTAAAAGTTGCAAATGACTCTGTGAGCCAGGCGTGACGAAAGTCAACCGGCGTTACAAGGTCTCCAAACCACTGATGGGCGAGTTCATGAGCTGCCACAGTATTCACCGTATCGTTGCCACGCATAAGGCCAACCGGATAACTCACCATGGTTTGATGTTCCATAGCACCACGTGTTGTGGCACAGTATCCAATCTTCGAAAATGGATATGGTCCAAAGTGTTCGGTTAAGACATCCGCCATTCGCGGCACAAGTGAAAACGATCGTTTTGCTGCAATTGTATCAGTATTTCGTAATGCATAGATTTCAATTGGTGTTGTCCAAGGTACAACAACCTTTGCATACGGGCCATGCGCAAATGTCAAGAGATAGGTTGCAGATGGTTCCGTCATCGACCACTCAACAATTCTACGGTTGCCGATGATAGTATCATAGGTCCGTAGTCCGTTCGATGCAACATCATTACCCGCTGCCATGGTGAATCGCGCACGAAAGGTTGCCTTCATGGAAGGATGGTCATAACACGGTAACCAATGGCGCGTTGTACTGACGTAGGGTGCCGTAAAACCTACACCAAGTGCATAGAGTATCCCTCCTTCAAAGTGCACTCCACCCCACGGAAGTGTGCCACCTTCATGTGTCATCGTGCCAGAATACCAGACAGTAAGAGTGTCAGGAATGAGAGATGGACTAACGTCACCAACGTGTGCTGCAAAGTCTGCTGTTGCCGCGGTATTGTTGGTCGTTGAATACTCAACTCGTATACCACGCCACGCAACAGAATCAACGTCGATTCCCTTTGCATGAAACCGCACAACGGCGTCTGATTGTCCAAGAGCAAATGTCACAGCCATCTTCACACGGCCGCGAATACGACGTTGGCTGGCCTGAGTTAGATCAATGTCAGCATCATAATGCTGAATCAAAAAGAGCTGAGGGCTCGGTTGAAGAGGGTGTGATGGCTCCTGCGCGATTACCGTGGCCGACGTCGGCAACAGTGCACCGATGGCGATCAGGTAGGGGGCAAAAGGGGCAATCAACCGGGCAAGGACAGAATGATGTCGTCGTAGCATAACGAAAGCTACGAAAAGAAGAAGCCCGATGTCCGCTGAGCAGACATCGGGCTTCGGCATGTTCGCGACGTGCGCTTAGCGTACGACGGAGAGGGGGAGTGCGAAGGTGGTTGTACCGTTCGAAACGCGTACCATCGTCATGCCCGACGGGATGGAACTAACGTTTAGGTCAACGGACGTTTCGCCACCAAGTGATGGTGTAGACGTTGTTGAGAGAACCGTTCCTGTCATTGAGAGGATTTCAACTGTTATCGTACCTGGTTGTGATACGAAGGAAATCTTCGTGGTGGCTGATGCAGGATTTGGATACAGGTTCATCGTTGTGCCAACGAGATCGATTGGCACTTCGACACTCGTTGTTGCATTGAGACCGAAGTTCACGTCAACGTCAACATTTTCGGCATCGAGTGTAACAGACTGAGATGTTCCTTCAAATCCAAACCGGTCAACAACAACGGTGCTCGTGCCGAGCATCATGTTTGTAAGCTGGAAGTTGCCTTCACCAGCCGACATTGTCCAGTCAACTACGTTTCCTTGTGCATCAAGTGCAACAACGAGAGCACCGTTGACAGCCGTGTTGGCTTCGACCTTGCCGTCATCCTTACGGATGCTTCCACCGCGGTTAAACACCCAGCCGCGCAGACGGCCCTTGCCGCGGATCTCACCAACAGCCTTAAAGCGGATTTCGATGCCGTCAATGCTCGACGTTGACTCAACTGTGAGTTGTGTAGCATTCTTCCAAGCGTGAGCTACTACTTCACCTTCAACGTACCAGCCGGGAACGAATGGACGCTCACCTGGATGACCGAAGAGGATGTATGTTCCTGGCTCGAGGTTCTCGAAGACAAATCCACCGTCGTTATTCGTTTCAACGGTAACAACCTTTACCTTATGCTGTTCGTCCTTGCCTTCTTTTGTGACCAGGGCGTAGGCTGTTACCTTGCCAACGATTGCGGCACCGGTTGAGTCATTCAAAAGTTGACCGGCAAGGCGGTTCTCATACGTAGGGCGAAGGCCCAGCGTAAAGTTGATACCATCAACATCTGCTGTTGCATTAATTGACGTTGCAAGTGTTGCATCGCCCGTTTCTTCCCAGAACTCAGGAAGATACTTTTCAAAGTTGTCGCGACCGCCAGCTTTCGCCAAGGCGATGTAGTTAACACCTTCAGCAACTTCGATTTCGTAGTAACCTTCAGCGTTTGTTTCAGCAACACGGCGACGGAAGTTTTCCGGTGTGTTGTCGTCACGCTCGCGAGCTTCAAAAACAACTACGGCCTTGAGGCCTTCACCCGTAGTTTCATCCGTTACGCGTCCACGTACAACCCAAACCTTTGGTTGTGGGCGGCCTTCAACCGTAAAGTTGACTTCTGTACGTGTGTCACACTCGATCGTCACGTTTGCAGCATCAGCTACTTCTGCTGCATTCTCGTGCCATTCTGCATAGAAACCTGGGCCTTCAGCACGGAGCTTATATGTGCCAGCAGGAAGCTCCAGTACGTAGGTGCCTTGACGGAGAACAGCAGAGAAAACGGGGCGCCATGCTGCGTTGGAGTTGTCGCCCTCCTTGAGCAGCCACGCCGTGATCTTGCCTTCAGCAGGGCGGTCCGATCCGTCAATTGTCACGGTGCCATAAATTGCAGCGCATGCCTTTGGACGGTCGTCACCACCATTACCTTCTTTTTTGACTTCCAGTACCCAAGCTTGTGTTGCTGAAATTGAAACACCGCCAGCAGAGACTGTGACCTTGATCTTGATTTCGTGACGACCTTCGACTGGCACATCCCACGATACCTTGCCTGTCGTTGCATTAATTGTCATGCCGTCTGGACCCTGAACGAGTGACCATTCGACGTTACCGTCAGGGAGATTTGTCTCCAAGCGGGGCATGTAGTAATACGCCGAACCAACGACGTGAACCTTGTTCGGTTGTCCTACGATAAAGACCTTTGGCTCTGGTGTGCCTACGCGAACAACACGAATTCGAGTACGATCGCTTTCACCATCGGCGTTAACGGCCTTTACGAAGTACGTGTAGACACCGGGCTCAAGACCCATGTCATAATACGAGAAGCGGAGCGAGTTATTCGGCGTGACGTCAACTGAGCCGATCTTGTCAAACAGAGACAAATCCTCTGTTTCACCTTCAGCGCGATAAACATCAAACGAGGTAGCCGCGTCGCCGGCACGGTTAGCGAACCATGACAGGGCGACCTTGGTGGTTGTGAGGTTCGAGGCATTCTCGGCCTCAAACTCAACGGGTGCATTCGGGGCTGCAGCCCATGTTGCCACGGACGACGCCAGAAGAATCAGGGCGGCAACCAGTTGGCGGTGGAAAGGGACTCGCGTTCGCATGGGAACGTCTCCAGACTTGTGAAAAAGGAAGTGTTTTCCCTACAGGTATGGAGTCAACATTCCCTGACGACGGCGAGGGTTACAGCTGGGGATAAGGTTCTTTTACAATTCGAGGTCAATTGTCCCCAGAATCTGCTGTTGAGGAAGCCCAGGAATAGCATTGCCCGGTCGGTTCACGATGATAAAGAGTGTCACCGTAAGCCGACGTTTTTGCCCTTCAACGTGCGGTTGTTCCGCTATGAGGACGCTGAAGGTGTTCACAGCAGAGGGAGAAGCATCGGCGTCGAAGGTTTCGAGGGCGGAGTTTACCGAACATGTAATCCAGCCTTCACCGACGCCGAGGTTTCGAATGATTCCGCTTGCCGACATGGAGTCCACATTCACACGATACGCGTGGATCACAGCCGTACCACCGGTGTCGAGAGCTGCATTACGCATGGTGAGATCCATCCACACGATGGGATGCGGTCGTGCTGTTGTGTCGATGCGGATATCCGGGTTCCCATCAATGCGGAATGTGCCTGCAGCCGTCGAGAACGAAGCCGAAACTGACGTCGGTTTGATGAGTATCGCCGGCGTCAGAGGCGTCTCCTTGCGTGGTGTATCCGTGTCAAGCGGCGACGTACACGCAGAGGTGACGAGGGCAAGAGTGAGGAGTAGTACGAGGGTTTTCATAAGAGATGAAGATGATAAGGGTCAAAGTCGAACAGCCAGACCGTAGGTCAGACCGAATTTTGAAGAGGTGAACCAGCGATCCTGGAACTGATAGCCCATCATGGTGCCTTCAAGTCCGAGGATGAAGGAAAGAGGTCCTGTTGGTGCATACTGTAATCCGACGGTTGCACGGCCCAGCGGCCCAAACTTCGTTCCGCCGATGAGTGCCTGGCCAAACGGCGCAAAGGATGTTGTACCGAGGCGCGGGAAGGTATGCCGATACATGGCACCAGCCCACATGGATGATGGCTGCTGTTCATATCGGATCACCTGGCCGCTGCGACTACCTTCAAACACTTGCGGAAATGGTTCGCTGCCGAATTCTACGCCAAACGTTGATCGATCCGAGAGTTGATACATGAGGGCAACTCCAATGTGATCATACCAGCGTGTGTCAGGATCGGCACTAACGTTGGTGATGTTCGATGCGGAGAGTCCGCGGAGCTGGATGAGGAAACTCGGATACAGGATGTAGTCCGACGTAGCCGACAGAGTACGCGGCGTATACATCGGAGTTGCCGTTTCCCGCTGAAGTGTAATTGTCGTGGAAAGATCAATTGACGAAATCGGGACAACGGCGAGTTCACGTGGTTCTTCCGGAGCCTCTTCGACAGTTGTTGCCAGAGATGGCGACGAACGTTGTGACAACTCTCCTTCAGCCTTTGCCAGACGATCCCGACTATCTCGCAGTTCAGCCAGTAGTTGGCTGTTCAAACGCTCGAACTCACGGATACGATCAAGATCAGCACGAGACGAAGCTCTCGGTACTGTGACGGGTGCTGACGTAATCTCTGGCTGCGTTACGTTGGTTGGTAACGCTGCGCCCGTTACCGGAGGCGTTACAACATCTGTTGAGGTTACGGCTGTTGGTATCGGTACGGACGTACTTCCAACACCTTCACTTACGGCAAGTGTTAATCCCGCCGCCGCAATAGCACTGAGAATCGGCAGTCCGAGACGTCCCAACCATTGCATAAGGGCAGAGCCCCCTGCAGCCGCACTTGCGGCTGCGCCCGCTAACGGTGTCGCAAATCCCAACCCGGCAAAAACAGAGTTTGTCAGAGCTGCCGGAGGAACAAGGCCCATACGATCGTGATGAACAGCCGATCGAATTGCTAGTTGTTGCCGGAGTTCTGTTCGTAAGTCTCCATTCACCGAAAGTTCGGCGAATAGCTTCTGTTCATGCATCGAATCGAGCTCACCGTCGAGCAGATCCTGGATCCAGTCGCTATGGTTGCTCATGATCAATCCCTTGACAATTCGTTCAGATACGGCTCAAGGATTTCCTTGATCTTCTGCCGAGCGCGAAAAACGCGGACCTTGGCCGTATCGAGTTTGATATTCAACATTTCTGAGATTTCGTTGTATGCCATTCCGTCGTATTCCCTGAGAACAAAAGCTTCACGCATGTCATGCGGAAGAAGCTCAAGTGCCGTAGCAATGAGATGCATCATCTCACTGCGATCGGCCTCACGGGATACGCCAGGGTTATACATCGTCTCCTCAAATTCAACGGCGGCGTTCGCCGTTCGTTTTTTCTCATTCAGACAAAGATTTCTGCAGATCGTGAGCGCGTAGGCCCGGACATTCTCGAGATAGTCCAAGCGCTCTGCACTCTGATAGAACCGCAGAAATGTTTCCTGAAACACGTCGTTGGCGCGATCGCGACTTCCAAGCACACGAAGACAGTACGAAAAGACGTTCGAAGAAAGGCGAGCATAGAGTTCGCCAAACGCCTCTTCCCGTCGATCCGTCCGCAACATTGCGTAGAGATCCGAGTCGCTATATTCGCTCAACCGACGCTTCATGTACTCCAACTAACAATTGACGGATCAAAAGGTTACCGTGATCGAAGGTGCCGACAATCTCTTTGGAACTCAACTTCCGACGTATACCCTTGTACGTGGACGACGCAGAACGTTATCCGTGGAGGTTCGGCCACACGGCGACGTTATCGTTCGGTCTCCACTTCGATTGTCGATTCCAGCAATCGAGGTGTTTCTTCTGGAACGAGCCGAATGGATCCGAGAACGACGCCGTGAGGCGTTAGCCGTACGATCTGAACTACCGCGGCCTTCGTCTCCGGAAGAGGCACTTCATCGTGGTGCCATTGTCAACATACGCAGCATGGGCCATACGTATACGTCGTTCCCGCGATGGCAACGTCGTGAGGCAATTCGTGTGTTTTCCGACGTCATAACGCAGGTGTTACCAGCTATTGGTGTACCAGGACTTCGGTTTAGGGGGCTCGCCGTGCGCTCGATGCGCCGGCGATGGGGCTCGTGTACGAATACAGGCAAGATCACCCTCAACGAGCGCCTCATTATCGTTCCTGATGATTGTATTCGTGCCGTGATTGTTCACGAATTATGTCATCTGGTCCACCTCAATCACTCACCAGCATTTCGTCAACTAACACGAGATGTTTTCCCTGAGATCGACGAAGCCGATGCCGTTCTTGACAAATGGTCGGCGATTCTCACGGAATCTGCGCCTAAAACTACGAGCGGGGCCATAGGCCCCGCTGAACGTCGTATACTACCGGGTGCGTTTGATACCTGGTAACAGCTTAGACTGATTCACGTGAGCAGAACTCATCAAAGGCCGCCGTCAATGACGATGCGATCATCTCTGGTGTGCGCCCTTCAATATGATGCCGAGGCATAAAGGCAACGAGTTCGCCGTCGCGAAGAATTGCAAACGAAGGTGAGGACGGTGGCATCGACGTGAAGTACGTGCGAGCACGCTCCGTTGCCTCTTTGTCCTGTCCAGCAAAAACCGTTACGATATGGTCGGGCTTAACAGGATGTTGCAAAGCAGAGGCCACAGCCGGACGTGCTCCGCCGGCGGCGCAACCGCAAACGCTGTTAACAATTACCAGTGTTGTTCCTGATGCCTTCATTGCTTCGTCAACGTCAGCAGCAGTGCGAAGTTCCTTTACGCCGATACGCGTGAGTTCATCGCGCATGGGCTGAACGAGCATGGGGTCGTACATGGTGAGGTGGGGTTAAAGGTGGGGAGGC
>DDUR01000039.1 GCA_002344895.1 Ignavibacteria bacterium UBA2333
GAGTAGATACCCTATAGCGTGCGTCCTTCAGCCCCTTGCACCCCTTAACGGGGCAGAACTCGGTGTGTGGACCGTTCGAAAAGGATATTCACCGGGAATCCACCATACCCGGTGAACTCCTACCGATCAGTGGACCGTTCACGAAGGACATTCACCGGGAATCCACCATACCCGGTGAATACCTACCCCGCTTTCCCCAGAATCCGGTATTTTTGCCCGATGAAGATCGGTCATGTCGACGTCCACCAAGGCGTCTTACTCGCCCCCATGGAAGACGTTACGGACCTCCCCTTCCGCGTTATATGTAAACGATATGGTGCCGATATCGTTTACACAGAGTTTATTTCCAGCGATGGCCTCGTCCGCGATGCCCGCAGAAGTATGGAGAAACTCCGCCTCGCCGAAGAAGAACATCCCGTCGCAATTCAAATTTTTGGCGGAGATGAAGACGTGATGGTTGAAGCAGCACGCCGCGCCGAGGAGTCCGGTCCCGACTTTGTCGATATCAATTTTGGCTGCTGGGTGAAGAATGTCGTTGTCCGAAATGCCGGGGCCGCTCTGCTGAAAGATCCTCCCCGAATGCAGAAGCTGACACGTTCCATCGTTGATGCCGTCAAAAAACCTGTTACCGTAAAGACGCGCCTCGGATGGAGTCGCGACTCGATCGTAATCCTCGACGTCGCTCGTATGATTGAAGATGCCGGAGCAGCCGCCCTCACCGTTCACTGCCGCACTCGTGATATGGGACACGACGGCGATGCCGATTGGTCCTGGATTCCGAAGATTAAGCAGGTTGTGAATATCCCGGTTATCCTCAACGGCGACGTTAAAACCGCCGATGATGTCGTCCGTGCCTTCGCCGAGACTGGTGCCGATGCCGTTATGATCGGCCGCGCCGCAATCGGTAATCCATTCGTCTTCCGTCAGGCCCACGCAGCACTGAATGGAGAATCTGCCGTCAGTACGTCACCACGCGAACGTATTGAAACTTGCCTCGAACATCTTCGACTTGAGATTGCTCACAAACCCCTCCGTCGTGCAGTACACGAGTTTCGAAAACATTATGGGGGCTATCTTAAGGGTCTACCGCATAACTCGCCCGTCCGACAGGATGTTGTGCGGTACGAGTCGTACGACGAAATCGCTGAACGTATGCTGAAGTATGCCGACGATCTGGAATCCGTCGTCGCAGAATAACAGGCCTGTATGCCGTTCAATCTCGACGATGTTGTTGCAGCCGCCCTCACAGAACACGATATCCGCGACTGCCAGGTTCTCGTTGCCGTAAGCGGTGGCAAGGACTCGATGGTCCTGCTTCACATCCTCCATCGGTTATCGTCAACGTTTCATCTTTCGCTCCACGCCATCCACGTCAACCATGGTCTTCGTGGTCACGCAAGTGATCTCGATGCCAACTTTGTTGTAGCGCAGTGTGAGGATCTCGGTGTGCCAGTATACGTGCGTACTGTTGATGTTCACAATGTAGCCCAACATCGTCATGGTGGTCTCGAAGCCGCAGCCAGAGCAGCTCGATACGAGGCGTTTCTGAGCGTCTGTCAGGAGTTCTCACTTGCTTGGGTACTTACTGCTCATACTCAGGACGACAATGTCGAAACCATTCTCATGAATCTTATCCGCGGTACTGGACTTTCGGGATTGACCGGTATTCCGACGGTGCGACCGCTCCACAAGGACCACTCATCACCGCGCATTTGCCGCGTGTTGTTGTCTGCGTCAACTGTCGATGTACTGAGATATGCGGATCATAATAATATTGATTATCGGCACGATCAATCGAATGACGATATTGGATTTCTGCGTAATCAACTTCGACATGGCCTGATCCCACAGCTTCGACGCGAGTTTGGACCGGATGTTATCTCAAGGATTGATACTACGTCGCATGTCTTACGAGATGCTGCCGAGATTGTATCGTCGGCCCTTGAAACAGCCTTTGGTTCCATGACGACGACACATGGTTCGGAGATCCATGTGAATGTTGAGAAGGTTAAGGGGCAGACAAGGGGCCTTCGTCGCTCGCTCTTTCATTACTGCCTAAAACGTCTTGGAATTGGTCGCCCAGATCAGCGTGCCGTTCGTCGTGTTGATTCACTGTGTGAAGCAGAAGTTGGAAGTCGTGCCGACATTCATGCAGATTTTGAGGCATTTCGAGATCGGGATTCTGTCGTACTCCGAAAGCGGGTTGCCCCATTTGCCCCCTTTTTTGTTGTTCTCGAATCTGATGGTTCCTATGTTGCCGGTTCTCAGCACCTTGATGTACAGACCTTACCGACGAATGCAGTTCACGTGATTCCATCGCGCGACATAGCCTTCCTTGATGTGACGGCTCTTCGCGGCAAACTCGTTTGGCGGTCGTGGCAATCTGGTGATCGTTTTGTTCCGCATGGTTCTCAGCGGCAGGTGTCTATAGCGGAACTCCTCTCATCTGCAAAGATTCCCCTATCACTCCGTCCTTTTGCAAGTGTCGTTGAGGATGACGAGGGTATCGTCTGGCTCTGCGGAATCCGACCAGCCGAACGCGTACGGGTGACATCATCGACAACAACCATTCTTCAACTCCAACATGAATCCATCACAGAACACCACAGCTATGAATGACCGTGATTTGACGGTACGCGTTCACGATAGATCCTTCAGACCGTACATTGGTACGGATGAGATTGACGTGATGGTAAGCGACATCGCGGAAAAGATCAACAAGGACTTTCTTGGACAGGAACTCACCGTTCTGATTATTCTGAAGGGTGGATTTGTGTTCGCTGCAGACTTGATTCGCCGGCTGCGAATTCCGGTAAAAATTGAAACCCTGCGTGCGTCAAGTTATGGGGTCGCCATGACGTCTAATGGCCTGATTGACGTGGAAGATGATTTTCCCGACCTCCGTGAACGCAATGTGCTCATTGTAGAAGATATCATTGATACGGGCACAACAATCGTAGAACTCATCAAACGCATTGGTGGTTTACAACCTGCCAGCGTAACCGTTGCTGCCCTCCTGTCGAAACCCGAGATGCATCGCGAAAATCTCGTCATCGACTATGTGGGCCGGGAGATAGCCCCAGATTTTGTGGTGGGCTATGGCATGGACTATGCTGGATACGGGCGAGAACTCGATGCCATCTGGGTCGTCGATACGGCGACAGAAGAATTTCCCGAATCGTGAAATCTTCGGGCATGAAAAGAGCTCGGTGAACGTCCTAGGCCATTGTTGACGCAATCGGAAAGAACATGAACCAAAAACCTACAAATTCTCCACGGCAAAACGGCCCAGACGATGACAACGACATGACCATGTCGAAGGTCTTACGTAATGTCCTGATTTGGGTCGGTATCCTCGTTGGCCTCATCCTCATTGCCACTCTGATGATGGGTAATCAACAGAAGGAGTGGACCGTAAACTTTAATGAGTATCAGCGCCTCGTTCGTGAGGACAAGGTGCAATATGCCGTCATTAAGAAAAGTCAGCTCAATGATTTTGAGTTTCACGGAACACTTAAGCGTGAAGAGAACATCAATCGTGGTGGCACGCAGGTAAGTATTAAGGCCTTTCGCACAAAACTTGGCGTAGTTGATTCAGCTACCGAGGCGATGTGGAAGGAACATGGCATTTCGTGGCAGTATGAAGATGGTGACTCACCATGGTGGATGGGTCTTGTATCCTTCCTGCCGTGGATTTTGCTTATTGGTGCCTTCTTGCTCGTTACTCGCAGGATGCAGATGGGTGCCGGTGGATCCAAAAACATTTTCAGTTTTGGAAAGAGCAGAGCACGACTTGTAACCGATGGAAATACGAAGGTTACTTTCTCTGATGTTGCTGGTGCCGATGAAGCCAAGGAAGAACTGAAAGAAATCATTGAGTTTCTTCGTGATCCAGGGAAGTTTACCCGTCTCGGAGGTAAGATCCCGAAGGGTGTGTTGTTGCTCGGACCTCCAGGTACAGGAAAGACGCTACTTGCACGCGCCGTTGCCGGTGAAGCAGGTGTGCCGTTCTTCAGTATCTCTGGAGCTGATTTTGTAGAGATGTTTGTTGGTGTGGGAGCGAGTCGTGTTCGTGATCTGTTTGAACAGGCACACAAGAACGCACCGTGTATTGTCTTCATCGATGAAATCGATGCCGTAGGCCGTCATCGTGGTGCTGGTCTCGGTGGAGGACACGATGAGCGCGAACAGACACTGAATCAGCTTCTTGTTGAAATGGACGGGTTTGAACAGAACTCGGGCGTCATCGTCATCGCCGCTACAAACCGTAATGATGTGCTCGACCCTGCACTGTTACGTCCAGGCCGATTTGATCGTCAGGTTGTTGTTGATCGTCCAGACGTGAATGGTCGCCTAGGTATCCTGAAGGTACACACTCGTCGTGTGCCGATTTCGAAGGACGTCGATCTTGATCTTTTGGCGAAAGCGACACCGGGATTCAGTGGTGCCGATCTTGCAAACCTCGTGAATGAGGCCGCCCTTCTCGCAGCCCGTCGTAACAGCACTGAGGTAACGGGGTATGACTTTGAGAGCGCACGTGACAAGGTCTACATGGGCGTTGAACGTAAGAGTATGGTGATTTCTGATCGCGAGAAAAAGACAACAGCGTATCACGAAATTGGTCATGCACTTGCCGGCAAACTGCTTCCGAATAGTGATCCTGTCCACAAGGTAACAATCATACCACGTGGACGCGCTCTCGGTGTAACATGGTCGCTGCCGAATGAAGATTCACATACAACAAGCCGTGACCAGTTAACATCACGTCTTGTAATGTTGCTTGCTGGTCGAGCCGCTGAAAAGCTCGTTTTTGATCAAGTAAACAGTGGGGCATCGAACGACCTCGAACGTGCAACATCAATTGCAAAGAAGATGGTCTGTGAGTTTGGCATGAGCGAAGTGATAGGTCCGGTTCGTTATGCTTCGCAGCATGACGAGGTATTCCTCGGTCGCGAATTGTCGCAGCCACGTGATCACTCTGAAGAAACAGCACGAGCTATCGATTCGGAAGTACGCCGGATTATCATTGATGCTGAACAATCGGCAGAACGACTCATGCGGGAGAATATCGATCTTCTCCACAAACTCGCTGAAGCACTTTACGAACGAGAAACGTTAAGCGCAGAGGAACTTGATACCCTGATGGGTGGTGGTGAGTTACCACCGGTCATCCGAGACGTAAACAAGTTCCGTGAAGCTGTCCGTGCTTCTGCTACAACGGGACAGCCTCCAGTTGCAGATGCAGGAACTAATCCTGATAGCCTCGCTCCAAGCCCAGCATGATGCTTTTCGACATGTCCTTCTCTCTGAGAAAGGCACAGTCTAGAACGGAAGCTTCATAAATATTCTTTCTGGAATATGGCGGACGATCCACATGATCGCCCGCCATTTTTTTGGTACATAAATCGTCGATGATTTTCGTTGAAGTCCACGTAGCACTGCCTTGGCTACAACTTCAGGAGTTGTTTTGAACGGCATCTTTTTGCCGTGTGTCATGGGCGTATCAACCGGACCTGGTTTTACCGTCATGACGTGAACATTGTGTTGCGCCCATGCCGCACGCAGTCCCGATGCGAACTGTGTTAGTGCAGCCTTGGCAGCACCGTATGCATAGATACTCCTTCGCCCTCGATCGCCTGCAACACTTGAGAGGACAACAAGCGAACCTCCTCCATGGTCAGCTAGGTCAATACAAAACATCTGTGCTAGCGTTATTGCGCTGAGTCCATTCACGAGAAAGGTCTCCGTCGTCGCTCGCACATCTCGGTCAATCTCATACTGATTTGGTAACACTCCGTGGGCAATGAGGACGAGGTCAATCGATACAAGGATCTCTCGACTTCGCTGAACGATATCGTCGTACTGTTCGCGGGCACGCAGGTCGGCGACGATGACGTCACAGGACGTCGCACCACGAACGAGAAGATCACGTGCCACGGCCGAAACATTTTCTTCGGACCGCCCTACGAGGACAAAGCGGCTACCCGGTTGGCAACACAGACGTGCGATAGCCATGGCTATGGACGATGTTGCACCGAGAATGACTATTCCTCGTTGTTGAGCATTCGTTTGATGCTCGTTGGCATCCGCAGACGGTTGTTGTGACGATAAACTTGTCATGGTTTCCATACTCTTCTCCAGAAAGAACTGGAGCAGTGAGGGTCAATAAACGATACAAAGTGCTGTGCTTCGGGGTACGTTTCCAAGAACATTTCTGATGACATTCGTGCATCCTTTGCGGGATAGACACGTCCGCGGACTTCGCGCACTACACGGTCACATTCGTTCAAAGCTGTTAGTAGTGGTAGGCCGATGTTCGGCATGTCAAGCGTGAGTGTTAAGCCAGGCCGTGGAAAACTCAGCATACCCGGTGATCGAACATTACCAAACGTCTTTACAACGGCCAGAAAACTTGAAACACCCTTCTTGTTGAGGATGCCAATGATTTCTCGAAGGGCCTCACGTCCGCCATCAAATGGAACAACACATTGATACTGCAACATGCCACGACGACCGTAGAGAAGATTCCACCGTGCAATTGTATCAAGAGGATAAAAGAACGGTACATAGTGACGTCGTTTGCGAACTATTCGGCGAAACGACCGACGATACCACACTTCATTAAACATTCTGATTGTTGGTCTGCTGAGCAGCCAGGAAGGTGCCTCACGGGGTATTGATAAACGAGGCTTTGGTAACACGTGCTGTTGTAGCGACCCATCCTCTTCTTTCACAAAATCTCCTCGCAGAACCAAGCCCCTTCCCGAATGGGAGCCCCCTACCGTAACATCAAACCAACTCACGACATATTCTGACTGTTGTTCGGCAGATACTGTCGTATCGATGAGATCATCAAGTGTATCGACTCGTTCTTGCACCTCTTGAACAAACACTGAGGCAATTCGAACGAGTTGAAACTCTACCCACGATATGATTCCTGTTAACCCAAGTCCACCAATCGTTGCAGCAAACAGATCTGGATGGTCGGACACGGTGCAGACCTGTCTGCTACCATCACTGCGAACAAGCTCAAGCGCTCTCACATGGCAGCCAAACGTTCCGGCAACATGGTGATTCTTACCATGAATGTCGTTTGCGACTGCACCTCCGAGTGACACATAACGTGTACCTGGAGTAACGGGGAGGAACCATCCATATGGAACAACAAGATTGAGCACATCCTCGAGAGTTACACCGGACTCAGCCCTGAGAATTCCCGTCGATGGATGAAAGGAAAGGAAACGATTGAGGTGGCGAGTATGAACAATACGACCACCTTCATTGAGGCAGACGTCACCGTAACTCCGTCCACATCCATAAGCAAGGACAGATTCTGACTGCAGCTGAGAACCTAGATCAGACGACCACTGTGGAGATTGAACATCCGCTGCCTCAACACGCGGAAACCGTCCCCACGACTCAACGACATGTAACGGACCACTCATAACGTTGCGACGTAGAGAATAACCGCTGTAAGGCCAAAAACAACGTAGCTTGGAATATCGCGCATTGCAAAAACGATCGGGTCATCATGCATGGTACCGCGCCAGGCGACGAGCCACGTCCGGCTCACCCAATAGATAACAAGCGGAATGACAAACCACAACACGTCGGGGTGGGTGTAGAGGACACGTACGTCGTGGCTCTGCAGATAGAGCGTAAACACGAGAACAGCCAAGAAACCAAGAGCGACACCGGTCACGGCCACAAAGACGGCATCACCAACATGATATCCACGACCGGCGATCACCCGTCCTTCTCGTTCTACCGTATCTCGTAACTCTACGTACCTTTTTAAAAACGCCAAAGACGTGAAAAAAAACAGTGAAAACGTTGCCAACCAGCCTGACATTGACACATCGGCAGCAGCAGCACCGGCTGCTAAGCGGAGTGTATAGAGTCCGCTGAGCACCACAACGTCGACGATAACAAGGCGTTTTAACCAGAACGAATACAGCGACGTAACAACGACATACAGTCCCATCCAGGCGAGAGTGGACATGCTGACGGCATATCCAAGAGCCAATCCGGAAACGACGAGTACAAAGGCCAGGATTTTTGCCAAAGGGGCTGCCACCGTACCGGCGGCAAGGGGGCGACGGTGTTTCGTGGGATGGGCTCTATCTGACTCTACGTCAACAAGGTCGTTTACAACGTAAACGGCAGAGGCACAGAGCGAAAACCCCAGGATGGCTACGATAACGTCGGCCACCCGTGTCCATTCATCCAGAACATGTGCGAGGACAAGTGGCACCATCAGCAGCAGATTTTTCACCCACTGATGAGGTCGTAGCAGACGGAGAACGGGCGGCATATCGGCAAGATACCACTTGCCAGCCGCTTAGTCTTCGACGCGATCGATGATGTTGAACTTGATCATAGTGGGCTGCAACCTCGGCACAACCCCTCAACAAATCAATCAACGATTTCCCGTAGGTGCCAATACTTCCTAATGGTTACGTACACCTTTAGCGGAGTATTACGTACACTTTTCATGGCGTTGAGAGGGAGTGGAGTGATTCACCGGGTAACCAGAGTGCCCGGTGAATCTGGAGGTTCCACATGTCACGGTTCATTCACCGGGGAACCACCTTACCCGGTGAATCTCAACGCACCTCATTCACCGGGGAACCACGTTACCCGGTGAATCTGTCTACGCCACGTCACGCCGTTCACATTCATCCAGATACGCCTCTTCCTCATCCGTCAACTTCGCCGATATGGCGTACTTCTCCACAAGTGTGCACAGTTTTTCGCAATCCGAGGCATGACTATGAAAGCGCATCGTAGCATACTCACGAGCTGTAAAGTTTGTCATAAGGAACTGCCAGTCACTTGCTTGTGCAAGCATGAGCTGGCGAATAGCATTCGATATGAGTCGTTGCATGGTCATGTCGTGCTCACGGTGTCCATGCTTCTCTAACAGACGCTCCATTCTTCTTTCCAGGCCATATTCACGTTCCCAGGTCCACACGGTATCTGGATTCATCCATACCTCATCGGTTCCGTTTTTACCCCAGGATGATTCCGGAACGGCGATTTTTGTTGTGGGCGGAATTTGACCAAGGCAGTCCGATACCGTACCCATGGCAAGTTCCGGGTGGGCATGAACTCGTCGAATGACGTGTTCGAGGAACATCGGCCCTTCAAACCACCAGTGACCAAAGAGCTCAGTATCGAACGGTAGACAGAGTAACGGTGGCCGAGTAGTCTCGGATCGACGGTACCGAAGACGTATGGCCAGGGCATTCACAAAGTGTTCGGCATGGACTTCGGTTTTCGACTGCGCCCAAGCAGCAACATATGGTTGTTTGGCACCCATATCTACCTGAACGTCCGTCACACGCCAGTATCGAAGTGCTGATCGATAGTATTTTTTATGGAAATCTAGGTAATCAGGATCTCCCGGATATCCCGTTTGACCGCTCCATACCTGCAATGTCATGGGTAGGTCGCGCGTAAAAACTGTCGTTGTTTCCTCGTGGTCCGTTGACCCCATGAGGTGCAGGTCATATGCCGAGAGTGGTTCAGCGCCGCCTTCGAGGCGGCGCGCCCCCTGCAAAGCCCCCTGATCAATAACTGTCGCTTCAATTCCATGACGACGGAGGAACTGTTCAATTCCTCGTCGCGGACGAGCAACAGAGTAAGCTGGAACCGGTAATAATGTTCGCCATGGATAGGCCGGTCGATAGGCACATTCAGGCATCCATAGGGCACGAGGATGGCGTCCAAAGTGGTGGATGTGTGATTGAACAGCCATTCCAATCTGTCTATCCACACTTGCATCTTCGGCCAGTAACGGGAGATATCCATGCGTCATCCCACATGTCATCGTTTCCAGAGCACCGGCTTCTTCAAGTTTCCGAAAAGCACCAACAATGTCGCCGTTCACACGCTCGAATTCTTCGAGCCGCGACGTATACCAATCAGCCCAATACTCTGTTAGCGCGATAATGTCGTCGGACATATTCTGCGACGACATGTGTTGAGCATCCCCTTTTGCAAGTGCGATGTGATCTCGACAGTAGTCAGCGAACAATTTTTTGGTATCAGGATGAGCAAGCTGCTCACACAACACTGGACTGAGGCTAACCGTTATGCCAGGACGAATCCCATCGTCTACCAGTCGTTGGCAAGCAGAGATCAACGGCAGATAACACTCTGCCATTGCTTCAAAAAGCCAATCACTACCATGTGGCCACGTGCCATGATGGAGAACCCACGGCAGGTGCGTGTGAAGGATAATGCTTACCATGGGTCCTAAACTACAGATGCCGCACACGGCGAACCGAATGCGGCATCATTTTTTTTGTTAGGGGGCGAGTGACGGGGCTCGAACCCGCGACAACCAGAGTCACAATCTGGGGCTCTACCAACTGAGCTACACCCGCCGTGGCGGACAGCAAAGTTATCACTTTTTCGGTTTCGGTCTACCTTCCGGTTTCTGTTGTGGTTCGCGATCCAATGAAGGATTACGTTGTACAATTCGGAGTTCGGCCAGACCCTGGAGTTTTGCCAAAGAGCGAATTGGTAAACCTTCGAGTGGATTATCTGACAGATCAAGTCGCGTTAGCGACTGGCAGCGCTCGATTTCTTCAGGGATCGTTTTTAACCCATTGTTCGACACCGATAAAAAGGCAAGGTTTTTCAGGTTGCCGATGGATGGTGGAATCACGGTTAATCCACACGAATCAGCACGCAATTCCCTCAGCTCCTGTGAGTTGAGGTATTCCGGTAGCTTCTGGAGAGTATTTCCGGAAACATTTATGCTGCGAAGAGCAGGCAAATGGTAAACTGTGTCAGGTATTGCCTTGAGGTTGTTATTCGCCACATCCAGATCAGTGAGCATGTGGAGATTCCCGAATGATGCGGGAATGACTGTGATGTTATTATTCGAAAGTCGAAGCATACGCAACTGCCGCAGATTACCGATCCAAGCAGGAACCTCTGTAAGTGCGTTGGCAGATGCTGACAACATCGTAAGGGACAATGCCGAACCAAGTGACTGTGGCAACGTGGTGAGTTTTGTACCGTCGAGATACAACTCTTTTAACCGCGTCAGCCCATCAAATGCACGGGCGTCAAGCGCTGCCAACGGTGTACCGGTGAGATTGAGGGACGTCAATGCCGGCAACGATTTTAGCACGGTTGGAATCGACGTAATCTTGGTCTGCGCGAGATTAACCTTAACAAGTTTTGTACACTTTGCTAACTCTTGAGGGAGCTCAGTAATTGGATTTCCTGAAAGATCTAATTCGACAAGATTTACGAATAGTCCAACACTGTCACTCAACGTAGACAGATTTCGATGTGAAAGTGCCAAACGTTGAACTGCGGCCGGATCCTTTGTGGCATCAGCGATTGATGTAACACGACCACCTCGCGGCCCACCTTTTGGCTGACGCTGCGTCGAAGAGTGACTCGAAATTTCGGGTTGAGCAAAGATCAATGTCACATTGACAAACAACGTGCAAACAATCAATGAGATGTTTCGATTCATGGTGTACGTGTTCCTTGCGTGGCTTGAGGAAGGAGTAGAAAACAAAAAGGCCGTGACGAATATCACGGCCTTCCCTTTCATCTCCTCAGTAACGGATGATTTCTCATCCGCTCCGGGTGGCTCAAAATTACATTTTCTCTCGTTCCATGCAACATTTTCGTTACGGACCAAGTTTTTTTGGGCCTGATTTGGTCAGAACCTGCCATCGTGCGACATTTGTTGGACACCTGTACCTGCGGTAGGGTCCTCCGAGCCGCACGCTTAAAGACGGGCGATACCTGCGCCCGCGACTTTTTCCCCTGGCTTTCACAACGTATGGCACAACGTCCGACCGACCGTACCGAAGCGGTCCTTGATCTGGCTGCACTCAAGACAAAAAAAATCGCCGAATTGGCAGTTATTGCCAAGACATTGGGCATCGACGACGTAACGGACCTGCGTAAGCAGGACATTATCTACAAGATTGTAGAGGCAGAAAATCAGCGTGCTATGGCTACACACGCTGAACGTGAGAACGTAAATCTGACTGTTGGATGTATTGAAGTGCTGCCTGATGGTTATGCCTTCCTTCGTTCTCCAGATTACAACTACCTACCTTCGCCAGACGACATTTATGTATCTCCAAACCAAGTAAAACGATACGGCCTTCGTACCGGTGATACCGTTAAAGGATATGTTCGCCCTCCGCGTGACGGCGAACGATTCTTTGCTCTTGTGCGTATTGAGACCTTGAACTACATCCCGTTTGATGGCACACCGCTGCGACGGACACAGTTTGAGGATTTAACGCCACTCTATGCTGATGAACGGATTATTCTTGAGACATCGCAAAATGAGTACGCCACACGGATTATCGACCTTGTAGCACCGATTGGTAAGGGGCAACGGGGCTTGATCGTATCCCCGCCGAAAGCCGGGAAAACAATACTCCTTCAGAAAATGGCGAATGCCATCGCAAGGAACCATCCGGAGGTCAAGCTCATCGTCTTACTCATCGACGAGCGTCCGGAAGAAGTGACAGACATGCAACGCAGCGTAAACGCTGAAGTTGTGGCGTCAACGTTCGACGAGCCACCTGAGCGTCACGTCCAAGTTGCTGACATGGTTATCGAAAAAGCAAAACGACTTGTTGAGGCAAAACAGGACGTTGTTATCCTGCTTGATTCAATCACGCGTCTGGCTCGTGCTCACAATACTGTGATTCCGCAATCTGGAAAGCTCTTGTCTGGTGGTGTAGATGCCAATGCATTACATCGACCGAAACGCTTCTTTGGAGCGGCACGGAATGTGGAAGAGGGCGGATCGTTAACGATCATTGCAACTGCTCTCGTTGAGACAAACTCTCGAATGGATGAAGTCATCTTCGAAGAGTTTAAGGGAACGGGCAACATGGAGCTTGTCCTTGACCGTAAACTATCTGAGCGTCGGATCTTCCCTGCTATCGACGTCAATCGTTCGGGCACACGTCGGGAAGAATTGTTGCTTACGCAAGACGAACTCAACAAGATCTGGATACTTCGTAAGGTTCTGGGAGATGATCCGCCAATCGAGGCAATGGAAACGCTACTGGAGCGAATGAAGGCAACACGGGCAAACGTTGAATTCCTAAAAACGCTTAACACCTAGATCCGCGTATGACGGACGGGCGTCGATTACAGGTCGCTATGAACTGGTCACTCGCAGTAGGGGTGGCCATGCTCGTGGCGAAGTGGATTGCCTGGTCGTTAACTGGCTCATCGGTCATCTTCTCCGATGCAGCAGAAAGTGTTGTCCACATCATCGCAGTCTGGTTTGCGTGGTATGCCTTACGTATCACACAGAAGCCTCCGGATGAAGACCATCCGTATGGACATGACAAGATTGGATACGTATCGGCAGGTGTTGAAGGTGGGCTCATATGTATTGCAGCCATCGTTATCATCATCACGGCTGTAGAAAAACTTCTCGTCGGCGTAACGCTTGAGCGCTTAGACATCGGAATGTCGATTACGGCTGCGTGTGGCGGCATCAATGCCATCCTAGGATACTATCTTATCCGGTCAGGTAAACGCCACGCAAACATCGTTGTTGAGGCGAACGGACGTCACGTCATGACGGACGTATGGACAAGCCTCGGAGCAGTTGCAGGCCTCCTTGCTGCCTGGGCCACGGACATCTTGTGGATTGACCCGGTGATGGCCATACTCTTTGGAGCAAACATCATTCGTGAGGGAGTCAACCTCGTTTCGACGTCGGTGCGAGGACTCATGGACACGGCAGATCCAGCATTACTGCGCAGAGCAACCGACATACTCGAACACGCATGTTCTGACGGCCAGTGTTCATATCACCGCTTACGATTGCGGACATCGGGAAACCGTATTCATATCGACTACCATCTGCAGGTTGCAGATGACATGACGATGATAGACGCCCACAGCTTAGCAACTCGCCTTGAAGACCAAATGCGTGACGCCTTTGGCATTGGGGCTGAAGTGTTTACACATTTGGAGAGCCAGACGCAGCCGGACGGCCATGAGTAGATCGCCGGTGGTAGGTATTCACCGGGTATGGTGGATCCCCGGTGAATGTCCTTCGTGAACGGTCCACTGATCGGTAGGAGTTCACCGGGTATGGTGGATTCCCGGTGAATATCCTTTTCGAACGGTCCACACACCGAGTTCTGCCCCGTTAAGGGGTGCAAGGGGCTGAAGCACGCACGCTATAGGGTATC